>NZ_JARKMZ010000035.1 GCF_029360775.1 Daejeonella sp. H1SJ63 | reverse complement strand
AAAATAATTTGCAATATCAACCTAAATAGCTGATAAACAGTAACTTAAATCCTTAACTTAATGACATTGAGCGAAAGCTGGAACCTACATATACTTCCCTCCCTATTTGTCAGCGAAAGCTGGAATCTCCTCATCCCCCTCCCTAACAACGATCCCCACCCTATAGCTATCAGGTTGCTAATTTGCTAATTATCTCATTTGCTAATTTGCTAATTATACCCCCATCGCATACATAATAATATTCACACCAAACTTCGTATTATCCTCTGCATAGAAGCGTTTATTCCGGAAATCATAGTCCCATTCGCAGCCGTAATCCTTATTGCTGTACAGCACCCCGATCCGGCCGTTTATTTCAATTGCTTTTAAATAATCATGCACCAGATCATCACCCCAACCGTTCAACTCAAAGGAAGTAGTTGGAGGCCCCTTTTCAAATTTGAAAAAGGACCGGTAGATCTCATGACTATTGGGTATTTTCTTCAAAGCCGCAGGCCCGAATAAGGAACTCATTTGCGCTTCAAATGATTTTGCAAAAAGGCCGTCTATATCATGATTACAATCATCCACAAAAACGAAGCCCCCATTCTCCACATATTTCTTAAAATTGGTCCTCTCCTGCTGATTAAATTGAACCAGCTTATGTCCGCTGAGATAAGTAAACGGATATAAAAACAGCTCACTGCCAGCAAGATCCACAATTTTCTCTTCCTGATCAATTGGAATCGTAGTATACTCCACCAGCGAATTCAGCAAATTTGCAGGCATACGCTGATCAGTATCCCAGTTACCTGAACGATATTTTATTCTTGCAAATGTGAACCTTGAACTAAACATTCAACTAAATTATTGCTATAATTATTCCGAAATGAGTTTCAGAGACGATTTTATGTAAATTAGCTGATAGGCCAATAAAAATTCTCCTTCTTTCAGCCAATTTATTTTTAATTTTCCTAATCATTACAATCCGCTAACCAGCAATTATCATACAGAATTGGAAATTTCAGAGAGCAATATTAAAACAATCCTGGCTAAACTTCCCGGATTAAAAAAAGAGGTACAAAAAGTAATTATCGGGCAGGACCAGGTTTTGGAAGAGCTGATCATTGCTTTAATGGCAGGCGGGCATTGCTTACTGGAAGGAGTTCCCGGCCTTGCAAAAACATTGATGGTCAAAACACTTTCGCAGGCCCTTCACCTTTCATTCCGCAGAATACAGTTCACACCTGATCTGATGCCGACAGATATCATCGGCACTGAGATTCTGGAAGAAGACCATGCTACCGGAAAGCGCTTCTTTAAGTTTAACAAAGGCCCCCTGTTTGCAAATATTATTCTTGCCGACGAGATCAACCGGACACCCCCCAAAACACAATCGGCATTGCTTGAAGCCATGCAGGAATTTGAGGTAACCTATGGCGGTCAAACCTATCCCCTGAATCTTCCGTTTTTTATTCTGGCAACCCAAAATCCGATCGAGCAGGCAGGTACCTATCCATTACCGGAGGCACAGTTAGACCGTTTTCTTCTTTTCGTTAAGATCGGTTACCCTAGTGAGCAGGAAGAATATGGAATTCTGAGCAGCACAACGGGTTCAAAAACACAAACAGTAGAACCGGTTTTGACCGGAGAAGAGATCCGGCAAATCCAATCCCTGGTGCGGGATGTCAGCATTAGTGATGACCTTATAAACTATGTTGGAAAGCTGATTCGTACAAGCCGTCCAGATACGACGACTTCAGATTATGTAAAAGAATGGGTAAGATGGGGCGCCGGTCCGCGTGCCGGGCAGGCACTGATCCTGACGGCCAAAGCCAGAGCACTTTTAAAAGGGCGTTATGCCGTGATCATGGAAGACCTGCATGCCATGGCCTACCCTGTTTTAAGACACCGTATCCTGGTGAATTTTAAAGCCGAAGCTGAAAATGTGAGTACTGACCTGGTTACCGCCGAACTGATCAAATCAACAGAACGGCCCAGGGCTGATGTATAAAACTGAATTTCATAGAGATAAACATTCTCTGATTCGGGGTACCCTATAAAACCCATCTTATGAGCAAATTATTAGACCCGAAAGTCTTAATGGCTATTAAAGATTTGTCGCTGGCAGCAAAAACTGTTATCGATGGATTTATGACAGGTATTAATAAAAGTTCAATTAAAGGTCCCGGGCTCGAATTCAGCCAGTACCGAAGCTATCAGCCTGGTGATGACCTTCGCTGGCTGGACTGGAAAATGTACGGACGGTCTGACCGTTATTATATTCGTGAATCGGAGGTGGAAACCAGTATTTCGGTCAGGTTTCTCATTGATGCCAGCGGATCAATGAACCATGAAGACCGAGGAGTCAAAAAGATCGACTATGCCCGCTATCTGGCCGCTTCACTGGCTTACCTTGCAAATTTACAGGGAGATGCTATCGGCCTTTACGTTTTCAATGAGGATGGCCTATTTTCTTTGGCCGCCCGCCAGGATTTCCAGCACCTTTCAAGAATGTTCCATCAGCTTGAGGGAATCAAAGCCGGAGGAAAATTCACCAAAGCGATCAATTATAAAGACATTTATTCCGGTTCCCGAAAACGGGAACTGCTGGTATTTATCAGCGATCTTTATGAACAGAACGGAGAGATCTTCAATTTACTCGACACTCTTTCAGCATTAAAAAACGAGGTCATTGTTTTCCATCTGATGGGGAAAAACGAGATGGATCTGGATTATAAAGGCTACACGGCAGTTGAGGATCTCGAAACCGGTGAGACCCTTAAAATTGACGCAAATACTTCTAAAAAGGGCTACCAGGAAAACCTGGAAAAACATCTTTCCCAATTAAGAATGGAAATGCTCGACAGACAGATCAGTTACAGACTGATCAGTATGGATCAGCCTCTGGATCAGGCCCTGCGTGACTTTTTGAATCAACGTAATAAACTAAGATCTTAAATGTTCCAGATACTTAACCCCATATGGCTATTTGGAATAAGCGGAATAATAATTCCGCTGCTGATTCATTTATGGAATGTTAAAAAAGGAAAAACACTGAAAATTGGCAGTGTGAGTCTGCTCAATGAAAGTTCCAGGCAAAATGCCCGCAGCCTGCGCCTGCTTGACTTGCTTCTACTATTATTACGTTGCCTTCTGATCATCATTGTTTCAATATTACTGGCAGAACCTGTATGGATCAGTTCAAATACTGCCAATCAGGAGGGGGGCTGGATTTTGATCGAAAAAGACAATTTCACAGAAACCTATTCCCATTTTCAAAAGGAAATAGACTCGCTGAACAAGGCAGGTTATAATCTTCATTTATTTGAACCGGGATTTAAAGCAGCGGATATTAATAAACTCAAGGATTCCGAAACCATAAACGACAATATTGCCACTCAGCTTTCCTACTGGTCGCTTCTCAGGATGCTGGATCATGAAATCCCTGCCGGGCTCCGGGCATATATTTTCACACCAAACCGGCTTAATCGTTTCAAAGGTGAGCGCCCTGAAATTGTCACAAAACTTAACTGGAAAATTTATATTCCAAAAGATTCCAATGCTACATGGATAGAAGGTGCCTGGTTTACTAATGACTCCATCAGGGCAGTTATTGCCCAATCTGAACCAAAGGGCATCAAAAAGATTCCTGTAAATATTGATCCATCTAACAGAAAGGCAGAATTTGCCATAGATATTCAGGATGGCAATACGAGTCTTAGCTTTAAAAATGCTTCCTTATCAGAGCAAAAGCCTGTGCGCATCGATACTTCTGCAATCCGGATTGCTGTTTATACTGATCATTTCGAAAAAGATGCAGAATACCTGAACGCAGCAATCAGAGCAATCCAAAAATATACTGAAAAAAAGATCGAATTAAGTTCGGTCAATTCAGGAGCAATAAACGGTGATCAAAATATAATATTCTGGCTTTCTGAAAAAAAGCCCGCTGAATCTCAGATCAGGAACCTCAGGGCAGGTTCCTCCCTGTTTATTTATGAGAAGGGTAAAACAGAGGAAGTAAACAGCCTGATCAAATTGCCTGAACACTCATTGCAAAAAGAAGAAATCAAACTACGAAAAAGAGTAGCCATAGCTGAACCTTCAAAAAATAATTACACTGTCTGGGAGGACGGATTCGGGCAGCCATTACTGGATCTGGAAACCGTAAATAAGCTAAAGCTTTACCATTTTTATACCCGCTTTAACCCAGAATGGAACGGACTGGTCTGGAATGAGGATTTTGCAAAAATCCTGGTACCACTAATAATTCCAGAACTCCACAATTCGGTTTCTGATTCTTATGACAGCAGATCTATAACTGAATCATGGATTCTCCCTGCAAAGGCACAAATTAAATCAGGATCAGTACTAAAAAATGCTGAATCAGACCTTAAACATGTCTTCTGGATAAGTCTGATGCTTTTGTTTCTTGCCGAACGCTGGCTATCATTCAGAAAAAACGTAAACTGAGATGGGAAATATGGCGGGAAAACGATATATCAATAAAGTCAGGACGCTCTGGATCAGCTCATGGCTGCTTTCTTCGATTTTAATTGCCGCATCTATCGCTGTCCTGAACTTCTTTGTCTGGTCTGAATTTGCGCAGGTTTCTTTCTGGTGGATTCCGGGAATTTTGATTCCCCTTGCTATCGGATTAATCCTGAGATCAGGAATTTTGAATCTTAGCCTGAATGAAGTTACCCGGCTGCTGAACCAAAGCTATCCTCAGCTTGAAGAAAGTTCGGATCTGTTTCTAAAAGCAGAAAATACCCTCAACACACTTGAAAAACTTCAAATCAGGAAAATTGAAGCCGAATTAAGTACTGTTGAAACTCCCGCTTCAATCTATCGCCGCCTGAAGATCTCTGCCCTGATCTTTTTCGCTTCCCTGATCATTTCATTGATATTAAACAAGTTTGACCTGCTTAACAGAATCGACATCACTCAGATAGCAGGGAAAAGCTCAGATCTGCCTGAGCTAAAAGAAACCCTGCTCCCCGGCATCGAATCGGTCAGCCTGAAGATAAGTCCGCCGGCATACACCAAAAAATCATCAAGAACACAAAAACAATTTTCGGCAAGAGTAGAAGAAGGTTCTGTTATTAGCTGGGAAATTGAGACTAACCAGCCGGTTAATACCCCCGAATTCATTTTCAATGATAAGCAAAGCATCAGTCTCCGTGCCCTGAACAAGCAAAGGACAAGATGGGCATTCAATAAAAGAATAGACAGCTCCGGATTTTACCAGATGAAACTGGAGGGGAAACTTTCAGATTTCTATAAACTCGAAACGATAAAGGATCAGCCGGCAGTGATCAGGATCATTAGTCCGGCACAATACAGCAGCATCGACATCGGTGAACCAAAAAAGACCGCATTAAATGTTCAGATTAATGATGATTACGGGATTGAAGATGCATTTATTTCGGCAACCATAAGCCGTGGCAAAGGCGAGGGTGTACAGTTTAAAGATCAAAAAATCAGTCTCTCCGCATCATTTGACAGCGAACGGCAATATCAGTTTAAAAAAACGCTGAATCTTGAGGCTATGGGAATGGCTCCGGGCGATGAATTGTATTTTTTCATCAATGTAAAAGACAACCGGAAGCAGGAAAGCCGTTCAGATGTGTACATCATCACCATTCAGGATACGGTTCAGCTGATGAGCATGGATGGTATGCTTTCGGGCGTAAATCTGGTTCCGGAGTATTTCAGAAGCCAGCGACAGATCATTATAGATACCGAAAAACTGATCAAAGAAAAGCACCAGACCAATGAAACAGAGTTTAAGAACCGAAGTAATAACCTGGGCATTGACCAAAAACTTTTGCGCCTGCGTTATGGCAAATTTCTTGGCGAAGAAACAGATGAAGAGATTGGTGAGGAACATGATGATCATACAGAAAATGAGGCCATAGACTTTGGCAATGCCGAAAAAATGCTGGACGGTTATGCCCATAAACATGATATCGCTGAGGATGCCACCTTCTTCGAACCTGAACTGAAAGCTCAGCTCAAAGCTACTCTTGCTGAGATGTGGAAGGCTGAATTACGATTGCGAACCTATAAGCCTGAAGAGGCGCTGACCTTTGAATATAAAGCCCTTCGCCTGCTGAAAGATCTGCAGCAAAAATCGAGGGTTTATGTCGCCAAAACAGCATTCAAAGCCCCTCAAATTAAGGCAGAAAAACGACTAAGCGGCGAACTCGACAAAATTATCCGGCCTTTAAATGAGCGAAAATCAGATAAAAGCGAAAACCGGGAAAGATCTCTGAAAAAAGCTACAGCAGTGCTTGCACGTTTGAAAAATGGCGACAGACTGAGCTCTGAGGAAAGTACAGTCCTGCAGGATTCAGGCACTTTACTGGCCGAAAAGGCCTCTGCAAAACCGGCAGAATTTCTGAGTGCGCTGACTGCCTTAAGGAGAATCATGAATACCGGCAGCAAAGCTAAATTAACAGATATTCTTAGTGTTGAAGCTGCCTATCAGAAAATGATAAGGGATGAGATGAAAGTGCCGCAGGCAAAGAATATCGGACCGGGATCGGCACTTTCTAAAGAGTATTTCAATAATTTAAACCGGAGCAGGCCATAATATGGAGAACAGCTATATCATCATATCAGCACTTGTTCTGCTTGGATTTCTTATCCTGAAAGAAATACAGCGAAAGAATAAGGCCAACCTGATCCTCAGGATTACTGCCAGTTGTCTTGCAGCTATTGCACTGATTTTCATCGCAATACCCATCACTTATCAAAAAAAAGGAGAGCTAAAAGAAGAAAATACCGCCATTTTAATCACAGACGGATTTCAAAAAGACAGTCTTGACAGATTCAAGGGCTTACCTGCATTTACTACTGATCCCAAAATAGCTAATAAGGTCAAATCTTTGAAACTGATACCGGATTTGGCCGGTTTTCTGACTACAAATCAGCAATTTTCTAAATTTCACGTTCTGGGTTACGGCCTTGAGGATCAGGAATTGGAAGTAATAAAGGATAAGAGTCTGATTTTCCATCCTTCTCCCCTGCCTTCAGGAGTGCAGTCTGTTCATTGGAACATGACTATACATTCAGGAGAGCAGCTTATGGTGAGTGGGAGTTATCTGAACACCGCTGATAAACCGGTAAAACTCATACTGAAAGGTTTGGGAACGAATCTGGATTCAGTGAGCATTTCCGCCGGCAAGTCTGAGAATTTTCAGCTAAAAACCATTCCAAAGCACCTGGATAAGGCGGTTTATGCTCTGATTGGCATTGCTGCAGAAGACAGTATCCTGAATGAAAAAGTACCTGTGTTTGTACAAGCTCAGGATCCGTTGAATATTCTCATTCTATCCTCATCTCCTGATTTCGAAAATAAATTCCTGAAGAACTGGCTGTTTCAAAATCGATATTCTATTGCTGTTCGTTCAGCAATCAGCAAAAATAAATTCAGTACCGAATTTTTGAATAGTACAAGGATCAATCTGGATCGCATTACGCCCTCTGTTCTTGAAAATTTCGATGTACTGATCAGTGATCCGGATGAATTATCGGCCCTGAGCCGGGCGGAGAACCAGGCCATACAGAATCAGCTGAACAATGGCATGGGACTCATCATGATCGCTGACAGCATCAGTAAGGGCCAGGAATTTTTCAAAGGATTTTTCGAAACCAGTGCCTTAGCTCGGGCAGATAAAAAAACCATCAGTCTGCACTGGGATGATTACAGTACAAAAAAAATGGCCTTAGTCTCTTCAGGCTCATTCAGAATACTTCCAAAAGAAGGGAATCAGGCCCTGGTAAGGGACGATAAAGCTAACATTATGGTAAGCAGCAAATTATACGGCAGAGGCAAAATCCTGCTCAGCAGTATTAATGATACCTATACCTGGATACTTGGGAATGATCTCAAGTCCTACTCTTCCTACTGGTCAAAGCTTATCGGGGAAGTTGCGAGGATGAAAGAATTAAATTCAGTTTGGGCATTAAAAGATCCTTTACCGGTGCTTAATGAGGAAACATCAATCATTATTGAAACCGGTTCTGATTCCATTCCTGTCGCCAGCTCAGAGGGTGACTTGTTAAAATTCGCTCAGGATCCGGTTCTGGGATTCCAATGGACAGCCCCCTTCTGGCCACAAAAAAGTGGCTGGAATTTACTTGAGATCGGGAATCCTCCAGATTTAAGTCAAAGCTGGTTTTATGTCTTTAATAAAAATGACTGGGCATTAGTGCAGGCAGGAGAAAAAATAAAAAATACCACAAAAGTGGCAGGAAAGGCTTTTTCGGAAAGCTATGAGCAAAATATTCCAGAAAGATATTACCAGAAAACAGTCCCGTCCATTTATTTTTTCATATTATTTATACTTTGTTGCACATATTTATGGCTTGAAGCAAAAATGTTTTAACTTCAATTTATAAAACCATCCCGGATCTGGTCCGGGGCAACTCTACTAACCAATTAACAGGAGGATAACGTATTGAAAAGAAGTGAATTTCTCTACCTGAGTGGAATGGGGGCCGGTGCATTCATGCTTCCGGGACTATCTGTCTTGGGTAATTCCATTGATCCATTGCAGGCACTGGATGGAATGGATGTCGGGCTTAAAAAAGCATTGGCCGATGTGGCGCTGAACGCTGCACGCTCAAAGGGTGCAAGTTATGCTGACATCCGCATTGGCCGATATTTAAACCAGTTCGTTGCTACACGTGAAAACCGGGTGCAGGGCGTGGCTAATACCGAGTCGTTCGGAGTAGGAATCCGCGTTATTGCTGATGGCTGCTGGGGCTTTGCCTCATCAAACAATGTCGAAAAGGAAAATATTGCCAAACTCGCCGAAAGGGCTGTGGCAGTTGCAAAAGCTAATGCCAAAATTCAGGGAGAACCGGTAAAGCTTGCCCCGCAAAAGGGTTATGGTGAGGTAAGCTGGAAATCTCCGATAGAACGGAATGCTTTTGAAGTTCCGGTAAAGGAAAAAGTAGACCTTCTTCTTAACACCAATGCCATTGCCATGCAGGGCGGTGCCAGTTTTGTCAATTCGGTGATTTTTGCAGTAAATGAGCAGAAATATTTTGCCTCTACAGACGGTTCCTATATCGATCAGGATATCCACAGGATCTACCCGAACTTTACAGTGACTAAAATCGACCGCAGCAGCGGTAAGTTCGATACTATCCGCTCATTAAGTACCCCGATGGGCATGGGTTATGAGTATCTTGAACCTAAAGAAAGTAGTAAGGTCAAAGGAATCGTAACACGTTACAAAGACCGTTACGACATACTTGAAGATGTGAAAGCGGCCACAGCAAATGTGGATGAGAAAATGAAGGCCAAATCGGTTGAACCCGGCAAGTACGACATGGTTCTCGATCCATCCCACCTCTGGTTAACTATTCATGAATCTGTAGGTCATCCTACTGAACTGGACAGGGTACTGGGATATGAAGCCAATTATGCCGGGACCAGTTTCCTGAGCCTGGAAAGACTGAATTCTAAAAAATTCAACTTCGGAAATAAGCTGGTGAATGTTGTTGCAGATAAGACTCAGAAAGGTTCTTTGGGTGCTGTAGGTTATGATGACGAGGGTGTAGCATGCAAAAAATGGGATATTGTGAAGGATGGCATCCTGGTCAACTTCCAGGCTACCCGTGATCAGGCACATATGATCGGATTAAATGAATCACAAGGCTGCTCCTATGCCCAAAGCTGGCAGGATGTTCAGTTCCAGCGGATGCCAAACATTTCCCTGCAGCCCGGTAAAGAAAAATTAAGTGTTGACGACATGATCAAAAATGTAGAAAAAGGCATTTATATCATCGGCGACGGATCTTTTTCAATCGATCAGCAGCGTTATAATTTTCAGTTCGGCGGACAAATGTTCTACGAGATCAAAGAAGGTAAGATCGTTGGAATGCTTAAGGATGTTGCTTATCAGTCGAATACCCAGGAATTCTGGAATGCCTGCGGTGCAGTATGTGATGAAAGCGATTATCGCCTTGGTGGTGCATTTAATGATGGCAAGGGACAGCCAAGCCAGTCGAATGCCGTTTCTCACGGCAGTTCAACAACACGATTTAACGGAGTAAATGTTATAAACACAGCAAGAAAAATATAAGATATGGGCATATTAAGTAAAGAAGAAGCTCAGGCAATTCTAAAAAAAGCATTAAGCTTTTCGAAAGCAGATGAGTGTGAAGTTAGCCTGGACGGCAGCGAGGGGGGTAACATCCGCTATGCACGTAATGCGGTTTCAACTGCAGGTGATATGAGCTCAATGGACCTGGCGATCAGTTCCACATTCGGCAAAAAAACAGGGTCAGCAACCATCAATGAATTTGATGATGCCTCCCTTGAAAAGGTAGTCAGAAGGTCGGAAGAACTGGCCCAGCTGGCACCACCTAACCCCGAATACGTTTCCCTCGAAGGACCAAAAACATTTGCTGAATCGATCACCTACAATTCAGCAACAGCGGCAGTCAATCCTGATATCAGGGCTGAGGCTGTCAGAAAAAGTCTGGAGGTAGCAAAAGCAGCAAATCTTGAAGCAGCGGGCTTCCTTGAGAATACCACGAGCTTCCGTGCGATCATGAATTCCAAAGGGCTCTTTGCCTATAATAAGGATACAGATGTTTCATTTTCTGTAACCACCAGAAATCAGGCAGGCACAGGTTCGGGTTATGTCAGTAACAGTTTTAATGATGTCAGGAAACTGGATACACTGGCACTGACTAAAATTGCTGCAGGCAAAGCCAATGGCTCTGCCGGTGCAAGGGCAATAGAACCCGGGAAATATACTGTCATTCTGGAACCGCTTGCGGCCAGTGACATGCTTTCCAACCTGGTGAGGGGTTTTGACGCCCGTGGCGCCGAAGAAGGCAGAAGCTTTATGAGCAAGAAGGGCGGAGGAACACGTTTGGGTGAGCAGCTGTTCAATGAGCAGGTAAATATTTATTCAGATCCGTTTAACCCGGATCTTCCTTCTGCAACATGGAATGATGACGGGCTTCCCGTTGAGAGAACCAGCTGGGTAGAAAAAGGTGTCGTCAAAAACCTGAGCTATTCACGTTTCTGGGCACAAAAAAAAGGCGTAAAGCCACTTCCGGGTGCAGGTAGAATCATTATGGAAGGTGGTTCTGCATCGTTGGAAGAGCTGATCAAAAGCACTGAAAAAGGAATTCTTGTAACCCGTTTTTGGTATATCCGAAGCGTAGATCCTCAAACATTACTTTTAACAGGACTTACACGTGACGGTACTTTCTATATTGAAAATGGAAAAATTATGTTCCCGATCAAAAACTTCAGGTTTAATGAGAGTCCGATCATTATGCTGAATAATGTAGAGGCTCTGGGTAAGGCTGAACGAAATGGTAGTATGATTGTTCCGCCGATGAAAATCAGGGACTTTACTTTCTCATCTCTTTCTGACGCTGTCTAAAATTATAACGGCATTAACCCATGATTAAAAAATTATCGTTATGAGAAGAAGAGATTTTCTATATGTATCAGGGATTGGACTTGGTGCATCCATGCTGCAATCGGTACCGGTCATTGGCCGGGATATTGCCATGGAAGAAGCATTGATCCCTGTTGATACAGCCCTGAAAAAGCGGCTTGCTGATGTGGCATTGAATGCTGCGCGTTCAAAAGGAGCAACTTATGCAGATGTCAGGATCGGAAGATACCTGAACCAGTTTCTGACCACCCGCGAAAACCGGGTTGAAAACATCAGCAATACCGAATCCTATGGTATGGGTATCCGTGTCATTGCAAATGGAAGCTGGGGTTTTGCCTCGATTGATCAGTTAACCGAAGATAATATTGCCCGTGCTGCAGCAACGGCAGTTCAGATCGCCAAAGTGAATTCAAAGCTGCTGACCGAGCCTGTAAAACTTGCCTCCCAAAGAGGCTATGGCGAAGTCAGCTGGAAAACTCCGATTGAGAAGAATGCATTTGAGATCCCGATCAAAGAGAAAACTGAACTTCTGTTGGCAGTGAATGATGCAGCCATGAAAGGTGGTGCCAATTACATCAATTCATCTTTATTCCTTGTAAATGAGCAAAAGTACTTTGCTTCCACTGAAGGTTCCTATATCGATCAGGATGTGCACCGGCTCTGGCCAACCTTCACAGTGACTAAAATAGATCCGAAATCGGGGAAATTTGAGACCAGGAATTCACTTAGTTCTCCAATGGGTATGGGTTATGAATACCTGATCCCGAAGAAGGAAGAAGAGATTGACGGATTATTTACGATCTACAAAAATCGCTACAATATGCTGGAGGATGTGACCACCGCAACCCGGCATGTTGATGAAAAACTGAGATCCAAACCTGTAGAAGCCGGAAAATATGATCTGGTGATCGATCCCACTAATTTGTTCCTGACCATACACGAATCAGTAGGTCATCCTTCAGAACTCGACCGTGTTTTGGGTTACGAAGCCAATTATGCAGGAACAAGTTTCTTGACCCTGGATAAATGGGAAAGCAAGAAATTCAAGTTTGGAAGCGATATTGTCAATTTTGAAGCCGATAAAACTCAGAAAGGTTCACTAGCGGCTGTTGGCTACGATGATGAGGGTGTAAAATGCAAGAACTGGGATATTATTAAGGATGGTATACTTGTTAATTACCAGACCATCCGCGATCAGGCACATATTTTAGGCCTGCCCGAATCACAGGGCTGCTGCTATGCCGACAGCTGGAGCAGCGTACAATTCCAGCGCATGCCAAATGTCTCTCTGAAACCTGGAAAAGCAGCTCTCAGTCCGGCGGATATGATCAAAAACGTGGAGAAAGGAATTTATATTTTCGGACGTAACTCTTACTCAATTGATCAACAGCGATATAACTTCCAGTTCAGCGGACAACTTTGCTTTGAGATCAAAGACGGCAAGATCGGCGGATTATTAAAGGACGTAGCCTACCAGGCCAATACCCAGGAATTCTGGAATGCATGTTCAGCCATTTGCGATGAGAAAGATTATCGCACCGGCGGATCCTTTTTCGATGGGAAAGGCCAGCCAAGTCAGGTGAGTGCAGTATCGCATGGTTGTTCTACAACTTTGTTTAAAGGGGTAAATGTGATTAATACGGGGAGGAAAATTTAAACTTAATTGAGAGTTGATAATTGAAAATTGATAATTGCTCTGACGGTGTCTTTACCCTCAAAGCGGTATTCCTGAACTAACCAATTAGATGAAAAGAAGAGATTTTATTTACCTGACGGGCATGGGCGCTTCTGCAGCCATGATGCCCTCAATTCCGGTATGGGGCAAGGATGTGCCTCTGGATACTGCATTGGACCGGATCGATCCGGCATTGAAGAAACGGATGGCCGATATCGCACTGAATGCCGCCAAATCACGCGGTGCAACCTATACCGATGTCCGCATTGGGCGATATTTAAACCAGTTCGTAGTAACCCGCGAAGACAAGGTACAAAACATTGTCAACACCGAAAGCTATGGTATGGGTGTCAGGGTAATTGCCAATGGCAGCTGGGGTTTTGCCGCAACTGATAAAATGGATACCGACAGTATTGCCAAAGCAGCAGAACTTGCTGTTGCCATCGCCAAAGAGAACTCCCGATTACTGACAGAACCTGTTCAACTAGCCCCACAAAAGGGTTATGGAGAAGTAAGCTGGAAAGCACCGATAGAAAAGAATGCCTTTGAAGTTCCGATGAAGGAAAAGGTAGATCTTTTGCTTTCAGTGAACGATGCCGCATTGAAAGGCGGAGCGAATTATGCTAATTCAATCCTCTTTTTAGTAAACGAACAAAAATATTTTGCCTCTACTGATGGTTCCTATATCGATCAGGATGTGCACCGGATCTGGCCCACGTTCTTCCTGACAAAAATTGATGCGAAATCAGGCAAATTCGAAACCCGAAATGCCTTGAGTGCACCAATGGGAATGGGTTATGAATATCTTCAGGCTGGTCCGGAGCATAAAATAAAGGGAATTACCACCCTGTACAAAGGCCGCTACGATATGCTGGAAGATGCTAAATCGGCAGCAGAGCAGGTGGGACAAAAAATCACAGCCAAATCGGTTGAAGCCGGTAAATACGACCTGGTTCTGGATCCTTCACACCTTTGGTTAACAATCCATGAATCTTCAGGGCACCCAACAGAGCTGGATCGTGTACTGGGTTACGAAGCAAATTTCGCAGGAACCAGCTTCCTTACCTTGGATAAGTGGCAATCAAAGAACTTCAAATACGGCAGTGAACTGGTCAATATCCAGGGTGATAAAACACAGCCGGGATCTCTGGGCGCTGTAGGTTATGACGATGAGGGTGTAGGCACCAAAAAATGGGATATCATTAAAGATGGTGTACTGGTGAATTACCAGGCGATCCGCGATCAGGCACATATTGTTGGCTTAAATGAATCGCAGGGATGTTGCTATGCCGATAACTGGAGCAGTGTTCAGTTCCAGCGTATGCCTAATGTATCCCTGATGCCAGGTAAACAGAAGAAAAGTATTGATGATCTGATTAAAAACGTCGAAAAAGGGATTTACATCATTGGTGATGGCTCATTCTCCATCGACCAGCAGCGTTATAATTTCCAGTTTGGCGGACAGCTTTATTACGAAATTAAGGAAGGTAAAATTGCCGGAATGCTTAAGGATGTTGCTTATCAGGCCAACACCCAGGAGTTCTGGAACGCCTGCAGTGATATGTGCGATGAAAGCGATTATCGACTTGGCGGTTCATTCTTTGATGGAAAGGGACAACCCATGCAAACCAGTGCGGTATCGCATGGTTGTGCCACCACACGTTTTAACGGAGTTAATGTAATTAATACAGCTAGAAAAATCTGAGGATAAGATCATGTCAATACTAAGTAAAGAAGAGGCACAGGCTTTATTAAAGAAAGTGCTCAGCTATTCCAAAGCAGATGAATGTGAGGTAAACCTCAATGGTTCTGATGCCGGAAATATACGTTATGCCCGCAATTCGGTTTCTACAAGCGGAGGAATCAGCCAGAATACCCTGGTCGTATCCTCGGCTTTCGGAAAAAAACTGGGGGTAGCCACCATCAATGAGTTTGATGATGAATCCCTGAAAAAAGTAGTTCAAAGGGCTGAAGAAACAGCAATGCTTGCGCCTGAAAATCCGGAATTTGTATCATTTCTGGGTCCGCAAACCTATCCCGCATCCCCAACATTTGTACAGTCTACCGCAAACATGGGTCCGAAAGAACGCGCAGATGCTGTCGCAGCAAGTTTGCAGATCTCAAAGGATAATAAACTTAATGCTGCAGGATTCCTGGAGAACAATACCTCCTATGCGGCGATGATGAATTCAAAAGGTTTGTTTGCCTATAATACCTCCACCGGGGTCAGTTTCAATGTGACCTTGCGCACAGAAGATGGAAAAGGTTCAGGCTATGCCACCAAATCTTACAATGATTTCAGCAAGCTGGATGTAAAGGGGGCAACTGCCTCAGCGGCTACTAAAGCTGCCAGTTCTGCCTCTGCCAGGGCCCTTGAACCGGGTAAATACACCGTAATTCTGGAACCTGCTGCCGCGCTGGTTTTGCTGGAAAACCTGTTCTTTGGTATGGATGGCCGTCAGGCGGATGAAGGAAGAAGTTTTATGAGCAAACCCGGTGGACTGACCAAACTGGGAGAAAAACTCGTCGACGAACGTGTAAATATTTACTCAGATCCATTTCATCCTGAACTACCGACCAGCACCTGGAGCGGTGATGGAAGACCGCAGGAAAAAATAAACTGGATTGAGAACGGTGTGATGAAAAACCTTTTCTATTCGCGCTATTGGGCACAAAAGAAGGGCATAAAGGCTACTCCAGCTCCTGATGCAGTGATCATGGCCGGAACAGATCAATCGTTGGAAGACCTGATTAAAGGCACAGAAAAGGGTATTTTGGTTACGCGTTTATGGTATATCCGCAGTGTGGATCCTCAAACAGTTCTGCTTACCGGACTAACCCGCGATGGTACTTTTTACATCGAGAATGGCGAGATCAAATTCCCGGTGAAGAACTTCAGGTTCAATGAAAGTCCGATCATTATGCTCAACAACCTGGAAGCTTTGGGTAAACCTGAACGTACAGTAAGTGGTGAATCGAATACCAATGCATTGATACCGCCGATGAAGATCAGGGACTTTACGTTCTCTTCTCTCTCTGATGCAGTATAACTAATACCTGCAATAAGATTCTATGTTCCTGGTCCTGTGGTTGGTGTTCTCACCGAGCACAGGACCTTAATTTCGCTATATCAGCTCTCAGGTGGCTAGTGTTATATTGGTTGGTGATCACACCAACCAAAGGGCAAATTAAATAGCAATAAGCATTTTCCCGCATTGAATTTCCAAGTATTTTTGCAGTATTTTAGTAAAAAAAATACGTAAATAAATATGTCTGATACAAAAATTTTTGAACCTGGATCATATCGTTATCTTCGGGGTGTAAGGCAGTATTCTGCGGGTATAACAGCACTGGATGGTTATAGATTAGAACGTGTACGATTCAGTCGGCCGCTGCCATTAACAGAGGGCTTCTCACGCATCCAACAACATCTCGAAACTTTAGGTCGTCCGCTCGCTGCATTTGGAGCCTGCGAGTTACGTTCGCCAGAGCCATTTACTGAACAAGGCTTTGTTGAATTTAATAACATTTATATAGAAACCTTAAAAGCGTGGGGTATTTACGAAGAAGGTGGTGACAATCCTGTAGCTCGCTCAAATGTCATTCCAGAGTTGAATAAACCATTAAGTCCGAGTATTCATGCTTTTTCTTACACAATGCCTGATGCTAAGGCAAAACCCTCTTTTGTAATCGCTGGTAGTGCTGAAGCTCCAGAGGGTATGAGTGATTATCGTACTCACAGTATTAGTCTTGGTGACATATCCCAGGAGGGTCTAATGAAAAAGGGACGCTGGGTGCTTAATGAGATGGAACGTCGAATGGCTGGTCTTGGCTTTACCTGGGCAGATTCTACGGCAACCCAGTTGTACACTATCCATAACATTCACCACGTAATGGTGAACGAAATTGTAAAACGTGGCGCAGCATTAAGTGGTATTGACTGGCATTACAATCGGCCTCCAGTCCAGGATTTAGAGTTTGAAATGGACTGTCGCGGAGTTTATGTTGAAAACGTTATAGATACAAGGTAGTCCAATTTTCCTGTGGTCGGTGTTCACACCGACCACTTAAATCCTTACCACGACTACCCTAATTTCACTATCTTAGCTTTCAGGTGGTTGGTAAAAGATTGATTAGTGATAACACCAACCAAAGGGCAACCACAGGGTCCAGGTGAACCACAGGTATCTAAATTTTATGAAAAAAATAGTTTTATTCCTCTTCCTCGCAATTATTACTAATTCAGGTTTTGCTCAAAAAGGCTGGACTACCCTCTTTAATGGCAAAGATCTCAAAGACTGGAAGGTCAAAATTAATGGGCACCCGTTAAATGACAACTATGCGAATACCTTTCGGGTTGAAAACGGGGTTATGAAGGTTTCATACGATGGCTATTCAGAATGGAAAGACCGTTACGGGCATATATTTTATAAAAAACCTTTTTCAGCTTATGTTCTGGTGGTTGAATACCGCTTCACAGGTGATCAGATTCCTGGCGGACCGGGATGGGCGATCCGAAATAGCGGTGTGATGCTGCACGGACAATCGCCCGAAAGTATGGGACTGAACCAGGATTTCCCAATTTCTCTCGAAACCCAGTTTTTAGGGGGGAACGGGAAAGATGAAAGAAGTACACTGAATTTATGTACTCCCGGAACCAATGTATTTCTGAACGGAAAGCTGTTTACTCCGCATTGTGTTAGCTCAACATCAAAGACCTATCATGGCGACCAGTGGGTAAGGGCAGAGATTGTAGTTTTGGGCGACTCATTAGTAAGTCATCGCCTGGAAGGCAAAGAGGTTTTCAAATATACCAACCCACAAATTGGTGGTGGCAATGTTTCCAATTTCGACCCTGCAGTAAAAATCGATGGCAAAGCTTTAAAAGAAGGATACATCTCCCTTCAAAGCGAAAGTCATCCTGTTGAATTCAGAAATGTAAAATTATTCAATCTGGCAAAATACATGGAGGATCCTGCAAAGCTAGACAAGATCCTGAGTAAGGTATTGCAAAAACAATAGCATATACTGCAGCTTATATAGCTAAGCGCTAATTTTTATTGAAATTTAATCCTGTTTTTTTCTTCGTTAAGGGGCTGTCTAATTGTACTCTTCTCGGATTTCAATTTCCCAAATCGATAATTAAAACTTAATTGTACTGAGCGTGTATCTAATCTTGAATAGCTCTCAATAAACGAATTATCAAATTTGAATTCCTCTCTGTAATTATTCTTATAGAAGACATCACTAATCCTGAGACTAATACTTGATTTGTTAGGTGAAAGAGTATATCTGGTATTGAAATTTAAATAAGAACGGGGAAATGATTTTAATTGACTCTGCAAACTACCAGTGAAATAGTAATATGTAGAAGAAAGACTAATCTTTTCTGAAAGTTGATAACGAGATGATAAAAAACTGTTAAATGCCAGATTCCCCCGTTTTTGAAACTGAGTCAAATTATCCGGAGATCTGAATTTATTGTAAAAAACATTAATAGATGTATTAATGGTAAATTTTTCACCAGCATTAAATGGCGCAGATGCAGAAAACGATATATCTTTCTGGTTTCTAAGGTTCCCGATACTATAAATTACATCGTTCGAAATTTTATCAATTCTTTGAATGGAGGCAAAAACCTGATCAATAAAAGAGTAGGAAAGAGAAAATGAATACTGTTGTTTGAGCAAATAGGAGATCCCTAAATTATAAGCGAACATGGGCTTAAGATCAGGGTTTCCTTGTGAATAACTGTAATTGTTTTTTAGTTGTATAAAAGGGCTCAGAAAATCATAAAGCGGCCGATTTATTCTCCTACCTCCAAAAAAAGACAGAATGTTATTTTGATCTTTTGAATAATTTAAATTGAAAGAAGGGAAAAGTGATAAATAGGTCTTTTCAATGTTTCTGACACCAATTCTGTTCTGATTATAATTATTATTAAAATAAGTCAACTCGGTACGCAATCCGATATTATAATCAAATTGCTTTTTTGCATGACTATAATCAAAATAGGCAGCACCGATCTGTTCATTGAAATTAAAGTCTTGTATATTATTTTGACCCTGATTATTATTGATAAAATGATAATCTGAAAAATTATCAACTTTTGAATAGGCGTATTTAATTCCATATTTTAATGAAGACTGTTTATTAAAGCCTTTAAAATAGTCCAGATTCCCTGTCAATAATGCTATCTTATTTTCAGTAATTCCATTAGTACGCCCCGATGTCTTAGCACTGATTGATGAATTAGCAACATCTGAAGTGTTGTCGAAGGTCGTGTAATTGAAAAACAGCTTACGGTTACTGCCAAGAGTATCCAGGCTTGATGTTAATCCTATATAAGCTGAAGTATTTAAAATTTCAGTGGAGGTATTCCCTGAAAAGTTTATTTGTTCATCGACGGCATTTAAAAAATCCAAATTCTGTGAGCTAAACAGAGAATTGGATCTTCCGGAACCAAAAACCGAGAAGCCTCCGGTAAATGTTTGACCAGGTTTAAGAATATAATCTAGGTCAATATTTGCTGTGGGATAATTTACATCTATTAGTTCTTTAGACTCTTCCGAGAGTTTAATTAAATCATTTTCTAAAGGATTTAATTGAAAATATGATTTATTATTCTGGGAATGGTTTTTTGAAAGCGATAGGATGTTATTAATTAAAACTTTGTCAGTTGCTATTGTCATTGAATTACTCAAACTATAAGAAGTCCGTTTTGCCTGACTTACAGATGTTGTAGATATATTATTAAACAACTTTCCAAAATCTCTCTTTGTTACTAAATTAATTATACCCGCAGCTCCCCCCGCATCATACAAAGATGATGGATTCTGAATAATTTCAACGCTTTTAATATTGGAAGCTAGCAGTCCCCTAAGTATTTGATTTGTTGAGTTAGGCTGATCTCTGCCATTGATTGTTATTTTTACCCCAGGCTTTCCATTTAAGATAATGTTACCATTATCAACTATTATTCCAGGTGCATAATTCAAAAGTTCTATTATAGGAATTTCATTCGAATATTCCTTTAGGGTCTCAATATTTAAAATTAATTTATCACCAATTCTTTCAACTACAGGTTTTTTTGCATTAATAATTACTTCCTGCAATGAAATACTCAAAGGCTTTAATTCAATATCAAGATCAATATTGTCTGCTGGGTTAAAAACGAAGTTATACGAAAACTTTTCATATCCTAAATAATAAACATTAAGCTGGTATTGGCTTGATTTAAATAAACCGGTGATAACACTAATTCCCTCGGAAGTACTTATAAAACTGACTTGAGAACTATCTCTTAAATTATGCAAAACTAACTTTGCAAAACTGGCAGGTTCATTGTTATGCAGTCTTATTCGAATCTTTAATGTAGATAATTCCTGCGTAAATGCATTTACATTTGACAGTATGATTATTAATAAGGTAACACAACGCATTTTCAAAATTTGCCTCCTAAACTTTTATCATAATCTTCTTCTTTAGATGCCAAAAGAGTTAATTTTCCATAAGGTATTTTTTTGCTTAGTGTTATATATTAATACCGTAAGTCACATTTATTAACAACCAAAAAATAAAAAATTATTGGAACCGGATGATTAATCCCTACGGTGAATCATTACAGGACATAGTGGTAAGAGAAATATTCAAGCAGAAATTCAACTAAATAACCAACTCGTCGGTATTTGCAATCCCGATTAAAAGTTGAGGATTTCTTAATTCTATCCAGCAGACAATAATACTAGCAAAGATTCTAAGTTGTTGTTATAAGAGACTACACAAACAAAAGCGTAAAATCGATGGCAAAGCTTTAAAAGAAGGATACATCTCCCTTCAAAGCGAAAGTCATCCTGTTGAATTCAGAAATGTAAAATTATTCAATCTGGCAAAATACATGGAGGATCCTGCAAAACTGGAAAAAGTACTGAGTGAAATATTGCAATAACCCTTATCAGTTACCCATCGGTCTTCCTTCAGGAAAAACAATCGGCATCCTATCCGGATCTTTAGTATTTTTCTTTCCTGTAAAATTTGCCGTGAGAAACTCTCCCATATCAATCTTACCTGAAATAGTATCCCCACTGATTGTGCCTGCAAAAGTATAGCTCACTGCAGGTCTGCGCCCCGGACTAAGAAATTTAACTTCATTCCCTTCGATACTTCCGGATATTTCACGCACTGAAAAGTCAGTTTTATGTATTCCCTTCAGCCAGTTTCCATCCTGTTCAAGATAAATGATATGATCACTTTTACTACTGAAGTAATCTATCTGTAAATCCCATCGGCCATTTATCTTTGAATTTGGAGCTTTCATCGCAGCTTCTGCTTTCGGACTTCTTTTCTTTGAAAGCAATTCAAATAGTTTATCTCCCACAATTTTATCCTGACCGGGCTGCATTTGAGATGCAGTAATGGATATGGAGGCCATCCCGGTTTCTGTGTTTCTTCCTCCTCCCACAGTAATTCTGGGTTTTGAACTGATTAGCTCCTGAATCAATTCTGCACTGCTCAAATGAAGTTTCTCAGGATCCCATGAAATAGTTAAAGAGGCACTCCGGTTATTGATACCTTCCGGTTCACGAATGCTGGTTTTTACACTCCCGATGCCTGAAACCCGTTTAGCGATAGCATTCATCCAGCTCATCCAGTTCTTCTCGCGTGCTGCATGATCCATTTTCACCCAGGTTTCTACCGCCGCCAGCATACCCAGAGTCTCTTCACGGCCTACCTTGTTGTCGCGACCCGGACCATGATGTGGTGAACTTGCCTGCCAGGCCGACATCAAAATATTTTTTGGACCAAGCAGCAGGCCTGCACACTGCGGACCGCAAATTGCTTTTCCACCACTGTAAGCAACCATTGTTGCCCCGTTCTTCAGATGAACATTTGGAATAGTCAGAATTTCGGCTGCTGCATCTGCAAGAATCGGAATATTTAAAGGTTTAGCGATTGCAGCAATTACTTCCAGGCTCATTGGTCCCGGAACCAGATTCCCACCACTAAGTTTGATCATGGCAGTCTTAGGTCCCAAAGCATCTTTTAGTTCTTCAATAGTTTCAACCCGTATAATTTTTACCCCGATATTCTGAATAGCAAAATCATAGGCACTGAATGACCCCGCAGGTATAATTACCTCTGTTTTATCCAATCCGCTCAGATCAGGAATACGATGCAGCTTCTCAGGATTACCACCAGCAACACAAGCTGTGGTGGCCATCTTGAGAGCAGCGGCGCAACCAGCCGTCACCATTCCCCATTGTGCACCGGTTAACTCAGCAAGCCTCTTCCCTACCGCATCAGCCAGTTCATCCATCTGAACAAAATGTCTCGATGCTGAATCCATTGCCGCTCTGACTTCAGGCAGTTCGATTGAGCCACCGATAATGGTAAATGTTCCGCGGCAGTTAATTACCGGCTCAACACCAATCGACTGGAATATTTGTGGCCCCGGAGTAAGCGGACCATCCGGCAATACCGGTGCCATAAGTTCATTTACGGTCCTGAAAGCTGATTCAGATGATCCGGCCACAGCTCCAGCCAGCGGCAGAAATGTAAGACCTTTGATCAATTCTCTTCTTTTCATAGATAATAATTAATGCAGGTTTCCCTGAAAGCAAGTTCTTGTAATTTTCAGAAAATTCCAAACGTGACTGTGTAACAATCCGGCACTTGTAACACAAACAGAAATCAGCCGATTTTTCTTGACTATCAGCTCAATAAACAGAAACTTATCAAACTGATTTACAATTAATTAAGTTCAATTCAAATTAAAAACTAATAAATTAGTTGTATAACTAAATATTTAGTTATAGTTTTATGATACCGGTTCGAATCAGGTATTAGTAATTCTATAAGACATTCAAAAGAAAAAACATGGAGATAAAGGAATTAACAAAAGCAGAAGAGCAGATCATGCAGGTTCTGTGGGATCTGAAAAAAGGATTTGTAAAAGATGTGGTAGATCAGCTTCCGGAACCGAAGCCGGCCTATAATACCATTTCAACGATTATCCGCATTCTGGAGACCAAGGGCTTTATAGATCATGAAGCCTTCGGGAAAAGTCACAGGTACTTCCCCGTCATTGGAATTGAAGAATATAAAAGCTTTGCAACCGAAAAACTACTGAGCGGATATTTCGACAATTCGGTCGAGAATATGTTCTCCTTCTTTGTCAAAGAGAAAAAGCTTGATCTGAAGGAAGCAGATGAGATATTAAAACTGATTGAAAAACTAAAAAACAAGTAAAATGAACATTCTGAATTATCTTTTACAGACAAACCTGTATCTGATCCTGTTCATGGGATTCTATACATTGGTTCTGAAGAATGAGACTTTCTTCAGACAGAACCGTTTCTACCTGAATACGAGTATACTCCTTTCATTTATCATTCCATTCATCAATTCCGACTGGTTTCAGGAGCTTTTTATTACTCAAAAACTAAGGGAAACTATCGTTCCGACTCAGATGGTCTACGAAATTGTCGTAGCAGGGACAGATGAAGAAAAAAGTAACTGGGCAATCGGAGATATAATTTTATGGGTTTATACAGGTGTAATGGCAATACTATTGTTCAGATTCCTATTCAGACTGATACTGTTGAATTCCAAACTCAAACCCAAAAAAGGGATTGCCTATTCATTCTTCAATACGATGGTTGTAGACAGGGAGCTGCCCGAATCAGGAATCATCATAGATCATGAAAAAGTACACATGAGAGAATGGCACTCAGCCGATATTCTGTTCATTGAATTGGCCGCGATCATCAACTGGTTCAACCCTCTGGTTTACCTGTATAAAAAGGAGATCAGGTACATTCATGAATTCATTGCTGACGAGGAAGCCGCATCAGGTATGCAGAGCAAATCTGATTATGCCCTCCTGCTGTTCAGTAATACCCTTGGAGTTCAGCCTGATCAGTTAAGTAACAATTTTTTTAATAATTCACTTTTAAAAAGACGAATAATCATGCTAAATAAAAATAAATCACGCAGAACCGGACTTTGGAAATATGGTTTTTCTGCCCCTCTTTTTGCCTTAATGCTGATCTTCTCAGCAGCCAGTGTTGCTAATGAAAACACTGACCTGATTGCAGGAGCTGAGAAACTGATTAGCCCATCAATAGCTAATAAATATATACCTATTGTAACTATACCCGCAGATAAAACCTTAGATAAAAAATCCTCTCCGGAAAATAAAGCAAAAGAAATCAAGTCATCCACAAAAAGTACACAGGAAGATTTTAGCAAATTATTTAAGCATCTATCTAGAAACATGCGATATCCTGAATCTGCCAAAAAGGAAAAGATTGTCGGCTACGAGGTCGTATATTTTAAAATTCAAAATGGGAGGATCTCTAATATAAAAATAGCAAAAGGCTTACAGAATGACATAAATAATGAAGTGCTTAGAACTTTCGATTTATTCAAGGAAACTGTTGAGGCAGAGGACAATGACTATGCATTGGCTATCGCTTTCCATTTAACAGGCATTGAAAATAATTCTCTGACATTGCCGTCAACTGGTAAAAACTATTTCATAGGTTCCATTTCTGTTACGGCATTGGGAATATCACAAATAAAAGAAACAAAGGGATTTGCATTTTCGCAAGAGGTAATTAAGGATTTCGCTTCTGTAGACATTCTGCCTGAGTTTCCAGGTGGCGTGAAAGGCTGGGGAGATTACCTTCAGTCATCTCTTAAATATCCTGATGAATTAAGAAAAAACAAAATAACAGGTAGAGTAATACTAAGTTTTATTGTACTAAAAAATGGTAGTATAACAGATATCAAAGTTTTAAGGGGCATAGGTTACGGTGCCGATGAAGAAGCGGTCAGGATAGTTAAAGAAAGTCCGGCATGGAAACCAGGTTTAATGAAGGGAGAACCGGTAAATGTTGCTTACACCATGCCTATATTTTTCCAGCTTGCAGGGGAAGCAAATGAGCAGAAACCAAACTAAAATGAGTTAAGGGTTATGAATTAGTGGTTATGGAGAATACCATGACCACAACTCATAACCCTTAATAAATAAGTAAAGAGAAAAATATCCAAAATATTTTCATGAAGAAGATTCTGATAGTTGATAACTATCAACTGGTCACTCAGATCAACCTGTCCTTTATCACCACTGTCCCCGCAATCCTGTCGTGAAGACACTGCTGGCGTTTTCCAAAAAAACCCATCAGAAAACCAATACCAAAAGTTAATATGCCGGTAAGCTTGCTTAAATTCCTGATCATCGAACGTCCAAAACTAATCGGATTCCCTTTTTCATCACATACTTTCTGACCCATCAGAATCTTTCCCCAGGTACCCTGTCTTGCTGATGATTCCATATAAATACTATAAATTGTTTTTGCCACAGGAATGATGGCAAGTCCGCCGACTGATGCAACAATCCTCAATTGTTTTTCATCTATAAAAAATACCACAATGGTAGCTATCACACAATAAACAGCAAATATTAAAAAGTAATCGATGATTACTGCCAGAAGCCGGACATCGGGTGCTGCAAAATATTGCGGTTCTCTTACCCGGGCTTTCAAACCGAATAATTCACGCAATTCGGGAATTTCATGCGCTTCCTTATAGTCATCCATCCCGGTGCTTTTCACGAAAGTGCCTGAATTAATATCAAGTTCTTTCATTTGTTCAGGAGCAAATGGCCCTTTCGGTTTTCCGCCGATAACTACAAAATATTCTTTCATATTATAAAAAGCAGGAGCAGCCCTGATTAACATCAGAGCTGCTCCTTGAATTTATTCAATCTATAAATTTAATACTTTCTGACTTCAAAAGAAGACAGTCCGCCTTTCAGATTAATATGTATCTTATTTGCTGCGCTATTATAGTTTGGAGTTTCGTAAGTTCCATCAGCCTGTTTCACAAATCCGACAAAATCTTTGGATGAAAGTCCGCTGTCAACAACAATCCGGCAGGCAGAGGCTTCAGGTACTTCAATTTCCACATTTGCCACACCGGTTTCTACCGACACATCGGTAAGCGGCAGTTTTGATCCGATCTTAGCTTCAAAAGATGCAGCGCCTCCTTCAAACTTAAGATTTCTGACTTTATATTCCTGAAGATCAAAAATAGCCTCACCTGCACCCATTTCTACTTTGATATCCCATTCAGGATTCCTGTTTAGTTTCAGTTTAGTTTCATTCCCCTCCATCTCATCCAGATTCCAGCTTTTCTTATTATCGCGCATTCTGAAATTGATTACTTCCACAGAATCTTCAATGCTTTTATTCAGGATATATTTCCCGAAACGACGCTTGACTTCAGCATCAAAAAGACTGCCGGTGGTATCTGAAAGTTTGTAGCTCGTTGCGCCTCCCTGAATACTCAGTCTGGCTTTTGCGGCGCCCTCATAGGGCGCTGTAAAAATACTGGTATCAGTTGAAGAAGAGTTTTCATCTCCCATGTCCTCATGTTCAAAGCTCAACCATCTTTTATGATGAGGCTCTTTTGTTCCCTGAAACCCAATAAACCCAAGCGATAGAATTGTAATTGAAGCAACCAGTATAGTGGCGAGTTTGGAGTCAGACATCCTGCTCAGAAGCATGTTGGCTCCAATCAGGATAAATATTATCGGCCAGAACCGCCATACTGATCTCCAGTAAAAATCTATTACATTCATGTTATCCAGCAGGAAGATCGTTCCTGCAAATATGAGGATCAGTCCCCAAACAATTTTTTCAGTTCTCATAGTCGTTTATTTTGAAGATTGATCATTATCTGCCTGTTCTTCTGCTCTGTTTTCATCAGTTGCAGAGGCCTTTGGTTCATCATTTACCTGAGACTGATTTACGGCTTCTCCACGAAAGGATTTAGAAAGAGTATATACCCCCATTGCAATTAATATCAATGGCCAAAGTGTATGAAATTCAACCCAGTCGGGAATTAAATTAAACTCATTCAGTAGAAAAAATGCCCCAAAAAGGATAAAAATTGATCCCGCGATTAAACGGCCGGTGCCGTGATCATATTTTTTAGGTCTTGAATACTGACCGGTAAACCCCGGATTAGGTTGATCATACACTTTATAATCTGCATTGAACTGACCATAATCAGGTATATAAGGTTTTTTAGGAACCGCAATCCATAATACTATATAAGCCAGTATGCCTGAAGCACCCGCCATTACAGCAAGAACAAATGCGATACGGACCCAGGTTACGTCCACATCAAAATACTCTGCAAGTCCGGAACATACCCCGGCAATCATTTTATCCTGTTCGTTGCGTTGAAGTTTCTTTTCCATTTCTTATTCTTTTAATATTCTTCAGTTTCGTTTTATTGATTGATCAAAACTACACCGGAAATATCAGCTGTTAAATACCAAATAGGTAGGTTGTCGCAAGTTCTCGGTAAAGCACCTTAAAATGTCGGTGAAATCCAAAATGATAAACAATATCTTAAATATCGCCCTTTAAGGGCCTTATGATGATCTCTTCAATATTAGCTCCAGCACTCATCTGAAGGCATGAAACAATACTCATGGCGATATCTTCTGCCAGAATAAATCTGTCGGATGGAATATCTGTACCTGTCCAGGAATCTGTTAATGTTGACCCGGGGATTATCGCCGTTACCTTTATTCCCGAGGACATTAATTCCTGTCTTAGGGTCTTTGTTAAACTAAGTAATGCCGCTTTACTGATGCTATAAGAACCGGCACTCAGCACCGGATTCAAACTTGCAACAGAGCATATATTAAAAATGTACCCTTTACCCTGCTTCTTCATCAGGGAAGCAAAAAACTTACTCAGGAAATGAGGAGCATAAACATTTACTTTCATCTGCCTTTCGAGGCTATCATCACCTTCATTTAAAAGTTCTGAAGGAAGATATAGCCCGGCATTATTAACGAGCACGTCAATTGTACCCTGTGATTTGAAGGCAAATTCAGCGAAGTCTCTGACTTCTGCCATATTCTCCATATCTGCTTTCATTCCATGAAAACGGAGATGAGGGTATTTCTCTTCCAGCTCCAGAAGAAGTTCCTGTATTTCTCCTACCTTTCGTGAACAGAAAGAAACATTGTATCCGATTGCAGCAAGGTGCATCACTGCAGCCCTGCCGATTCCTTTAGTTCCACCACTTACTATTGCATTCATAACTTAAAATTAGCAAAATGTATGAAGCTGCTCTATTTAAATTTATGCCCTGAACGCAATTCATTACCTTTGTTAAATTATCATGCTGCAATTCAGCTGATAATTTTATAGTATTATTGCATAATATTTAGGAAAACTTTAACAAATGATTTTTCACCCGCTTGGTAAATATATTTTATTACTCAAGGCTGCTTTCCGCAGACCGGAAAAATGGAATATTTACCGAAAAGAAATCATGCACGAAATGGTATCAATCGGGGTTGGTTCCCTCGGTATCATTGCGATAATCTCCCTCTTTCTTGGAGCAGTAACCACTGTACAAACCGCTTTTCAGCTGGTCAGCGATTTTATCCCGAAATCAGTTATCGGAATGATTCTGCGCGACTCCTCAGTTCTGGAGCTTAGTCCTACAATCTCTTCGATTGTATTGGCAGGTAAAGTTGGTTCTAGCATCTCTTCACAGATCGGGACAATGAGGGTAACAGAGCAAATTGATGCACTGGAAATTATGGGAATCAATTCACCGGGATATCTGATTCTTCCCAAAATTATTGCGGCCGTAACTATGATTCCCTTACTGGTGATCATTTCAATCGGCCTGACCATTTTTGGTGGTTATATTGCCGGAACAGCATCCGGAGCCCTTACTGCACAGGAATTTACAACAGGAATAACTTCAGATTTTAATTCCTTTACTTTAACAGTATCCATGGTTAAAGCTGTGGTATTCGCATTTCTGATAACCACAATCTCTGCATATCAGGGATTTTATACCAGCGGAGGTGCACTGGAAGTGGGACAATCGAGTACTAAGGCTGTGGTAATCAGCTGTATAGCCATTCTGTTTTCTGACTATGTAATTGCCCAGTTAATGCTATGATCGAAGTTAAGAACATCCATAAGACATTTGGTGAAAATCATGTATTACAGGGTATTTCGGCAGAATTTTATGAAGGCAAGTGCAATCTGATCATTGGTGGTTCAGGCTCAGGAAAAACTACACTTCTGAAATGCATGATCGGTTTACATCAGCCTGAAGAAGGATCTGTTATTTACGATGGCAGAGATTTTACCAGAATGAACTTTGAGTCAAGAATTGAGATCAGA
The DNA here is from genome assembly GCF_029360775.1 of Daejeonella sp. H1SJ63. Classification (GTDB taxonomy): domain Bacteria; phylum Bacteroidota; class Bacteroidia; order Sphingobacteriales; family Sphingobacteriaceae; genus Daejeonella. Next base: position 90,106 of record NZ_JARKMZ010000035.1, on the reverse strand, counting down.
ACAGAAATAGGCATGTTATTTCAGGGTTCAGCACTTTTTGATTCTATGAGCGTGGAAGATAATATCATGTTCCCTTTAAATATGTTCACCCATCAAAGCCATAAAGAAAAACTGGAAAGGGTAAATTTCTGTCTGGAAAGGGTAAACCTTGCCGGAAAAAATAAATTATTTCCTGCCGAATTATCAGGGGGAATGAAGAAAAGAGTGGGAATCGCAAGGGCGATAGCTATGAATCCAAAATATCTCTTTGTGGATGAGCCAAACTCAGGTCTTGACCCAAAAACTGCACTTGTTATTGATGAACTTATTCAGGAACTGACTCTTGAGTATGGCTCCACAACTGTAGTGGTAACTCACGATATGAACTCTGTTATGGGTATTGGCGAGAACATTATTTTCCTTTATGAGGGTAAAAAATGGTGGGAAGGATCAAAAGAACAAATTACAGAGACCGATAATAAAGAACTAAATGATTTTGTCTTCGCCAGCAAATTTATGCAGGCACTGAAGAAATAACCAAGCTTATCAGGCGAATAACCCGTTTGATGAATACAACCCATTACAAATGATTCAACTGCTAACTCCCGAACACTGGAAAGATTATGAACTGATCGACTGCGGCGATTTTGAAAAGCTGGAGCGTTTCGGAAATGTGATCCTGATCAGGCCGGAGCCTCAGGCTGTATGGACCAAGGCATTAGCAGAAAGCGAATGGACCAAACGTCATCATATTCGCTTCAAAGGTCGTTCAGCAACCTCCGGAGAATGGATCAAAAAAGATCAGAAGACTCCCGACAGATGGCATATCAATTATACAAACGGAGATATCAATATTCAGTTCAGACTTGCTTTAACCTCGTTTAAGCACCTCGGAATTTTCCCTGAACAGGCAGTAAACTGGGATTATATCACAAAAAATGTAAAGAGATTTAAGACCCCGCAGCCCAAAGTTCTGAATCTGTTTGCCTATACCGGCGGAGCCTCACTTGCAGCACGTGCAGCAGGAGCAGAAACCACCCATGTTGATTCGATCAAACAGGTGGTAAGCTGGGCCAATGAGAACCAAACACTTTCCGGACTGGACAATATCCGCTGGACAGTTGAAGATGCTTTGAAATTCGTAAAACGAGAACTGAAGAGAGGCCGGAAATATAACGGAATTATTCTCGATCCGCCTGCATACGGACACGGGCCTAACGGTGAAAAATGGAAACTTGAAGATAATATTCAGGAAATGATGCAGGATGTTGTTCAGCTATTGGATGAAGATGAGCATTTTCTTATTCTGAATACCTATTCACTCGGATTTTCTTCAGTAATCGTAGAAAACCTGATCCGATCCTCATTCCCCGGAGTACAAAATCTTGAAACAGGAGAGCTGTATCTTCAGGCCACAGCAGGCTACAAATTACCACTGGGAGTTTTTGGGAAATTCTGTAAATTTTAACCTAAATTTATTGCGCTTAAATAAAAAAAATAAACAGCCGATAATCCATAATGATCAAAGGAAAACTACTCTTAACAAGCATTGCAGTTCTGGCTTCAGCCGTTTTTATGGGTGCATGCAGCGAATCCAACAGTAAAACCGGAAGCAAAAATCCATCTGTAAAAAGCCTCGCTTCTTCTGAAGAAATAGAAACTGAAGTAGCTCAGACAGAATATGCTCCAACCGATACTGCACTCTACAATAAAAAACTTAAAGAGCTTGCCAATGGAGATACTACCGGAAAATGGCCTGTAAAAAAGCAGCCTTATCCACTTCCAGGAGCAATACTTCCATATAAAAGAGTAGTTACCTATTATGGAAATCTCTATTCAAAGAAAATGGGAGCTCTTGGAGAATATGCTCCGAAAGAAATGCTCAGAATGCTTTATGCAGAGGTTGCCAAGTGGGAAAAAATAGATCCTTCAACACCGGTACAGCCTGCCCTTCATTACATTGCAGTAGTTGCTGCCGGCGATCCGGGCAAAGACGGTAAATACCGGAACAGAATGCCGGATAAGCAAATTGATTCTGTGCTTACCATTTCAAGAATGAAAAAGGGAATGATTGTATTCCTCGATATTCAGGTTGCTTTAAGTACGATCAGAGACGAATTACCCAGACTTGAAAAATACCTGAAAATGCCAAATGTGCATTTAGGTATCGATCCTGAATTCTCAATGAAAGGCGGAGTACTACCTGGCAGAAAGATCGGGACCTATGATGCATCAGAGATCAATTATGTATCAGACTATCTGGCAAAATTGGTGAAAACCAATAATTTACCGCCTAAAATTTTAGTCGTTCACCGCTTTACCAAGAAAATGGTGACCAATTATCAAAACATAAAACTAAGGCCTGAAGTTCAGGTTGTGATGCACATGGATGGATGGGGTGAGCCTGAACTTAAAATGGGGACCCACCGGCACTTTATTTATTCTGAACCCGTTCAATTCACCGGATTTAAATTATTCTATAAAAATGATTTAAAGAAAGCTCCTAACCGCCTGATGACTCCGGCTGAGCTCATGAAATTAAAGCCAAGACCAAGCTATATTCAATATCAGTAATCATGTAAAGCAATTGTAAAAAGAGGATTTCTGTACAGGAACATCCTCTTTTTGTTTAAAGCGTTTATTAATTTCACCTTATAATATCAACAATATGGAGCAGGCAATATTTGGCGGTGGATGTTTCTGGTGTACAGAAGCCGTATTCCAAAATCTGAAGGGGGTACTGAATGTTGTTTCGGGCTATATGGGCGGACATAAGGCCAACCCAAGCTATGAAGATATTTGCACCGGCCAGACCGGACATGCCGAGATTATCAAAATAGATTACGATCCAGAGCAAATCTCATTTGAAGAACTTCTGCTCGTATTTTTTAAAACACATGATCCGACTACCCTGAACAGACAGGGAAATGATATGGGGAATCAGTATCGCTCGGTAGTTTTTTATGTTAACCAGGAGCAGAAAGCTGCCGCAGCAAAAATAATTGATCAGCTGGAAAAAGACCTGGTTTTTGACAATCCGATTGTTACAGAGATTACACCGGTTTCAGAGTTTTATGAAGCAGAAGGATATCATCAGAACTATTATAACGACAATGCCCACAAGCCCTATTGTTTACATGTCATTCAGCCTAAACTTCACAAGTTCGTCAGGGAGTTCAGGGATAAATTAAAGTAACGAATAAATGCCTGCAGAATCTCAGATTCTGCAGGCATTAGTCTTTTAGTCTTTAACCCCTAATTTAGCCAGTATATCTTCCATCAGACACCATTTTGTAATGGATGACTGTAATAAATTGGCCCCTACAAAGGCAGTAAACCAAAGAAAGTTTACATTAACGTATACAGCTAAAATGATACTGAGCAATACAAAGCTGCCTGCAATTGCTCTTATTATACGATTTTTCATTTGCTCTTAATTATTTGACTTTTCAATATTTAACACCGCAAGGTGAACGTGTGATTCATTCCCCTGTTTAGAGTTATACACCTCCACCAGATTAAAAAATGAATCAACACTTTCCTTTTTAACAAAAGCATAGAATAAGATCGATTCATTTTCATTCATGTCTGATGCAAACCAGTTTAGTTCAACCCTATCCTCTGAATTATCCTGAAATCCGGTTACTTCCCTGTAAGAGAAATTTTGAACTCCGGCCTCTTTAAACATCCGCAGGATGTCTTTTTTAAATTCTTTTATTGCTGTAATTACAAGCAGTTTCATATCTCTTCAATTAATGATTTTAAACAATATCCCCCGGCAATTATTTACTCTCCCACTTTTTCCTCTCAGTGATATAATAGATCAGAGGCACTACGATCAGAGTTAATAAAGTAGATACAATAGCACCTGCAACAAGTGAAATTGCCAGACCCTGAAAAATTGGGTCGAACAAAATGATTGAAGCTCCAATTACTACTGCCCCGGTTGTTAGCAGGATTGGAGTAGTTCTCACAGCTCCTGCCTCAATGATTGCCTGTTTTAATGGCACCCCGTCATTCAGACGTATTTCAATGAAGTCGATCAGCAATACCGAGTTACGAACCATTACCCCCGCCAATGCAATCATTCCGATGAATGAGGTAGCAGTAAAAAAGGCTCCCAGCACCCAGTGCCCAAGCACGATACCGATCAGCGATAATGGAATGGCCATCATCATAACCATTGGGGTTTTGAAATTCTGAAACCAGCCCACAATCAGCATGTAAATAATGATGATAACCACCAGGAATGCAGCACCAAGATCACGGAATACCTCGAGGGTTACCTGCCATTCACCATCCCACTTTACTGTAAAATCGCTCTCATCAGCAGGTTGTTCCATATATAACTCGTTCACCTTATATCCCTTTGGCAATTTGATTTCCTGTAGCTTTTCATTCATCCCAAGAATAGCGTAGACCGGACTTTCCAATGCACCTGCCATATCAGCCGTTACATAAACCACACGCTTTTGATCCTTGCGATAAATAGTCTTGTTCAATGTATCACGTACCACCTTTACCAGGTCACTCACAGGAACCAGGTTTCCATGAACACCTTTTACTTTAAGGCTTGTAATATCCTGTAAGCTCGACTTATCCGCATCATCAAGAGATAGTACGATACCAACCTGATCATTTGAGCTTTCATCATATAAATGAGAAACCGGGTACTCTTTAAGCAAATAGGTCAGATTACCCACTACCTGCTGGGATGCAACCCCATTCAGCATGGCCTTTTCCTTATCTACCTCGAGGCGATACTCCGTTTGAGCATCTTCAACCATCCAGTCGATATCAACGATATCCGAGGTTTGCTCAAGAATAGTTTTTACCTGCTTTGCAACCTTAATCTGCTCATCATAATCGGGGCCATAGATCTCTGCAACCAGAGTTGATAATACCGGCGGACCAGGAGGAACTTCAATGATCTTTACATTAGCACCATATTTTTTGGCAATCTTTTGAATCTCAGGACGGACCTCTTTGGCTATATCATGACTTTGCTGATCCCTGTCCTCTTTGTGAAGCAGGTTTACCTGAATATCAGCCATATTACTACCACCTCTCAGATCATAATGGCGAACCAATCCGTTGAAGGTTATCGGGGCGGATGTACCAATATAATTCTGATAATTAACAACCTGTGGTTTTTGAGAAAGGTACTGAGCAATTTCCTTTGTTACTGCAGCTGTTCTTTCCAGCGTGGTACCCTCAGGCATATCAATCACCACCTGAAACTCATTCTTATTATCAAATGGAAGCATTTTTACCACTACCGATTTGGTAAAAAACATCATCACCGATCCAATCAGTAATAAGAAAGTGATACCCAGCATCCAGCGGCGCTTTGGAGAGCTTTCTAATAAAGGACGTTCAAGCTTGTTGTAAACTCTGTAAATTAAGCTTGTTTCCAGTCCCTGCTCTTCCTTATGCTTTTGCTCATCCTTCTCTTTCAATAAATGATAACCCAGGTATGGAGTAATTGTAAGTGCTACAAACAAAGATAAAAGCATAGCTATGGATGCTCCGATCGGCATCGGGCTCATATACGGACCCATCATACCCGAAACAAAGGCCATTGGCAGAATCGCCGCAATAACCGTAAATGTTGCCAGAATAGTTGGGTTTCCAACTTCGTTTATCGCAAAGATGGCAGCCTGTTTAAACGGAAGGCGTTTCATCTTAAAGTGCCTGTGCATATTCTCGGCAATGATGATACTATCATCCACAACAATACCAACTACGAATACCAAAGCAAATAATGTAATGCGATTCAGCGTATAATCAAGAACATAATAGCTGAATAAGGTCAATGCAAAAGTCAGAGGTACTGAGAAAAACACAACCAATCCACCTCTCCATCCCATAGCAAGCATCACCAGAAAGGTTACTGCAACAATTGCAATACCCAGGTGAAGCAAAAGTTCTCCTACCTTATCAGATGCAGTTTCACCGTAGTTTCTTGTCACTTCTAAATGAACTTCATCCGGAATAATATTTTGCTTTAAATGCTCTACTTTCTCCAATATCTTTTCAGATATTTTCATTGCATCGGCACCCTTAACCTTACCGATAGAAATTGTTACTGCAGGATATTCCGATTTAGCTTTAGAATAACTTTCATTTGACTTCCCATATCCGAAAGAAACATAACTTCTCGGACTTGAAGGGCCATCCTGCACACTTGCAACCTGCTTCAAATAAACTGGCATATTGTTACTTACCCCAACAACCAGGTTCTCAACGTCTTCAGAATTAGTTAAAAACTGTCCGGTAGACACTAAATATTCCTGATCCTTGCTCGAGAAGCTTCCTGATTGAGAACTGCCGTTATTCGCCTGAATCATTTGCATGATTCCAAGCGGATCAACGCCGCTCTCAGCCATTTTATCCTTATCTAAAACAACTTTTATTTCACGGTTGCGGCCACCAATTTCCTTTGTTGCAGCTACATCCTTTATTTTTTCAATCTCTGAAGTTACTTCTTCAGCAATTTGTCTGAGCTGAAATTCATCATATTTTTCACTCCATAATGTCAGTCCAAGCATTGGAACATCATCTATAGAACGGGTCTTTACAATTGGTTTATAAACACCTGCAGGAAATGAATCCTCGTGTTTGTTCAATTCATCGTAAAGTTTAACATATGAACGCTCAACATCTTCACCTACATAAAATTGAACAATCATCATTGCCTGACCATTCATGGCCATACTGTGAACATGTTCAACACCCTTAATGTTGGAAATGATCTTTTCCAGTGGTTTAACCACGCGGCTTTCGATCTCAGAAGGACTTGCCCCCGGATACCCAACCATCACATCGGCCATCGGAACATTGATCTGAGGCTCCTCCTCCCTTGGAATAAGGAATGAGCTGTAAACCCCGATGATCATCAGCACCGACATCAATAAAATTGTAAGTTTAGAGTTTATGAAAAAATGTGCTATTTTTCCTGATATACCTTCTTGCATGATATTTTAGTTTTATTCTCTACCTGAATGGATAAAAAATGAGTGAAAACTATATTTTACTGTTGGATGCTAACCCTGGCTCCGTTATACAACTTGCCTTCGGCAGAAACCACATATTGTTCAGAAGAAGATAATCCGGATAAAACTTCAACCTGATCACCAAACATTTTACCTGTTTTAACCCATCTGAGAATCGCAGTATTTGCATTTCCTATAGTATAAACTCCTTTAAGCTGACCCTGCTTTACCAGTGCAGTAACCGGAATCAATACTTTATCAGAAGATTCTGTTGCCGCAGCTTCCCTTTTTACAGGAAACTGAACATTAACAAACATCCCAGAGAGAATAGACTTATCAATTTTATCAAGATCAATCTTAACCAGATACTGGCCTCCTGTATTTTTCGCTGATATACTTACCTCCGAAACCTTTCCGTCAACTTCCCTGTTTAACGATTTAATCAGGACCCTGGCCGGCATTCCTTTGCTAATACCTGAGATCTGATTTTCTGAAACCATAGCACTTACCTGTAAGCGGGATGAGCCCTCCATACCTAACAATGGCATTCCGGGATTAGCCATATCACCTTCCTTGGCAAAAGTATTGGTGATCACACCAGAGAATGGAGCCGTAATATTTGAATAGGAAAACTGCGCCATTACCTCCTTCTTCATTTGTTTTGCACCTTCCAGCGCTGCCTTTGTCATCTCATACCGGGCAGTAATGTCATCCAGCTCTTTTTGTGAAGCACTCTGCTCTTTAAACAGATTCACAAATCTGTCATAATCCTTTCTGGCACTGTTATAGGCAGTTGTAGCCTGCAGAATACCTGCATCTACCTGTGCTTTTTTTGCTGTCAGGTCAGAGCTGTTGACACTTAAAAGCAACTGCCCCTGCTTAACCTGCTGACCAACCTTTACATGAATTCTGGTAATATATCCCATCATTCTGGTGCTGATATTGGCGCTGTTCTCTGCTTCAATCTTACCGCTTGCACTAATAAAATCAGCACTTTGTACTGAAGAAGAACCTCCAAGCTTTACAGCTACCGCCGGTTCATCCTTAATTGTTTCTTTCTTACTTTCACCACAGGAAGCCAAAAATGAGAGGGCGCCCAGAATTAATATTGGTATTAATATCTTTTTCATCTTATTACTTAGTTAAAAAGGTTAAATATTGTTGAGTAAAATTGTACTCGAATACTGCCTGCAGATATTCAAGTTCTTTTTGAAACATCTGGGTCTCTGACCCAAGCAGATCACTGGTCTTTTCAAGTCCCTGTTTAAATCGGTTATTACGTATGCGATAAGCTTCCTGAGATTGTTCAAGGGCCAGTTTAGCCAGGCTTACTTTATGACCTGCATCATTCAGCTGACGGTTGGTTTTATTAAGTTCCATCTGACTTTGCGCCTTGTATTGACTCGAAGCTGCTTCTGCCCTAGTATAATCAGCCAAAGCTTTCTGTCTTTTACCGATAGACTTATATCCGTCAAAAACATTCCATGAAAGCTGAACTCCTACCAGATAACCTTTAGCTTCGGCTCCGAACAGTTTATTATCATATAGTTCATAAGTTCCAAAGGCATTTAACCTTGGCAGAAAATTCATTTTTGCCGATTTCAGAACAGCTTCATAAGCATCAGCAGATTTCATCATTGCCTGTATATCCTTACGCCCATCGGTTAAACCTGTATTGGGTTCTGCAATTGAAATGCTGTTTTCAAGATCTTCTACAGGGCGGTAAATTTTACCGTTCATATCTTCCTGCATCAGAAATGCTAAATAATCAGAAGCATTACGAACATTACTCTTTGCTAACTGAACCTGATTCTTAATCTCATTGACACGGACCTGTACCGAAAGCACATCTGTTTTCTGAAGCAATCCCTGTTTAAAATAATTATCTATGAGTTTAAGATTAGCATCTGCTGTAAGCTCAGCCTTTTCTAATACATTTACTGCTTTATAAGCCAATTGAAGCTGCATAAAAGCTTTCCCGGTCTCAAGTTCCAGATACTCTTTTGTCCTTTCCGACTGTAACTGCATCGCTTCCATTTTAGATTTGGCAGCCTGCCTTCCAAAAACACCATCAAGATTTACCAATGGTTGTAATACCTGTACTTTGGTGGCAAAATTGGTTGTCACTTCAGGGTTATTCAACAATGCCGGATTAAAATCGGAAGGTGTTAAAATCTCCTGATTCAATTTTGATCCGAATGCCATCAATGGGTTGGTCGTTGAAATTCCTGTATGTGATACAGAAACATCCGGCAAAAACAAAGCATTTGACTGCTTAAAATCTGCCTGAGCTGATTTAAACTCCTGATCCTGAATCTTTAACTGAAGGTTCTTTTCAGACACCTTCGACCAGATTTCATTTCTGGAAAGAGTAATTGTATCCTGACTCAGGACTACTGCCGGAAGGGAAATAATCCCGGCAAACATGACAATCGCTAATCTCTTCATATAAAATTGTTTAAAACTTTATACAAAGGTACCGGGGCGAAAATCTGAAGATGGTAACAAATATCACAATTGTCACAATTGTGTTTCAAATCACATGTAACAAGCGAAAGTATCTAAGGAACAAGCGGATAGATCAACTGATCCGGGGGAAAACATGACGAATTAAGTGAACGGGGATTCAGAAGCGAATAAAAAACCTCCCTGCTTTTAGGAGGGAGGTTTTCAGATCAGAACAAACCAAGTTGCCCTTTATCATCAATATCCAGATCATCCGGATTGGTGATCTCAAAATCTATTTTTTTTGCCGGTCCTGTTTCCGGCTCTTTGGAACTCTCAAGCTGAACCTCCGGAATAATTTCAGGAGATGATTCCTCCTCAGCATCTTCTGAATCAGGTTCAGAAGTATCAATAGCTTCAGGTTCTTCATCAGATTCAATATCTGCATTTTCAGTTTCCTGCACTTCTGCTTTTTCTTCATCAGCTTCAGAAGCTAAGCCGGAAAGTGGTGTAACTTTATGAAGTTCCCGGATATTTTCATTCGTTTCCTCAATTTCAGTATCCCCGGCAAAAATCTCATCATCCTCTTCTTCTATTGCTGAATGAATCAGTTCAAGTCCTTTTACTTCATGCGGACTCAACCTGTTGCCCATCGCCTTCATCCCTTTCACTTCAATAGCTTCACTCAGATCAATCTCTGTTTCCTCTTCAGTTTTAGTCTTACCTTTCAAAACCTGCAGTTTGACCTTTGGCTTTGAATGACCGGAAAGCAGAATCAGTTTAGAACCTGATTCCTCACTGATAACACTGTTTTTTTTACCAATAGATACATTCTCAAACAGGAAACGTTTAAGATAATGTGAACCTGATTTACCTTCTATGTAAACCACGGTAAATACTTTTTCAGGATTATACTTCTCTATGAGCAGAAGTTTATCATCAAAATGGTTGGTCAGATCAAAGCTGCTGAGTTCATAAATACCCTGAGGATTAACAATAAGTATTCTGTCGTCGCCATCAAACTCACCCAGATACTTACCTCTGCCATCTACATTCAAACGCTTCAGAATATCATCAAACCATATTTTACGCCCGGAAAGCGTTGAAACACCTTTACTCTTCAGCAAAACTTTCTTAACCGGGTATTTGGTTACAATATTACCCATAGAGCTTCGGCCTTTAATCACCAGATCGGCAAAATCAAGGTCGAACTGTAATTTTTTCAGTTTGGAATGCGGTTTTAACTGAACATTAACAATTTCAGCTTCACCATTCGGGTTTGCTGTAAAGTATAAAACTTTTGAGCCTTTACTTCCTTTGGTAAGATCATATTCTTTATCTCTGGTTACTCCAAGTACAGAGAATCGTTTAATGTATGAAGTTCCGCTCTCTCCGTCACGATAAATCATATTGTAAACTGTGCGCTCATCATTCTTTTTAAATATCTGAGCATGCAGAATCCCTTTCCCTACGAAAGTTTTCTCGGCAACTTTCGACACATTGAACTTACCATCTTCCCTGAAAACAATAACCTCATCTAGGTCTGAGCAGTCGCAAACAAATTCATCTTTACGTAAACCTGTTCCGATAAAGCCATCTTCACGGTTCATATATAGTTTTACATTCGCCAGAGCTACTTTTGAGGCTTCTACTCTGTCAAATGCTCTGATCTCTGTCTTACGCTCTCTTCCCTGACCGTACTTGCTTTTCAACTTTTCAAACCAGGCAATGGCATAATCAGTAAGATGTTTAAGATGTTTATTTACCTCCCTGATATCGCTTTCCAATGTTTTCAGCTGCTCGTCTGATTTTTTCAAATCGAAACGGGTAATGCTGCTCATTGGCTTATCAATCAATTTTTTATAATCCTCGGGAAGAATTTCACGGTAAAACTGAGGGAAGAACGGCTCGAACAATTTATTCAATACCTCAATAACTGTTTCAAAATTACCAGAGCTCTCATAATCAGGATGCTTATACATGCCCTCCTGAATAAATATTTTAAGCAGGGAACTGAAGAAGATCTTCTCTTTCAGCTCGGCAAGCTTAATTTCAAGCTCCTGCTTTAATAAACCTTTGGTATGATGTGTGCTTTCGATCAAAATATCGTTCACACTCATAAAATAAGGCTTATCTCCTTTAATTATACAGGTATTCGGAGATATGGAAACCTCACAATCAGTGAATGCATACAATGCATCAATGGTAACATCAGGAGATATTCCCGGCGCAAGATGAATGATGATCTCTACATTTTTAGCTGTATTATCTTCGATCTTCTTGATTTTGATCTTACCCTTATCATTGGCTGATATCACACTATCTATCAGTCCGCCGGTAGTTGTTGTATAAGGAATTTCAGTAATTGCAAGGGTCTTCTTATCACGTTCTACAATCTTGGCCCTGACTCTGATCTTTCCGCCGCGCATGCCTTCATTGTAATTACTGAAGTCGGCCATACCTCCCATCTGGAAATCGGGAAGAAGATCGGGGCGATTCCCCCTTAATACCTCTATTGAGGCATCAATAAGCTCCACGAAATTATGAGGCATAATCTTGGTAGCCAAACCAACAGCAATACCATCAGCACCCTGAGCAAGTAATAACGGAAATTTTACAGGCAGAGTAACAGGCTCTTTATTTCTGCCGTCATAGCTGCTCTGCCACTCGGTTGTATCCGGATTGAAAACAACTTCATTAGCGAATTTGGAAAGTCTTGCTTCAATATATCTGGGTGCAGCCGCAGAGTCTCCGGTAATCGGATCACCCCAGTTTCCCTGTGTATCGATCAGCAAATTCTTCTGACCAATCTGCACCATGGCATCGCCGATAGATGCATCACCATGAGGGTGATACTTCATGGTATTCCCGATAACATTTGCCGCCTTATTAAAACGGCCATCGTCCATTTCCTTCAGAGAGTGCAAAATGCGTCGCTGAACCGGTTTTAATCCATCGTGAATATGTGGTACTGCACGATCAAGAATAACATAAGATGCGTAATCCAAAAACCAGTTCTCGTATAAACCGGAAAGTGAGGTTACATTATGTAAAGCTTCTTCCTTAATATCTTCGTTCTCTGTGTTTTCTATTTCTTCACTCATCCTTTTTCTGAAATTCTATCGATTCGTAAATATAAGTTATCGCATGAAATTGTGGTGAGGAAGTTTTACACAGATCTTAATTAAACGCAGTTCAACAGGTAATTCAGCCATATATCTTAAAATCAGAAAAGAATCAGATAAAATAATTACCGAAAGAATATTGAAATTATTTCACTGATATTCAGTAACTTAAAATAATTTCAAAATCAGAGGCAACCATTTGAAAAATCTCAACGTGTATATCTTAAATAGCTATTAGTTTGAATCATTCAACTCAGCAGTTACCTGAACAGCTTCGCCTGGATTGTATTCGCGGTGAAGCAGGTAGTCAGAAAAAATTGTATTACAATTTTTATGGCTTTGCTATGGGTATCTGTTTACGGTATGCCAAAGACAGGGATGAAGCTGTAGAAATACTGAATGATGGCTTCTACAAGGTTCTGACAAGACTCGGGCAATACGATCCTGCCAAGCCATTTTTACCATGGCTTGCACGAATTATGACGAATACCTCTATCGATCATTTCCGTACAGAGCTGAAACATAAGGTTAGTACTGATATTACTGAGATTGAAATTGAAAATGAAGATACTGATATACAAAGCAAATTAAATTACGATGATCTGATTAAAATCATTCAAACTCTGCCACCAGGCTACCGAACTGTTTTTAACCTGTTTGCCATCGATGGCTATTCGCATGAAGAAATAGCCGAAGAACTTGGAATATCAGTTGGCACATCCAAATCGAACTTATTTAAAGCCAGACAAAAATTAAGATCCCTGCTTGAAACAAGCTATGAGAGATCAAACACAAGTACAGAACACAATAGTGTAATCGTTATCAATGAACAATTTGAACCAAAACAAGACAGACAATTTTTTCAGGCAGGCACTTAATACAGTCCCCGACCTTTCTCCTTCTGAGGCTGATTGGGAAAAGATGGAGCGTCTTCTTGAAACAGGAAAGAGGCGCAGGCCTGCAATCGTCTGGTTTTACTGGCCGGCCGGAATTGCTGCAGGCCTGTTGGTATTCTTTTCAATCTGGTTTTTAAAAGAGCCCGCAAAACAATTAGTACAGAAAAAGGAAAGCATAAAAACTGATCATGTTAAAATAGAAAACAAAAATGGGTCTGTTAATTCCAATACAGAATCAATAGTCTCAAATAATTCGGCCCGGGTAAAGCCTTCTGAAATAAATAAAGCTTTTACAGGATCCGGCAGCAGCATTATTCCATCTGAAAATGCAGAGAATGAAAATTCTGAAATGATATTCCCGAAAAAACGTGAACAGCTCCCTTTAATTGATTATGCAATCAATCTGGATCCCAGAACAATCCATGAATTAAATCCGGGCCAGACACCGGTAATAACAACAGAAACATTATTAATATCCGAAAAACAAGCAACCGCAGAAAATGCGCATCATACTCAGAAAAGCCCGGCGGAAAAAAAGGATGGAAAATTAGTCTTAAGCCTGGCATTAACCGGTGATATGAATTCTGTTAATGGAATTGGGAACAGTAAAGCCGGACTAAGCTATGGCATGGGGCTGAACTATACAATTTTGAAAAAGCTTTCTGTAGGTACAGGTATTTACTATTCACAAAAGAAATATACCTCCGACAGGTATTCCTATAAGACAACAGAAAAGCCGTTCGCTACCTGGGCCAGCTATTCGAAACAGATTGATGCAGACTGCAAGGTGATTGATATTCCCTTAAATCTGAACTTGCAATTGAAGAAAACTGAGAAAACAGGCATCATTGCCAGCGCAGGACTTTCGTCTTATATCATGCTTTCTGAAAAATATAATTTCATCTATAAGTCAAGTCCGGCCTATCCCTCTTCAGGAAGACAATACACAATTAAAAATCAAAATGAACATATTATGAGTGTTGTTAACCTGGCTATCGGAATAGAAAAACCGCTTGGTAAACAAAATAGTATTGTAATTCAGCCTTATGCGAAATTACCTTTGGAAGGAATCGGACAAGGTCAAACCGAATTGAAATCTTTCGGACTTGGTTTTCAGCTCAATTATTCAATGAAGAAAAAAGAGAAATTCTTCAATAGAAAATCTGAATAATCACTTTTTCTCAAAGACCAGCTCAACTCTCCTGTTTGCCTGACGGCCATCATCCGTACCATTATCAGCTACAGGCTGTGTATAAGATTTACCTACCGCAGGAATCCTGATCTTTTCGCCCAGAATTTGACTTACTGCATCGATAACTGCTTTATTTCTTCGGTCGGATAATGCATAATTATACTGCAGACCTCCCTTACTGTCGGTATGACCCGAGATCTTAAGTGAATAATATTGTCTCATCTTTTTAAACTGCTCCATCGCAGCTTTCAACTTATCCATCTCATTTTCATCAATCTCTGATTTATCGAAACCGAAGAGTATAACCAGATTAGGAATAGCTGCTACAGATGGGGATTCTACAGATACAGAGGAAGCAGTGACATTCAGAGTCTGGGGAACCTCCCTGACTGCCTGAGGTGTTTCACGGATATTTACAGGTGCTGTTACCTGTGCCTGAACCACCGGTTCAGGAATTTGCTTTTGATACTCTGCAGGCAATATATCTTCCAGTTTTTTGCCCTGAAGTATCAGATTCGGATCAATCACCTTGCTCAGATCAGGATAATCTGTAAATCCGGGCTGCTGAACATCTTTCTTTGCGGTAAGACTTCTGTCTTCTATAAATACTCCTGAATCATAAATATTATCCGAAACATCGGCAATCACAATTTTCAGATGATACTTTTTATATGGTGTAACATAAGTCTGAGCAGTAAGTTTCTTTGTGATCCCGTCATATCTCAGGTTACGGTATAAATTTGCATCAAGCTTCTTCATCAGCTCCGCATCAGGCTGAATAACGGTACGATCTCCGGGAAGAGGTGCTGTTGTCGTAAATACTGATGCAATCCCTCTCAGGACTTTTCCGGTAAATGTACCGTACTTCTTCAATTTCAAAGGCTCATCCCTTTTGATGACAACCTGTTTGTAAATATTATTGTCCCTAAAATGATCCTGGTTCAGTTTATGGTTTACAGTATTAATACTCACCGGCACTTCGCTACCGGGAATCAGAGCGATGTTTTTTGAAGTGCTTTCATCCGAAACGATAAAAGCAAAGACATCATTATAGGGAGAATCAACATATTCAGGATATTCATCAGAGCCAAACTGATAATTGAACTGAATACTATTATCCATCGGCACGAAGTCGAATTCTATATAGCAGATATCATATAACTTATCCCTGATGATTTTCGTCAGATCGGCATCCGATTCAGGCTTCATAACATCGGCAAAAGTGGAACTCTGATTATGTGAATTGTTGTATCCGGCAACATTAAATGAATTTCCGGTAGAAAGAATCAGCCCTTTCTGAACCTGAAGAACATTGCCGCTACCGGTATACGATAGGGTTGAGAGTGGATAGCCTTTAAACTTAATATTTCCTATTACAACACCTTGTCCGCTAAAATTTTTCCTGACCCAGTCATCTACTTTAATTGCCGACAATCTGATCTGTGCGAAGCTGCTTTGCACAAGAAACAGCATTAAAAATACGAGGAATAAAAGTTTCTTCATCGCAAATTGAATTAGTTAATCTTCAGGCATTCCCTCTGACCAATAACATATATACAATTTACGATTATTTCTTAAGTCGCGTTTCTGTAAATGCAAATGGAAGTAAACTTTTAATCCCTGAAATACGAATGATGGAACCATTCAGACAATAAAATATCACATCAATAGGATGAACCTGTTTCTTTTCATATTCTGCCATTACCTGCAAACAAGCTCCGCATGATGTTACCGGCTCTCTGATCTCAAAGCGATCAGTCTGGGCAGTAATAGCCATACTCATTATTCTATCATCAGGATAAGTTGATCCGATAGCAAAAAGAGCTACCCGTTCAGCGCATAATCCTGAGGGGTAAGCCACATTCTCCTGATTGCTGCCATAAATAATCCTTCCACTTTCCAGTAAAACAGCAACTCCCACCCTGAACTCTGAATAAGGAGAATGCGAGGTTTTCATGGCCTTCACTGATTCCCTGCATAAGTTCTGTGCAATGCTGTCCAATTCATCAAGAGAAGAATATAGCTCATAACTTATCGCAAGGTTCTTTTTCTGCATATCTTTTAAGCTACCTCTGCTTCAATATGATCTTCAGTAACAGGAGCGGCCTGCTCCTCTCCTATAAAATCTACTTCCACACGCAGATTCCGGATAATATGTTGCTGCCTGTCGGGGGTATTCTTACCCATGTAGTACTCCAATACACTTTTAATACCGTGCTCTTTGGAAAGGATTACCGGATCCAGTCTGATATCTTCACCAATAAATAAGCCAAATTCGTCAGGCGAGATCTCTCCCAGACCCTTGAAGCGGGTAATTTCAGGCTTATTACCTAATTTATGTATGGCACGCTGACGTTCCTCATCGCTGTAACAGTAAATGGTTTCCTTTTTATTACGAACCCTGAAAAGCGGAGTCTGCAGAATGGAAACATGTCCGGCTTTAACCAGATCAGGGAAAAACTGAAGGAAAAAGGTCATCAGGAGCAATCTGATGTGCATACCGTCCACATCCGCATCAGTAGCAATCACAATATTATTATAACGAAGGTTATCCAGTCCGTCTTCAATATTCAGTGCATGTTGCAGAAGGTTAAACTCTTCATTTTCATAAACCACCTTCTTGGTCAGGCCATAACAGTTTAAAGGCTTTCCTTTCAGACTGAATACCGCCTGAGTCATCACATCGCGCGACTTGGTAATTGATCCACTTGCAGAATCTCCCTCAGTAATAAAAAGAGTAGTATCCTGCTTACGTTCATGGGTATCATCAAAATGAATCTTGCAATCTCTTAATTTTTTATTGTGCAGGGATGCCTTTTTAGCCCGTTCATTGGCCAGCTTCTTGATCCCTGCAATATCCTTACGCTCACGCTCCGACTGAAGAATTCTTTTCAACATGGCATCTGCATCAGCCGGATGTTTATGCAGATAATCATCGAGTTCTTTCTTAACGAAATCATTGATGAACGTACGAACCGAAGGCCCGTCTTCTGCAATATTTTGTGAACCTAACTTGGTTTTGGTTTGTGATTCGAATACCGGCTCCTGCACCCTGATGGAGATAGCAGCAACAATGGAAGCACGAATATCCGAAGCATCAAACTCCTTTTTATAGAACTCACGGATAGTCTTTACCACCGCTTCACGGAATGCGGCCTGATGCGTTCCTCCCTGGGTGGTATGCTGTCCGTTAACAAATGAATAATACTCCTCGCCATATTGCTGACCATGGGTCATCGCAACCTCAATATCTTCACCCTTCAGATGAATTACCGGATAACGAAGGGTCTCTGCATCCGTATTCCTGGTCAGCAAATCATAAAGTCCTCTTTCTGAGAAAAATTTGGTGCCGTTAAAATTTATTGTCAGTCCGGAGTTCAGGAACACATAGTTCCATATCATACTCTCTACAAATTCAGGGATAAAACGATAATTCCTGAAAATGGTATCATCAGCGTAGAATGTTACAGCTGTACCATTTCTCTGTGTAGTTTCGATCTCTGGAAGATCATTGATCAGAACACCTTTTTCAAATTCAGCCTTTTTTGTACGTCCGTCGCGGTACGATTGTACAACAAAACTTGCCGAAAGTGCATTCACAGCCTTTGTTCCCACTCCATTCAAACCTACTGATTTCTGGAAAGCTTTGGAATCATATTTACCCCCGGTATTGATCTTCGAAACGCAATCAATCACCTTTCCCAATGGAATACCGCGGCCGTAATCCCTTACAGAAACCTTTTTCTCACTAACCGTAACTTCTATCGTTTTGCCCGAGCCCATCACGAACTCATCGATCGAGTTATCAAGGATCTCTTTCAGGAGGACATAAATCCCGTCGTCGTATGCAGAACCATCTCCGAGCTTACCGATATACATCCCCGGACGCAAACGGATATGCTCTTTCCAGTCGAGCGATCGTATACTATCATCACTGTAATCTATTTCAGCCATCGTTCAAAAAAGTAAAGGGTGTATTTAATGCAGATACAAATTTAAAATTTAGATCCGCATCCTGCCTGCTTAGATTTCCACATTTAAACACCCGCCCGACCAAAATACAGAACAATAAAAAAGGGTCTCTGAATGGAGACCCTTTAAATATCAATTTCTTCTGTTTAACCCTTTCTTAGCCTGATTATATGCAAATGATGCATCAGCTTAATGATCGGATAGGATGGATCAAACTCATACCATTTTAATGCAAAATTCACATTATTTGGTTTTTTATGATGATTATTCTGGAATAATTCGCCCAGCATAAGAAAATCAAGCGGAAGTGAATTCTTACTGTGATCGTTATTATCATAATTTGAATACCCATATTTATGGCCGCACCAGTTAACCACTGCTCCATGAATTGGTCCCATCAGAAAATGAATCGGAAGCAGAAGGAACATCCACCAGTATTCAGCAAAGTAAACATAGAAGGCCACATAAAGTGCCGCAAATGATAAACGGGTAATCCAAAGATCTCCGATTTTATCAATCAGGGGCCATGTTGGATAGTTATCGCGGAAAGCGGGTTCAGGCTCAACCTTGAATCGTACATAATTCAGGTAAATATTTTTTGTCTGGATCATCATCCCGATTACATCTTTAAAGAAATGAGGCGAATGAGGATCCTTCTCGGTATCGCTGTAAGCATGGTGCATACGGTGCATAATAGCATATGCACGCGGGTTCAGAAAGGAAGCACCCTGAGCAAGAAATGTTGACAAATAGAAAAACTTTTCCCAGAAAGGGTTCATTTTGAACATTTTGTGAGAAGAGTACCGGTGAAGAAAAAATGTTTGAAAAAACAGAGATAAAAACCAGTGGCAGAGAAAGAAAATTAAAATAATCATAAAATATTAAGACTCCGATTTGAGAGCCTGCAAAGTTACATAAATTAAACCGTTAAAAATCATGAATCTCAGAATCAGGGCTTAACGTCCGAAATCATCCTGCAGACGAACGATATCTGATTCATCAGAAGGGGCATTTGCATCGGTATGCTGCCATATTTCTGCAAGTACACCCCAGTTGTTCAGTCCAATCAGTCTATGACGTTCTCCCTGTTGCAAAACAATCCTGTTACCGGGTAAATAAGTTTTAATTTCACCTTCCTGATCTGTCTGACTGGTAATCACTCCCACTTCGCCGCGTACAACCTGCCATATTTCAGCCCTGCGAAAATGATATTGCCATGAAAGTCTTTTATGAGGTGCTACTACAAGAATCTTGGGACTAAGCTTACCGGATATTTTTAACTGTTCAGCAGATAATCCCTGAAAGTAGGCATCAGCAAATTTCTGTGCCTGATCTTCATCAATCACAAAAAACCCACCCCAGGGCCTGCTAAAATCCTGACTAACAACACGAAAGCCCTGTTTTTGTAAATCTTCGCTTATTCCCTGAAATATATTTGCTGATTGTTGCTCCATTTCCATATCCTGCAATAATAAATTTTACGCAGGATAAATACAATTTCCCCGGCATACTATTTAAAATTCACAGCATTGAAAGAAGGAATACGCTATTTGCTAATCCCGACCATTATCTTCCAGAATCCTTCTTCTTTGATCTCTACATCGAGAATTTGCTGGGAAATAGTAACCCTTAATCTGATCGGGTAAACTACATTCAGAATCTGAATGGTTTCACCCCTTCCTGTTTTGGAAATTTGCCTGATCGTATTGTATGAACCCTGTGTGGCCAACACATCATTGATCTCGGCTCCGGGCAATATCGGCCCTGTAACCAATGGCGTTCCGCCACTAACATTTAATGCTTCAATCTGAATAATATTTTCGGCTCCCCTCTCCTCCTGACGCACATCTACTTTAGTCATAAGCATCCCCCTCTCATTGATTCGAAATGGTTTTTCGGGTTTAGGAGCCTTTTGCGCTTTGGGAGCTTTTTGAGCACTTACACTAAGTGTGAATGAGCTGATCAGTAAGATCATCAGGAGTTTTGACAGATTCATGGCTTTTACAGGTTATAATTAAATATACCTATAATATTTAAACCCCATAAAAAATTTAACATGAGCGGGCATAAATTAAAAAAGACCCGAATACTCACGCCGGATTCCTTTGGATCTATAGTACATTCATCCAAATAACAGTCATACTTTCGCCCGGAAAACAAAATATATGATCATGACATCTGATCATTTCTTCAATCGCAGGTCTTGCAATAACGAACAGGTACCAATCAGAAACTCTAAACTCCCTGTATAATTTAATTCCACCAGTACGTAAATTTCAATACCAGCGCACGGTTACGTACTGCAAATGGCGAAGGATAATAATTATCCGTAAAGACGAGGAAAAGATCACTGGCGGGCTTATACCTCCATTGGAAACGGGTATTTAAATTAATGTTCTTTTGCTGATTATTATATTGCACAAAAGTGGTAAAGAACAGTTTATTACTGAATGTAAAATCGGTTCTTGGCCCAACAAGCCAGAAATTAGTTGTCCCCCAGGGTTGAGGCAGTACAATATGATTATAACTGGTACTAAGAGCAATATTAACATAAGGCTGAAAGCGATAACCAAGATCAGCAGCCATATTCAAACGGGTTCCGTCAGCAAAATAGCCACCATACTGTCCGGAAAAATTATAGGTGTATTCCTTCTGTGGTTTCGATGCATAAGTTAGTCCCCATGTTGTCCAGAAATGTTCTGAACCAACACCTAAGCTACCCTTACCTGTATTAACCGGATCAAATGATTTCAGTAACCTGATATAGTTATCAGATGCCCATGCTTCAAATGTACTCTGATTGCGGTGAGTGAGTTTATAGCTGAGGGTAGTTTCATGATCCGTATTGTTGAATGATTTGGTAAAATAGTAAGATGAATTTAGAACCGGACCATGATTCAGTATTTTACCCCCCTTCGGGAAAAACAAATAACCTGCCTTCGGATTTAACCGGACAAAATCTGTTCGGGGAACATATCCAACCTCTGCATTATAATTCTGGCCCACTACTTCATGCTGCCAGCTTAAAACCCATTTCTTACTGGTGTACTGCAGGTTGGCTGCATGAACCAGATCATCGCTGTTTTTCTGCGGACTGAATGATTTCAGCATCATGGTTTTTCCTACCCACAGATTATTTTTAGAGACCAGGTTATATTCCACACCAACATTCCGGTTAAACAAACTAAAAACCGGTTTGCCGGGATGATCGGCAGGGGTATAGTTAACAGATTGCTTGTTCACAAACATAAAACGGATATTGGAACGGGAAAAAACCCTTCTCTGCAAGGCAAGAACAGCAAAATTTTGTGCAGGCAGCCCGGTCTTTCCAATACTTTTTGTCTGCATATCCATTGCACCGATGCGCCAGTGTTTATCCAGACTTCCGCTCAGACGGGCACCAAATTCAATCGGAACACCCAGACCGATACGGCGTGAAAAGAAGGGTCTGATGGTAGAATATCCAAAATTTGCGAAGAGATCCGCATTCTCAAGAAAGAATTGCCTGCGCTCGGGGAAAAACAATTCGAAGCGGTCAAGATTGGTTACCTGCTTATCCACTTCAATCTGCGAAAAATCAGGATTTACGGTGAGATCCAGATTTAATGAAGAGGTAATTCCGATCTTGGCATCAGCGCCTATCTCCTTTTTAAACTTAGTGCTTACATTATTGTCATAATCTTTGGTGAATCCGCCAAGTACATAAGGAATTACAGAAACATTTGTGCCTGCATCGGGCGGAGCCTGATCCCATAAAAGATTTCCGGTATAAGCCAGCGAAGCCACATTAAATTGTCTTGGGATCTTTGCCCAGGCTGATTTCTCAGGGACTTTAATGTCCAGTCGGCTGAAATTTATACCCCATGTTTTGATTCCTTTTTTATACCTGATGGATTTAAACGGTATAGCCGCCTCAAACACCCATCTGTCTTCATAATGCTTAACCTCAGAATACCATTTATTATCCCAGCTCAGATCATAGCCATTACTGTTAAATATAAGTCCGTCCCATTGTGCCCCGGCAGCATTCACACCGAATGTAAAGCCATTGGTCTGGTCGTCGAAAGGGTCAACAATAAGCAGAAAATTATCGTTTTTGGTATAGGCAAAGTCGCGCCTCAATGATTCGACTGCATATGATTTTGCTTTTGGCTGATAGCAGATTGCAGAGATATAAAGATTTTGATCATCATAAGTCATTCGCACTTCAGTCAGGACTTTAGCATAACTGGTATCCATCGGACTGACCATATAAAAATCCTTTGCGGGCTCGGCATCTGCCCAGGCGGCATCGTCTGTATTACCATCTATTCGTATTGCACTTTTCGATTTGGCAATACGAAGCTGATAAGCACTATTTATTTTTTGGGCAAAAATCGGTGAACCGGGAATCAGGAAAATCAGAAGTAAAAAATATCTCAAAACTGCGAATGATTAGACAGATGAGAGCCTTCTCATCAGGCTGTTAAAATAGTAAAATTGAAAGAATATTTATGTAAAAGCTTGGTGAGGAAGAAAATCAGAATGATTAAATAGTTTTTTCTTAATCAATGAAGATGATGCAAGATGAGCTCAGATCAATATCTCTGTAGGTAAAAAAGGACTTTACCATTGAGATAAAGAGCCAATTCAAACCATCAAACCAAACAATCAGCTAATAATTTCTGAAACATGCTTTCTGATATTTTCGCCGATCTTATCAATCGGAAGATCATCAGCATCAATACCAAAAGGATCCTCAATTGATTCTGCAATCAGCTCCAGTGAAGCCATAACATAAAATATAAATGGTACTGCTGCAATCACGAAATAACCCATAGAAAACACAAAGCCAATCGGCAGGGTAAGTACATAAATAAATATGAACTTCTTGATAAATGAGCTGTAAGACATCGGAATTGGTGTATTCTTAATTCGTTCACAGGCACCGCAAACATCTGTAAAGGAATTCAGTTCATTATTAATCAGGATAAACTGATCGCCACTGATTGTCCCGTCTTTGTAAAGATGATTGGTACGGGTAAAAATCATCGATGCAACCTGATTGGGGCCATGCTTCCGGGCATCCAGCGATCCAAACTCAGGATGTTCAGCTTCATCCAGCATAAACAGGGTTTGATTGGAGCGTAAATGTGTAAATAAAGTATCTGCAAAAAGAGGGATTGATTTTTTATAAAAGCTACGGTTTACCTGATCATCGTTGCCCAGAAAAGCGTTGAGCTTAATAGCAAGCATGCGGCTAATGTTGGTCAGTGTGCCCCACTGCTTTCGGGCTTCCCACCAGCGATCGTAGGCAGTGTTTGTACGAAACACCAGGAGAATTGACATCACAAAACCCAAAAGATTATGTACGATGGTAATATTTTTCACCCAACTGGTATCCGACAGCTTTACATACTCAAGTTCCAGATAAGCAATACCTCCTGAATAAATTGCTAATGCCAGCAGTAACGGGAAAAGTTTTCTGGCGGTATCAGAACGATGAAAATAAAAAGTAGAATGAAACCAGTCTTTGGGATTATATACAATCATGCAGCAAAATAAGGAAATGTAAAGGAATTGAAGAAATTGCTGTTGATATGCAGGAAAAATTCTTGTTGCAGGTTATAGCCCGGCTTTCAGAAGCATCTTCAGATCCAGCTTTGCAGAGACTAAAAACCAAAAAAGGCCGCCCATGGGGCAGCCTCTCGAGAACGATTAATTATTAATTAATTACCAAAAGTAGTATCTACATGGTTAGCCTGAATCCATGTTGAGATTCTTCCGGCAGCAGCTTTAGCAGCTGCATTTCCTGTAGGTAAATAAGTTGGAGTTAATTTATTTAGTGTTGCAAGATATGCATCAACAATTGCAACATCAGCCCAAACACTTGCAGAAGGTTTTACAAGACCTAATCCTGCACTTAACTTAATTGCAGCAGCCTGAGTAAATGCAGCTTTTGAATCAGCCAATCCTTTTTTGTTTGAAGAATCCCAGATTGCTTTTCCTTCAGCCTGAGTATAAACCTTATTTCCTAAAGTGATTGTTCCGTCTCCAGGCCATACGGTTTGTGGTTTTGCAAACCAGAATCCCTGAGAATAAGAATAACTTACTTCTTCAACAATCTCGCAACCAAGACCGGTAAAAATGAATGATCCGCAACCGGTGATCTTTCCGGATTTGTAATAACCGGTTACATCAGCAGTACCTACATTCTTAGAAATAGTAATTGAATAATAAACCTTGGTAGTAGCATTAGGTGTTCCCTGTCCGAATTTAAACACAGGTACAGTGATGTTGCATCCTGTAAGATTTGCATTTGACAAAGAAGGATCTGCTTGCCAAAGTACCTCAACTGCCGACATGTTATTTAAATCAGCACCCTGAGCTGCACTTACTACATCATCAATGGTAACACATGTTCCAAGATCCATTACCCAGTGGCTAAGATTTTGAGAACCTGTATTATTTTGCATAGACCATGTATAGGTATATGTTCCATTCCCGTTATCTGTTTTACCTTCAAAGATATTGGTATAAGCTCCGCCAGTAGCAGAAACTTCTGCAACAGCTGAAAGCTCATTCACAGAAGAAATAGTTTCGTCCTTCTGGCATCCAGCAGAGAAGGTAATGATGGCAGTAATTGCCAGAATCGAGGTAAATTTGAAGTTCATTTTTTTTCAGGTTTAATTTAAGTATTAACCTTTAGTCAATTCTTATGCCAATGCGCCAATTACACCTTCAAGTCTGACGGAATCCGAAAATTACAAAAAACGAGTAAAAAATTCCCCATTTTGGATTCTATCTGAGTAAAAAATTCCACAATTCAGAATATTTACCCAAATTCAGGGGAGTATCTGCATATCAAATCTTCGCCTTGAAGGATTAAATATTAAAATTTACAGAAAACTTTATTTAATTATTAGTTAATTGTATTTATTGAGATAACCTTGCATGTACTTGTTAAGAATTAAGAGAGAAAAGCGCCAATGAGAACTGTCGAAGTTTATTAAGGTCGTCTTTACTATCCCTTCAACTAAGCACCACCTTTAAAATGCAGCAAAGCAATTCTTTGTATTTATTTGCAACTTCTCCCCTTTTTGCTAATTTTGGCAACTCTTTGGGGGATTAGCTCAGCTGGCTAGAGCGCTTGCATGGCATGCAAGAGGTCACCGGTTCGACTCCGGTATTCTCCACGAAGGCTATCGAAAACGATAGCCTTTTTTGTTAATTATACTTTTCCAATCAGTTAACCTGCTGTCCTTAGTCTTAAGCGAAGCGTGACTAAGGATTATCAAATGATCAGAAATCTTATGACTCTGGTTAAATAAATAAGAAACAGTGAGGAAGGGAATGGTATTGGCTTGCAATTTAAAGGGAGGGGTCTACGGCAATGAAAAAAGCTCCGGCGAAACATTTGTACAGGTAAATCCGCCGGATAGTCCCTATCAGGTTACCTGGCATTTATCACTGCCGACCGCAGCAGGCAGCTGGGCAATGTGTATCCATTTGATCATTAGAAGCGTGCAAGACGCGCCTGAAATACAAAATTAAAATTTCCTGAGTTCATAATTTATTCACAATCAGTATATTTCTTATCGCTTTTTTTTAGATTTAATTATCGGACATTTTGAACAATCGTTCAAAACAAGCTCCTTAATTGATTAAAAACAGCAATTATGCACAATTCCAGAAGAAAATTTATTCAAAACACCATGGTACTGGGCGCAGGGATGAGTATGCCGCAAATTTTGAGCGCTTCAGATTTCAGTGCTTTTACCCGCAGTGTAAAGGCATCTGACCAGATCAATTTCGGACTTATTGGTTGCAAAGGCATGGGCTGGTCTAACATGAATGCACACCTGAAACTTCCCCAGGTAAATTGTGTTGCTCTGGCAGATGTTGATCAAAACGTACTTAACCAGCGTACGGAAGACGTATTTAAGCTTCGCGGAAAGCGGCCAAAACAATACGGGGATTACCGCAAATTACTGGAAGACCCTGACATTGACGTAGTAATCATTGGTACTCCGGATCACTGGCACTGCCTCAATATGGTTGATGCAGTTTCAGCCGGCAAGCATGTTTATGTTGAGAAACCTATAGCCAATACCATTGAAGAATGTCAGATTATGGTGAAAGCACAACAGCGATACGGGAAAATTGTACAGGTGGGACAATGGCAGCGTTCAGGATCTCAGTATGCCGAAGCCATTGACTATGTGAAATCAGGAAAATTAGGTCAAATCAGACTGGTAAAATGCTGGGCCTATCAGGGCTGGATGAAGCCGGTACCCAAATTGGCAAACAGTCCGGTTCCGGCAGGGGTAGATTATGCGATGTGGTTAGGTCCGGCGCCCAAACGCGACTTTAATCAGAATCGCTTTCACTTTAACTTCAGATGGTTCTGGGACTATGCCGGCGGTTTAATGACCGACTGGGGCGTACATGAAATTGATATTGCATTATTTGCCATGGGTGTGCAAGCACCGAAATCGGTAATGGCCTCAGGCGGAAAATTTGCATACCCTGACGATGCTTCAGAAACCCCCGACACTCTTCAAACCGTATACGAATATGATGGTTTTAATATGCTTTGGGAGCATGCTACAGGCATAGATGGCGGCAACTACGGCTCAACCGAAGGCATTGCATTCATTGGGAACAATGCAAGTCTGGTAGTTAACAGGGGCGGATGGAAAGTAATTCCGGAAACCGAAAACAAGGATGGCCAGCGCATCAATAAGATAGAAGAAGTTACCCATCGAAAACCTGAAAGAAATGCCCATGAAGCTCATGCCATTAATTTTATAGATGCCATTACGAATAATGACCCTTCACGCTTAAAATGCGGGATTCAAACAGGAAGTATCGCAGCAATCAATGCGCAAATGGGAAATATTGCTTATAAAACGGGTAAAAAAATATACTGGAATGCCGAAAAAAATGAATTTACCGATGCTGAAGCCAATCAATTGACAAAAGCACGTTATTATAATGGCTGGCAGGTACCAAAAATTTAACCCGGGAAGTTTTACATTTAAAAATTTGGGGGAATTATGAATTAAAAATTTTCTTCCTTGTAATAATCTCGATGAATTTCATTAATATTATTTGCCTTATATATATTTGTGAAAACCAAAAACTAAACATGAAAAAATTATTTACTTTATTAATGATTACAGGCCTTTTCAGCGGATTTACAGCATGCGCACAAAGACCCAGCCCACCTGCAAAAGTTTCTGAAACCACTGCTACGGGAGTAAAAATCAGTATTGATTACAGTCAGCCGGCAGTAAAAGGACGTACTATCGGAAAAGAAATTGCTACTTACGGAAAAGTATGGCGTACAGGTGCTAATGAAGCAACCGTTTTCGAGATCAGTAAAGCAGTAAAAGTGGAAGGAAAACCACTTCCTGCGGGCAAATACAGTCTTTATACTATTCCCGGAGAAAAAGAATGGACAATTATCATCAATAAATCATGGGATCAGTCGGGTACTGTTTATGATCAGGAAAAAGATGCACTTCGTGCAGTTGTTAAGCCTGTCAAATCTGCAAGTTTCACTGAGCGTATGACATTCAAAATCGCTAAAACCGGCGTGGTATCATTAATCTGGGGTGATCATCAGGTTAATTTCAACGTGAAATAAATTTAGTATAATCATAAAAAGCCCTGATCCCGGCCTGTATCAAATCAGGAAATGGATCAGGGCTTTTTTTACCTGATTAATGTAATATATCCCGACCGGGTATATTGTTTCAAATTTTTTACCCCCTCAAATACCCAGTAATAAACTCCTGCCGGCATTTGAGTACTCTTCTCCGGTAGAACGACGAATCAGGGTATGCTGCCCCGGAACTGTACCCGATTGTATTAATGAGATTGCAGCAGGTCGGTTGCCGTTAGGAAAACGCTCACCAGTACCCGATATTTCGCCTATATAACATTCCCAATTGTTTAATGAGGCCAGCTCAAAGCCAATATTCTGCGGACACTCGGTTACAACCTGAGCCAGTCCGGTCAAAGGGCTGATCAATATTAACCATATGAGAAGCCTTCGTATCATAGAATGAGAAAACAGTCTCGAAAAATCGTAAAGCGCTATAAATCAACACCTGAAAGAACAATTTAATTTACGATTTTATTCTATGAATTTATTCAGGAAGAAAAACACAAAACTGCAGCACAGCTTTTTAGCACAATCCGGCAAGAACGCAAATCAGAACAAATGGGGGTTTGGTAATTACTAATATGAAGAGTATCAAGCCTGGTTCTTATTCTTCAGATAGGAAAACATCAATTCAGCCGCCCGTCCTGAGGCTCCTGCCTCTCCCATTCGCTGTGCAAGCAATTCATAATTATGAAGCATCTGACTGCGGTAAGGCGGATCATTCAGGATCAGATCAAGTTCATCCCCAATCTTTCTGCCTGAACAATCTTCCTGAATAAGTTCTTTTACTATACCTGAATCCATAACCAGATTAACCAGAGAAATAAATTTAATACTGACCAATAATCGGGCAATTCCTATGGAAATAGCATTTCCTTTGTATACTACTACCTGCGGTGTTTTTAATAGTGCTGTTTCCAGAGTGGCTGTTCCGGATGTTACTACTGCGGCGGCGGCATGAAGCAATAAATTATAGGTTTCATCAAAAACAACAGGGATCCCGATTTCTCCGATATATTTCCTGTAATCGGCAGGAGAAAATGAAGGGGCACCCGCAATTACAAACTGGCAATCCTTAAAACGGGAAGTTGAATCTATCATTTCCGGAAGTACACGATCCAGCTCCTGCCTTCTGCTGCCGGGAAGTAATGCAATGATCGGTCTTTGATCCAAACCATGCCTTTGCCTGAACTGATCATCAGGCGTATTCTGGGCTATCGCATCCAGGATAGGATTACCGACATAATCGACCTCCATACCCCATGATTTATAAAAATCGACCTCAAAAGGGAGAATACAAAACATCCGGTCGACAAACTTTTTGATCTTCAATACACGTTTCTGATTCCATGCCCAGACCTTGGGAGAGATATAATAAAATACCCGGATCCCCTGCTCTTTGGCATACTCAGCAATCTTCATATTAAAACCGGGAAAATCGATCAGGATCAGCACGTCAGGATTAAACTTCAAAACGTCCTGCTTTGCTGCTTTAATATTTCTGAGTACGGTGCTGAGATTAGCAATCACTTCAATAAATCCCATAAAGGCCATTTCTGCATAATGCTTTTCAAGATGTCCTCCTTCAGCCTTCATCAGATCACCTCCGAAATACCTGAATTCCGCTTCTGCATCTCTTTGTCTGAGCGCCTTCATCAGATTAGACCCATGCAGATCACCCGATGCTTCCCCGGCAATTAAATAGTACTTCATTGATTTCAGTCTGATAAATGATTAAAAATCCCAGGTATTCAGTAAAGGAATAGCATGATGTGCAGTCAGGTCAAATTGTACCGGCACCACTGATGCATAACCATTATCCAACGCCCAAACGTCTGTATCTTCGCCATGATCATTATTCTGGAACACTCCTGTAAGCCAGTAATAGCTGCGGCGGTTCGGATCAGTACGCTCGTCAAACTCTTCCGCCCATTTCGCATTGGCCTGCCGGCAGATCTTGATTCCCTTAATACCTGCCCCTCTCGGGAAGTTCACGTTTAACAGAGTACCCTGAGGCAGGCCATTTTTTAAAACCTGGTTAGTGATCTTCAGAATCAATTCCCTGCAATAGCTAAAATCGGCCTCCTGAGAAAAATCATCGAGCGAAAATCCTATAGATGGAATACTTTCAATTGCTCCCTCAACAGCTGCCGACATGGTTCCGGAATAAAGAACATTAATTGAATTATTCAGTCCATGATTGATTCCGGAAACACAGAGATCAGGTTTTTTGCCTTTAAAGACTTTGTTGACTGCCAGCTTTACACAATCTACCGGAGTACCCGAACATTTATACATTTCTACACCTTCATAAAGCTGCACTCTGTCGAGACGTAAAGGTTTTGCAATTGTTATGGCATGCCCTGTACCCGATTGCGGACCATCAGGTGCTACAACAACAACATTTCCAATACTTTGCATCACTTCGATCAGAACTTTTATCCCCGGAGCGGTAATTCCGTCGTCATTAACGACCAGTATGGTTGGTTTTGCATTTTTCATTGCAACGAAATTACGAAATCTTTGAGTTCTGCGCAGAACTTGTGTATATCCTTTAATGGCCAGAACTAAAACTCACTAATTTTTTGGCAAGAAAAGCCCTGCAGAATTACATAAAAAAACCCTGCAGAAATCTGCAGGGCTTCCTCTATATTTAATTCAGTACAAATTATAATGCACCATTTTTGATCTCTTCAACAACTGCAGGATCAAGAAGTGTAGAAGTATCTCCAAGGCTTGAAGTTTCACCTTCAGCTATTTTCCTCAGAATCCTTCTCATAATCTTACCTGATCTTGTTTTTGGAAGTCCGCTAACAAACTGGATCTTATCAGGTTTAGCAATAGCACCAATAATACGAGCTACAGTCTGAAGGATATCTTTTCTGGTCAGGTCATGATCATGTGTAGATGAGCCAAGAATCACATAAGCGTAGATTCCCTGTCCCTTAATATCATGAGGATAACCCACAACAGCACTTTCAACTACGTCAGCATGCATATTGATTGCATTTTCAACCTCTGCAGTACCGATACGGTGACCAGAAACATTGATCACATCATCAACCCTGCCGGTGATTCTATAGTATCCATCCTCATCTCTCAAACAACCGTCGCCGGTGAAGTACATATTTTTATAGGTAGAGAAATAAGTCAGGCGGCAACGCTCATGATCCCCGTAAGTAGTCCGAATGATCCCCGGCCATGGAAATTTAATACACAGGTTTCCGCTCACATCATTGCCGGTTAATTCATTTCCTGCTTCATCTACAAGGCAAGGCTGAACACCGGGAAGAGGTAAGGTAGCGTACCCGGGTTTGGTAGGTGTAACACCTGCAATTGGAGAGATCAGAATGCCACTGTTCTCGGTTTGCCACCAGGTATCCACAATCGGGCATTTCCCTTTACCTATTTTCTCATTGTACCAGTGCCATGCTTCTTCATTGATCGGCTCGCCAACAGAACCCAGCTTTTTCAGTGAACTAAGATCTTTACCTTTCAGGGGTTCATCACCAAAGCTCATTAACGAACGGATAGCAGTTGGAGCAGTATAGAGAATATTTACTTTATACTTATCTACAATTTCCCAGAAACGGCCTGCATCCGGCCAGGTTGGAACGCCTTCAAACATCAAAGTTGTTGCACCCTGAGATAGGGGACCATAAACTATGTAAGAGTGACCTGTAATCCAGCCAATATCTGCAGTACAGAAATGTACTTCGCCCGGCTGGTACTGGAATACAGTTCTGAAAGTATAGCCAGTATAAACCATATAACCACCGCAGGTATGAACCACACCTTTAGGCTTACCGGTTGAACCGGATGTATATAATATAAACAAGGGATCTTCCGCATCCATCGGTTCGGCAGGACATGCCGGGTTTCCCTGAGTTTCTACTTTCTTAATTTCATCTTCCCACCATACATCACGTCCCTTAATCATTGAAACAGGAGTACGGGTACGGGTTAAAACGATGATCTTTTTAACAGACTGGCACTGTACAAGTGCATCATCTATGATATTCTTCAATGGA
This sequence comes from Daejeonella sp. H1SJ63, assembly GCF_029360775.1. GTDB lineage: Bacteria > Bacteroidota > Bacteroidia > Sphingobacteriales > Sphingobacteriaceae > Daejeonella. The sequence continues at coordinate 57,819 of NZ_JARKMZ010000035.1, read as the reverse complement.
ATATCCTTATTCCCTCTGAAACCACCATCAGCAGTAATAACCAGATTACACTGCGCGTCATTAATTCTGTCGGCAATAGATTGAGCAGAAAAACCGCCAAATACTACCGAGTGGATTGCTCCGATACGGGCGCAGGCAAGTACTGCAATAGCCAGTTCAGGAACCATTGGCATATAAATACAGATTCTGTCGCCTTTCTTTGCTCCATTATTTTTCAGTGCATTTGCAAACTGAACTACTTTGAAATGAAGTTCTTTGTAAGTAAACGCTCTGTAATGCTCCTCAGGATCATTTGGTTCCCAGATCATTGCTGTTTTATCAGCATCGTTCACAAGATGACGGTCAAGGCAGTTCTCCGTGATGTTCAATTTACCACCACTAAACCATTTCACATTGGGTTCTGTAAAGTTCCATTCAAGAACTTTATCCCACTTCTTTTGCCACTGAAAAGTGCTGGCAACATCGCCCCAGAAACTTTCGGGCTCTGCTACACTGTAGTCATAAACACGCTTGTAATCGTCAAAGGAATTAATACGGAGATCCATTTTTTAATTTTTGTTCAGTAAACTTATAATATTAGAGTGCAATTATATCATATTCAGTCTTCTTAGCCTAATATAGACTCAAAAAAATTACATTATCCCACTCTCAGGGGCAGCTTTTAAAACGAATGTCTAAATTTATTTACAAAGTGTTGCGTATCTGATTTTTTCTCCTGATATTTGCAAACTCTTTAAAGATTTGAATTTAATATAAAGATACACATATAGTCATGTCGAGAATTTGTGATTTAACAGGAAAAATGGCGATGAACGGTTACAACGTTTCAAATTCGAACGTAAAAACCAAGCGTAAATTTTATCCTAACCTGCATGTAAAAAAGTTTTACATTCCAGAAGAAGACAGATGGATTACGTTGAAGGTTTCTTCTTCAGCCATTAAAACCATCAGTAAGAATGGCATTACTGCCGTAATTAACAAATTCCTTAAAAAAGGGTATATATAAGTTATACGTTATAAGTTATACGTAAAAAAACGTACAACGTAATACGTACAACTTGCAACATAAAAAATAATACAATGGCTAAGAAAGGTAATAGAGTTCAGGTTATTTTAGAATGTACTGAGCACAAAGAGAGCGGCATGGCTGGAATGTCTCGTTACGTAACGACGAAAAATAAGAAAAACACCACAGAGCGTTTGGAGTTGAAAAAATTCAACCCGGTTCTGAGAAAGGTGACTGTTCACAAAGAAATTAAGTAATATTTATTGAAAAGCGGGTTTTACTCACAGATCAATAAACTAAACATACACAGAAATGGCAAAGAAAGTAGTTGCAACCCTGAAAACAGGTGCTGGTAAAGAATACTCAAAAGTTATCACAATGACTAAGTCTCCTAAAAGCGGTGCTTATTCATTCAAAGAAATCATCGTTCATAACGATCACGTAAAGGACGCTATTGCTGCATCTAAAAACGCTCAATAAGAAGTTCAGTGAATTTTAAGAAGCCGCCCGCGTACATCGTTGGGGGGCTTTTTTCATATAAAAATAATTGTTTTTCGCTTATACCCTGCTTATGAACTTTAAGCTTATAAACAGGAAATCTTAAACTGACACCTATGGGATTATTTGACTTTTTTAAAAAGAAAGAAAGCGATATACAGGAACAGGCTGAACTGGATAAGAGTTTAGAGAAGACCAAGGAAGGCTTATTTTCGAGAATTACCAAAGCCGTGGTAGGCAAATCTACCGTTGATGATGATGTGCTTGATAATCTGGAAGAGATTCTGGTTAATTCGGATGTTGGCGTACAGACTACCCTGAAGATTATAGACAGAATTCAGGCACGTGTTGCCAGAGACAAATACATCAATACATCCGAACTGAATGAGCTTCTTCGTTCAGAAATTCAGAGCCTGCTGTCTGAAAATAACAGCAATGATTTCAGAAATTTCGAATATGGTAACCATAAGCCCTACGTAATTATGGTGGTTGGCGTTAATGGAGTAGGAAAAACTACCACCATAGGAAAACTTGCCCATAAACTTAAGCAGGCAGGCAATAAAGTAGTTTTAGGAGCTGCAGATACATTCCGTGCTGCGGCAGTTGATCAGCTGAAACTCTGGGCAGAACGTGTGAATGTTCGTGTTGTTGCACAGCCAATGGGCTCAGATCCTGCATCTGTGGCATTCGACACGCTGCAATCTGCTGTAGCTAATGGTGAAGATGTTGCCATTATTGATACCGCCGGTCGTTTACATAATAAGATTGCCCTGATGAACGAACTGACCAAGATCAAGCAGGTAATGAATAAAGTGGTTCCGGGTGCACCGCATGAGATCCTTTTGGTACTTGATGCCTCAACCGGACAAAATGCCATTGAACAATGCAAGCAATTTACTCAGGCAACTGAAGTAAATGCACTGGCTTTAACAAAACTAGACGGCACTGCCAAAGGCGGAGTGGTGATAGGAATTTCTGATCAGTTTAAAATTCCGGTGAAATACATCGGTGTAGGTGAGGGTATTGAACACCTGCAACTGTTTAACAAAAAAGAATTTGTGGATTCCCTTTTTAAATGATAGGGCTAAAGAATAATGAAGACAAAGAGCAGTAAGCAGGCGGAAGAGGTAAAGCCCAGGGTAAATGTCATTACACTGGGTTGTTCAAAAAATATTCACGATTCAGAAGTTTTAATGGGACAGCTGCGGGGTAACAGTATGGATGTTGTTCATGAAGCTGAAAAACTAAACAAAAATGACATTATTGTCATCAATACCTGTGGATTCATCGACAATGCCAAGCAGGAATCAATTGATACCATTTTACAGTACAGCGAACTGAAAGAACAGGGAAAGGTGGCCAAGGTTATTGTAACCGGATGTCTTTCAGAAAGATACAAACCAGAACTGGAGGCCGAAATCAGGAATGTAGATTCTTATTTCGGGACCAATGATCTTCCGGATCTGCTTAAATCTATAGGTGCAAACTATAAGCATGAATTACTTGGAGAGCGCTTGCTAACAACGCCCTCCCATTTCTCTTATTTCAAGATCGCAGAGGGATGTAATCGCCCCTGTTCATTCTGCGCCATTCCTCTGATGCGGGGGAAACATGTTTCAAAGCCAATTGAAGATCTGGTGAAAGAAGCTAAGTTCCTGGCGAAGAACGGTACCAAAGAATTGATATTGATTGCCCAGGACCTGACTTATTACGGACTTGATCTTTACAATAAACGTAATCTGGCTGATCTTCTGCGCAATCTTTCAGATGTTGATGGCATAGAATGGATCAGATTACAATACGCCTACCCATCAGGTTTTCCGATGGATATTCTGGATGTGATGAATGAACGTTCAAATATCTGTAACTATCTGGACATGCCTCTTCAGCATATCTCTGATAATATGCTTAGCTCCATGCGACGAGGAATTACCAGACAAAAAACAATTGATCTGGTTAATTCAATACGTGATAAAGTTCCGGAAATTGCACTTCGTACAACATTGATCTGCGGCTATCCCGGAGAAACCGGGAAAGATTTTGAAGAGATGAAAGAATGGGTAGCTGAGACAAAATTCGATCGTTTGGGATGCTTCACTTATTCGCATGAAGAAAAAACACATGCTTACCAGTTGAACGATAATATTCCTGAAGAAGTAAAACAGGAGCGTGTAGATGCCATTATGGAAATTCAGCAGGCCATTTCATTTGATATTAATCAGGATAAAGTAGGCAAGACCTACAAAGTACTGATAGACAAGAAGGAGGGTAATTACCTGACAGGACGTACTGAATTCGACTCTCCGGAAGTAGATAATGAAGTTTTGATTGACGCAAGAATCAGCTACTCCACTCCCGGAAATTTTGTACAGGTAAAAATTGACCGTGCAGAAGACTTTGATCTGTATGGTCAGATTGTCAAAATATAGATCTGTTAAGAGGAATTCCGTAATTTCCTCTAATTTCGTTTCTGATGAAGGCAACTTATATTGATTACAGCGAAACCCAGAGTTTTTCAAAAGCTTTGATCCGCTTTTTAGCCAACGACCCTGAACTTGATGACTTCCGGTCATACAGAGCCGATATTAAAGGTTTCCATGATTTGCTGCAAAACAAAAAATTCAGTTCCTCAAGGACTATCCTCGCTGACGTTCTTAAAGAACAATATTCACAATTGCCTTCAAAAGCTCATCAGCAGGTTAGCGCGAATATTGAATCATTGCTTCAGGATAATACTTATACTGTTTGCACCGGGCATCAGCTGAATATTTTTACCGGCCCGCTCTATTTTATCTTTAAGATCGTTACCGCCATTAATCTGGCCAAAGAACTGAAAAGCAATTTCCCTGATAAAAATTTTGTACCTGTATACTGGATGGCAACAGAAGATCACGACTTTGCCGAAATCAATCATACCTATATCTCCGATAAAAAAATAAGCTGGCTGCATGCGGCATCAGGTGCTACCGGAAGATTAGAGATAAAGGGAATTGAAAATGCTATTAAAGAGTACACCGGAATACTGGGTTTATCAGCAAATGCTGAATATTTAGGCAATCTGATCAGATCTGCATATACAGGAAACAAAAATCTGGCTGATGCTACACGGCAGCTGGTGAACACCTTATTCGAAGAATATGGACTGGTGATTCTGGATGCCGATGATGCGAGACTAAAGAAGCAATTCTCTCCTGTCATTACTGAAGATATTATCAAACGCAGCAGTTTTAAGAATATAACTGAAACCAATCAGAATCTCCTCAAGAAAGGAATTGAAGCGCAGGTAAATCCAAGGGAGATTAATTTCTTTTACCTACTGGACGGACTCAGAGAGCGGATCGTTTTTGAAGATGGATTGTATAAAGTGCTTAATTCTGAAATCAGCTTTAATGAAGCGGAATTAAAGCAGGAAATCAATGAGCATCCCGAGCGTTTCAGTCCGAACGTAGTCATGCGCCCAATGTATCAGGAAGTAATTCTTCCTAACCTTGCCTATATCGGTGGTGGTGCAGAGATCATTTACTGGCTTCAACTGAAACAGAACTTCGATCATTATGGCATTGATTTCCCGATATTATTATTGAGAAACTCGGCCATGATCACAGGCATGAACCTGAATGCTAAACTCAACCGTCTTGATCTGAGTTTTAAAGATATTTTCAAGGAGTCTGAAATACTGAAAAAGGAATGGGTGCTGAATCATAGCAGTCATAGCCTTAACCTGCACGATGAATGGCAGGAAATTAACTCAATCTTTGAAAAGATCAATCTCCGGACCTATAAAATAGATCCGACCCTTGGCCCAAGTGCAGAAGCTGTTAAAGTCCGCTTACAAAAAGCATTCAAAAATCTGGAATCGAAATTAATGAAGGCAGAGAAAAGAAATTTTTCTGATGCACTTTCACAGATCGATACGATTAAGACAAAACTATTCCCTAATGGAGGTTTACAGGAAAGAAAAGAGAATTTTGGCACTTTCTATGTTAAACATGGGAAGAACTTCATTCAAATTCTAATTGAAAACTTCAAACCGCTGGACTTGAAATTCACCATCCTTGAAGAGTAGAAATTACATGACTTACCATACATTCACCGAAAGTAAACTAAGAGAATTTACGAAATCCATTTTCAAAAAAATGGGTTGTTCAGCAGAACATGCTGAACTTGCCACTGATGTACTGATTAAGTCGGATCTGAGAGGCATTGATTCACATGGTGTTGCAAGGCTTACCGGATATGTTCGCCTTTGGGAGAAAGGCCGGATCAATGCGCAACCGGATATCAAAATAGTTCACGAAACCCCAACAACCGCAACTATTGACGGCGGTGCAGGTCTGGGTTTGGTTGTAGCTCCCTTTGCGATGAAAGTTGCAATTGAAAAGGCAGAAAAATATGGATCAGGCTGGGTATCTGTCAGAAATTCCAATCATTTCGGAATTGCAGCATACCATACCATGATGGCCGTTGAAAAAGATATGATCGGATTTGCAATGACCAATGCGAGTCCGCTGGTAGCACCAACATTCGCCAACGAACGCTTACTGGGAACAAACCCAATGTGCTATGCTTTTCCGGCGGGTAAATATCCTCCTGTAATTGTTGATATGGCAACCTCAGCTGCCGCTAATGGCAAGCTGGAGATTGCTCAGCGAATGGGGAAACCGGTTCCTGACGGATGGATTCAAAACTCTGAAGGCCAACCCTCAACTGACCCGCATGAATTAAAAAAAGGCGGCTCACTCCTTCCATTGGGAAGCGACCGTGAACATGGAAGTCATAAAGGCTTTGGACTAAGTGCAACTGTCGATATTTTATCTGCAGTGCTTTCGGGAGCTAATTATGGCCCCTGGGTTCCACCTTTTGTTGCATTCATGGAGCCTTCTGCCAATCCTGTTGGTCTGGGAATAGGTCACTTTCTGGGTGCTATGCGGGTAGATGGATTCAGACCGCTTGATGAATTTAAATCTCATCTGGATAATTGGGTAGACCGGTTCAGCTCTGCTAAACAGATCTCTGCCGATCAAAAAGTCATTATTCCGGGACAGCCGGAATTCCTTGCTGAAAAAGAACGGTCTGCATTTGGTATTCCTCTGATTGATGAGGTTTGCAAAGACCTGAATGAAGTTGCAATGAAGCTGGGGATTGAACCCCTTATTTAAACAGATACTGATCAGTCAATTGCTGATTTATCTGCCTTAAACTAAGCTGCAATACGAACCCCTGTATCTATATTCAAACTTAAATTTCAAAAACCGGATAACTGTGTGATTAAATCTTCATTTGCTCTATATTAGCATTATATTCCATATTCAGAGCAAATGAAAATTTTCCGATACATATTTATTGCAATTCTTGTCATTTTTCAAGCTCCCGGGCTTTTAGCTCAGGATACCCTCAGCATTAACACTCTTGTAGGCAAGACCCAAAAACTGGTAGAAGAATACCCAATGGAGAAGGTTTACCTTCACTTTGACAAACCTTACTATGCTCTGGGTGATACAATATGGTACAAGGCTTATGTAGCAACCGGACAGGATATACCTTCAGACCTGAGCAAAGTTCTTTATGTTGACCTGATTACCGAAAAGGACAGTCTGATCAGATCGATGAAATTACCTGTCGTTAATACTTCAGCCTATGGCAGCATAACACTTGATCCAACAATTTACAAACCCGGAAACTACCGGATCAGGGCTTATACTTACTGGATGCTGAACTTCAGTGACGAATATTTCTTTACCAGAAATATCCCTGTAGGAGATGCGATCAACAAAAAAATTATAACCAATATCAGCCTTAAGGGCGAAAGTTCAGGGAGTTCTGCCCTGATTAATGCCCTAATCGTTTTTAAAGATCCGGAAGGTGTTCCGTTTGCGAACAAAAAAATTAACTGGAGAGTCATTTCCAGGTTTGAATCCATTGCCAGAGGAAGAGAAACAACCGATGCAACAGGTTCGGTTATGCTAAAATTAACTGCATCAGAAAAAGCTGCCCTTGATACCGGAGTTCTGGAAACTGTACTTGAAGCAGAGACAGAAAAAACGATCACTTCACTATTCCCGCTAAAAAATTCATTTTCAGAAGCAGACATTCAGTTCTTCCCTGAAGGTGGTGATCTGATAGAAGGGCTGAACTCCAAGGTAGCATTTAAAGCAATCCAGGAAAAAGGGAAAGGCATTGATATAAAAGGTGAAATTGTTGATAATACAGGGAAACTGATCAGTAAAATCGAATCCCAGCATTTGGGTATGGGTGCGTTTAAGCTGAATCCTGAAGCAGGTAAGACCTATACAGCCAATATTACTTTTGCAAATGGAATTAAAAAATCATTTACACTTCCAAAGGCAAAAGCCAGCGGACTTGCACTTTCAGTAATTAACTCAACTCCAACTAATATTTTACTGCAAATTGCCAGCAATCAGGCATATTTTGCCGCTAATCTGGATAAGACTTATTATCTGGTTGCCAGAAGTAAGGGAGTGATCTGCTTTGCGGCACAAACCAAATTAAGTACAATTTCTGTTGGTGCATCAATGCCAAAAAATAAATTCCCTGATGGAATTGCACAGATTACTGTTTTCTCGACTTCGGGCGAACCTCTCACAGAACGCCTAGTATTTGTTAAGCATAATGATATCGCAAGCTTAAGCCTCAGCTCAGATAAAAAGGTTTACGGCACGAGACAAGCGGTAAAGATGAACGTAACAGCCAAGACAAAAAATGTACCTGTTGAAGGCAATTTCTCAGTTGCAGTTATCAATGAATCAAAAGTTCCGCATGATGACGATGAATTCCCTACCATCCTGAGCTCATTCCTGATCTCTTCGGAATTACAGGGATACATAGAAAAACCTAACTACTACTTCAATCAGGTCAGTGAAAAGAAAGTTGCTGATCTCGACTTATTAATGCTGACACAGGGATACCGTAAATATTCTTATAAAGCAATACTCAAAGATGAAAAACCTGTAATCAATATGCTTCCCGAGCAGGGTATAGAGTTCAGCGGCATATTGCGTACCTCTAATGGAATGCCTGTATCAAACGGAAGTCTGAAACTGGTAGTTCCTGCGAGCCGCTTTTATGCTGAAACCAAATCGAATTTGAAAGGTGAATTTAAATTTGAAAAGGTGATCGTTCCAGACTCGGCAGAGGTCACCATCAGTGCAAGAAGTACAACTGCGGCAAAAAACATGATGATTATCCTCGATGGAACTGCATTTCCTGTGGTAACCAAAAATATAAACAGGGCTGATGAGAAACTGAATATCGACAGTGTGCTTGCCCCCTATTTGGACAACAGTAAGCGGCAATACCGATTGATTACCCAAATGCTTCAGGAGGTTGTTGTAAAAGCAACTGCCATTAAGAAGCCAAGTCATATGGATCATGCAGCACTTTCGGGTCTTGCTACAATGCCTGATCATCTGATAGAATCTGACCGGTTCCAGGGTTGTAATGTATTCCTGAATTGTCTTCAGTCGGCAGCTACCGGACTAACCTATGCTGATAATAATTTTTATGTAACCCGGGTTTATAACAGTGGTCTGAGGGTACCTGTTCAGATCTTTTACAATGGGATGCCGGTTGATGCTAACTATCTGAATAACATTATTCCGGCAGATGTTGACAATGTAGAGGTATTTCTCAAGGACGAACTGGGCATGGTCAGTCGTACATACAATACTAATGGGATTCTCGTTATTAACTCCAAAAAAGCGGCAAAGGGTTCCGCCCTGACTCCGGATGAGCTAAAAAAGCTATTCCCTCAAAATAATGTCCTGAATTTTAACCCACAGGGATATGCTAAAACTAAAGAATTTTATACCCCAAAATATCTGACAACGGCAAGCAAAACTGCAGGATCTGATTTCCGAAGTACAGTTTACTGGAATCCAAAAGTGTTTACTGACAAAAACGGAACATTTAACTTTGAGTTCTATAATGGTGATAACAAGGGAACTTACAAAGCCGTTGTTGAAGGAACAGATATTGATGGTAATCTTTCAAGGTTTATTTACCGGTATAAGGTGGAGTAATAATTAAGAATTACGAATTAAAAATTACGAATTACGAAATTTTAGTTATCTGGATGAGGACAGCTAACTTCAATCATAGAAGCTTATCATCTCAATACGCAATACTCACTTAGCAATACTTTTCAATTACGAATTACGAAATTTCAGGAACCTGGATGAGGGAAGCTAATTTCTAACATAGAAGCTTATTATCTCAATACGCAATACTCACTTCGCAATACTTTTCAATTGCGAATTACGAAATTTCAGGAATCTGGATGAGGGAAGCTAATTTCTAACATAGAAGCTTATTATCTCAATACGCAATACTCACTTCGCAATACTTTTCAATTACCAATTACGAAATTTCAGTAATCTGGATGAGGGAAGCTAATTTCTAACATTGAAGCTTATTATCTCAATACGCAATACTCACTTAGCAATACTTTTCAATTGCGAATTACGAAATTTCAGTAATCTGGATGAGGGAAGCTAATTTCTAACATAGAAGCTTATTATCTCAATACGCAATACTCACTTCGCAATACTTTTCAATTACCAATTACGAAATTTCAGTAATCTGGATGAGGGAAGCTAATTTCTAACATAGAAGCTTATTATCTCAATACGCAATACTCACTTCGCAATACTTTTCAATTACCAATTACGAAATTTCAGTTATCTGGATGAGGGAAGCTAATTTCAAACATAGAAGCTTATCATCTCAATACGCAATACTCACTTCGCAATACTTTTCATTTGCGAATTACGAAATTTTAGTAATCTGAATACTCCCGGCACCAAAATCAAGAAAAAATATAAGCCACTGCTTCAAAGCTATATAAATAAAAGAGGGTTAGTAAGATCAATTAATCTTACTAACCCTCAAAACTATCTGTCTAAATACTAATTACTTAATTAATCCCGTCAAGTATTCTGCTCCAACGGATTTTGTTAAGAAAAGAACCATTAGCATCCCAGCTCATCCATACAAATAACGCTTTACCCACGATATGATCGTCTGGAACAAAACCCCAATAACGCGAATCCAGAGAGTTATCACGATTATCTCCCATCATCCAGTAGTAATTCATCTTAAAAGTATAAGAATCAGTCTTTTTACCATTGATGAGAATGTCATTACCCTGACGCTCAATTGTATTGTTCTCATATACTGAAATCGCTCGCTGATACAATGCGTAATTGGTACTGTCGAGTTTTACGGTCCAGCCTTTTTTAGGTATAATCAATGGACCGAAATTATCAGAATTCCACTTAAACTGAGAGTCATGAGGAAAGATCTGAGAATCGAACTCACCTGCAGGTCTGATATAAGGGCTTACCGTCTTAACATTCGACCATTTTTTGATTACTGCGGCATCCTCTGCGGTCATATTGAAAATATATTCATCCGAAGATGAACGCTGTGCTTCAATATTCATATCCTCAATAGCCTGTGGATTAAAATCTGTCCCGTCAGATTTCACATAATAATATTTCTCACCAAACTGTGGTATTTCTGCAGGTTTTCCATTAAGATAAACACGGGCATCTTTGATACTGACCGTATCACCTCCTATTGCTAAACAGCGTTTGATATAATTCTCACGTTTATCAACTGGACGGTTAAACGGAGCATCTGCATCCATAGGATAATTAAAAACAACAACATCATTCCTTTTAACTTCACTTAATCCGGGCAAACGACGGTAATCCCATTTTATGACCTCTGAATATGCTTTTGTTCCGGTAATTGGCATAGTATGATGCGCAAAGGGAAATGCAACAGGTGTCATTGGAAGACGTGCTCCATAATTTACTTTACTGACAAAAAGGAAATCGCCAACAAGCAATGTTTTCTCCATAGAGCCTGTTGGAATAGTATATGCTTCGATAAATAAACCCCTGATCAGGGTTGCTGCAATAACAGCAAAAACTATGGCATCAAACCATTCCCTTCCGGCACTCTTTTTAACCTTAGCCTTATTGTCTTTAGCTGTACTCTTTTTCAAATTCAGATTCATGCTGCTATTTTATCTATTTATACACTAAAATCAAACATATCAGTGATATTAAAAAATCCGGTTTTCTTTTCCAGCCACTCAGCGGCAATCACTGCTCCCAACGCAAAACCGGCCCGGCTGTGAGCCTTATGTTTAAACTCAATATCATCGACCTCAGAACTGTAAATTACCGTATGGGTACCTGGCACTTCCTCAATCCTGTGCGATTCGATCAATAATTGCTCCGGTTTTGCAATTACTTCTTCACCTGAACCTATCAGTTCATTTACCCACTCATTTTTACGTTCCAGTTCTCCTAAAATACCCTCTGCAATGGTCATTGCGGTACCACTCGGAGAATCCAGTTTTTCAGTATGATGAATTTCTTCAACCTGTACTTCATACTGAGGATAACGGTTCATGATCTTTGCAAGTACTTTATTTACAAAAAAGAACACATTTACCCCAACGCTAAAATTAGACGCGTATAATAAGGTATTGTTACCTTCAGTGCATTTATCCTTTACTTCCTGCAATTTGGCATACCAGCCGGTAGTACCAACAACAACCGGCACCCCTGCTGCAAAGCAAAGATCAATATTACTAAGAACAGAATCAGGTGTACTGAAATCAATCGCCACATCAGCAAGCTTAAGATTGGCAATATTCAGATCCTCTGTATTATCTACATTCACCTTTAAAACAACCTCATGCCCTCTTTCAAAAGCGAATTGTTCAATGATACGGCCCATTTTACCATATCCAAGGATGGCTATTTTCATTTATATATACTTGTTAATTAACACTTTATAATAAAATCAGCTTACAATGATATCTTAAGTTTCAGTCCAACAGCTGTACCGGAGGCTGAAGCATGTACAGGAAGCGTCTGGTTTACAGAGGGCTTAATCTGAATGCTCAGTTCATCTGATAAATCAAACCTAAAAAACTTTGCGTCAATATAGGCATCAATAATGTTTATTGCATAAAATCCCAATCCTCCAAGAATAGAAAGGTCGCGATTTCGCCTGTAAGCATCTTTAATATTGATAATTCCCTCTGTTGTATAAGGCGCATACAGTGGATTCTGTGTTTCACCCGGGTTTTCCTGACGAAATTGAGCTTCCTTAAGAAATATCTTATAATTTCTCTGATTAAACTCATAAACCAGTCCGATTCCAAAGAAACCGCCATAAACCAGAGGAACCTTCCACCAGCGTTTATTATAAATCTGACCTAATCCGGGAAGTATTGCCGACCTTCTTGCTGCAATACGCGGCATTTCTTCTATTGCAAGCCTTGCAGAATCCTTAACAACTTCTGTTTTCTTCGGAGCAATAATATTCGTATCCCGTTTGGCAGGAATAGTATTATTCTGAGAAAAGGCATTTGAATGCGCAAAAAGGCACACAAAAATTAACCCTGAAAGGATTTTTACACACATTACCAGTCTAACATTTCCAGGATACGATTCAAATCATCATCTGACATGAATGCTATTTCGATTGATCCCGTACCCTTATCACGTAATTTCAGTTTAACTCTGGTACCGAACTTCGACGCCAGATCATCCTGAACCTTCATATACTGAAATGAAATACCGTCGGCCTTTGGCGACTTCATCGGTTTCCCTGATTTCTGTACTTCACGAACCAGTTCCTCTACTTTTCTTACAGATAGTCCGTTTTTAATAATCTCCTGAAAAATATATAATTGCTTAACCGGATCCTCAACAGATATCAATGCTCTTGCATGTCCCATTGAGATATCCTTGTCGCGAATGGAAGCCTGAATTGCCGGAGGTAATTTCAGTAAGCGGAGATAATTAGTTACTGTTGAACGGTTCTTGCTGACACGGTCGCCAAGCTCTTCCTGCTTTAAATTACATTCATCAATCATCCGCTGGAAACTCAGTGCAACCTCAATCGCATTCAGGTTTTCACGCTGAATGTTCTCGATAAGAGCCATTTCCAGCATCTGCTGATCATTCGCAGTACGAACATAAGCGGGTATTTCAGTGAGTCCGGCAAGTTTTGAGGCACGCAAACGACGTTCACCCGATATGAGCTGATATGAATTTTGACCGGCCTGCCTAACCGTAATCGGCTGAATAAGCCCCTGTAATTTTATGGAATCAGACAGATCCTGCAAAGCTTCGGGATCAAACTCAGTTCTTGGCTGAAAAGGGTTTACCTCAATCTGATTGATCTTAATCGTACTGATAGATCCCAGAGATGGATTCTCATTACTGATCTGCTGCCTGTCATTATCAGGCAGATCCGAATCATCCAACAGTGCTCTTAACCCTTTACCTAATCCGGTTTTCTTCTGATAAATCATATTATACTAATGCTTGTTTTGCAGCTTCCTCATTGGATACCAACCCATTCTTACGTATGATCTCCCGAGCCAGATTCAGATAATTAATAGCACCCTTACAACTGGCGTCGTGCATAATAACCGAAATACCATAACTTGGAGCCTCACTAAGTCGTGTATTTCTTTGTATGATCGTATCAAAAACCAGATCCTGGAAATGCGTCTTCACCTCTTCAACAACCTGATTCGATAAACGTAAGCGAACATCATACATTGTCAGTAAAATCCCTTCAATCTGCAGATTTGGGTTAAGCCTGCTTTGAACAATCTTAATCGTGTTCAATAATTTACCAAGTCCTTCCAGAGCAAAATACTCGCATTGAACAGGAATAATTACCGAATCAGCAGCTGTTAAAGCATTAATGGTTATTAGTCCGAGAGAAGGTGAGCAATCAATAATAATGAAATCATAATTATGGCGGATCTTATCCAGTACAGCTTTCATTTTGTACTCCCTGTCTGTCATATTGATCATTTCGATCTCGGCACCAACAAGGTCGATATGTGCCGGTAAAAGATCCAGATTAGGGGTATCTGTACTTTGAATTGCCTGAGCAGGATCTATCTCATTAATAATACATTCATAAATACTTGCTTTGATGGTACGGGGATCAAAACCTATACCTGACGTTGTATTTGCCTGAGGATCCGCATCAACCAATAATGTCCGATATTCAAGCACAGCTAAGCTGGCTGCCAGATTTATGGAAGAAGTAGTTTTTCCAACGCCCCCCTTTTGGTTAGCTAATGCGATGATTTTACTCATTTTACAAAAAATAATTACAAATATGTGATATTAAAAACGTTTCAAAACCAATTCAAAACAGATGAAAACAGTACTTTTGAATTGATTTAACAGGCTTTTCAAATAATTTTAAAGATACAAACTTAAAACTAATTACGCCTTCAGGCGATATTCGTTTTGCACATCTTATCAACAAAAATGATAACAATTATATCAGGTACCAACCGCGAAGGAAGTAATACACTGAGGCTCGCTGAATATTACAGGCGGCAATTAAAAGTAAAAGGTTTTGAATCTGAGTTGTTTTCACTTTGTAATTTGCCTCATGATTTGATTTTCACTGATCTGTATGGTAAACGCAGCGATGCATTTAAAATTATTCAGGATAAAGTTTCTGCAACAAGTAAATTCCTGTTTATTATTCCTGAATACAATGGAAGCTTTCCCGGTGTACTGAAGACCTTTATCGATGCCTGCACTTTCCCGGAAAGTTTTTTCGGTAAGAAAGCAGCGCTTGTGGGGCTATCCACCGGGAAATACGGTAACATCCGCGGCGTTGAACACTTTACCGGCATTTGCCATTATGTAAACTTACATGTATTGCCTCTCCGCATACACATACCGGCTATCAGCAGGGAGTTTGATGAACACGGAGATCTTTTCAAAGAGGATACACTGAAATTTGTGAATCAGCAAATTGAGAATTTTATCACCTTTTAAGCTTTAAAAGATAGCCAGCCATTTCCCTCATATCCAAAAATAAACTGTTTGGGATTTATAATCTCGGCCATAATTTCGATGCTGTCAGTAATACGGGGACCGGAGCGATTAAAATACTGATTACCATCAGCAATATAAACCCGCTGATCTTTAACAGCCTTTAAATCAGACCAGCCCGGCAATTCCAAAAGGAGACTGATCTCCTGCAGAGTTCTCTGAACAGAAAATCCGCAAGGCATAATCACCAGAATATCAGGATCTTCTTCTCTGATCGACTGAAAATCAACATAAGGCGAATGTTTGGCTTTTTCAGACAGAACGGGAGTTCCACCGGCAATATCAATAATTTCCGGAGTCCAGTTTCCGGCAACCATCAATGGTGAAAGCCATTCAATACAAACTACTTTCGGTTTCTGAACAATAAATTTGAGCTTATGCCTGATAATATCTGTTCTTTCTTCAGCCAGCTCAAGCAATTCAGCCCCTGCTTTTTCTACCCCAAGCTGCTTTGCTAAGTAACTGATGTCATTATATATATCCTCCAGACTATTCGGAGAAAGTGAGATGATCCTGCACTCCTTATCCAGCAAATCTTTAAGAGCCAGTTCAACATCACTCAGACTAACTGCGCAGACCTCACACTGTGCCTGGGTAATAATTACATCAGGAGCAAGCTTTCTGATCAGTTCCTTATCAATGGTATAAATCGATAGAGTTTCAGAGAGGATCTCTTTTACCTGTCTGTCAATAGCTGCACTGTCTGATCCTGACAGGAATTTAGCAGAAGAACAAACGGGTAGCACTTTGACACTTTCCGGATAATCACATTCATGTGAACGGCCAACCAACTGATGCTCCATGCCTAATGCACAAACGATCTCGGTAGCGGCAGGAAGAAGCGATATTATTCTTTGTTCAGGCATTGATCAGAATTTCGGCAAATGTACAAATATTAAAAAAGCCCGGCTGTAATTGCCAGGCTTTTGTATTGAAATTTCAGATTTTACTGATTGCCATTATTCTGCTCACCCTGTTTCAGGTCATCATTAGTAACACCTCGCTTTTTCCTTGGTGCCTGCATTGACAGTTTTCCAAAACGGTAACTGAAGCTTGTTCCGAACGAACGGAAAGGAACAGAGAAATTGCTGCTCTGAGTGAAATCAGCCCCCACAATACTCGAACGGAAATTCTTACTCTCATTGAATGGATCAATTATGGTCAGTCCGATACTACCTTTCTTCTTCATCACCTCTTTCTTCAATCCTAAGTTCCACATATTGAAAGATGGATTTTTACCCTGTGAAGTACGTCTGGGAGAATTGGTAATGAGGAAAGTTTCAAAAGTCAAACCCTTTGGAAATGCGTATGAACCACTCAGGAACGCATTGTAAATCAACTGTGTATTTGTATTGGTGACAGTTAATCCGTTGTTTGCATTGATATCATAGGTAAACATATTGAAGTTACCTCTTAAGGTTAGCGGTTTAACCGGATTAATCTGTCCGAAGAAATTAAAGCCTACTGAATTATTACTACCAACATTTCTGAAGGTTGTTCTGGAACCTGTAGCCATATTCCCGCTTGAGGGATCTGTTATTGAAACCGGCATTACAAAGCTCTCGATGATATCATTCGTACGGCGATAATAAACCGATGTGTTCAATACTGAGGTCTTCACAAACATTGAATAGTTAAACTCAATATTATGTGAAAGTTCAGGTCTCAGTGTTGGGTTACCCTGCGACTGATTGTAAACATCAGCACTGTTAAGGAAAGGATTAAGGTAGAACAAACTTGGTCTTTGTAAGCGCTGATTATAGCTTAACTTCACTGTAGAAAAGTTTTTAAAGGTTCGTGATACTACAAAGCTAGGAACCAGATTATTATAACTGCTGCTGAATGGTGAAGCGGCTGCTCCTGCTGATCTGGCATCTCCATTGATCTCTGTTCCCTCATACCTTGCTCCTGCCCTGATGCCAAACTTCTTGGCTAAAGTAAAGCCGAAGGTAGCATAAGCAGAATAAACGTCCTGATTATAATCATAAACATAAGTCCGGGAGCTGATCGGAGAATAAATACTGGTCAGAGAATTGAAGTTTCGTGTACGGTTATCGCTGACAACATCCCTGAGAATTCCCTTGATACCTGTTTCGAGTGTTACTTTTTTGAATGGATGAGTATAATCTATCTGAACCGTATTTTCAGTATTATCAGCATCGTTATTACCGTACTCATCAAGCACCGTATTTGAAATATCAGTTATGTAAGAATTTCTCTGTTTTCCATTGGTAAGCTGATAAGCGATAGATATCTGCTGATCTTTCTTTTTAAACTTATGAAGAAAATCACTGCTCCAATCCACTCCGTTCATGTGCATCGAATTATCACTCAAACGTGTAAAATTAACTGCCGAACCATTTAATAAATTCTGATTGGAATTACTCCCGTCTGCACCGGTATTAAAACCATTCAGACGCACATTTGTACTAATGGAATTAAAGCTGTTGAAATCATAGTCAGCTCCTATTGATCCATTTGCAGCAAGGCGATCGGTCTTACTCTGACCAATCTGACTGATTACCTGCGTGCCATCATTACTGCTTCTTTTAAATGATATGGTGCTGGTTTGAGGCCAAGAATAAAAACCGCCTCCGTTTGCTGTTACTGCTAAACGGCCGGTTTTGGCATTTAAATTAACGTTCCCGCTATTCTGACGTGTTCCGACACCCCCGTTTACAGAACCGCTAACACCTGCCAGATTATTCTTTTTGGTAATAATATTTATAATCCCTGAAGTACCTTCTGCATCATATTTTGCGGAAGGCGATGTGATTACTTCCACATTCTTGATCTGATCTGCCGGGATTGCCTTTAATGCATCTGCCATATTACTGGCCATAGCTCCCGAAGGCTTTCCATTAATCAGCACCCTTACATTCTGACTTCCGCGAAGTGAAACATTACCTTCAAAGTCGACTGAAAGCAATGGTACCTTACGCAATACATCAGTTGCATTACCTCCGGCAATAGCCACATCCTGCTCTGCATTGTAAACCAGTTTATCAATCTTATTCTCAACAACAGGAGTTGTTCCGGTTACAATTACTTCATTCAGCATTTGCTTATTTGGCGACAGATAAATACGGCCCAGGTTTAAGTCGGGCTTTTGCAAGGTTGTTTTGATTGAATCCAGGATTTTAGTCTGATATCCAAGAAAAGCGATGGTAATACGATATGTTCCTGCGGCAATATTATCTATCTTAAATACGCCCTTTTCATCAGATACTGATCCGTTAGTGGTTTTGGCTATACCTGCACGACTTAGTGAAATGGTTGCATAATCAATTGGAGATTTAGTTAAAGAATCTAAAATGACCCCGGAAATTCTTCCTGTTACTGATGAAGCAGCCGCTCCTCCAATACCTTGTGCCGAGGCCAAAGAAATTCCGGAAAATAAAGTTAAAAGCAATAAAATACGTTTCATGAAATTGGTTTTCGAATTAGTCGCGAAAGTACAGCGAATGTTACAGTAAAAGCGTCGTGAATTGTTAGCTGAAAGTAAAACAGGTTCCTATCAGACTGAATGACAGGCAGAACAATTACAGACTTAAACAAAAAAAGGCCGACAAAATTGCCAGCCTTCCCATATTTAAAAAACTTAAATTACCACATTGATTATTTTACCCTTAACGAAAATGATCTTTTTCGGACTCTTACCCTCAAGATATTTTCTTAGATCTTCATTAGCCAGAACAATCTCTTCTACTTCCGGCTGAGTCAGTGTTAGCGAAATACTAAGATTCATTCTGGTCTTTCCATTCACTGAAACCGGATAGGAGAATTCATTCTCTACAAGGTATTCAGGATTAAATTTCGGATAAGAAGATGCTGATAATGAACCTGCAGGATTTCCGAGTAATGTCCAGAGCTCTTCTGTAATATGCGGAGCGTATGGGGCAAGAACCTGCACAAGCTGTTCCAGTATTTGTTTCTTATTACATTTCAGGTCAGTCAGTTCATTTACACAGATCATGAAACTTGATACCGAAGTATTGAATGAAAAACGTTCAATATCTTCTTCAACTTTACGGATAATCTTGTGTAATGCTTTGTATTCTGCTTTTGAAGGCTCTTCATCTGACACCCTGAAGTTAAACTCATCATCGTGGAAAAGTTTCCAGAACTTACGAAGGAATTTGAATACACCTTCAATTCCATTGGTATTCCATGGTTTGCTTTGCTCCAGCGGACCAAGGAACATCTCGTACATTCTTAGGGTATCTGCTCCGTAACGTTCGATGAGGTCATCCGGGTTTACAACATTGAATTTAGATTTCGACATCTTCTCAACCTCAACACCGCAAATGTATTTACCTCCTTCAAGGATAAATTCAGCCTCAGCAAACTCAGGCCTGAAAGCTTTGAACTTCTCAAGATCCAGAATCTCATTATACACAATATTCACATCCACATGGATTGCAGAGGTAGTATACTGAGACTTCAGTCCATGGGAAACGAACTTATTGGTTCCGCGTCCGCTTTCATCGATAATTCTGTAAACAAAATTCGACCTTCCCTGAATCATCCCCTGATTGATCAACTTCTTAAATGGCTCTTCTTCCACCACATATCCAAGATCCTTCAGGAACTTATTCCAGAAACGACTATACAGCAAATGTCCTGTAGCATGCTCTGACCCACCAATATACAGATCCACATCTTTCCAGTAGGCAATAGCATCTGCCGGAGCAAAAACATCCTGCTTCCTGTCTTCAGGAGAAGCCATATAACGGTACCAGTACCAGCTTGAACCTGCCCATCCGGGCATGGTGCTTAGCTCATACTCCAGTTCGCCCTTGTATTTCCAGTTTTCTGCTCTTCCCAAAGGCGGTTCACCACTTTCTGTAGGCAGATATTTATCTACTTCGGGTAAAAGCAATGGAAGGTCTTCTATTGAAATCAGATAAGGAAGTCCGTCTTTGAAATAAACCGGAACCGGTTCACCCCAATATCTCTGACGACCAAAAATAGCATCCCGCAAACGATAATTCACTTTCGCTTTACCGGCGCCGAGCTCCTCGAGTTTTGCAATCAGCACCCCGGTAGCTTCTTTATACGTAAGTCCGTTTACAATGCCTGAATTAATGTATTTACCTTCTTTAGTTGGATCAGCTTCCTGGTCAAGATTAACCTGAGCATCTGAAATAGCTACGATTGGCAAGCCGAATTTAGTTGCAAAAAGCCAGTCGCGCTGATCTCCCGATGGAACAGCCATAACCGCACCCGTTCCATATCCTGCCAGTACATAATCTGCAATCCATACAGGTACAGGCTCCCCGCTTATCGGATGTTTGGCATAACTTCCGGTAAAGGCTCCTGAAACTGTTTTTGTATCAGCCATTCTGTCGAGCTCCGACTTTTTCCTGGTCTGATCGATATAATTCTGAATTTCCTCTTTGCGATCAGGAGTAGTTAAACCTTCAACCAGTTCATGCTCCGGGGCAAGAACAAGGAAAGTTGTACCATAAATGGTATCAACACGAGTGGTAAAAACTTCTATATAAGCCTCACCCCGCCCCTCTCCAAGAGAGAGGGAGTCTGAATCGCCTAAAATCCGGTCAGGTAGTGTATTTAACTTTTCTTTAATTTTTCCGCTAACTCCTGTTGGATCAGAAACAACTTG
The DNA here is from genome assembly GCF_029360775.1 of Daejeonella sp. H1SJ63. Taxonomy (GTDB): domain Bacteria; phylum Bacteroidota; class Bacteroidia; order Sphingobacteriales; family Sphingobacteriaceae; genus Daejeonella. Next base: position 36,767 of record NZ_JARKMZ010000035.1, on the reverse strand, counting down.
TTCATTAGAAAATCGGATTACTTCAAAACCGAGATTATTCAAGGCTTCGGATCTTAATTCATCCTGATCTTTAATTTCGGTATGATAGCCCCCATCCACTTCAATTATCAGGCCTTTTTTTAAACAGATAAAGTCTGCTATATATGTCCCAATAGCATGCTGACGCCTGATCTTATAACCGGTTTTACTATTTCTGAGATGCTGCCACAGGATATCTTCGGCCTGAGTTGAATCTTTGCGATGCTGCCTTGAGTGCTCTTTCAGAATATCCCAAATAGCAGGATCAGCCGTCATATAACCCGGTTGTTCTCCGCCCGGTTCTCCCCTCTCCTTCGGAGAGGGTGTGGGGGTGAGGCTAAATTTAACCAAAGCCCCAACACTTTTACCGATCCAGTTTCTTTGCATTTCTTTCAAAGGCTCGGGCCAGTCGATCGAGTCTAATCCCTGAAGCATCCGATCAGCATAGGCTGTAATTCGCATACTCCACTGCATCATTTTCTTCTGCTCTACCGGATGTCCGCCACGCTCTGAATATCCGTCCTTCACTTCATCATTGGCCAGAACAGTTCCCAGGGCCGGGCACCAGTTCACAGTACTCTCACGCAGATAAGTCAGACGGTATTTCAGCAATTCGTTCTGCTTCTCTGCATCTGATTTATTCTTCCACTCATCGGCTGTAAAAACGGCCACATCATCATCACTTACAGCCTTAATTCCTTCCGAGCCATTGCTTTCAAACTTTTTCACCAGTACCTCAATACTCTCAGCTTTGTCACTTTCAAGGTTATACCAAGAATTGAAAAGCATCATGAATATCCACTGAGTCCACTTATAATAGGATGGATCACTGGTACGTACTTCACGACTCCAGTCAAACGAAAAACCTAAATTATCCAGTTGCTCGCGGTAGCGATTGATATTGGCCTCGGTAGTAATTGCCGGATGCTGACCGGTTTGAATTGCATATTGTTCTGCCGGCAATCCAAATGAATCGTATCCCATTGGGTGCAGCACATTAAATCCTTTGAGACGCTTGTAACGTGAAAAAATATCGGAAGCTATATATCCGAGCGGATGACCGACATGCAAGCCTGCCCCTGAAGGGTAAGGAAACATATCCAAAACATAATATTTAGGCTTTTCAGAATTGTTCTCTACTTTAAACGTCTGATTATCTGCCCAAAATTTCTGCCACCTCTGCTCTATATCCCTGAATTGATAGTCCATCTTAAAATCTGATAAGCTGCGAAAATACTAAAATCTGCGATTTTATTGAAGCATAAGCTAAAACCTGACTATCCTTTATTTATCAATATCAGACATATCTCTTATTTTTAACAAAGTTTAACTTGAATTCAGAGCATATAGGTACATATAATTTTTACCTTTACAGACTGAAATCTTTATTTTCGCAACACATAAATTGCTCATGGAAGAATTTGAAAGAAGTACATCCGCAGGTAAAACCAAGACCGTTTACGTTTCAACTGTAATCAGCATTGCACTGGTTCTATTGATGACAGGTCTTTTAGGACTCATTCTGGTTCATGCTAAAAACCTTTCAAAATATGTCAAAGAAAATATTGTTCTGAACATTATTGTAAATGAAGGAGCCAAGGAAGTGGATATCACCGCCCTGCAGAAGCAACTGGATTCCAATCCCTATGTATTAAAAACCCAATACGTAAGTAAAGAACTGGCAGCCAGAAACCTGACCAAAGATCTTGGAGAGGATTTTGTAGATTTTCTTGGATACAACCCTCTGCTTTCATCAATTGATGTGTACATGAAAGCAGATTATGCAAATAACGAAAGTATTCAAACCTTTACTTCACAGTTGAGCCAAAACACTCTGGTTAAAGAAGTAATTTATCAGAAATCACTGATTGATATGGTGAATCAGAATATAAGAGGGATAGGGCTTGTGATACTGGCCTTTGCTTCTATCCTGTTGATTATCGCTGTTGCACTAATCAATAATACAATACGCCTTGCTATTTACTCACAGAGATTCCTGATTAAAAGTATGCAGCTTGTGGGTGCAACGCAGAATTTTATCCGTAAACCATTTTTAACTTATGGTATTCTGCACGGGCTTTTAGGCGGATTAATAGCCGTAATACTATTGCTCATCACATTATACTTTGCACAGCAACAGGTTCCTGAAATGATTATTCTTCGTAACTGGACTGAGTTCAGTATTGTATTTATTTCAGTTATCGGTATCGGAATTCTGATATCCGGACTAAGCACTTATTTTGCTGTTAGCAAGTTTCTTCGTTTAAAAATTTACGACCTCTATAAATAATGGCACAAAAAAACACTCCTATTAAGGAAGAAAAAGAAGAACAGGCATTTGTGTTCGAAAAAAGCAATTATACTATGATGATCCTTAGTATCGCAGTTGTAATTATCGGCTTTGTACTAATGACCGGCGAAACAGACATTTACAGTTCACGTAAGATCGTGCTTGCTCCGCTTGTTGTCCTTGCAGGCTTTGGCATAGGCTTTTATGCAATTCTAAAGAAGCCTGCCGGCAATAAGTAATGAATACTTTTCAGGCTATTTTTCTGGCTATTATTGAGGGCCTTACTGAGTTTTTGCCGGTCTCTTCTACCGGGCACATGATCATAGGCTCATCCCTGATGGGAATCCAGTCAGACAACTTCGTTAAACTATTTACCGTTGCAATTCAACTGGGGGCAATTCTTTCTGTAATTGTTCTTTATTTCAAACGATTTTTCCAGTCGCTTGATTTTTACTTCAAATTACTGATTGCTTTTATACCTGCAGTCTTTTTCGGATTACTTCTGAGTGATAAGATCGACCAATTGCTTGAAAGCCCTCTTGGTGTTGCTATTGCTCTGCTTATCGGAGGTATTATTCTGCTTTTTGTTGACAAATGGTTCAGGGAAGGCAACATTGACAATACTGATGAGATAAGTTATAATACTGCTTTCAAAATCGGGCTATTCCAGTGTCTTTCCATGATTCCGGGAACATCCCGGTCTGCTTCAACCATTGTTGGAGGTATGTCTCAGAAACTGAGCCGTAAAGCGGCCGCTGAATTTTCATTTTTCCTTGCTGTTCCAACTATGTTTGGGGCTACAGCTAAGAAGTTATATGATTTTTATAAAGATGGTTATGTGATCAGTGCTGATGAGACACGTTTGCTGATTATTGGCAATATTGCTGCATTTATAGTGGCTATGCTCGCTATCCGTTACTTTATCACCTTTCTGCAAACCAGAGGTTTCAGAATATTCGGATGGTACCGCATCATTGTAGGTGGCATTATTTTAGTGCTGCTTGCTGCCGGATACGACCTTCACGTGATCTGATGAACGAAAAAACAGAAAAAGAATTTCCGGAGTTCAATTTTGCCGAAGGCGAACTTCTGCTTATCAACAAGCCCTATAAATGGACGAGTTTTGATGTGGTAGGAAAAATCCGTAACTCCTTTAAACCCCTTAAATTAAAAGTCGGGCATGCCGGCACTCTTGACCCATTGGCCACCGGACTTCTGATCATCTGCACCGGAAAAATGACCAAGAAAATCGACGAATACCAGGCACAGCAGAAAGAGTACACCGGAACTATGGTTCTGGGGGCAGGAACTCCCTCTTACGATCTGGAAACAGAAATCAATGAACGCTTTGACATCAGCCATATAACTGAAGAAAAGATCAGAGCAAACACACTGAATTTTCTCGGAGATCTGGATCAGTATCCGCCAGCACATTCTGCAGTAAAAGTAGACGGAGAACGACTTTACATGAAAGCCCGCAGAGGTGAAGAAGTAGAATTAAAAACCAGAAAGGTAAGTATCTCTGAATTTGAAATTACGAGAATAGAACTTCCGGAAATAGATTTCAGAGTAGTTTGCAGCAAGGGAACCTATATCCGTTCACTTGTACATGACTTTGGAAAATCTCTGGACAATGCTGCACACCTGAGTGCGCTGCGCCGGACAAAAAGTGGCAATTTTGAAGTAAAAAATGCTTTTGAGGTTATGGAGCTTGTTAATCACATCCGTAAGCTCAAAGAGCAGGGAAAGCTGATTGATAATAAATAATTAAATTTGTACGCTCTCAGAAATAATGAAGATCTATAACCATATTGATGAGTTCAGACCGATCAAAAATGCCGTTGTAACTATTGGCACTTTTGACGGCGTACATATTGGCCATCAGAAGATCATCAGCCGTTTGCAGGAGGTTGCGGCACAAAATAGCGGGGAGACTGTTATTCTTACATTTTTCCCTCATCCCCGGATGATACTTCATCCCGACGATCAGAATATCAAACTGATCAGCACCCTTAATGAGAAAGCAGAAAGACTTGCTGAACTTGGGATTGATCACCTGATCATTACGCCATTTACCCGTGATTTTTCGAATCTCAGTCCGGAGGAGTATATCAACGAAATACTTGTCAAAAAAATCGGAACCAAACAGATCGTCATCGGATATGACCATCGCTTTGGTAAAGATCGTAAAGGCGGGCTTGAGGAACTTCAGCATTATGCCTCAGATTTCGGATTTGAGGTTGAAGAAATCCCTGAACAGGATATCAATGATGTTGCCGTCAGTTCGACCAAAATCAGGAATGCGATCCTTAGCGGAGATGTAAGAACTGCACAGGACTTTCTCGGCTATCCTTTTCAGCTAACAGGAAAAGTGATCAAAGGCGATCAGATAGGCAGAAAACTCGGTTTCCCTACAGCAAATTTATTTATTGAAGAGAACTATAAATTGATCCCTTCAGATGGAATTTATGCCGTAAGGCTGGAATTTATGGATGATAGCATGAAAAATGAACATGCTACCGGCATGGCTTATATTGGCCACAGACCAACAATTAATGGCATGAGCCGTAACATTGAAGTAAACATCTTTGATTTCGATAAAGAAATTTACGGACAAATCATACGAGTTAGATTCCTTGAATATCTGCGCGATGACCAGAAGTTCAATTCGCTCGAAGAACTCAGAAAACAACTGATCAAAGACGAAACAGCAGCCCGTAGCGTTCTATACCTGCCAGTATAATTCCTATCTTGTAAAAAATCTGCCTTGGCTAAATTAAAATTGAAACAAAAGCCATAGAAAGGAGGTTGCATGCCTTGTGCGACTTTTCAATTAAACAAATTACCCTGATAATCAGGATAGGCTCCATTTTTAAAAAGGCCATATCTGATCTTATCCAGAAAATCAGGCTGAAGCAGAATCTACTTAACCCTCCGGTAATCTTTTATATTACGAAACCTGAAGATCACCATTCCTGAAAATTTTAAATTTTCAATCGGAAGAGTTTTTTTCTCATTGTCATAAATATCCCTGATATATCGCCTGATTAATCCCATTGCCTTCTCTGAGCAATATTTCTAAAGGTCTTGTGTGATGGATCCGCTTATTGTGACATACTCTAAGAGGGGTTGAATCTACAAAACTATCCCGGTACAATCACCCAATCCAAAGCTTTTCAGGTAAGCAAATAAGTGCAACATGCTACCCGAAACAAGTTCGACCATCCGGTTATAACTGACGGTATTGGGGAAAAAGCTCCTGAGATGCTTACATACGTAGCCCAGATAAAAGTCTTTAAACGTGCGGAAGCCTGAATGGTGAAAAGCGATCTGGATGGTCATGCCCTCGACATACAAAGGTTGGTAGGTTTATTCCTTAATTTGGCTTTGCCGATGAGCTTCTTAGCTAGAAAAGTCTCAAAATGTTTACAAAAGTCATCGACTGAAACAAAAATTTCGGTAATTTTATCTGTTGAAAGTATAGCTATTTTTTAGTTAACTATTTAAATACCAAGCACTTAAATATACTAAATTATCCACTACTTTCTTATTAAATCTCTATTATTTTATATCGAACTCACGTTAATTTATAAAAGATTTAAGCAAATAAGAAAAGGAGTATTCTACTTACATTCATGATTCTCTGAAATGAGATTGCCTAAGCCTGCCCACCCACACTTAATCGCACCAACACAACAAAAAGTTTCCATATCTCCTCCCAAATTCCTAAATTAAAGCCCATATAAAACACGCATGAAAACACGCCGTCATTTTTTAAAAACAGTTGGGACCGTAGCTCTTGGCTCAATGATATTGCCATCATTAGTTTCAGCAAGGATAAAGATTAAAAACCCGGGTATACAATTATATACTGTACGCGCCGAAATGCTTGCGGATGCGCACGGTACCTTAAAAAAACTTGCCGACCTGGGAATTAAGCAGATAGAATCTGCCAGAAGCGCCAAAGGCAATTATTACGGTCTCACCGCAAAGGAAATGAAACAAGCCTGTAAAGATCTTGGAATGACTTTACGCAGCGGACACGTCGGGGTAGATGCTAAGTGGCAGCAAACCATGGAGGAAGCTGCAGAATCAGGCCAGGAATATCTGATCTGTTCTAGTATGCCAAGCTCTGGACAAACACTTGATAATTACAAAAGAACAGCCGATATATTTAACAAGAATGGTGAAGAATGCCGGAAACTTAACCTGAAATTTGGATATCATAATCATGATTATGAGTTCGACAAAGTAGACGGACAAATTCTTTATGATGTGCTGATGGATAATACAGATCCAAAATTTGTTTACATGGAACTGGATCTTGGATGGGTGATTGCCAGCGGACAAGACCCTTTCCATTATTTTTCTAAATACCCGGGACGTTTCCCATTATGGCATTTAAAAGATATGAACCTTCAGAAAAAAGAAAGTACAGAATTTGGTAAAGGGGGATTGGATATTGCAAAGATCCTGCAGCATCAGGGAGAATCGGGCTTAAAATATCTTTTTATCGAGCAGGAAGAGTATGCAAAGAATCCTATAGAAAGTATGAAGTATAATATGGATTATTTGGAAAGGATCAGAGCCTAGTTTTCTCTTACCCATTTTCACTTACCCATTTTTATCTTCTTTATTTCAGAATATTATCATTATGCTTTTAAAATCGATTTCTGCTTTTTTTTTACTTCTCTCGTGCAGCCTTGCTTTACATGCGCAAACCAATAAAAAGCCAGAAGACAACAGGTTCACCAAGGTAGTTTTAGCTCAGCGTCTGGAAGAGCCTATGCAATTTCAGGTACTCAAGGATGGCAGGGTCATCTTTGCCCAACGTCATGGTAAACTTGAAGTTTATGATCCTGTTACAGGTAAGGTAAATCTTGTAGCAAAATTTCCTGTAAGCACGCAATATGTTAGTAAAACAGGCGAGGTCAGCGAAGGTGAGGATGGATTGCAGGGAGTGATCCTGGATCCGGATTTTGAGAAAAATCATTGGATCTATGTCTATTATTCACCGGCAGGAACTGAAGCGAAAAATGTCTTAGAACGTTATGTATGGCATGGCAAAGAACTTCTCATGGACTCGAAAAAAGTTTTGTTGGATGTTGTTGTACAGCGTGAACAATGCTGCCATGTAGGCGGAGGTATGCTTTTTGATAAAGACAAGAACCTATTCCTTAGTACGGGCGATAATACATTTTCAAGAGCATCAGACGGATTTACGCCCCTGGATGAGCGGCCTGGTAAATCTGGCGAAGACTCCCAAAAGGGTTCATCTAATACCAATGATCTTCGGGGAAAGATATTACGCATACATCCTGAACAGGATGGCACATACTCCATTCCCAAAGGAAATCTATTCCCTCAGGGAACTCCTTTAACACGCCCCGAGATCTATACTATGGGCAACCGAAACCCCTGGAGACTTACCATAGACAGTAAAACAGGCTGGCTTTACTGGGGTGAGGTGGGTCCTGACGGATCAAGAGATGATATGGAAAAGCGTGGTCCGCAATCTTATGATGAATTTAATATCGCTAAAAAACCCGGAAATTATGGCTGGCCTTATTTTATAGGAAACAATAAAGCTTACCGCGATTATAATTTCGATACAAAAGTTTCCGGCGAATTCTTTGATCCGGCAAATACAAAGAATGAGTCTCCCAACAATACTGGAATGAAAAACCTGCCTGCGGCTATACCGGCTATGGTTTGGTATGGAAAAGGCATAAGCACAGAATTTCCGCTTTTAGGAAGCGGAAGTAACAGTGCCGTTGGAGGCCCGATATACAGGCTTGGGGATTTTAAAGATGCAAAGCGACCCTACCCTGCTTACTATGAAGGGAAATGGTTTATTACTGATTTCGCACGCGGCTGGATAAATGTGATAGAATTAGATGAGAATGGAGAGTATAAATCTATGGAACGCTTTCTTCCGGACATTAAGTTGAACGGTGCTCTGGATATGAAATTTGGACCTGAAGGGGATCTCTATGCGATTGAATATGGTAACGGATATTTTAAGAATAATCCGGAAGCAGAGCTCATACGGATCGAGTATAACGGAGGCAACAGGAAACCGCAGGTTCAGGCTTCAGCAAGTAAAACTGCGGGGGCTACTCCTTTGAAAGTTACCTTATCTTCTGAAGGTACGCGCGATTTTGACGAGGGGGACCAATTAAAATATGAATGGAAAGTCACAAGGAACGGCGCAGCCTATAAAACGTTTAATCAATCTACTCCTGCCCTAACTTTAATTAGCCCCGGCACATACAAGGCCACACTTACCGTAACAGATCAGACCGGAGCTAAAAATTCTAAGTCTCTGGAAATTAAGGCCGGAAACGAACCCCCTAAAGTAAATCTGGCGGTATTAAGCGGCAATAAAAGTTTCTTTTTCCCGGGAAAGTCCATTAAATATGCAGTAAGTGTTAACGATGCCGAAGATGGCAGCCTGCTGAATAAAAAGATATCGCCTTCACAGGTATCTGTAAGTGCAAACTACCTCTCTGAAGGATTCAATTTAACGGATGTAGCGCAAAAACAAATCAGCACTGATGTTACGGCCCAGTTTGCTGGCGCTATGGCAATGATCAATAAAAGCGATTGTAATATCTGTCATGCTAAGGAAACCAAATCATTAGGTCCCGCATTCGTAGAGATCGCAAAAAAATATAAAGGCGATGTTATGGCGCCTTCAAACCTGATAAAAAAGATCATTAACGGCGGATCAGGGGTTTGGGGTCATACTATGATGCCCGCACATCCTACAATGACTGAAAATGATGCAAAGACCATCACCAGTTATATTTTAAGTATGGCTTATCCTCCCCGTAGTGCAAAAACTCTGCCTGCACAGGGCAGCTTTACCACTGTTGTTCCTGAAGGCGAAAATACTGACGGAAGTTTTATCATACGCGCTGCTTATACCGATCGGAGCGCAAACGGAATTGCAGGACAGATGACTGAAAAAGTGCTTGTTTTGCGCAGTCCACAGCTTTCTGTTGCTGATGCCGAGCAGGTGAAAGATGTAAATTTTAATGGTGATAAAACAATAGCCACCACTTCGGCCACAGGTAGCTTCTTAAAATTCAATAATGTAGATCTTACCTCAGTAAAGCAAATTGAGATTATTGCATTGCGGGGCAGAACTCCAATTCCTCCTCAGGCTAAAATAGAAGTCCGCTCCGGATCCCCCGAAGGGAAATTACTTGGCACATTTACTGTAGAAGCTAATGAACAGGCCCGGATAAAAACAATTTTAAGTGAAGCGACAGGCATTGTTGATCTCTATTTTATATTCAGCAATGCTCCAATCCGGATCCGGCAGATCAGGTTAAGTGATATGGAATGAAGAATTTAAGATAGCTCCCCTCTTTAGTTCAGGCTCAGATATTAATTAAAGGGCATAAAAAAAGCCATCCTTTTCAGAATGGCTTTCACTATATAATTGGTTATTATGCTTCCTTTGCTAACTGAATATTAATGTTCAGTTTGATATCATCACCAACAACAATCGCACCCGCTTCGGTAATACCGTCCCAGGTAAGTCCGAATTCTTTACGACTGATCTTTCCGGAAACTTCGAAACCTGCTTTTTCATTTCCGTAGAAGTCAGTAGCAGTACCGCCGTATTCAACATTCAATTTAACCGGTTTAGTTACATTCTTTACCGTAAGATCTCCGCTTAATTCATAATCATCACCATCCTTAGTGAAGGATGCAGATTTGAATGAAATTTTTGGAAACTGCTCTGCATCAAAGAAATCTGCTGATTTAAGGTGTACATCACGCTGTTCCTGATTAGTATCAATACTGTTTACATCAAGGGTAAATTCAATAGATGCATTCTGAAAATCGGCATCTTCTGTTTCCAGACTTCCGTCAAATGATTTGAAAGTTCCGGTAACTGTTGAAATTACAAGGTGTTTTACTTTAAAGTGAACTTCTGAGTGTAAGGGATCTATAACCCATTTAGTTTTTACTGCTGATTCCATTTGTTTGATTTTGATTTGATGATACAAAGGTAAAACAAATAGATGTTTAAACATGTAATTGAAAAGTCATTTGTTAATCACATGCAATCAGAGGTAATTAAAGTCCCGATGAGGGAGGAAAATAACAGAGATGCAATTCAACGAAATGGGAAATGCATAAACCAGCCGGGGATTCTAAAGAGTACCCCCGGCTGGCTGGAATAGCTTATATTCTGAACAAAATGGAAAGGTTAAATCAGATAGATACGCAAATCTTATTATTGATTTATTTCCAGAGAGTAATTGATTTCTACTCCTCCGGCAACCAGCATATCATGTACAGAGCAATATTTTTTAACTGCAAGCTCAGCAGCACGATCTGCTTTGGCAGTATCGATTTCTCCTGTAAGCTTAAAATTCATATGAATCTTCGTAAAAACACTTGGAACCTGCTCTCTGCGCTCAGCCTCAACTGTGACTGAAAAATCCTTAATCTCCTGTTTTTGCTTTTTTAGAATTGACACCAGATCGAGTGAACTGCAGGAACCCAGCGCCATCAGCACCATTTCCATCGGACGAACACCTAATCCTTGTCCGCCAATTTCAGCTGAACCATCGATATGTACTTTTACTGTTGATGACGGTGATGATGCCTCGAAATGAACCGCATCATTCACTCTTTTTAATTCTACTTTCACGGTTTGAAATATTTATGCAAAGTTAGTGAATATTGCCTTATTCAGGCATTAGCTCCCTGCAATAAAATGCTCATATAAACACAAAGCACCTCCTCAATAGATGAGCAGGTGCTTTGCCTGAAAATAATCAGGAGTATTTATCCGGCATTAGCCCTGAACATCAGAGCACCAACAGTAAGGTTTGTACGCGGATCAATCAGAATTGCCCCACCGTTCAGCTTATTGTCCTGATAAGGATCAAATGCCAGAGGTTCAGCAGTCTTTAGAATAATACGGCCAATGTCATTCAATTGAAATGCATCAGCATCGATTTTCTCAAGGGTATTAATATTTACTTTATGAAGAATCTCCTGTACTTTACACTTACTTAGCTTGCTGTTGTGCTGAACAAGGTACATTATGGATGGATCAAGAGCTCTGGTATCCATCCAGCAGAGATCTGCTTCAATTTGCTGAGAAACCATTGGTTCATTTGATGAGTTCACAACAATATCACCACGACTGATATCTATATTATCTTTCAGATGTAATGTCACAGACATTCCGCTATGAACTTCATTCTGATCTTTCAGGGAAGTTTCAATCCTGCTGATTTCAGAATGAATACCCGAAGGCAGCACAGTAATCTTCTCGCCAACCTTAAAAGAACCGCTCAATACACGACCGGCATAGCCGCGATAATCATGCAGTTCATCTGTCTGAGGCCTGATAACCCATTGAACAGGCATACGTGCCTGAGCTGAAAGTTCAGCTTCATTAACTTCGATTGTTTCCAGATGGTCGAGCAGACTTTTACCGCTAAACCATGGCATACGCTCTGATTTATTAACAATATTATCCCCTTTCAGCGCACTGACAGGAATATAGGTTACTTCTTTGATTTTTAATTTGGCAGCAATATCAGAATATGCATCCTTGATGGTATTAAAAACAGATTCGCTGTAATCAACCATATCCATTTTATTGATACATACCACCACATGCTTCAATTCTAGTAATGATACAAGGAACGAATGACGAATGGTTTGCTCAACCACACCATTACGGGCATCAACAAGAATAATTGCAAGATCCGAGTTAGAAGCACCGGTAACCATGTTTCTGGTATACTGAATATGCCCCGGAGTATCTGCAATGATAAACTTTCTTTTGTCTGTCTGGAAATATTTGTATGCAACATCAATAGTGATTCCCTGCTCACGTTCAGCTTTAAGTCCGTCAGTTAAAATCGCAAGATCGATGGTACCATCATCATTTTTTCTGTTCGACTGTTGTAAAGCCTCCAGCTGATCAGCCAATATAGATTCGCTGTCATACAGCAATCTTCCAATCAATGTACTCTTTCCGTCGTCAACACTTCCGGCGGTAAAAAATTTAAGTAAATCCATATTAAAAATATCCCCCCTTCTTACGGTCTTCCATGGCAGCCTCAGATACTTTATCATCCATTCTGGCTCCGCGTTCACTAATTTTTGACATTCTTATTTCTTCAATGATATCATCGATCTGATCAGCATCCGATTCAACGGCAGCAGTACAGGTCATATCACCAACTGTTCTGAAACGAACATTCCTGCGTTCAATGATATCATCTGCATCCATATTCAAACAATCTGCTGCAGCCATTAGCTGACCATTACGGGTAATCACATCGCGTTCATGTGCAAAATAGATTGAAGGCAGATCAATATTTTCCCTTCGGATATAATTCCAAACATCAAGCTCAGTCCAGTTACTGATCGGAAATACCCTTACATTCTCTCCCTTATGAATTCTTCCATTGTAAATATTCCAAAGTTCCGGGCGCTGACGCTTAGGGTCCCACTGACCAAATTCATCACGTACAGAAAAAATTCTTTCCTTGGCGCGTGCTTTTTCCTCGTCTCTGCGTGCACCACCGATACAGGCGTCAAACTTATTCTCTGCAATTGTATCCAGCAAAGTAACCGTCTGTAAAGCATTTCTGCTGGCATTTTTACCTGTCTGTTCAATCACTTTTCCCTGATCAATTGAATCCTGAACATGGCCAATGATTAGTTTTTCTCCAATTCTCTCAATCATATCATCCCTGAACTGGATTGTTTCCGGGAAATTATGTCCGGTATCAATATGAACCAGCGGGAATGGAAATTTTCCCGGTCTGAATGCCTTTTCGGCAAGCCGAACCAGGGTAATAGAGTCTTTTCCACCCGAAAATAATAATGCGGGCTTTTCAAACTGGCCGGCAACCTCACGCAATATATAAATTGCTTCGGCCTCCAGCTGGTCTAAATAAGTAGTGTCTTGTTTAGTCATAAATTATATATAAATAGCGCATCATCTGCGATAAATTCTATTGTATCAGGAAGAGTGCAATCCACATTCTTTCTTACTCTGATCCTCCCACCACCAACGGCCTGCCCTGAAATCCTCTCCTTCCTTAACCGCTCTGGTACATGGAGCACATCCAATGCTTGGGAAACCTTTATCATGCAGAGGATTATAAGGGATATTGTGTTCTTTAATATATTCCTTTACCTGATCGAGTGTCCAGTCGAAAATAGGGTGAAACTTATGAATCTGATTAGCTTCATCCCATTCTACAGAAAGCATATGCTCTCTGTTCATAGATTGTTCGGCACGGATCCCGGTAATCCATAATGAATTTCCGGCAAGAGCCCTTTTCAAAGGCTCTACCTTTCTTATCCCACAGCATTCCTTACGATTTTCAACTGAATCATAAAAGCTGCTCGGACCTTTAGTACTAACCATTTTCTCTACTGCCTCCGTATCCGGATAAAAAGCATGAATATGAGTAGCATATTTTTCGAGGGTGCGATTCCAGACATAGTAAGTTTCAGGAAACAATCTTCCCGTTTCAAGGGTAAAGACCTTGATCGGGAGTTTATTTGAAAAGATCATATGAGAAATTACCTGATCTTCCCATCCGAAACTGGTTGAGAATACAACTTGTTCAGGAAACTGTGAAGCAAAATATTCAAGGCTTTGCTCTATTCCAAATCCCTTAATCTCCTTTAGTATTTCCTCTGATCTGTTCATTTATTTAGAATTATCTAATGCACCTGTGATATCTGCAAGGATATCTTCAATATCTTCAATACCTACCGAAACTCTTATGCTACCCGGATAAATTCCTATTTGGGCACGTTCTGCATCACTTAATTTAGAATGTGTGGTTGATGCCGGATGAGTAACAATCGATCTGGTATCTCCAAGATTTGGCGACAATTTGATCATCTTCAATTCATCCATGAATCTTTTGGCACGATCAAAACCACCTTTAACAATAAAGGTTACAATACCTCCACCCTGTTTCATCTGACGCTTAGCCAATTCATACTGAGGATGCGAAGGCAGATGAGGATAGCGAACCACCTCTACTTCGGCATGCTGTTCAAGCGTTTCGGCTACTTTCAAAGCATTACTGCAATGACGGTCCATTCTTACACCGAGTGTTTCCAGACTCTTTGAAATTGTCCAGGCATTGAATGCCGACATCGCCGGACCTGTATGACGGATAAAAAACATCAGTTCTTTCATCAGATCCTGACGGCCTACAACCACACCTCCCAGAACCCTTCCCTGTCCATCCATATATTTTGTAGCTGAATGGCTTACCAGATCGGCCCCAAACTTGATTGGATTTTGCAGATATGGGGTTGCAAAGCAATTATCCACATTAAGTATAAAATTGTGCTTCTGCTTAAGCTTACCAAGCCATTCCAGATCAACCAGCTCCAAACCCGGGTTTGAAGGGGTCTCCAGAAATACCATTTTCGTTTCAGGGCGTAATGCCGCTTCAAAATCTTCAGGTCTGGATGCATCCACATAAGTTGTGGTGATACCCCAGCGCGGAAGTAATTGAGTAAACAGCTGATGTGTGGAACCAAAAATAGAGCGGAATGCCACAATATGATCTCCGCTGCGCAATAGTCCTGCAATGGATGCAAAAACTGCCGCCATTCCCGATGAAAAGGCCAAACCAGCTTCTGCACCTTCAAACTCACGGATTTTTTCTATGAATTCAGTGGTATTTGGGTTGGAATATCGTGAATATATATTGCCTTCAATTTCATCAGCAAACATAGCCCTGCCATGTTCTGCATCATCAAACACAAAACTCGATGTTAAATATAAAGGCACTGAATGCTCTCTGTTATAAGATCTGTTTGCCTGAGTCCGGATAAGCTTGGATTGTTGTTTCATTTTTAAGATGGGTTTCGGCAAAAATACTTAATTAAATAAATTATAACAGATGTTCATTACTGATTTAAAATGCAGATTTTTTCGACAAAGAAATTACCATAGTACTAAGCCAGATAAAATAAGGCCTGCAAATAACAGTGCAAGCATCAGATACCATTTGCTTTTGGCTTTATTTTTCGCTGCTGTTTCACTAATCAAAACCGAAGTTACTTTGTTAAGCTCATTTACTTTATGAGCAAAATCACCCTTCAGATTATTTCTTAACTTATTCATCTGATCCAGAGTTTGATCCAGTTCATCAGGCAGGCTTTCCTGAAAAAGCTCTTTTAATCTTTTTGCAATCGTAGGCGATTTCCCATTGGTAGAAATACCAATCTTCAGGTTGCCCTTTTTAACAACAGAACCGAGATAGAAATCGCACAAATCAGGTTTATCGGCAACATTTATCAGAAGATTCAGTTCTCTGGCCGACTCTCTGATGGCTACATTCAGTTCATTATTCCCTGTTGCAATGATCACTAAATCATGCCCTGACAAATCACTTTTTTCAAACCTTTTAAAATGAAGCTTAACCTTTGGAAATAATGACACATAATCAAGAAGCTCCGGCAAATAAGTCTCTGCAACGATATCTATAGATGCTTCAGGACTGTTACTCAGCAAGGCCCTGATTTTTTCATAGCCAATATTGCCGGCTCCAACCAGTAAAACCCTAAGCTGATTCAGCTTAAGGAATACCGGAAATAATTGATTTCCTGATTCAGATTCAATATCATTCCTGCTCTGAGAGCTCATAAAATGCTTTAATCGGCTGAAACAAAGAATGCAGACCCACAACTTCACCGAATATTATTAATGCCGGAGAATCTATTTTTTTATCCTGGGCTGCCTCGAAAATTGTACCTGCAGTAGCTACAGCCACCTTTTCGTTTTCCATTGAACCATTCTGTATCACTGCTACCGGCAAACGGCTTTTCCCTTCGGCAACAAAAATCTCAGCGATTTCTTTCAGCTTTTTGATACCCATCAATACCACAATAGTAGCATCGGTTTTAGCCGCTGTATAGAGATCTTTTGAAATTGTTCCGGAGCTTGTTGTACCGGTTATTACCCAAAAACTTTCACTCGCCCCACGATGTGTGACCGGTATTCCCTGCAGTGCAGGTACAGAAATACTGCTCGAAATTCCGGGCACAACCTCTGCCGGAATACTGTATGATGCCGCCATTTCAAGTTCTTCAAAACCACGGCCAAACACAAAGGGATCGCCACCTTTTAAACGAACAACATGCCCAAAATTGAGTGCATAATCAATCATCAGCTTATTTACAGCAGCCTGCGAATAAGAATGATCACCTGAACGTTTTCCAACGTACACTTTAATAGCATTCTCGGGTGCAAAATCAAGTAATTCACTGTTCACCAAAGCATCATATAATACTACATCAGCTGATTTTAGTATCCTAACGCCTTTCAGACTGATCAGCTCCGCATCACCCGGACCTGCTCCTACCAAAGTAATCCTTGGTTCTTTAATTTCCTTTTTTATCTGATTGAGTATCATAATTGCACTGACTCCTTATATTCTTTAATCCTTTTAATAAAATCAACTGTTGACTCCAGATATTTCCCGGCAAACTCTGCCGATGGTTCATTTTTATTGATCTGAAGTATCAGTTCATTGAAACTTGCAAACTCTGCAGGCACAATATTTCCTGAAAATTGCTCATCGAAATCACGAATAATTCCAACCTGAGTGCTGCTGTTAATTCCTTTATCAAGCAGCATGGCTTTTGCGCTGCTGATGAATACACTGTATGAATGATAAATTGAATCAGCATACGCCTTGCTTTCAAATGAATCTACAGCCCATTGCAGCTTTTCTTCGGCCTCAAGCAATAAAGTTGAGACAAGGTCTATCATTACACCTGCACATTCTCCAACACCGATAGCCGTTTCAAAGGTCTCTTCATGCCCCCAGTCTACAAACTCTTCAGGGCTTAAGGTACTCAGATCGGCGAGCGGTTTCAGCAACTGATAAAAATGATCTTTCCCTAACCGATCATAAAAATCATTAAAGAGTTCGTCCCCGATCTTCCTTTCACTGAAATCATCAAGAATAAATCGTACCACATCTTTTGTTCTTTTACTTGGAACCTTAATCACTTTATCTGCTGCTCTACCTGCACCATCACCAAGTGTACCCCCTCCGAGTAAAACCTGTGCCGCCGGAACAACCTTTCCTGCAGCCTTCAATGAACTTCCGTGAAAGCCAATCTGTGCAAGTCCATGCTGACCACAACTGTTCATACAGCCGCTGATCTTAATTTTTATATCCTGATTTTCGATCAGTTCATCATACTCATCTGCAATCAGATCTTCCAGAACACGGGCAAGCTCTGTACTGTTTGAAATTCCAAGGTTACAGGTATCTGTTCCCGGACAAGTGGTCACATCAGCTACGCTGTCAAAACCGGGCTTAACAAAATCCAATTCCTTAAGTCTTTCAAATAAAACCGGAAGTGCTTCTTTCCTTACATATTTAAGCAGCAAACCCTGATTGATCGTTACACGAATCTCATCAGCTACAAGTCCGCTGATTGCCGCAATAAATTTTCTTGCCTTTGAAGTAGGAATATCGCCGGTAGTAACCTTAATATAAACTCCGTAAAAACCCTCCTGCTTCTGTTCAAAAACATTGGTATCCAACCATCTTTGATACATGAACTGGTCTGAAATTATCGCTTCAGGCAATAGTTGTGGTTCAGGAATCTGAGGCAGATCAACTGCACCACGATCAATTGTATATATTTTGGATTTATTGGCAAGCTTTTCCTCTTCTATCAGTCTGAGGACCTCCTCCAAGCCTAACTTGGCCACCAAAAACTTCATTCTTGCCTTATTTCTGTTATTTCGCTCGCCATAACGATCAAATACCCTTAATGTCGACTCAATAAAAGGTATGAGTTCATCCTCAGGCAGAAACTCATTAACCATGTGGGCAATGGAAGGCTGGGCTCCGAGACCGCCACCAAACAATACCTTAAATCCACGGTATTCTTTACCCTGCTTAATGATCTGCTTTGGAATAAATCCAAGATCATGTATATAGCTGAATGCCGTATCAGCATCACTTGAGGAGAATGCAATCTTAAACTTTCTGCCCATTTCCTGACAGATCGGGTTTCTCAGAAAATACTTAAAGGTAGCATGTGCATACGGCGAAACATCAAAAGGCTCATTCGGATCAATACCCGAAGTTGGCGAGGCAGTCACATTTCTGACTGTATTACCACATGCTTCGCGAAGAGTGATATCATCCTGCTCAAGCTTAGCCCAAAGCTCAGGGGTACGGTCAAGACTTACATAATGAATCTGTATATCCTGACGGGTAGTCAAATGCAGATTACTGCTTGCATACTCATCAGAGATATCAGCTATCCTCAGTATCTGCCTGAATGTAACCTTCCCAAAAGGAAGCTTTATTCTGATCATCTGCACACCAGGCTGTCGCTGTCCGTAAATGCCGCGTGCCAAACGAAGACTACGGAATTTTTCATCATGAATTTTACCTTCACGAAATTCCCTGATCTTTCTCTCGAGATCAATAATATCCTTCTGGACGATTGGATCCTCTAATTCTGTTCTGAAACTGTTCATTAAACTTTAACAAA
This sequence comes from Daejeonella sp. H1SJ63, assembly GCF_029360775.1. Lineage (GTDB taxonomy): Bacteria > Bacteroidota > Bacteroidia > Sphingobacteriales > Sphingobacteriaceae > Daejeonella. The sequence goes on along the minus strand of NZ_JARKMZ010000035.1, from coordinate 17,905 downwards.
AAAAACCTCTTCTACCATGGTTGAAGAGGTTTATGTATAAATCATTTATATCTAATCTTCTTCAATGTTACGACCTACCCCTGCAACAATTATGCATTGTTATCATATTCATCATATACAGGCTTTGCATTAACATCGGACAAATATAATATAAAGTATATAGATTTAGTAGTCTTTTATTTAAATTTTTTTTATTCTTCAAAATTTTTGATCAAAATCTCCTCACGATTAATTACATCGGCAATACTTGTTTCGCTCAATATTTTCAAAGTTGCATTCCTTACTTCTACAAAAACATCGCGTACACCACAGGTTGCTTCATTTGTACACTCATCGCATTTCTGGTAAAAGTTCAAACTGACACATGGAAGCAATGCTACCGGTCCGCCGGTTAATCTTAATACCTGAACCATATAAATTTCAGCGGGATCCTTTACCAAACCATATCCGCCACCTGAACCTTTTTTGCTGTATAATAAGCCGGCGTTCCGCATATCGAGCAAAATCTGCTCGAGAAATTTTTTGGGGATATGCTCCTCCGATGCGATCTTGGAAATCTGCATAGGTGCTCCACCAAAGTTCTTGCCCAGAACAACAAGGGCTTTTAAGGCATAGCGGGTTTTCTTGGAAAGCATATTTAAATCTAATTCTAACTAAAGAAGCAAATTAACGGAAAAACTTTATGAAATAAATGATAAAGATCATTTCCATTAATTGATGAAGATATAAAAATGCCTGAGAATTTAAAATGAAGAGTAATGCAAAATTACCCTGAAGATTTAACAAGTTTACTTACCCTGTAAAGCAAAAAGACTGACAGCACAGAAATAACAACTATAATATAACCAATGGTGTCATAATGCTCCAAAGGACTAAGCTTATCCTTCTGTACAACAATCAAACCGCCCAAAGCAGCTGCTATACCGCCGGCGATTTGCTGAAGCGAAGAATTGATTCCCATAAAAGCTCCTCTGTCATGTTTCTCAGATAAAGCTGAATTAAGTGCCACTGCCGGAACCATTCTGCTCATGATGCCAAGCATAAATGCTAAATTGAGCAATAAGACTAACCAAAATGGCACCGGTCCAAGGTTAGTGTAAATAACAATTACAATACTCAGGAATACAGACGACACAGTAAAAATCATCAGTTTATCGAAGCGATCACTGAGTTTACCGACCTGGGGCAAAATTACCAGTGCACAGATCCCGGAAAACATATAAAGGAAAGGAAGCTGCTCAGCAGTGACATGGAGATTATTGATGGCAAAAGCGCTGCCCCATGGCATCATAAGAAAGCCGCCTAATGACAAAAAAGCTGTGGCCAGAAATCCAATTCTATACCTGCGCTTTGCCAAAGTATTCCATAGATGACCAATAGCATTGTGCTCGCTTTTATACACGAGATGCTCGTTTACTGGCTTTAACTTCAGTAAAATAAACAACCAGATTATGCTTGCCAACACAACAATCATCAGAAAGGGAGATTCCCAGCCCCAGATATTGGATATATATAAACTAATCGGAATACCCAGAACCTGACTTCCGCCGAAACCCATCTGCAGATATCCAAGAACTCTGCCTCTTTTCTCTATCGGATAAAGATCAGTAACAATTGCCATAGATATCGAGCCTATTACGCCTCCAAACAAACCTGTAAAAATTCTTGCAAACAGTAAAGTCAGATAAGAATCGGCCAGACTGCAAAAAAGTGTCCCGATAATAAAACCAACATAGAAGAACAGTAATAAATTCTTACGGTCAAAGCGATCGGCAAAGCCGGCGGTCAGCAGACCAGATATTCCGGCACTTAAAGCATATGCAGAAACAGTTAAGCCAAACTGAGTAGTACTGAGGCCAACTGACTTCATTAACAGGTCTCCCAGCGGAGACATCACCATAAAATCGAGTACTACCGTAAATTGGGTCAAAGTAAGCAACAGGATCACGAAGATCTCGTAAGCACTAAACTTTGCATGATTAACTGAAGTACCGGAATTCATTTTAAGCTACATTTCAGGAATATATTACCTCCAGATAACGTTGCAGGCAATATACCGATTAAATTTTAACATATTTCGCTCAGTAGGGTCTGAACCTTGTTCCGTATCCTTTGTTCTTATATCTTTACTAAACACATAAAATTAAGGCCATGCGTAAAGTTTTATACCTGCTGATACTGACTGTATTCAGCAGTTCTGTTTTCTCACAGGAAACAGCAGTAAAAAAGGAAAATGTAAAATATTTTGACAAGGAACACTTCATTATTGAAGGAACCGGTGTTGCAGAATCAGCTAAAGAAAGTCCATATGACAGACTGCCTGCCTCTTCTAAAGATAAAGTAAGAAAAGCAGTATGGGACCTTTCCAAAAACTCTGCGGGCATTACAGTAAGGTTCTTTTCAAATTCAAGTCTGATTAAAATAAAATGGGAGCTGCTGAACGATACTAAAATGAATCATATGGCTGAAACCGGCATCAAAGGCGTTGATCTTTATACCAGGGTAAATGGTTCATGGTTATATGTGAATACAGGAAGACCTACTGCAAAGAATAATGAGGCACTGCTCGTAAGTACACTTTCACCCGAAAAACGTGAATATAAAGTCTGGCTGCCACTTTACGATGGTGTAACCAAAGTTGAAATTGGTATCGACACATTGGCAAGTATTGAAAAACCTGCACCCTCCAGAACTCTGCCAATTGTATTTTACGGTACCAGCATTACTCAGGGCGGATGTGCATCCCGTCCGGCGATGGCCTATACAACCATCATTTCGCGCAAGATGGATGTCGATTGCATTAATTTAGGATTCAGCGGTAATGGAAAAATGGAAGATCCGGTTGTTGATGTGATTGCCGGAATTAATGCTTCATTTTACGTAATCGACTGCCTGCCTAACATGACGGTGGAAGAAGTCCGGCAAAGGGTGGCACCACTTGCTACGAAAATAAGAGAGAAAAATTCAAACACCCCGATCGTATTTGTAGAAAACATTGTCTATTCCAAGTCCTTTTATGAAGAGAAGACCAAAAGCCTGATCAACGACAAGAATAATGCGCTGAAAACAGAATTTGAGAAACTCAGAAAAAGCGGGATGAAGAACCTGCATTATATTAACAATAATGGAGCAATTGGATATGATAATGAAGCGACTGTTGATGGTGTTCACATGACCGACCTCGGTTTTATGAGAATGGCTGATTACCTGATAGAGAATTTTGATAAAAACTATTTGAAAATCAAATAATAAGCTAATCATCAGCAGATGAATATCTGGTATTTATCTGCTGATGATATCTTTATTTGAACCTCTCCTTTAAAAATTGTCCGGTATAAGATTTACCTTCCCGGATCAGGTCTTCAGGAACACCTTCAAATACCAGGGTTCCGCCTTTATCACCACCCTCCGGACCAATATCTATTACCCAGTCGGCACATTTGATCACATCCATATTATGCTCTATCACAATAATTGAATTACCCTGCTCTATCAATGCGTCAAATGATTTAAGCAACTTTTTAATATCATGAAAATGCAGTCCGGTAGTAGGCTCATCAAAAATAAACAGAGTCTTGCTGCTGTTATTACCTTTTACAAGGAAAGATGCAAGTTTGATACGCTGGGCTTCGCCTCCTGAAAGCGTGTTTGACGACTGCCCGAGATGAACATAACCAAGGCCAACATCAGCAAGAGGTTTGATTTTAGACAAGATCTTAGGCTCCTTGTCAAAGAACTCCAGAGCTTCATCAATGGTCATATCAAGTACCTCAAATACATTCTTGTCTTTATAGGTAATGTCAAGCACATGCTGTTTAAATCTTTTTCCATCGCAGGCTTCACAGGGAAGGAAAATATCAGCCATGAACTGCATTTCTATTTTCACTTCACCTTCTCCCTGACAGGTATCACAGCGTCCGCCTTCTACATTGAACGAAAAGGCCGATGGTTTCAAACCGGCAGCTTTTGCCGCTCCCTGCGATGCATAGAGATTTCTGATCTCGTCCCAGGCCTTCACATAAGTAACAGGATTGGAGCGTGACGACCGCCCTATCGGATTCTGATCGACAATTTCAACCTGCTCAATTCTTCCAAAATCGCCTTCGATAGAATCATAAGCTCCGGTCTGCTCTCCTGAATAATTACCTAAAGCCTTTTGTAAAGCAGGCTGAAGAATACGTTTTACCAATGATGTCTTTCCTGAACCGGATACACCCGAAACAACACAAAGCACATTCAGAGGGAAGCTTACATCAATATTTTTAAGATTATTCTCCCTTGCCCCTCTGATGACAATAGCATCATTCCATTTGCGGCGATGTTCAGGAATTGCAATAGATTGTCTTCCGCTAAGGTACTGACCGGTAAGACTGTTTTTATCTTTTAATATCTCATCGAAAGTACCGGTAAATACAAGATTGCCGCCATGTGTTCCCGCTTCCGGACCAATATCAATAATATGATCGGCAGCATGCATAATTTCTTCTTCATGCTCAACAACAAGCACTGTATTACCCACATTTCTCAATGATTTCAGCACTTCTATCAAACGCTGTGTATCTCTTGGATGCAGACCTATACTCGGCTCATCCAAAACATAAACAGATCCAACCAATGAACTTCCCAGAGAAGTTGCCAGATTGATCCTTTGCGATTCGCCTCCCGACAGGGTGTTACTCAATCTGTTCAGAGTAAGGTAACTTAAACCCACATCATTCAAAAACTTAAGCCGGTTGCTGATTTCCATCAACAGACGTTTTGCAATTTTCATCCGTGACGGATCAAGCTCAAGTGTTTGAAAAAATTGCAGGGCCTTATCCAAAGGCATTAATACAATATCAGTAATTGAAAGGCTTTCGATCTTTACGTAAGAGGCATCCTGTCGCAGGCGACTTCCCAGGCACTCCGGACAGTTTGTCTTCCCCCTGTATCGTGAAAGCATCACTCTGTACTGTATTTTATACGTTTGCGTTTCAAGCTCTTTAAAAAAATCATCCAACCCGCTGAAATAAGAATTTCCGGTCCATAATAATTTTTTCTGCTCATCAGTCAGCTGACTATATGAACGATGAATCGGAAAATCAAATTTGATTGCATTTCTGACCAGACTATTTAACCATTCGCCCATCTTCTCGCCCCGCCACGGTGCTATCGCCCCATCGTAAACAGACTTGCTTTTATCCGGGATAACCAGATCCTCATCTATCCCGATAATCTTTCCATAACCCTCACAACGCTTACAGGCACCAAAGGGATTATTGAAACTGAAAAAGTTTGGGCTTGGCTCCTCGAATCGAATTCCATCCAGCTCAAACCTGTCGCAAAACACATGAATCTCGCCATCTGCATCCACCAGACAATCGCCCCTGCCCTCAAAAAAGGCAGTTTGAACAGAATCTGCAATCCGGCTTAAAGTTTCTTCATCATCACTCACCCTCACCCTGTCGATCACTATTTTGATTTCTGTATCTGTTCCTGATTTTTTATTCCCGGTAGATTTATCTTCCAGAATATCTTCAATTTTAGCCAGTGTACCATCCATCAGGATACGTGTAAAGCCCTTTTGAAGCAGAACGGCAAGTTCCTCTTTCAAAGAACGGTTATTGTGTGCGTGTAATGGACAAAGTATGGTTACTGTGCTATCTGCTTCCAGACTGCCAATAAAATTGATCACATCGGTAACCGTATCCTTTTTTACTTCTTTTCCCGAAACCGGCGAAACCGTTTTACCAATTCTGGAGAACAGTAGCTTCAAATAATCATAAATCTCAGTAGATGTGCCAACCGTTGAACGGGGATTGCTGGTAATAACCTTTTGTTCAATAGCAATGGCCGGTGCTATTCCCTTGATATAATCTACATCGGGCTTATTCATCCGGCCCATAAACTGTCGGGCATATGAAGAAAGACTTTCAACATAACGTCTCTGCCCTTCTGCATACAGGGTATCAAATGCCAGTGAAGATTTACCAGAGCCCGACATCCCGGTAATTACAACCAGCTTGTTCTTCGGTATAGCTACATCAATATTTTTTAGGTTGTGAACTCTGGCACCTTTTATGATGATATATTTTTTAGGGTCTTTTTCCGATTCTTTATTCATTCTAAAAGTCAGGGCTGTGTTGTACGTATATTATATAAAGGCTATGAATAGAATTGCAAAAATACGGCTATAAGTAGTTTATTACATTGGCTTGATGAAATATTCTTTGATTTTGGCAAAATATTTGTTTCATTTGAAACAAGGACCAATTATTTTTCAATCAAAAAGGAGACAGGCTATCGGATAAACTCTACTTGAACATTTTTCGGGATTTTACATTAAGAGGGATTATAAGTATGAGTGCTATAAATATTCAAACGGTCAGCGATCAGGATTTAGTACATCAGTATATTCAGGGTCATGAACAAAGTCTGGAGGAATTAATCCGAAGACATAAATCAAAGATTTACACATCTATATATTTATTGGTTAAAGATTCATACCTGGCAGAGGATATTTTTCAGGATGTCTTCATCAAAGTAATCAACACTCTGAGGGCTGGCAGATATAATGAAGAAGGTAAATTTCTTCCATGGGTAATCCGCATTGCCCATAATATGGTTATTGATCATTTCAGAAAAGAGAAACGCACCCCATTGGTTACTACTACCGAAGGCTTCGACATCTTTGAAGTTTTGAAGTTTTATGATGAAAGTGCTGAAGACCGGCTGATCCGCGACCAGACCCATCGCGATCTCAGGGAGCTGATCCATCATCTCCCCTCAGAACAAAAGGAAGTTCTTATTATGAGACATTATGGAGATCTGAGCTTTAAAGAAATTGCTGATATTACAGATGTCAGTATTAATACTGCTTTAGGAAGAATGCGCTATGCATTAAGCAATTTGCGTAAAATGATGTTAACCAAAGAATTAAGCCTGAAGAACATCTGAAAAAAAGAACAAAAAAAAATTTATTTGTAAAACATTAAATACATAAGTACGTTTAAAGTAAAAATTTAATCTGCTTATGATAGAAACATCTACACATAAAACAAGTTCATTAAAGGAAATTAAAGCCGAAAGCAGTTTTCGGACTGAAGACCTTGGGGAAGAAGAACAATCTTTCTACACGTCCATCAAGCCGGAGCTGAATTCGATTGTTTCTGAACCGGCTAAGGAATCAGTCAGAAGAATACTCGAATACTCCAGGTCTCTTTAAGAATTATTCAGGCACAAATATCCATTTGGCTTTTTGATCTTTACTATACCAGGATACACTGATCAGAGCTATATTTGTTGCGTGTTAAGAAAAGACCGGTATAAAGCCTTTGTAGATTATTTCTCTTCCCACCAGCCGGAAGCAGAAACCGAATTGCATTACGATAACCCGTACCAATTGCTGGTTGCCGTAATTCTCTCTGCCCAATGCACAGACAAACGAATCAATCTGGTTACACCACGTCTATTTGAACGTTATCCCACTCCGGAAAGTTTGGCCGCGTCTACGTCGGATGAGGTATTTCAATACATCCGAAGTGTAAGTTATCCCAATAATAAAGCAAAGCATCTGGTAGGAATGGCTCAAAAACTTATTTCTGAGTTCCATGGCGAAGTTCCATCCGACATCGATGATCTTCAGAAAATGCCGGGAGTTGGCAGAAAAACTGCCAATGTGATTGCCTCTGTCATATTCAGTGCTCCGGCAATGGCAGTTGATACGCATGTATTCCGCGTGGCCAACCGGATAGGCCTGACTAGAAATGCCAAAACACCCCTGGCCGTAGAAAAACAATTGGTTCAGTTTCTTCCCGAAGATAAGATACATATCGCCCATCACTGGCTTATCCTTCACGGCAGATATGTTTGCATTGCACGAAATCCCAAATGTTCAATATGCCCGCTGAGTTCTTTTTGCAAGTATTACGCTCAAAGCCAGACAGAAACTGCATTAAAGAAAGCAGAAAGTCTTCAGCTGAAAAAAGCTAAAGAGTTAAAAAAGAAAAAACAGGCAACACAAACCGCAGCAATGTTGAAAAGATTCATTGCAAAGTAATTATCCACTATAATTTTTTGAGATAATTATTAAATAACTTCAGAGTTGAGAAAAACAGAAATATATTTTTTCTAATTTTTTTAGCATTTTTAATTTTTTATTCTAATTTTGATCATATTAAACTAAAATAATGAGCAACGCAGATAAATTAAAAGCTTTACAGCTTACGCTGGATAAACTTGAAAAATCATACGGTAAAGGCACCGTTATGAAGCTTGGCGACAATGCTGTAGAACCGGTTGAGGCAATCTCCACAGGTTCTATAGGCCTGGACATCGCGCTGGGAATCGGAGGCTTTCCAAAAGGCCGTGTCATTGAAATTTACGGCCCGGAATCTTCAGGTAAAACCACTCTGGCAATTCATGCGATTGCAGAAGCTCAGAAAAAAGGAGGTATTGCTGCATTCATCGATGCAGAGCATGCCTTTGATAAATTTTATGCCAGCAAACTGGGTGTTGATATCGAAAACCTTTTAATATCGCAACCTGATAACGGAGAGCAGGCACTTGAGATCGCTGATAACCTGATCCGCTCCGGCGCTATAGACATCATCGTAATCGACTCTGTTGCGGCTTTGGTGCCAAAGGCTGAGATTGAAGGTGAAATGGGCGATTCAAAAATGGGTCTTCATGCCCGCTTAATGTCTCAGGCACTCAGAAAATTAACCGGAACAATATCCAAAACAGGATGCTGCTGTATATTTATCAACCAGCTGCGTGATAAAATCGGAGTAATGTTCGGCAGCCCTGAAACAACAACCGGAGGTAATGCCCTGAAATTCTACGCTTCATTACGTTTAGATATCCGCAGAATTTCACAAATCAAAGATTCAGATGAGGTTTCAGGAAACAGGGTTAAAGTAAAAGTTGTAAAAAACAAACTTGCTCCGCCTTTCCGCATCGCCGAATTTGATGTGATGTTCGGAGAAGGTATTTCGAAAGCAGGTGAGATTATCGATCTGGGTGTTGATTTTGACATCATCAAAAAAGCAGGATCATGGTTTAGCTATGGAGACACCAAACTTGGACAGGGACGCGATGCAGTGAAACAATTATTGCTTGACAACCCTGATTTGATGGATGAACTGGAAGCAAAAATTAAAGCAACAGTAACAGCCAATCATCTCGAAGAAAAGTAAATAAATTCCTGAATCTAAAATAAAAGCCCGCTTACATAATATAATATAAGCGGGCTTTTTATATGACCAAAATACTTATTTAACTTTTAACTGCTTCTGAAGCCAGTTATCCATATTCTCCCTTTGTTCGGGATACATCCAGTGCCCGGTCTCCTGCGCGAGAAACAAAGATTTAGGAGCCTTAATGACATTGTATACAGCATGCATAGAGGTTGGCGGACAGGTTTCATCATTAAAACCCCAGCTGTACATGCCCGGAACTTTCAGCAATCTGGCAAAATTTACTACATCATAATATCCTGCAGTCTTAATCTTATCAGGAGTACTGCCGGCATTTACATCATCCTTAACAAACATATGTGGCCATCCGCCTGCACGTCCAATCGTGTAACCGCTAAGATCACTTAAAGCCGGATAATAAGCTCCCAGAAATTTAACCCTGGAATCAAGAGCTGCAGTAATGATTGATAATGCTCCTCCCTGACTGCCTCCGGTAACTCCTAAATTAGTTCCGTCAAACTCAGGCAATGAGGTTAAGAAGTCATTCGCTCTTATACATCCCATATAAACCCGTTTAAAATAATACCGGTCTCTGTCTTCAAGGTTAAACATAGGATAACCAGACAAGGCACCTGCAAGCAAATTAGCATAAACTCCGGCATCCATATTCACCGGTATACCATGAATTCCGATTTCAAGAGTAATCACTCCCTTCTCGGCAGTGGCAACATCTCCGTTATAAGGTCTTACACCTGCGCCAGGAACACGCAGCAATGCAGGATATTTACCGGGCTTCTTAGGCATACATAAAATACCGTACAATCTGCTCCCTAAACGGAAATTTTGCATATTAACATGATAAACATTTACAGTTTCTGTACTTCTTTCAGGCAAAAGAGTCAGACGGGCATCAACAGGAATCTTTGCCAGATCAGCTTTTGCAGCGTCCCAGAACTGTGCAAAATCTACCGGGCTTTCAGAAGCAGGTTTGATCTGAGCAGCCTCAAACCCGGCAGTAGAAAGACCTCTGTATTTCTTCCCATTTACTTCGACAGTAACAATACAACGATAAAATCCGGGATTCTTCATTGTACCGGCATTGATTATATGTACTCCATTGGCAAGCAGAAGCGAATCTTTCAATTCAGGCACCATTTTTTCAGGTCCGATTTCATATTTAATCTTCACATTCTTTAAAGGATTTCCATACTGAAGTACGGTAATATTAAACTTAACCTTCTCTCCTGTTTTATATTGCCAGTCTGAATGATCAGGAGCAACAATAACCTTAACATTTTGCTCTACAGGTTGTGCAATACCTTCAAAGACAGAAAGGAACAGGAAAAGAATAAAAAATACCGGATTGATTTTTTTCATTGTTTTTAGATTTATCGGGGTTAGCAAACATTCAGTTTATCAAAAACTATCCTGTTTGTATCTGTAAATAAGCAGTATATACCGCTCAAATTCGGGATTAATAGAATTGAAAGCAAATTTATTTTCGCTGAAAATTTCTAAAGAGGGAAGGGCAAAAAATGAAAAAAGAATGGGAGGCAGAGCGTTTATTTACCTTTGGTCATCATGTACATAAACATGATACCGATGATAACTATAAAGGCAAGAACGAACAGCCCTGTAGTGGCCTTACGTTTGTCCTGACGCATCACCCAGATCAGCAAACCTGTAAGCGGTATCAGAAATATGGAAAAGAAAATTATACTGGATGCACTCATAATCAAAGTAAATCTCGTGTTTTATTATTTAAATCAGCTAAATATTATTAAAACAACATTCGGGCTAATGGTGCTATATCCTGCCCCACAAAATCCTTATTCAGAAATTTGTAATAACCTGCAATAGCAATCATAGCAGCATTATCGGTACAATATTCAAACTTGGGAATATACACCTTCCAGCCTTCGGTCAATGCGGCCTCATTCAGTGCTGTCCTCAAACCGGAATTAGCTGATACACCACCGGCAATTGCAATAGTTTTAATGTCATATTGAACCGATGCCTTCTTCAGTTTGTTCAGCAAAATGGAAATTATTCGCTCCTGCACTGATGCGCAAATATCGAAAAGTCTATTTTTCAGAAATTCAGGATCTTCTTTAATCCTGTCGCGCACAAAATACATGATAGAGGTTTTCAAGCCGCTGAAGCTAAAGTTGAGTCCGTCGACCTGAGGTTCAGGGAATTTAAATGCAAATTTATCTCCCTGCTTTGCATATTTATCAATAAGCGGCCCGCCCGGATAAGGCAAACCGAGCAGTTTTGCTGTTTTATCAAAAGCTTCGCCTGCCGCATCGTCATTAGTTTCGCCAATAACCTCCATATCAAAATAATCCTTTACAAGAACGATCTGGGTATGCCCGCCTGAAACGGTAAGACAGATGAAAGGAAATGAGGGCTTATTCTCTTCAATAAAATGGGCAAGAATATGTGCCTGCATGTGATTTACCTCAATAAGAGGCAGACCTTTTGCAAGGGCAAAGGATTTGGCGAAAGAAGTGCCCACCAAAAGTGATCCTAATAATCCCGGTCCGCGTGTAAAAGCTACAGCATCAATATCATTTTTGTGTATTTTTGCCACATCGATAGCTTGATGAATGGCAGGAATGATATTCTGTTGATGAACCCTTGAAGCAAGTTCAGGAATTACACCGCCATAATTTTGATGGACTGCCTGACTTGCGATCACATTGGAACAGATCTTGCCATCTATACAAATTGCTGCGGAAGTGTCGTCACAGGAAGATTCAATGCCGAGGATGATTGCCAAAACTATATTGTAAAATTGTTGTAGATAATTTAAAGTACAAATTTATCAAAAAAGCTCTAAAAATAAGCCTCTGGACACTGACAACATTTTTATTGTTGCTTGTTTTGATTGTTTTTTCACTGCAATTCAGGAGTGTACAGACTTATGTTGCCAAAAAAGCAGCAGCTTACCTCTCAAAAGAGCTTAATACCCGCGTAGAAGTAGGCGGCTTATATATTGTCCCTTTCAATTCCGTTGTGCTCGACAGCCTGTACATTCAGGATCAACAAAAAGACACACTCTTATTCTCCCCTAAATTTTCTGCAAAGCTGAGCTACTTTTCATTGGAAAAGCGAAAGATCACTATAAAATCGCTGGAACTGAATGGCGGAAAATTTTATCTGAAAAAATACACAAATAAAAGCACTAACCTTTCTTTCATACTTAACTACTTTAAATCAGGGAGCAAAAGTCAGAAAAAGAAAAAGCCATTTAATATTGAACTCAATCAGATTGTTTTAAAGGAGCTTTCTTTCAAATACAAAAACTTCAATAATACCAGCCCTAAGCGTGGAATAAACTTTAACGATATAGAAGTCAGAAATCTGAACACAACTTTACTAAATCTGGATACAAAAAAACATATTATTCAGGGGCAGATCAAAAACATGAGCTTCAGGGAAAAAAGCGGATTCTACCTGAAGAACCTGAGCAGCTTTGCTACTATTGACAAAGACCAGATGGAGTTCAGACAATTACTGATTGAAACTCCGCAATCCAGAGTGGGCGATTATTTCAGGATGAAATATTCCTCTTTCAAAGATTTCAACCAGTTCGTCAGTAAAGTTGTGATGCAATCTGATTTCAAAAATACTTTACTGAACAGTTCTGATATTGCCTATTTCTCGCCCAACCTCTCAACAACATCGGTTATTCTGCAGATAAACGGACAGATATCCGGACGGGTAACCGATCTGAAAGCCAGAAGCCTGATGATTCAAAGTGGACAGGCAACATACATTAAGGGAAATTTTGCATTAAGCGGACTGCCAAATATAAAGCAGACTTTAATGGATCTGAATTTTGAGCAGATCTCAACCAATAAAAAGGATCTTGATCTGATACTAAGCCGTGCAGGTATTAACAAAAAATCCTTAATTCCTGAATTTGCCAATAAATTGGGAACAATAAATTTCAAAGGGCGCTTTAGTGGCTTTATCAATGATTTTATAGCATACGGAGAGTTTAAAACAAAAGCGGGAAGATTGATTACCGATCTGAATATGAAAATTGAGGGCAATTCAATTCCTGCATACAGCGGAACAGTTAAAACAATCGATTTTAATCTTGGAGAACTTACGGGACTTAAATATCTGGGAAAAACAACGCTAACTGCCAGTGTTAAAGGCAAAGGATTTAAGATCAGCAGTTTGAACGAACAGGTGAAAAGTTCAATTAAATATCTGGAATTCAAATCATATACCTACACCAATATTGACATCGATGGTAACTTCAGCAATAAGGTTTTCAAGGGTCAGATAAACATTGATGACAGCAACCTTAACCTCGATTTTGATGGCAATATCGATCTGAACAAAGAACTTCCCCAATTTAACTTTAATGCAAAGATTCGTGGTGCCAGGTTAAAACAATTGAACTTAACTAAAGACACCATTCAGTTTGATGCAGACCTCAGCACCAATTTTTCAGGCTCAAACCTCGACAATATTGAGGGTGTGGTTGCATTGAATAACACCCAGCTTACCGGAACAAAAAACTCTTTCATCGTTGATTCGGTTTATCTGAAAGCGATGGGCAGAGGTACAAAGAGATCGCTTACCATAGGTTCTGACATTCTTGATGCAAGCATAAACGGTGAATATGATTTAAAAACACTGCCATCCTATTTCAAATCTGTTGCCAATAAGTATATCCCTTCTCTGGGTTTGAAGTTTATCACTCCGGGGAAACAGAATTTCGAATTCAGTCTGAACATCAAGTATTTCGACCCGATCAGCATGCTGTTTATTCCGCAGATGAAAATCCCGCAGCAGGCAAACTTCAACGGCAAGTTTGTATCGGATGAAAATATTGCTAACCTTAACGGCTTCATTAAACTTGTAGAATTCAGGAAGTATAAAATTAATAATCTGATCATCGACGAAAGTACTTCTGAAGAAGCGATGAACGTTTTCATCACGTCAGACAGAATTAATTTTACAGACAGTCTTTACATCAAAAATGTTAACATTGCCAATATCTTAAAGAAAGACAGTCTTAATCTGAACATTAAACTTTCAGATAAAAATGCCATCAACCAGCTCGACTTAAACTCTCTGGTAGAGTTCAATGCCAGCGGAGACAGGAGAATTGCCCTGAGTATTCTGCCATCTGATGTAATTATCAATAATGAGACCTGGAAGATCCAGGAGAAAGTGAGCTTCAGCTTCGATGAAGGCAGGGAAGAAGATCAGGAATTCAGCCTATTCAGAAGAACCAGGATTGAAGGTTTTGAGCTTTTCAAAGACAATCAAATGATGACCATAAACGGAATCATATCCAAAAATCCTGAAGATGAACTTCTGATCGGATTTGAAAATTTCAAGCTGACTACATTTAATTCACTGACCAAACCGGCGGGCATTACATTGAAAGGCTTACTGAATGGGAATGCCAAACTTTCAGGTCTGGGAGCTACACCCAACCTAACTGCCGGTATTAATATTGACAGCCTCAACTACAATAATATCGCGGTAGGTAACCTAAGCATGACTGCGGGACTCGACAATGCCACTAAACTAATCAATGTTAAAATAGATGTTGAAAATAAGGGCGGGACCACGCTGGATATTGATGGCACCTACAATGCCAATGATGATCAGAATACGCTGGATCTGAAAGTTCTGATGTATGATAACGATGTGGTATTATTTCAGCCATTTTTAAAAAATCTGGTTTCAAATATGTTTGGGCGTGTCTCGGCAGATCTTGTAGTAAGCGGCAAACTGAGAACTCCTCAAATCAATGGCAACCTTACCCTGAAAGATGCCGGCATGACGGTCAATTATCTGAAAACCCCTTATAAGATATCAGATAAGGTAGAGGTTGAAAATACGGTCATTAAATTAAACAATCTCAAGTTAAGAGATATCAAAAATAATGAGGCCATTGCTAATGGAACAGTAAATCTCAATAACCTCAGAAATCCTGAAATCCATGTAAACCTTGTTTCAAGGAGATTTATGGCCCTAAATACAACTGCAAAAGATAACCCGCTGTATTATGGCGTGGCATATGGCACAGGGGTTTTCAGATTTAACGGCCCTACAAATGATATGCGGATTGTTATTGATGCCAAAGCAGAGGCCGGAACAGTATTTAACATCCCTCTGAACTCATCGGCTACAGTCAGTAAAAATGACTTTATCAGTTTTATTGGCAAAGACACTACCCTGAATAAACAGCAGTTCTCTACCTTCAAGGGTTTGACGATGGATTTCGACCTGGAAATAGATGAAAATTCCGAAGTCAATATTTTCACTGACCTCGGGAAACTCAGCGGCAGAGGGAAGTCGGAATTAAACTTGAATATTACTAGTCTCGGCGACTTTGAGCTGTACGGCGAATACCTGATTTCAAGTGGTAAATTTCAGTTTACTGCACAGGACTTTATCAATAAGAACTTTAAAATCAATCAGGGTGGATCTATCCGCTGGACCGGCGATCCGATGGAGGCTGCTATCAACATGAAGGCCCTTTACGAAGTACGAACAAGCACTTCACCCCTGTATCAGGCGGCGGGCAGACCTGCAAGGGAAGAAAAAGTTCCTGTTGAAGCTGTAATGAACCTGAGCGGTCCGCTTCTTACTCCAAATATTGCCTTCGACATTAATTTCCCGGCTAATGCATATATAAAAGATGAATTGCAATCTTACCTGGGTGATGTTAATAATACCAACCAACAGGCATTAAGCCTGATTGTAAGGCGTTCATTTGCACAAGGAACGGCAGATATCGGGGGAATGGCAACATCAACATTTATCAATGCAGGAACTGAGTTGTTTTTCAACCAGTTGAATACGATTCTGACCCAATCGCTTAACCTGAATTTTGTCGACTTTAATATCCGTTCGCTGAACGATGCAAGCGCTTCTTTCAGATTACTGAATGACAGGCTGATTCTTACCGGTGGTGTAACAGACCGAACGATGAGAGGAAATAAAGCGGTGTCTGATTTCAGTATGATGGGCAATGGTAATATGATTGCCCGTGACGTAGAAGCTCTTTACCTGATCAAGAAGAATGGAGATCTGGTACTCAGGGCATCAAACAGGCTTAATAACAGAAGCTTCCTGAACATGAGCAATCTAAATTATGATGATTATGTCAGTGCAATCGGCCTTGTGTACCGAAGAGATTTCGACAGCTTTAAAGAATTACTAAGCTTCCTGCTCGGGAATAAACGAAAGGACGAAAGACAGAATACTGAAACAAAGGCAATACCTGACACCACTGCATTAAAACCCGAAGAAACAAAGATCAAAAAGAAATAGATCAGCTGTTCTTCATAATGGTATGCCCCATCCTGTCTCTTTTAGTTTTCAGGTAGAGTTCATTATGAATGTTTGATTTAATCTCAATCGGAACATTCGAAACAACTTCAAGCCCATAACCTATCAGACCGGAACGCTTAGTTGGGTTGTTTGACATCAGCTTCATTTTCTTGATACCCAGACTTCTTAATATCTGTGCCCCGATTCCATAATCTCTCTGATCCATCGGGAAACCAAGCTGCAGATTAGCATCTACAGTATCCAGACCATTTTCCTGAAGATTATAAGCATGCAGCTTATTGATCAATCCAATTCCACGGCCTTCCTGATTCATATAAATAATCACACCCTTACCCTCCTTTTCTATCATTTCCATGGCCTTATGAAGCTGCGGACCGCAATCGCAACGACATGATCCGAATATGTCGCCGGTAATACATGAACTGTGAACACGTACCAGAACCGGTTCTTCTTCATCCCAGCTTCCTTTAATAAGCGCAAGGTGCTGATCACCGGTATTGATCTGAGTGTAGGCTACCATCTCAAAATCGCCCCATTCAGTAGGCAACTTCACAGACACCTCCTTCTTAATCAATGATTCAGTCTTTAGTCTGTAGGAAATAAGATCTTTGATACAAATGATCTTCAGATTAAATTGTTTAGCAATAAGCAGCAAATCCGGGAGACGTGCCATTTCCCCGTCCTCTTTTAAAATTTCAACCAGCACACCGGCAGGCTCCAGGCCGGCCAGGCTTGCCAGATCCACCGCAGCCTCTGTATGTCCGGCCCTTCTCAAAACCCCGCCACGCTTGGCAATCAGGGGGAAAATATGTCCCGGACGGCCAAGCTCATCAGCTGAAGTTGCCGGATTAATCAGCGCCATAATTGTTTTGGAGCGGTCGGATGCAGAAATACCGGTAGTACAACCATGTCCAATCAGGTCTACTGAAACTGTAAAATTAGTCTCAAATGCAGCTGTATTTTTGCCAACCATCAATTCAAGATTCAGCTCCCTGCAGCGCTCTTCTGTAAGAGGTGCACAGATCAGTCCCCGGCCATGTGTTGCCATGAAATTTATAATTTCGGGTGTGGCATTAGATGCTGCAGTAAGGAAATCGCCCTCATTCTCCCTGTCCTCATCGTCAACAACAATAATAACTTTACCTTCTTTAATATCGCTTATGGCTTCCTCAATGGTATTAAACATATAGTATGGCTTGTTGGGGGCATTATTCTGAATACAAACACCCGCTCCTGTAAATAAAATGCAAATTTAAGTATTTTTTTGCCGGATTAGCTTGCTGATACTCTTTTATGAGTCAATGCATTGCAATAATTAAACGATCACTAGTGTCCGGTTAAATTTAGAACGAATAAAAAAACTTTGTTTTGGCCTTTAAAACATGGATATTATT
>NZ_JARKMZ010000034.1 GCF_029360775.1 Daejeonella sp. H1SJ63 | reverse complement strand
AACCGGCTCTACGATACAGAAACAGACATTAACAACTGATTGTGTATTTTTCCCGGACAACAGTGATTTTAATTATCAGAATGGCTGTTCGTCGTCAAGATCATCCATCCTTGAAGGACGAACTATGATATTGCTCGGCTTTTCAAAATCCTGAGAAGGAGAGAGGCCTGCAAATGGATTCGGTAAATTGCCCGGGTGACTGCTGAAATCCTCTTCCAGATCGGCAAATTTTACATATTTACCAATAAATCTTAATGGTACGGTGCCGGTTTCTCCATTTCTGTGCTTGGCAACAATTACTTCCCCAATTCCTATTGTTGAACGGTGTTCCTCGTCTTCTGTAATACCATAATACTCGGGTCGGTAAAGGAACAGAACCATGTCTGCATCCTGTTCAATAGAGCCTGATTCACGCAAATCTGATAGCATAGGCTTTTTACCACCACCAGGTCTGTTTTCAACAGCACGGCTTAACTGAGATAAGGCTATAACAGGTACATTCAATTCTTTTGCTACTGATTTTAATGCACGCGAGATACTACCGATTTCCTGTTCCCGGTTACCTCCTTTGCCATCGCTTTTACCATGCATTAACTGCAGGTAGTCAATAATGATCATTTGAATGTCGTATTGAGCTTTCAAACGTCTGCATTTGGCTCTGAATTCAAAGATATTCAGGGCAGGAGTATCATCAATAAAGAGTGGGGCATCAGTCAGCTTGCCAATTTTGGAGTGTAATTGCTGCCATTCCCATTCTGCCAGATTTCCCTTCCTGATTTTTTCCTGCTCAATTTCTGTTTCTCCGGATATCAAACGATTAACCAGCTGCACAGAAGACATCTCCAGGGAAAAGAATACGACAGGCTTATTGAACTGTACCGCAGCATTTCTTGCACAACTTAGTACGAAGGCGGTCTTTCCCATTGCGGGTCTTGCTGCAATGATAACCAAATCAGAGGGCTGCCATCCTGAAGTCATTCTGTCAAGTGCCGTAAATCCGGAAGGTACGCCTGTTAATCCATCAACTTTATCTTTGATTTTTTCCAGATTCTCCAGCGATTCCCTGATAATATCATCCATTTTTCTGGAATCTCTTCTCAGGTTGTTTTGTGCAATCTCAAAGAGATTTTTTTCCGCATGATCCAATAAATCGAATATATCAGTAGTGTCTTCATAAGCATTACTGATGATCTCTGTTGAGATTCGTATCAATTCACGCTGAATAAATTTTTGTGAGATTATCCTTGCATGATATTCTATATTGGCCGCCGAAGCAACACGATTGGTAAGCTCAGTGATATAATAGGCTCCACCGATCATTTCCAGATCTCCCTGCTGACGGAGTTGTGCGGTAACTGTTAAAATATCAATCGGAGATGATTTCTGGAATAGGGCCTGAATGGCTTCAAAAATTTTCTGGTGACTGTCTTTGTAAAAAACATTAGGGTTCAGGATATCAATTACAGCAGAAAGTGCATCTTTTTCAAGCATTAAAGCACCTAAAACTGCTTCTTCAAGATCTAATGCCTGAGGAGGTAATTTCCCCAGTCCGCTTGCCATGGTACTAAGCTTATTTTTCCTTTCAGCAGAGAATGTATTTCTGTTGTTTTTAGTATAATCCTGATCCTTATCTAAACTCATAATAACAAAAGTATACAAAAATCAGAGCTGAAATTTTTTAGTTTTTCACACCTTAAAAATTTAGCAAAACACACTATTTGCATTTGAGCTGATAAAACGCTTTATTATTAACATTATTTGTTAATAATTTATTGAAATTCTTAAAAATAGGCCTCTGTACCTGATATAGCTAAGTGTTAATAACTTTTTCAGATGTTAATAAATCTCTCAATTATATTAAATAAATCATCAGATAAGCCTTGAAATCGAAATTATATCTAACTTCGTTACTTAAATATTCTGCAGAAATGAACACTAACTCTTTTAAAAGAAGACGCGATCATGAACCCCATGAGTCTAATCAGATGGTATTTGGTATCCGGGCAATAATGGAGGCCATACGAAGCGGGAAAGAGATCGAAAATCTTTACCTGCAAAGAGGACTTAGCGGTGGCATTATACTTGAGTTGAGAGCTTTACTTAAAGAAATGGATATCGTATTTCAGCTTGTTCCTGTCGAGAAACTAAACAGACTAACCAGTAAGAATCATCAGGGGGCGGTAGCATTCATTTCGCCAATTAGTTATGATAAGATAGAAAATATAATTCCTGATTTATATGAGAAGGGAGAGGTTCCTTTAATTCTGATCCTTGATGGTGTTACAGATGTACGTAATTTCGGGGCAATTGCAAGAACTGCAGAATGTGCCGGTGTTCATGCGATCATTGTTCCTTCAAAAGGATCTGCCCAAATCAATCCTGATGCAATAAAGACATCAGCAGGTGCTTTATATAAAATTCCTGTTTGCAGGCATGATAGCCTGTTTAAAACAGCAAAGTTCTTGCAGGAGTCTGGTTTACAGCTTGTTGCATGTACAGAAAAGACCAATGATTACTTATATCAACCTGATTATACCGTACCTACAGCAATTATCATGGGATCTGAAGAAAATGGGATATCCACTGACCTGATCCGGATTTCAGATCATCTGGCAAAAATTCCGATGTTCGGTGAAATAGAATCCCTGAATGTATCTGTTTCTGCCGGTATTCTGCTCTATGAAGCTGTCAGACAAAAAATGATTATTAAGTAAATTCGGCTCCGAAACGCTGTTTTACGTCGGCTACAATTTGTTTGATATCCTGTTCCTGATCACGCGGGCAAATTAAAAGTGTATTGTTGTCTTCTACTACAATGAAATCATGCAGGCCCTGAAGTACAACCAGTTTCCCGTCAGGTACATTGACCATACAATTTGAAGAGTCGTACATGATTACTTTTTCGGCCGGACTAACGGCATTTCCGACATAATCTTTTTCAGAAAGTTCATAAACAGAAGCCCAGGTTCCCAAATCTGACCAGCCAAATTCTGATGGCAGAACATAGACATTGTCAGCCTTTTCCATGATACCGTAGTCAATTGAAATATTTGTGCATTGGGTAAATGCGGATTGAATAAATTCCTTTTCCTTATCTGTATTATAAATGTCTGTCCCTTCTTTGAAGATATCGTTCATTTCAGGCTGATATTTTTCAAAGGATTTCAGGATATTTTCTGCAGACCAAACAAAAATTCCGGCGTTCCATAGAAAATCTCCACTTTGTACAAAGGTTTTGGCTATCTCATAGCTTGGCTTTTCAGTGAATGTCTTAACCTTGAAGAAGTCCTCTTCAATTTTTTTGGTGTTATATTGAATATATCCGTATCCGGTATCGGGTCTTGAAGGTTTGATGCCAAGAGTAATCAGACAGTCGTTTTTAACAGCTGCATCTAATGATTTGTTAATACATCTGACAAACTCATCATTGTCTAATATCAGATGGTCGGATGGGGCAACAACTATCGCGGCATTGGGGTTGATTTTACAGATTTTATGACTTCCATAAGCAATGCAGGGGGCTGTATTGCGCATAATTGGCTCGCCAAGTATCTGTTCATCAGCTATATCCGGCAGTTGTTCCTTTACCAGATGGATATAATTGTCATTTGTTAAAATGAAGATATTTTCTTTAGGCACAATCTTTAAAAAGCGATCGTATGTCTGTTGTATAAGTGTTTTGCCTGTTCCGAGTATATCAATAAATTGTTTTGGATAGGATGTTCTGCTTATAGGCCAAAATCTGCTGCCTATGCCGCCAGCCATTATCAGAGCATAATTGTTTTTCATGTTTTAAATCTTAAATGATTCCTTCTTTCAGCAGATCGTGAAGGTGAATGAAGCCTTCAAATTTCGATTCAGATCCAACCAGAAGCTGGGTAATATTATTAATACGCAGAATTTCAAGCGCATTGACGGCAAGCTCATTTTTATCAATAAATTTAGGGAATCGGGTCATGATATCGGCAGCTGAAAGCCCGTTGATACTGTCGTTTTTATTCAACATTCTCCTGATATCCCCATCAGTAATAATTCCCTGCAATATACCATCATCTACAACAGCAACAGCACCTAATCTGTTTTTTGTAATTTCAATGATCACGTCCTTTACCGAAGCAGAAGAGTTAACCATAGGTTTTTCATTTTGAGCCGCCAGGTCTGCAACCTTCAGGTATAATCGTTTACCTAATGATCCGCCGGGATGATACTTTGCAAAATCCTCACTGCTGAATCCGCGGCATTCCAGTAAACAGACTGCCAAAGCGTCACCCATAGCCAATTGGGCAGTTGTACTTGTGGTGGGGGCAAGGTTCAGCGGACAAGCTTCATGCTTAACAGTGGTGTCAAGAGCCCAGTCTGCTTGTTTTGCCAGGTATGATTGCATATCACCTACTATAGCTACCAGTTTGTTTCCCCCTTGCTTTAAAAGTGGTATAAGTACCTTAATTTCAGGGGTGTTACCACTTTTGGAAATGCAAATAATGAGATCGTTTTTTTGGATCATTCCAAGATCTCCATGAATGGCATCAGCTGCATGCATAAAAATTGCCGGTGTCCCGGTTGAATTGAATGTAGCTACGATCTTCTGACCTATAATTGCACTTTTTCCTATCCCTGTAACGATAACGCGGGCATTTAGGTATAAAATTTGATGTACTATTTCTGAAAAATCATCGTTTAAAAGAGTTGAAACTTGCATGATTCCTTCAGCCTCTGTCTGAAGGGTTTTTCTGGCGATTTCTAATATTTCAACTTTGTTTTTCAATGAGATTATTTTTATATTAAAGAGATATTTTGTCGCAAAAATATGTTATTTTGAAGATTATTATGACCCAATTTCAATTTTTTCCAGATAAGTAATGGAAATAAACAAATCCTTATTCGATAATTTACAGAATTTCTTTGGCTTTGATAACTTTAAAGGAGATCAGGAGGCCATTATAACCAGCATTCTTCAGAAGAAGGATACCTTCGTTATTATGCCTACTGGTGGTGGAAAGTCAATCTGTTATCAGTTACCTGCATTAATGAGTGATGGGACGGCTATCGTAATTTCGCCTTTGATCGCTCTGATGAAAAATCAGGTTGATCAGCTCAGGGCATTTGGGGGAACTGACAGTATTGCACATTTTCTGAATTCATCTTTGAATAAATCAGAGATTACCAGAGTAAAGGAGGATGTAACATCAGGGTCAACCAAATTGCTTTATGTTGCTCCCGAATCATTAACAAAGCAGGAAAATATTGATTTTCTCAGAGGGATTTCTATCTCATTTGTAGCCGTCGATGAGGCGCATTGTATTTCTGAATGGGGACATGACTTCAGACCGGAATACCGCCGGATACGTCAGGTAATTGACAATATAGGTGAGAATATCCCTATAATTGCACTTACCGCAACAGCCACACCAAAAGTCCAGCAGGACATACAGAAGAACCTGCAGATGAATAATGCAGCTCTCTTCAAATCATCGTTTAACAGGCCCAATCTGTTTTATGAAGTAAGAGCTAAAAGAAATGTAATCAAAGAAATTGTTAGATATGCCAAAATGAATTCCGGTAAGTCCGGGATTGTTTATTGTTTAAGCAGGAAAAAGGTTGAAGAGGTTGCAGAAGCTTTAAAACTGAACGGAATCAAAGCATTGCCTTATCATGCCGGACTGGATCCCAAAACCAGGGCTGAGACACAGGATAATTTCCTGATGGAAGATGTTGACGTGATTGTAGCTACCATTGCATTTGGTATGGGCATCGATAAACCTGATGTTCGTTATGTAATCCATCATGATATTCCAAAGAGTATGGAGGGATATTATCAGGAAACCGGACGGTCAGGTCGTGACGGGGGCGAAGGTGTTTGTGTAGCGTTTTATTCGCAAAAGGATATTGATAAACTGACCAAGTTTATGAAGGATAAACCGGTTTCTGAAAGAGAAATTGGTACGCAGATTCTGAAGGAAGTTATCGATTATGCCGAATCTTCGGTATGCCGGCGGAAACAGATACTTCATTATTTTGGTGAAAACTTCAATGAAACCGGATGTAATAATATGTGCGATAATTGTCGCCATCCAAAGAAATATTTCGATGCAGAGGCGCCTTTATTAAGAGCTCTGACACTAATCAGGGATCTTGGTGAAAAGTTTGACGATCAGCATATACTCAATATTATTCTGGGTATCGAAAATTCCCAGGTTGCTTCCTATGAACATAGCAAACTTCCGGAATTTGCTTCCGGAAAGGAGGAAGGTGAAATATTGTGGAAGTCATTGTTAAGACAGGCAGTATTAAATAATTTTCTGCTGAAAGATATTGATAATTATGGATTACTTAAGCTTACTAAATCCGGTAAGGCGTTCATTGAAAATCCATATTCATTGAAATTTATTCTCAACTATCTTATGGATGATGCTGAGGATGAAGTTGAGGAGGCTCAGCAGCAGGGAGGTGCTTTGGATACTCAGTTGCTTCAAATGCTGAAAGACCTGCGTAAAAAGATTGCAAAACAGAAGAGTCTTCCGCCATTCGTGGTATTTCAGGATCCTTCACTGGATGAAATGTGTACCCATTATCCGGTATCGGTTGAAGAACTTAAGCAAATTCAGGGAGTAGGTTCAGGTAAGGCAATGAAATTTGGACAGCCATTCATTGAACTTATCAAGAAATATGTTGAGGACAATGATATTGATCGTCCGGTAGATCTGGTTATCAAGAGCGCTGCAAATAAATCGGCTCTAAAAGTATCAATCATTCAAAATATCGACCGTCAGATAGCATTGGAAGACATTGCCTCAGCAAAAGGTATTACCTATGATGATATCCTGAAAGAACTTGAAACCATAGTCAATTCAGGAACCAAGCTTAATCTGAACTATTATATTGATGAGATGATTGAAGATGACAGGCAGGAGGAGGTATACGATTATTTCCGGTCAACTGAAACTGATTCTATCGACAATGCTTTGGCTGAGTTAGGTACGGATGATTATACCCGTGAAGAAATCCAGTTAATGCGTATTAAATTTTTATCCGAATTAGGTAATTGATGTTAAGTAATATTCCCAAAATCAAACATTTAGAATCAGGTAATTTTTTCCTGATGGCAGGCCCCTGTGCAATAGAAGGTGAAGAAATTGCACTCAGGATAGCAGAGAGAATAGTTAAAATTTCAGACAGACTTCAGATTCCGTTAATCTTTAAGGGATCATACCGCAAGGCTAACAGATCGCGCCTTGATTCATTTACCGGTATTGGTGATGAGAAGGCCTTAAAAGTACTTGCTAAGGTTAATCGTGAATTTGATGTTCCAACGGTAACAGATATCCATGAAAGCCATGAAGCCGCAATGGCAGCTGAATATGTTGATGTATTACAGATACCGGCTTTTTTATGCAGGCAGACTGATCTTCTGATTGCGGCTGCAAAAACCGGCAAAACAATCAATGTTAAGAAAGGACAGTTTCTTTCTGCAGGTTCAATGAAATTTGCTGTTGAAAAAGTTCAGGAATCGGGAAATCCGAATGTTATTCTTACCGATCGGGGTAATACTTTCGGTTATCAGGATATGATAGTTGATTTCCGCGGAATCCCGGAGATGAGAAGTTTCGGTGTTCCGGTGGTAATGGATTGCACCCACTCTTTGCAGCAACCTAATCAGGTAAGTGGCGTAACGGGAGGGAAGCCTGCGCTCATCGAAACAATTGCCAAAGCAGCAATAGCAGTAGGTTCTGATGGCTTATTTATTGAAACTCATCCCGATCCGGCAAATGCTAAATCTGATGGCGCCAATATGCTTCATTTAGATCTTCTGGAAGATCTGATGATAAAGCTCATCCGGGTCAGACAATCAATTAGCTGATAAGATATTTAAAAACAAAGAGAGGCATTCATCATGCCTCTCTTTGTTTTCCTTTATTTGTAAATGTTTGCTTTTAGCCATTGAACACTTGATGCCGGATCTTCCAAACTTTTTGATCCATCCTGTTCGATAAATGCATGCTTAACTCCCGACTGTCCTGAGTTTTCAAAAATATGTTTGAAATCTACTTTTCCCAGGCCAACGGGACAAGGTTTTCCGGTTGTTTTATCCAGATCTTTAACATGCCATAAAGGGAATCTTCCCGGATATTTTTTGAATAATGCTACCGGATCCATACCTGCAGCGGTTGCCCATGCAAGATCCAGTTCCATAAATACCTTATGTTTATCTGTATTGCTTAACACATAGTCAAATGCTGATGTTCCTTCAATCTGAGCGAATTCAGTCTGATGATTATGATAAGCAAATTTCATTTTGTTTTTCGCAGCGGAATCACCGGCTTTAACAAATATTTCAGTGGTTTTTTTGATCTCATCCAGATTGTTAATCGATGAACTTGAACATATTACCCATCCGCAACCCCCTTCAGCAGCCTCATCCACAATCTGTTGAAGGTTATCTCTTAGATTTCTGGAACCTGCAGGTACCTGTGCTGATCGTGGCAGTCCACCCACATGATTTCCGATCCATTTCAAACCAAGATCATTTACAATCGAAGCAAATTCTTTTGCTGAATGCCGGTAATATAATCCTCCTGATCCGGTAGCGGTTTCCAGTTCTTTAATCCCCATATCTGCAATTTGCTTCAGAACTGTCCTGGTATCTGCTCCCGGCGCATTAATTATGCTGTTTAATGTATAAACCTGGATGCCAAAAGGAGGGTATTTTAAAGCATATGTTGCTTTGTCTGCCCATGCAGGTAAAGATGCAGTAAGGCCTAAGATTCCGGTGCTTTTTAAAAAGTATCTGCGGTTCATTATCATATTAAGTTAGTTTTTAGATGTTTCGTAAAAATTATAAATCACTTTCCAGGAGAAGGATTTTCCGGGAAGTGCATCAACTTTGGTAAATGGTTCCGGACTCAGGGTTGTTGGTACCGACCAGTACATAAAATGAGCTAATGGTCTGTCTGATGTAATTCTTACACCTGCACCTGTTTTTTTATTTTCTACTCTGAAATCATAATCCTCAACTTTATCTCCACTAAATCCTGTTGGATATTCCATTGTACTTTCGCCCTTTTTTAATTCCTTAAGATAATTCATTTTATTAGCTCTGAAATCCATCAGTCCTTTTTTGGCAGGTTCATTTTGAATATTAAAAGGAAGACTTACACTGAAGTCCGGTCCGGTATTTTGCTTATCAATTACAAAGAAATTGTGATTGAAAACCCTTGTATTAATTGGTTTTCTGCCTTTATTCTTTAAAGTATGTTCAAGTATAAGTTCCGGCTGCCCCTTTGTTATACGCACTGTCTTTTTATAAATATAGGCATAACCCATATCGTTCAGTTTATGAATAAATATAATTCTGTCTTTCTTTTGTTTTACAGTCCGGTTGCCTCCGTTTTGAATTTCGAATGAGCTGTTGAATCTGTAAGGGCCATTATTAAGTTTCTTCAGGATCCCAACACCGATTTTTAAGAATAATTCACCAGGTGCAGCTTTATCATAGTCGATCGGGTCAAAAGCTTCAACCGGACCGGTTATTGCATCATGTCTTAAAGGATCATGAGTAGCATACCATTCTCCGAAGTATTCATGCCCCTTATATTGTAAACTTGGGATTACACCCGACCAGTCAAATCTTGTACCTCTGTAAAAACCCTTTTCAGAATCAGGAAGGTAAATTTTTACCCGGAGTTCATCAGTGCTAATTTCTGTTGAAGGATATTGGGCATTTGCCTGTAAAGCTGAAGTGATCAGCAGGATACCAAAAAATTTCTTTATCACTTTAGTTATAAGTTTTATAGTTAATAATTATGGCCTGATAAGTGTTCCATCGGCTTTTCTAACCTGCCAGTTAGATTTTGTTCCGATTGGATATTTAGCGGCTTCTTTTTCATTGATATCTACTCCAAGTCCGGGTACTTCGTTCACATACATGTAGCCATTTTTCATTGTTGGGCAACCTGAGAATACTTCCTGCATTTTTTCAGAAAAGCGAACAGATTCCTGTATCCCGAAATTCCAGACAGCGAGATCAATATGGGCATTGGCTGCATGTCCAACAGGGGATACGTCGCCAGGGCCATGCCAGGCTGTTTTAACATTAAACCATTCGCCAAGTCTCGCAACTTTCATAGCAGGAGTAATACCTCCGATTTGTGAAATATGTATACGAATATAATCAAACCATTGATTGACCATTGGCATTTTGAATTCATTGATATTATTAAAAAGCTCACCCATAGCAATCGGAACACTTGTGCTGGCACGGAGTTGCTTGAACCATTCCATGTTTTCAGGTGAAAACGGATCTTCAATGAAGAATGGTCTGTAAGGCTCCAGTTGCTTGATCATATTAATAGCATCCATTGGCTGCACTCTTTCGTGGATATCATGTAAGAGTTCCACATCATCACCACAACGTTCTCTTACGGTTTTAAATATCTTTGGAACTGATCTTAAATAAGTTCTTTCATCCATATAGGCATCAGTTTCACCACCAAAGCCTGCTTCTTTAAAATCGGGTTTCTTCTGATTTACTCCAACTGCGCCATAACCTCCCTGCTGGATTCTGACATATTTATATCCTTCATCCATAAATTTCTGGACGCTTTCAGCTACTGCTTCTGGAGTATTTCCGCTGGCATGTGCATAGCAGGGTACCGCAAATCTTACTTTGCCTCCCAAAAGCTGATAAACAGGCATATTGGCACGCTTGCCTTTAATATCCCAGAGAGCCTGGTCCAGACCGCTTAATGCATTGTTTAAAACAGGGCCATTGCGCCAATAAGAACTCACATAAAGTCCATGCCACATATCTTCAATATTGTCAACGTCTTTGCCAACACAAAAATCATTCAAATAGCTGTTAATTGCGGTTACTACCGCAACAGCCCTTTGGGTAAAGGTTGCACATCCAAGTCCGTAAAGTCCCGGTTCGGTGGTCTCAACCTTAACAACAATCAGGTTTGAGCTGCTTGGTGCAGTTGCAATAGCTTTAACACTTTTTATTTTAACCGGAGCCATTCCTTTGGTATATGCCGGGATTTCGGTAGCTTTAGCAGAGGGCATTGAACCCAACATGCCCATTAAACCTGCTCCTGAACCGATGCTCAGCATTTTTAAGGCTTCACGACGATCAAATTTGTTTTTTTGTTGTTCATTTTCCATAATAAGAATTGACTGAATCTGTTTTCAAAATGATTTGTGCGGTATTGATTATTCAAAGATTATATATCTGGCAATCTGATTTTATTATACCCTGTAATAATCAGGTTTCCAGTTTTGAATAGCCTGTTTAATCGCTTTTGAAGTCAAATTCTCTGCTAATGCTTTCTGCACAAGTGCAGGAAATTCTTCATCCGAAGCAAATCTTAAAGCGATAATTTGTCTGATATGCAGGCCTGAAGGTAATGGTTTGCCAGTCAGAATATAATGCCTGAAATTTTCTTCAGCCCTGATTGCTCTGTCCTGAGCTTTGAGCGGAAAACTTCTCGTATACCAGTATATTAAAATACTGCAACCGAATAGTAAAACAATCAGACTGGCTGAATAATACGTTTCGGTTTCAATGGATTCTTTCAGATTTATAATCGATCCGATCAAACCTGCAAGTAATAAAATTGCCAGTACTCTGTGGTAACCTGTAACCAGACGTGAGTGGTTTTTGTAGTTTTGTTCCATGTTTATTTATCTATGATTTTAAATTCTGTTCTGCGATTGCTTTTTCTACCTTCTTCAGTTGAGTTATCAGCCAGAGGATAGCTTTCACCATATCCTTTAAAGCTTAATTTATCTTTAGATATATTATTGTTTATAAGGAAATTATAGACTGACATCGCTCTGCTTTCTGATAATTTCTGATTCGAAGGTTCATCGCCGATATTATCGGTATGGCCACCAATTTCAATTTTTATTCTCGGATTATCATTAAGAAATTTTACCAGCAAGAGGAGCTCTGATTTTGATTCAGGTAAAAGTTCAAACTTGTTACTTTCAAAAAATATATTATTGAGAACAACCAGTCCACCGACTTCAATTTTTTGAAGCGGTACCTGTATGATGAACGGTTTTCCTTCAAGATTTGCTCCCGGACTGAAGTTCTGTGAATAAAACAGGTAACCATCCTTGGATACATTTAATCCAAATGATTTATCCGACATCATGGTAGCAAGAAACTGACCTGTCTCTGAATCTGCAGTGTCATCAAAGATCAATTCGCCGGATTTCAGATTGACAATCTGTATTTTAGCATCCAGGTATTCCTTGTTATCCTTATCGAATACCATACCTTTCACATAAGTAACTGATGCCGGTCTCACTTTTTCAGGCAGTTCAAATGAGTAGATATCCAACCCTCCGTATCCATCCTTTTGATTACTTGCAAAAAAACCTAATCTTCCGTCGCTGCTGATACTTAAGCCACTTTCTTCTCCGAATGTATTGATCGGATATCCAAGATTTTCAGGTTTTTTCCATCCTTTTTGTTTCCCGTCGATGAATACTTTTCTGCTTACAAAAAGGTCTTTATTACCAAAGCCCGGCCATCCGTTGGAAGAAAAATAGAGGCTTTCATCATCGGGATGAATGAATGGCGATTGTTCATCAAATTCAGTATTTATTTCAGGTCCCAGATTCTGCGGAATGGTCCAGGATCCGTTCGATGCGAGTTCTGTTTTCCAGATATCATAACCCCCAAAACCACCCTGACGCGTGCTCACGAAATAAAGTGTTCTTCCATCAGCACTGATTGAGGGTTGTGATTCCCAACCCGGTGTATTTACAGGTGGTCCAATATTAAAAGGTTTACTCCATCCATTTCCTTCGCGCCGGGAAATATAAATATCGCATCTCCCTGAACCATCCGGACGGTTGCAACCTGTGAAAAAGAGATAATTGCCATCGGGTGAGATACACTGTGCCCCTTCATTATAATTAAAAGTGTTGATCTCTTTGCTTAAAAATTCGGCTTTTGACCAATTTTCATCCTTTTTGATACTTTTATAAAAATCTTCGTTCCGATTAGTCTGCCTTGTAAATATGATCATACCCTCATCAGCAGTTATGACAGGAAGGTATTCATTTTCTGTGGTATTGATTCCCTGACCGATATTAACGGGCTTAAAACTAACCGGATTTTTTATGGCTTCCTGGCTAAACAGGCAATCATTCATATATTTCTCAACCTTTTTTCTGCTGTTTTCGTTAATGCCCGGATATTTCAGGTATTTTTCAAAATGAATGAACGCATTTGCATAATCACCGGTATTCAGTTCACTCTCAGCAAGTCCATAATAAGTCAATGAATGAAATTCCGGATCAATTTGCAGTACCTTATGATAGCTTTTCAATGCAGAATTATAGTTGCCTGTTTTTCTGTAAAGATCACCTAACTGCTGATAGGCACCGGCAAAATTCTGATCCAGTTCAACTGCCTGATTTAATTCAGCGATGGCCTTGTCGAAAAGTTGGTATGAAATGTATTGATTGGCAAGATTGTATGATTTTTGCGCCTGTTTAACCGGAGATGAAGAATGCTTTTGTGCATTGGCAAATCCACAAATCAGTAATAACAGAAAAATCAACAGGTTCTTCATATCAGAAAGGAGGCTCTCTTTATATGAAGTTAAAAAATAATCGGAACTCCTGAGGAATAGAATTCCAAATACAGCACTTGCTGAAAAAATTGGCTAAGGAATATTGAGATATTTATGAGTTTGAAGCGAAATTTCCCATTTAGGATTCTGCATTACATAGTCGATAATTAAAGGTGTGACTTCAGAATGTTTTGACCATTCAGGTTGCAGATAGAGTTTACAGTTTTCAGAAACATGGGCCGCATGTTCCTCAGCCCAGGCAAAGTCGCTTTTATTAAAAACTATCACTTTCAGTTCTCCGGCAAGAGGCAGAATATCAGGGCGCGGTGATTTAAACTTTTTAGGTGATAAGCAGATCCAGTCCCAATGCCCCGAAAGCGGGTAGGCACCAGAGGTCTCAATAAAGGTTTTGATTCCCCGCTTTTGTAATTCTGATGTAAGATAATCCAGGTTATAGATCAATGGCTCACCCCCGGTAACAACTACTGCTTTCCCGGGGTATTTCTCAGCATTCTTCACGATCTCATCAGCAGAGGTAAGCGGGTGCAGTTCGGCATCCCAGCTTTCTTTCACATCGCACCAGTGACAACCTACATCACATCCGCCCAGACGAATAAAATATGCCGCTTTGCCCGAATGAAATCCTTCACCCTGTATAGTGTAGAATTCTTCCATTAATGGTAGGAGTGTGCCGTCAGGAGGAATATTATGTGCCATTTTGTAATTTAGGATGCAAATATACTTAAGTTTGAGCGATCAGCATTGTTTAAAACTAATTGAAACAATAGACTGACAATTTTCCGGATTTATGGAATGGTTTAAAGTGTTTTCAGCAGGTGTTTTAACATCAGAAGATTTTATCAGGGCAGTAGAGGTTTCCGGAAAGAAATTATGTATAGTTAAATCCGATGATAAGTTCTATGCTTTAAGTAACAGGTGCCCGCATGCAGGTGCTGAACTGAGTAAGGGCTGGTGTTCTGCAGGCCATATAATTTGTTCTTATCACAGACATAAATTTGATCTGGAAACAGGCAGGGGTGCTGCAGGACAAAATAATTAACGTGAGTTCGGTTTAAGCAGCTAAAAGTAGTTGTTTATCATCTTTTTCAAAAACGATGTTTAGG
>NZ_JARKMZ010000033.1 GCF_029360775.1 Daejeonella sp. H1SJ63 | reverse complement strand
CAGCTAAGCACACAGGGTTGAGCCATAGAGCTCGAGGATGAAATTTTACAACTCTTGGCTGTGTTTTTTTAATTAATTAACAGAAGTATAAACCCGTTGACTTTAACTAGTCAACATTAAATATTTACGGATGAAAAACCTTAAAATCTCCAAAAAGCCAAGGACCTATATTCCTGTTCAACTCGATGTAAAATGGGAAACCCTTGAGCCATTTTTTAATGAGTTGCTAAAACGTGAAATACATTCGGCTATAGAACTTGAGAAATGGTTGCGCAACAGAAGCGAACTTGAGGCTGCACTCGAAGAAGATTTTGCATGGAGATACATTCGTATGACCTGCGATACTACTGACGAGAAACTTCTGAATGATTTTCAGTTTTTTGCCACTGAAATTGAACCCAAAATAGCTCCTTTCAACAATGAATTAAATAAGAAGTTCATAGAATGCAGCTTTTCAGAAGAGCTGGACAAGGATAAATACTTCGTCTATAAAAGAGGGATAAAAAAAGCTCTGGAACTCTTCAGGGAAGAGAATATTCCTTTGCAAACCCAGATTCAGGTTGAACAGCAAAAGTACCAGGCTATTACTGGTTCAATGACTGTAAAACTCAAAGATCAGGAATATACTCTTGAGCAGGCATCTGTATTTCTTAAAGACACCGACCGCAAAGTACGTCAGGAAGCCTGGGAAGCAATTACTACCAGACGTTTGCAGGATAAAGATAAACTGGACGATTTATTCAACGGATTACTGAAACTTCGTCACCAGGTTGCCCTGAATGCCGGCTTCGAAAATTTCAGGGATTATATGTTCCAGGCATTGGGTCGCTTTGACTATACTCCGAAGGATTGTTATAAATTCCATGAAGCCATTGAAAGAGAGATTGTTCCAATTATGAGCGATCAGGCACATAAAAGACGCAACTCTCTGGGTCTGGATTTGCTTAAACCATGGGACATGGACGTTGACATCAGCGGAAAACCTGCCCTGAAACCCTTTAAAAATGGTGAAGAACTAATCGAAAAATCTATCAAATGCTTCCATGGACTTGGTTTGTATATCGGTGAGCGCCTGGAAATCATGAAGGCTAATGGATTCTTTGATGTTGACAGCCGCAAAGGAAAAGCTCCGGGAGGATACAATTACCCTCTCGCTGAAAGTGGTGCACCATTTATTTTCATGAACTCTGCCGGCACCTTTCGCGACCTGACTACCATGGTTCATGAGGGTGGACATGCCATTCATACTTTCATATCCGCAGATCTTGAACTGAATGACTTTAAACACCTCCCATCTGAAGTTGCTGAGCTGGCCTCTATGAGTATGGAACTGATATCCATGGATCACTGGGATGAATTTTTTGATAATCCGGAAGATCTTAAAAGAGCGAAGAAAGATCAGCTGAAAGATGTATTGAAAACATTACCATGGGTTGCAGTAGTTGATCAGTTTCAACACTGGATTTATACTAACCCTGATCATACCAGCAAACAAAGAGCTGAAGCATGGAAAGAAATCTTCGAACCTTTCGGAAACAATTTCGCAGACTGGTCAGAACATTCTGAAGCACTTGAAAATCTATGGCAAAAGCAACTCCACATATTTGAGGTTCCATTCTATTATATCGAATACGGAATTGCACAGCTGGGAGCAATTGCAGTCTGGAAAAATTATAAATCCAATCCTGAAAAAGGCCTTGAGAAGTATCTTAAGGCACTGAAACTGGGATATACCAAAACTATTAAGGAGATATACGAAACGGCTGGAATTGAGTTCAATTTCAGTGCCTCGTATGTAAAAGAGCTGGCAAACTTTGTAAAGTCAGAACTGGAAAAACTGGAGTAAAATGCATCCTGTATCATAACCTGCATGTAAGCATCGGTACTAATTTTACTCTTCTTCTTCAGTTTTGTCAAAGAATAAAACTTTTAGCAGAGTCTTTATACTTACCGCCTCTTTCGCGTTCGGTGTACTTCCCATATCGGAGAGCGGGATCCACCATAATGCGGCACCATTGGGGAATCGAACCCAATAACTGTAATGCACCAGCCTTTTTTTAGTTGACAGTTGATAGTTGACAGTTGATAATTCATCGTTGTCAACTGTCAACTATCAATTATCAACTGTTAGTTAATGTATCTCGCAACCTGATAGATCGAGCGAACCAATCGCCGCTTTCGGTATACTCCGTCTCCATCGTTGTGACCTGCTAAGTTGGTATTGCCTTCTACTGTAATGAGCCAGGGCTCCTTCCATTCGTCAATAAAGCCAACATGCGCAATGCGCCCCTTATCCGGAAAGTAGATGCCAAAGACATCTGCGGTTCGAGGGCTGGGGCTTGTCTGATTGTGAGAGATTGCACCCGGAGTCTTTCCGGCCGCACCCGACTGCCAGACAATCCGGGAGGCAGGAAACAGATCCGGCGACCATCCACTCCGCGGATTCGGAACCTTGGCTTGTCCGTACACCCAGCATACAAATGCTGCGCACCATGGATTTCCTTTCGGAAGATGTACATAGCGAAGGTATTTTTCTACTTCCGGCCCGGAGTTTACCTGCTTCTCACGCACACCGATCTGACTTCTGTAGATTTTCCCGACTTCTCTTTCCGGTGTAGTGGCTTTATTCAAACGCCGGGAATTTGCATTCAGGGCATTTGCATGCTGGCCATGAGTCAGGATTGCCGGCAACATCATCAGAATAATGATCATGCAGACCGGGAGTGTTTTCAATTGCCGGCTAAAACCCTTTGAATGATTTCTCAAATTTTCCATATTACCTTGTTTTAGTGATTAAAACTTTACCCATATAAGCACTATCGGAATAACTCTGCTGATCAGCGGAGCGGTAGGCCAGCCAAACGTGTATCTCCCTGCCCAGAAATTCAAGGGGCACATCAATCGTGCAAAATCCATCGGCGCGAGTTATTCCAGGGTTGGGCTCGCACCAGAATTCGCGGATTTCCGGACAATAAATCATGCCCATCAGCTCATCACCCGGATTGCTGTTACATTGAGTGCAGGGCGGCCAGCTGAAGCTCAGCTTATCCGAATGCTCCGAATGATACATCGCTCCGCAATAGGGAGCCAAAGAGCCTTTCAGGATGCAGACCTTTGAAAAATCGATACTCACATCAGGGAATTCACCCTTAAGGGCAGTGGCCAGGCTTTCGATGGCAGCTTTCCCGGTATGGGCTTTTCTGTTTTTGAAATACTTATAACAAGCACTGATGAGATGATAAATGATCTCAAATAAACCGATTATCTTCTGTAGTCTGTCGTGCTGATCTGCCCGCAGGGTAGATGTGCGGATAAAGTGTCCTTTCCCCAGTAATTTCAGAAAACCGAGGTCTTTTTTTGTCAGGTTTATGCCCGCATTTATTGTTAAACGTTTCATGATTTCAGGTTTAAGGTTAAATTAATTGAGCCAGCACCTTGATAAAGGCGTAAAGCAGAGCGAAGTAAAAGCCCAGATAAATAAGTACTTTATCCCGGTTACGCAGTCTTCTGAAATTGTCGGCAAACTGCTCGCGCGAATAGAGTGCAAATACCGGCCAGATCGCCTTGATGATCCACCAGGTGGTAGCCTGGAAGAAAAGTACCGATGCGATGGATAAAAGTATCCCGCTCAGCACACCCGGGTCGATGGCTGCCGCGGTATGGTCGACCAGCCTGATCAGGTATGGGAAAAGGATAAAAGAAAGCGCGCTGATGGTCAGGCCTTTAAACTCTGTATTTAATGAGATCCGGCGCAGCTGCTGGATGGATTGAATAAGTTCCATGATTATAATTGTTTATGGTTAATAATTAATTGAATTGTGAAAAAGCGGCGGCGTTGCGCCTGATGTCATTAAGGGCAGGAGGTTCTGGCTTCCGCCAGAATGACAATGCATTTTTTTAATAATGGAGTAGATCCTGACTTTCGTCAGGATCGTAATCCTTAAATAATGAGATTGGACATTCCGCCGCCGCTTTTGAATTAAACCAGTAGTTTCTCCAGAACGGTTTGATTTCCGGGATAGTCGCTGGCTGTAAAAATGATCGTGCTGCCCACTACTTCACTATTCGTAGCGGTAGTTACGTACTCCCAGTCAAGCTCATTTTCAGATTGAACAGCATATCCTGATTCCAGGGTGACACCGTCGGGAGTTTTAATCTCCACATGCACGGTTTTGACCTTGAAATCGTCGATTACACTGACTACGATCTCATCGCCAATTGTACCTGTATAGGAGCTCAGGTTGACTTCCTCGTAAAACTCCGGCGACTTTTGATAGTCCGCAAACGCTACGTTATGAGCAGTCTGCCCGGGTTTGGCGGCCAGCTGATAGCCCGCTTTTAACACCAGATCCTTTAAGACCGATTTCGCATATCTGGAGGCTCGTTTAAAACGTTCGCGAATCTCCATCTGAATTGCCGTCGGCAGTTTCGTGCTTAGTTTGGGTCTGTCGGCTACAATGGTTTTATTCGCCCTTTGACGAAAAACCAGCAGGTCACCTATGAGGCCACTCAGGCCATGGGTAACTACATTGTTTCTTGATTTTGCCATTTTCTTAAAAATTTAATTTGTTAATAATCATCCTTCTTGTACCGGTACGGGATGTTGAGATCAAACTTATAGCAGGTACTCCCGGTCGCAAAATTCTGACAGGTTTTGACGGGATTTGATGGGTTTTGACAGGTTTGAACATTCATTTACCTGCTGCTTAAAGAGATATAAAAGCTCCTGAAAAGAGACACAGTTTTTCATTCACTAAGGGTTCACTAAGGATTCACTAAGCGTTCACTAACTTTTATGCAAATGGGAGAAGTACAGGAGGAGTATCAGGTTTACTTAAGAAAACGGTCTCGGAGCGGTAAAATATCGTCACGATAATACCGGGGTCTTTTCCCCACCAGGAAAGGTTTAAACGTGCCATTCTTTCTGCCCCGAACAATGGTACTGTCACTGATATGAAGATATCTCTTCAAGTCTGAATTATCCCAAACAACCTTACCGCTCAGATCAGCACAGGACTCTCTCCCCTCGAGTATATCAAGGATCCGCTTCAGCATCTTAGTCTGCGCTTCAAATTCCTGTCTGGTGATCTGGTTTTCCAAGTTCCGGGTACATCAATACTCAAAATTGCAGGAGCGATATCGAAAAAACGAAGAAACTTGTCCCGTTTTGCGGGACAAGCTGTCCCTGTTTGCGGGACAAAGAATTTCCGTCATCTCGAACACAGCAGCAGTATTTTCTTCTTAAAATTGTCATTTATGCTGTGGAGAAATCTGTTGTTTCCGGCAGAGCTTTTCATGATGGGATTTCTGATCATCAAAATCATTTCTTAAATTTATTATGCTCTCGCTTTGATTTTAAATGACCTGCCTATGGACACTTTAGACTTAGCTGCCACACTACGCACATACCGTGAAGAGAAAGGCTTGAACATGAGAGATATGGCTGAAAGACTTTACATGTCGAAATCTGCCTATGACCGCTTGGAAAAAGGATCAACCAAACCAAGCTACGAGGGAATCCAAAGAATCTTTAAATTATTGCATATACAAGCTGATACCATCAGAGAGATTGATAGCAAAGGCAGACTACCGGGAACAATCACCTACTTAAAGCGGCACCTGCTTTATGGGTCGATTTCAACGGATATCGCATTAAATTGCATCAAAGACCTGGCAGAAGCCCTAAAATGCCGGCCTTTGTTTGAATGGGTCAGACTCGAAACAAATGGGTATTGGACAGGCAAGCACCCAATCCCTGACTACAGGATGTTCAAGCCAAGTTATGATATTGAATATGAGCAAGATGGCATGAAATATTTTATGTCCCTCCCTACTGGGTTTCTGGATTCCCCCGAAGAATCTTGTTGTATTCACTGGGAATTACCCATCAATGAGTCAGATGAAAACTGGGTGTCCTCCCGCGGAAAAATTATTTTCCTCAAAGAAAACGTAAAAGGCATCCTGGCACTCAAGTTAAAAGAGGTTTACGGTCCCGACCTTCATCTGATACGGGCTGCAGGATGGGTTTCAGCTCAATACTTGCAAAAAGTATTGCTGGCAGTTCAGGAAATCATGCTTCGTTTCCTCTTATATCTTGAAACAGAATTCGGACCGGATGCAGACATTGATGAATTAAGTGCTCACAAATACCAAATAGGTATACATTTCCGAAATGTGCTCGACACTGTTGGATTCGCCGGCCATCTGGACCTTCCGGTTAAGCCTGAAAAACAGGAAGAAATTGAGATCATTCAGGGAGATGAGGACAGGTTTATGGACTGGCTTACTCAGCATGATATCAGCCTTTATGAAATGGACGAGTTTTACACTTTACGTGAGGCATTTGAAAAGAAACCTGCTCCCAAAGGAATTGTACCCCCGGAGATGTATGCCTGGGCGAAAAAAGTTAACTCCTCAAACTGGCAGTTCAGGGCAGATGAGGAGAAATTAATACAGGGGCTCGAAAGGTTTTATGGGGTGGCGGGGTGATTGCAGGGGTTGATTACAACTGACGATGCAATATGAAACAGGTCTTAACGATGTTGTTCGAATTTGTCGGGAAACTTACTACTATAGCGAGGCCTTTTGTGCAAACAGGTCTGTAATATCAATTGGCGGCAGATCATAAGGACCAAATACCGACATACCAGTAGTCTGCAAAATATGAGTACGTAGCCGGTTAATAAGAAGGTTCACAGCAGAATAGTTCTTTAAATTAGCACGGTGCGTGTCGGGTAGCTCAATATTAGGGTCTATGCGAAAAACCCCGGTTCCCTCTACCGAAATTTTGTACCCGGCCTCAGGCACTTCATCATTATTGATGCTGATTTTTGTAAATACCTGAAATTCGTCTTCCGACAGATCCTGAATATCGAAATCTACATCAATCATGTATGCTTTAAAATATTCGGCAGGGTTAATCTTCTTTCTCCTGGGCTTACCTTCAGGGGGTACGAATTGGAAATTACTTTGAAGCAAAGCAAAATTTGTCCAGGATAGTGGTGATATTTTCGCTTTCATCAGGCTACCTTTCCCTCATTATATTCAGCCTTAAATCTATCTATAGACCTGCTATAATCAGGTTTTAGGTTTTTATAAACCCCATAAAAGCCATAATCCATTTCGAGCTCAGGAAAATCAAATCCAATCTTACTTGTCTGCGAATGAATTTCTTTACCGATAATTTCGAATTTTAAATCTAAGGCTCTTTGAATTTTTGCCAGAATATTGAAATTGGCTAAGCGGTCGCCCCGGAAAAGCTGGGTAATATAGCTTGCTGAAGTGTTCACCTTTTCGGCAAGATCCTTCTTGCTCATTCTTTGCTTTTCCATAGCAGATTCTATTTCGCTTAGAAATTGAAATGATAATAATCGTGCCTCCTGTTCCAGTAACTCCTCATCCGTAAAGTTGTTGAACAGTTGATCAAATGAAGTTTTAATTTGATTCGGGGTCGATGATTTCCTGGTAGTCATAACTTGCTACTTTATGGATAATGTTTAATATCTTCTTATCGATTTTTTGTGTCTTCTTCCGTGTTAACAATTCGGAAGCGATTATGACGAAGGTTTTGTCCTCCTTTATTACCTCTTTGCAATAGATACGAGCATTTTCCTGTCCTTTGAAAAATTTCATTGCCCTAACCCCTTTGCTTCGGGCATCGGGCTCTTCCTTATCATATAAATAGGTATTTCTAAGACCAGCTAATAATACATTGACTATATCAGCAAACTTACTTTTATGTCGGGCATCAGCACTCAAAAAAGACAGAATAACATCATAATTATCAGAATCTACCGCGATGCATCGCTTTCCGTCTTCCGATGTTCGAATGATTATTGCCTTTCTTCTCATACAAACTTAAGCTATTGCTTAATTATTTTCAATGTTTTATAAAAATATTACAATTGTATTTCAAAGAACGATTATATGGCTGACAAATCAAACTAAATATCTTAGCAAATTAATCAAGGGATAGTCGCTCTAACCTGACTTGGGAATAAAGGGAGTTGATGATGTTGTTTTGGGCTCTGCTAGCGCAAACTTGCAGCACGTGAATTTCATTGGCTAATATGGTAATCGTAGAGTGATACATCCTGTCTTGTCCTGAAAGAACTTCCAATATTTAAGTAGTAACAGATTAGTACGAGCGGGGTTCTTTTATGAGCGCAATAATTTGCTCTTTCAGGTTCATTTTAAATCTATTTACAGCTCAAAGTAAATAAAAATATAGCTCATTACTTTTAATTTATTGTACCGACCCCTTATTAGTTGGACAAGATTTGTGAATTAGTTGTGTAATAAGTGTTCGAATTTAGCTGTAATTTTTCATCTGAATATTCTGCTACCTGATTATTTTTGATTGCCGATATAGTAGCTGTTTCCTTTGTTCTGAGCAGTTCCCGTTTTGCCTCGGTGATATGAATGTTTTGC
Source organism: Daejeonella sp. H1SJ63 (assembly GCF_029360775.1). Taxonomy (GTDB): domain Bacteria; phylum Bacteroidota; class Bacteroidia; order Sphingobacteriales; family Sphingobacteriaceae; genus Daejeonella. Next base: position 30,988 of record NZ_JARKMZ010000033.1, on the reverse strand, counting down.
TCCCATTTTTCTTTTGGGATCATTCCGATCATGCGGTGATTTCTGCGGTTATCATACCAGGATCTGTGCGCAGCCAGAACGTGCTTTGCATGGTAGAAGCTGTCAAACTCGTAGCGGTCCACAACCTCCCTCTGAACGATACTGTGAAAGGCTTCAATGTAAGAGTTTTCTTCGGGCGTGGCTACGTGGGTAAACTCCTGATTGGCTTCTGCAGCTCTAAGGTATTGTTTAACGCTGTTGGCGATAAACTGTGATCCGTTATCATTCCTGATGGTGACACCTTTAATCCCGTACTGCTGTTGTATTCTTCTGAAAGCGTTAATTACATCTATCTGACGAATACTTTTCTGGAAGATCTGATCTACCGTTCTGCGCGAGAAGACATCCAATATGGTTAGCAGATAGTAATTGCGCCTATCTGCATGGACATAAATGTATTTAATATCCAGGCACAGGTATTCCATCGGATAGGTGGCGGCGATCTTACGATGCTGAACGAATCTGCGCTTACCACTAGTTCGGATGACTTTACCGAGTAACAAATTCTGTTCATCCATTAACCGGTAAACTTTTTTCTCATTGATATAGTAATCTAGCTTCCGAAGCTCTCCGGTTACATTCTCATAGCCGTAGCAGCAGAACTCCTGAGATAGAATGTCTTTTATTTCTTCAATGATCACTTGGTTTTCTACCATGGAACCATCCAGTTTAAACGTATGAGTACTAGATTTTACTCCCCGTTTTCCCTCTTTATTCTTGTAATAATAAACACTGCCTGAAAGATTAACCCAGGATAACAGCGTACTGGCTGGAGCTATGTGCCTGAAACTCGAAACGATCATCTTCTTGATTTGGGTTGGATAGGAGTTTTTTTTAAAAGCTCTGACTTAACCTCAATCTCAAGTGCTTGTTTGGCGATGATCCGCTTGAGACGTTCATTCTCCTCTTCCAATGCCCGGATCTCCGGATCAATACGGTGATACGCTGGCTTTAACCCTTCTACACCTTTGGAAAGATATTTACTCTTCCATCTGGCATACAAGGATGGCGCTAGATTGTATTTACGGCAAACCGCTGTGGTTCCTTCACGCTGACCTTCCTGGACGATAGCTAAACGATCTTCTGGACTGAAAGACCTTCTCTCTTTTTTCATAATTCCCTAATTTAATGGTTCTAAATTGTTTTAATAATTTAGTCCAGTCTTTTAGGGGGTTAGTACAGAGGACAACAAGTGGAAGATTAAAAAGTGATTATAGTTATTCTAATCAGCTAACTTATAATAACTTTCCTTGGCCAGAGAATCCAACAGATACTCAGGTAGGAAAAATTAAACAAGCAGTTAAAGAGTTAATGAATGCAAGGAATGAGTTTCCTAATAGCAGTTTGGCTGACTTATACAATAAAACTACTATGCCTCCAGCATTAGTAAAAGCACATGATGACCTAGATAAAGCAGTTGATTTAGCTTATCGTTCTCAACCATTCACAAGTGAAGCAAAGAGAATGGAGTTCTTATTTGAGCTCTATGAAAAGTATACTGCTGATTTATTTAGTAAGGAGAAGGTTAAAAAAAGTAAAAAAACAATTTAACAGTTTGGAGCATCCTTTTTTATTTAGAGCGCTAAGGCAAGTTGAGATTGAAGAAAAATATAAATTGATTCCTAAAAGTTTAGAGGAGTTTATGGCTGATCCTATGTTTGGTATTGATATGACTTTCCCTCTGGAATTTGGCAGTTTGAGAAACGCTGTACGTCAACACCAATGGAAGCAGAATGGCTTTCCAACAAGAGGAGTGTCAACAACTCCAAAACTTGAGCGTGCAATGTTTTACGCAACTGAGAACAAGGTAATTGCAAAGATTGATACTTCAAAGTTCATACCCTTAGGAATAAAGGTATATGATGTTAATGAACTTTTAAAGGAAAGACCAAATGAAATCGCTTGCTTTGAAGACAATGAATTTATTCTAGTTTATAACAAAGCTGGAGCGTTTCCCAGAGAAATAATCAATGAGATTATCCATACATAGTTTAATCAGGATTCATCTTTTTGATTTCTTTTAATGGTTAAACCTTTTAAAGAAATAGTCTAAAACACCAAATAAGAATCCAAATGAACCCTGATATCGAATCCTACTCATGAAGACTAAAAAAATCACTCCTGTCGCCGGCAGAATCTTTTGAATATTTACAGGCCACCATCAATGCCCTTACCTCCATTACCACCAAAAAGGACTCAGCGACCTGACTGATAAATCACAGTCGTAGGATTTTCAAAGATGTCCTTCTGCTCAAAAACAGGCACTAAATCTGTTACTGATCTGATCTCTTCGTCAAATTGCTTACGGGATATCACTGCAGCCTCAGGATGAGTTTTTAAATACATTTTAAGACTATCCTGAGTGTATATTGCCGGAACCAAACGCTGCATATTGAATATATAGGCAGAATTCATCATTTTGTAATAAACCAGATCCGGCTTGTTTTGTACAATTGCAATAGAAGAGACAATTGGATTTATTCCATATACCCTTGGATAAGCTTTGGCAAAAAACAAAAAATTACTGAATATGAAGGAAACAGACATACTAAGGATAAATTTACTCATCTGTCTTTTACTGATGAAATACCATCCCAATACAGATCCAAAGGGAATCGGAATAAACCATATCCAGACACCTGCAGCCTGATGTACATTCTTATCAGCCTTTAATCCGAAATAAACTGCCGCCGGAATAGCAAAAGCAATTATAGTATAAAATACATAGGCCCATTTTACTTTCTTCAGAGAAACATTACTGCCATCCATCCCGGCTAATAAAAATGCAATCAGAATTGCTATAAAGGGATAGGCCGGTGCAGTATAATTGGGCAGTTTGGTCTGTGAGAAGGAGAAAAACACAATAATGCCCAGTACAATACACAAACTATACAATAAAGCCTTATTCGCACGTTCTTTCCAGGCGTGAAACAGCGCCTGAATACAAAATACACCTAATGGAAGCAGGCCGATAATGACCATCACCAAAGGAAGGAGAAAAAAGCCTCCATGCCCCTCCATGGTATCTGAAAAACGCTTCAAATTATGCTTAAGGAAAAAACCTTCGGTCCACAAACCATTGGTAGCTTCGTAATTGAGCCAGTACCATGGCAATGCAACAGCCAGTACAATTACTACTCCTAATGGCATATTCATTGAGGCTACAAACTTCCAGCTGAACTGCTTACTTAAAATTAAAAATAAAAGTATGATCAATCCGGGCAATGCAATGGCAATCGGACCCTTAGTCAGCAATCCAAGTCCGAAGCATACATACATCAGCCAAAGCCATTTTTTCGCACCCTCAGTCATGAATACATAAAAGCTCATGAAACTGGAGGTCATAAAAAATATCAGATAAGGATCAGGAACCGACAGACGCATCTGGAAGTTAAAATGCAGGGAAGATAATAATACGAGGGCGGCAAGCCATGCAGCTTTTTCACTGATATATCGTCTTGCAAAAAGAAAGGTAATCAGAATGGTCAGAGCTCCGAAAACACCTGAAAAGAACCGTGCACTAAATGCCGAAACACCAAATATTTTATAAGACAAAGCCATAAAAAAATAATGCAAGGGAGGCTTATCGGTCCTGAGTTGTCCGTTAAAAAACGGAACAATAAAATCATCATTTACCAGCATTTCCCTTGCACATTCGGCATTCTTTGCTTCATCAAGAATATAAATTATTGGTTTGTCCAGATTAGACAAAAGCAAGATCAGGCTAACTAAAAAAACGATAAGTCCTTTCATATTCAAATTAAGCCTTTCCAAAAAGCCTCCCATCCAGTTTTGATGAGTTGAACCATTTGGTATTCCCAAGAACGTACATTAACTGAAAAGTAAGAATTACAGCCAGAACCGCTCCTGCAACAATATCTTCCATAAAATGTTGCGCTAAATATACTCTCGAAAATGCAGTGAGTGCAGCCATAGGAAGAATGAGCCAATGATATTTTTTATCCTTAAGAATAAAAGTTAAAACAACCGCAAGAGTAAAAACCGAAGCGGTATGACCTGAAGGAAAACTGTTCCATTGATGAATCGGATATCCTTCGATTGTTCTTATCGGACTAATATCCTCAAAGTATTTAATTGGTCTGGGTGCATGAAATATCCTTTTTAGTATCTGAACAATCAAAGAACTGTAAGCATAAGCTATTGCTGTAAAAACTGCGTAACGATATTTAACAAACAAAAGCAGCAGCACAACCAGCACAGTAGTTATACCGTCGCCCAAAAAAGTCATAAGCTTAAAAAACTCATCAAAAAAACTGTTATGATGGTTATTGATCCAAAGAAAGAGATCCGTTTTTGAAAACATCATAATCAGTCCTAAACCAAACATGATCAGAATCAAAAATGGGATAAAAAAAATGCGGTATTGATAAAGTAAATCTGAAAAGCTTTTCCTCATTATTCAGGCTGAATGCGTTGTCAAAACTAAATAATTTTTATGTTTGATCACTAAAACATTCAACTAACCCAATTTATATGCCCTTGAACCTGTTTAGAAAAAAATCCATTGACCTGATCATGAAAGACAGGCAGGCAGGATTTTCTGATGCTGAAACTGAAGCTGAGGGACTGCGAAGGGTGCTTTCGGTAAAGGATCTCACCCTGATGGGAATCGCTGCAGTGATTGGCGCAGGTATTTTTTCAACGATTGGAAATGCCGCCTTTAATGGGGGACCCGGTGTAAGTATTTTATTTATCATAACTGCAATTACCTGTGGTTTTTCAGCTATGTGTTATGCTGAGTTTGCATCCAGAATACCGGTGGCAGGCAGTGCTTATACATACGCTTATGCATCATTCGGCGAGCTAATTGCATGGATTATAGGATGGGATCTGTTGATGGAATATGCCATTGGTAATATTGCTGTAGCAATTTCATGGAGCGAGTATTTCACTAATTTGCTTGAAGGGTTCGGGATTCATATTCCGGCTTACCTGACCATGGATTACCTCAGTGCTTCAAAAGCCCATGCCGAAGTTATAGCTGCCGGTACAGATCTGAGCAAAATCAGTGATAAAGTACAATTTGCTGCCCAGGCATGGAACACTGCTCCGGGCTTGGGAAGCTTTAAGTTCATTGCTGATATTCCTGCACTGGCAATTGTTTTTTTGATTACCTATCTGGTTTATATCGGGATAAGAGAAACAAAGCGAGCCACCAATGCGATGGTATTTCTGAAAGTAGGTGTGGTTGTAGCGGTGGTTCTGCTGGGCTTCTTTTACGTAAAACCAGCCAACTGGACTCCATTCTTGCCCAATGGTTTTGAAGGTATGATGAAGGGAGTTTCAGGTGTTTTCTTTGCTTATATCGGCTTCGATGCCATATCAACAACAGCTGAGGAATGCAAAAATCCACAACGCGATCTTCCCAAAGGAATGATCTACTCCCTGATTATTTGTACCATTCTTTACATTCTGGTAGCTTTGGTTCTAACCGGAATGGTTAATTATAAGGAGCTGCAGGTTGAAGATCCGCTGGCCTTTGTATTTAAAAATGTAGGGCTTGATAATATCAGTTATGTTATATCAATAAGTGCGGTTATTGCAACAGCCAGTGTAATGCTGATCTTTCAAATGGGTCAGCCGCGTATCTGGATGAGTATGAGCCGCGATGGATTACTTCCTGAGAAATTTTCCAGCATTCATCCCAAATATAAAACACCATGGTTTGCAACTCTGGTAACCGGAGCAGTTGTTGCCATCCCGGCTCTGTTTATGAATCTGACTGAGGTGACTGATCTGACCAGCATTGGCACTCTTTTCGCATTTGTACTGGTTTGTGCGGGGGTACTTATACTTCCTGAAGAGAATGCAACAGAAGCAAATTCAAAACGATTCCGCATTCCATATATCAATTCAAAATTCATTGTACCTCTTTTATTTGCCGGAATCTTTATTTACTTCAAACAGGAGATTATGTCTTTGTTTGACTATAATGGCGACTGGCATGTTTATAAAGACAAACTCCCCTATTTCCTGTTTATTCTGGCCGCGGTTATCATGTCAGTTCTGTCTTTCATGAAAAACCTTTCACTCATCCCGGTCCTGGGAATGCTAAGTTGTTTATATCTGATGACTGAGCTGGGTTATACTAACTGGCTGAGGTTTTTGATCTGGCTTGGATTAGGATTAATCATCTACTTTTCATACAGCTATCATAAAAGTAAGCTGAATAAGTAATCGATAGCCTATAATACAATCACTAGTGTCCGGTTAAATTTAGAACGAATAAAAAAACTTTGTTTTGGCCTTTAAAACATGGATATTATTTTAGGATTGCGATGTAAGCCCTCCTCTATAACCTTTCCTCCCTCTATCGCCGGGAGAGCTCGGTACTTTTGAAGGCCAAAAGTACCCAAAAGCCTCTTTCAATCCCTAGGTGCCTTTGGCCACAAACCACCGCACATCAAAAAAACAGTGATCGCTGACTTTGGGGGATACTGCTTGGTGAAAGCGTTCCGCATATGATCCCAAAGCCTAATGCTCGGTTTTGCTTTTTGATTGAATCTACCCCCTGTTTTTTTGATCTTGCCGGCACTGGGGATTGAATCGTCCTTCGGTACCTCCTGTATGATATGAACGTTTATTGGAATCGTGCTTCGGCTGACAACCATTCATCAATTACAGGTGTTGATTCTTGCAGAGATCGGCCTTCCGGGATTTGGCAGTAAAGGCGCGTTTTATCCTTTGTGATAACAATCATAGAGCACAGGCATCAAGCAATCCGGAGAAGTGTTGCAGAAACATTCATGCCTCACTTGCTTAAACACGTCTTGGAGTGCACTAACAGGATAAAATGTGGATTTACAACAAATACCGGGCAGCCGCGGCTTTTTGATTCTTTTCAGCTGCAGGAAAAGAATTAGGCCCAGCGGCATGAGCGAAAGATTTTCAGTATGGGCAAATCATTTTAACCGGACAACAATGATAATACAATAAACAAAAATAGACGCCCGGTGAGCGTCTATTTTTGTTTAAAACCCTGACTGACTCTATTCCAATCGGGTCAGTTCACTATTATCCTGTGTTGAGATTATCAATGGTACTCTTTCAATCGTTACAAAACTGATATCGAGTCCGAAACCTCTTTCTTCAGAAAGTGAAAATTTCTTCAGAATGAAGTAATAGTCCATAATAAATTTGTCCATAAAACTCAATACGTTTGAGCGCGACAAGACTTTTTCAAGAACTACGAATCTGAAATCACCAATAATTTTATACTTATTCAGCGAAGTATACTTACTGGTAATATCCACCTCCTTGTTCTTAACCAGTTCTTCAACCACCTTTCTGAACAGAACGTTAATCTGCTGCTCCACTCTGAAGCCCAGCTTAAAATCAATCCTGATCAATTTATTAGGAACCAGAAATTCTACTTTATAATCTCTTGTAAACGGTTCATCCGTCACATCAACATGTACAAGCCAGTAAACATCTGCACGCTTAGGCTGCTTCTGAAGAATCGAATACATGATTTTCGATTCAATCTCCGAGTTGAAATTGGAGCTGGTAAGATATACCAGCTGAGAAGCATATTTGGGTACAGATTCATCCTCACTTAACTCTGTAAGTATAGGATAATAAGAATCAATTTCTACAAATTTAACGAAGCGGTTTTTGATTCTTCTGGCAGATGACCAGGCCCACATTACAGACAATATAAAAGATGCAAGGATTATAGTAAACCAGCCTCCATGCATAAATTTAGCCATATTGGCAACTAAAAACCCTAACTCAATTAAGCCATAGACAAGGATGAAAGTTATTATAATATAATTAGGGAATTTCTTACGTTTAAGAAAAGCTGCAACCAATATAGTAGTCATCAGAAAGGTAAGATTAATCGCCAATCCGTAAGCACCCTCCATAGCTGCCGATTCTTTAAAAATCAGCACTACCACAATACATCCTATCCACAATAATAAATTCATCGATGGGACATACAATTGCCCCTTCTGATTACTTGGATAATTAATCTTAACCTTTGGCCATAAATTCAGTCTCACAGCTTCTGAAATCAGTGTAAAAGACCCTGAGATTAACGCCTGACTTGCTATAATAGCTGCGGCGGTCGCGATACTGATGCCTATTATTAAGAACCACTCAGGCATAATAGTAAAAAATGGATTCTCATTACTATCTAAAATACTACCCTGATGCTGCCATAACCATACTCCCTGTCCGAAATAGTTTAAAAGAAGACATATCTTTACATAGATCCAGCTTATCCGGATATTCTCTCTCCCGCAGTGCCCCAGATCAGAATACAAGGCTTCTGCCCCCGTAGTACAGAGGAATACTGCACCAAGTATGAATAATGAATTTGGATTGGACGAGAGCAATGAGTATGCATAGTAAGGGTTTATTGCCTTCAAAATTTCAGGGAACTGAACAAGATAAACCCCGCCTAACAAAGCCATCATAGTAAACCATATAAACATGATTGGACCAAAGGCTTTCCCTACTATAAAAGTACCAAACCTTTGAATCAGGAACAGCATTGAAATAATCAAAATTACTATTGGAACTGTTGGAATATCAGCATAAAAAATTCTAAGACCTTCAATCGCTGCTGAAACGGTAATTGGGGGAGTAATCATTCCATCTGCCAACATGGCCGAGCCACCTACCATCGCAGGTATTACCAGCCACTTCCCTCTCTTTTTAACCAGGGAGAATAACGATAGTATCCCTCCCTCTCCTTTGTTATCTGCACGTAGAGTAATTAAAACATACTTAACCGTGGTTTGAAGTGAAAGCGTCCAAAATATACATGAAAGTCCTCCTAAAATTAAATCAGTAGTAATAATACGATCTGCAACGATCGCTTTAAATACATAAAGCGGAGAAGTTCCAATATCCCCGTAAACTATTCCAAGACTAATTAACAATCCGGCTGCTGTTAATTTATTAAGATTTTTTACCTTTGACACCTCAAATGATTTTGTTTCCAAAAGTACATCTTAAAAACAATATCACAACGGTAAAATAGTTGACTCATTTTCAACATTTTTTGGCTGGATTTAGTAACATTAGAGTTACCCTGACCGTAAAATAAGTTTTTTAGTTAAAAAATGTTAAAAAAATCACAGAATAGTATTGGGATATATTAATATGCCTTATATTTATACATCTGTCGGAATTGCGTATGATAAATATCTACCTGAGAAAATTCATTATAACCATAGTATTCAGCATAACAATGTTGGGTTCAGGCTATGCTTATAGTTTTTCGAAGGCAGTGCCCCGTGCAGATTCTACCAAAACAAGATCAACAAAAATTACCGATACCCGTTCAAATAAGCCAACCTATCTTAAAAACGGCGTAAAGGTTAACTTCACTCCTTTTAAACCTGAAAAAGACAAGCTTTTAGCCAGTTCTAAAGTAGCCGGAATTCCAAGAGCCACAACTTTAGGAGAAAAGGTTCAGAATGATAAAATTTTAACCAATGTTAAAGTTTACCCTAATCCGATTACCGAATATCTGAACATGAGTTATACCGTAAGTAAAGACGTTAATGTAACCATCAGAATCATGGATATTTTAGGCAATCAGATAACAACCCTGTTTTCTGAAAGACTGGATGCAGGTGCCCATACCAGTTCTTTTAGCATTTCTTCCAAAATAACCAGCGGATTTTATTTTGTCCGTGTAAGTGCCGGGAACGAGATCATAACCAAACGCATCTCGGTTCTGTAATAATCTGTCTCTTTTTTACTTCCGTTTTATAGCCTATTCTTATATTCGCAGAATGAAAATTATTGCGATCGGGCGTAATTACGCTGAACATGCCAAAGAGCTAAACAATCCTGTACCAACAGTGCCGGTCATTTTTATGAAACCCGATACTGCGGTATTAAAAGATAATAAGCCGTTCTATCATCCTGAATTCTCAACGGATATTCATCATGAGATTGAGCTTGTACTAAAAATATCCAAAGAGGGAAAGCATATTGCCGAAAAATTTGCGTCCAACTACTTTGATGAGATCGGTTTGGGTGTAGACTTCACCGCAAGGGATATCCAGCAAAAACATAAAGAAAAGGGCTTGCCATGGGAGCTTGCCAAAGCATTTGACAATTCAGCGCCGGTAAGTAAATTCATACCTAAAGCAAACTTTAAAGATCTCAGAAATCTGAATATCAGGTTAGACCTGAATGGAAAAACTGTGCAGGACGGAAACACCAAAGACCTGCTTTTCTCTTTCGAATATATCATTGCGTTCGTTTCGAAATACATTACCCTGAAAAAAGGCGATCTTATCTATACCGGTACTCCACAAGGTGTAGGGAAAGTAAATATCGGCGATCATCTGGAAGGTTACCTTGAAAATGAGAAATTACTGGACTTTGACATCAGGTAATTCATTCCTGCAAATGCCCAGATTACTATCAAGCATAATTCTGTCATTGTTTTTCCTGCAGCTCAGCGCTCAGGAGATCAGAGACGGAAAGTATCCTCTCAGCTATTTCAGACCTCCTCTGGATCTGTCTCCGGTTTTATCCGGAAATTTCGGAGAGATCAGAGGTAACCATTTCCACTCAGGGCTGGACTTCAAGACCAATCAGCAGGAGGGTTATCCGGTGTACGCCGTAGCCGATGGATATATTTCCCGGCTGAGAGTTCAGATAGGTGGCGGAGGTAATATTGCATATATCAATCATCCTAACGGATTTACGTCTGTTTATATGCACCTGAGGAATTTCAACGACAGAATAAGCCAGTCAATTCGTAACTATCAGTACAGAGCAGAGAAATTCGATGTCGATTTCCCTTTACTGATGATTGAAATACCAGTTAAAAAAGGAGAAATCATTGCCTGGTCAGGAAATACCGGAAGTTCAGGTGGTCCGCATCTGCACTTTGAACTGCGGGATACCAAAACTGAGGAAACCATTAACCCCCAGCTATTTGGCATAAGCGTACCCGACAGGGTTAAACCAACAATTTCTGGTATTTATCTCTATCATTTAAACTCTGCCCCTTTCAGCGAAAACACGCCTAAACGGTTCTTTCAGGTTAGCGGAGGATACGGCAAATACAAATTATCACCGGATAATATCATCAGTATTGGTGGTGAAGCAGGTTTGGGAATCATGACAAGTGATAAAAATTCAGCTTCAGAAAATTCCAACGGACCGTATGCAATTGAACTTTACCTCGATGATCAGTTGATTCATTCATCCGTATGGGAAAAATTTTCTTTTGATCAATCAAGAGGTATTAACTCTCATATCGATTATCCGGCATTAATCAGTGCCGGACGTAGAATTCAAAAAAGTTTCAGGGAACCGGGAAATCCACTGAATATTTATAAAAATGTATTGAATAATGGCATTATTAATTTGGGCGACCAGAATATACATGATGCAAAATATGTGGTCAGGGATATTGCAGGAAATGAAAGTATATTAAATTTCAGGATCAGATTTCAAGAGGGTTCAGCGAAAATTGCGAAAACTTCAGGTATCAGAAAATTCATTTATAATCAAATTAACAAATTTGATACAACAGGTTTAAGCTTGATTTTACCCCTGAATACCCTCTATAGTAATCTGGATTTTACATATAAGAGTTCAGCACGCCCGGCAGGAGGATATTCGCCAATTCATCACATTCATACCCGTCTGATTCCTGTACATAATCCTTATTATGTTTCAATTAAGGCTGACGAAGACCTTCCCATTCGGCTGCGCAGTAAAGCGCTGATTGTAAACAATAAAAAAGTGGCTCAGGGTGGTGTATATGAAAACGGATATATCAGGGCAGAACTAAAAAATTTCGACAGTTTTTATATCACAACAGATACAATTGCTCCTGTAATTATACCCGTGAACATCAGTAGCGGCCGCAATCTCAGCGCAGCTTCAAGAATACAGTTTCGCATATCAGATAATTTATCCGGCATCGATTCCTTTACAGCACTTATCGATGGGCGCTGGATTCTTATGGAATACGACTTCAGGACAGGTGCATTATGGCACAGGTTTGATGGTACAATAACATCCGGCAGACATGATTTTCAGCTAATCGTTAATGATAAAAAAGCCAATGCAGGCATGTACCATGCCGTATTCTACAGGTAATCAGAAATATTCATTTCGCAATATTTATTTTACTAATTTTGAGGCTCTAAAACTGCGCATCAATGATTGAATTAAATGAGGGTCAGAAAGCCCCTGATTTTACCGCAAACGACCAAAATGGAAATAGTATCAGCCTGAGTAGCTTCTCAGGAAAAGACATCATTCTTTATTTTTATCCCAAAGACGATACTCCGGGATGCACTGCAGAAGCCTGTAGTTTCAGAGATAATTACCAGTCATTAACCGGTCAGGGTTTTATTGTACTTGGAGTAAGTACAGACGATGAAAAATCGCACCTGAAGTTTATCAATAAACACAGCCTGCCGTTCCCGCTTATTGCTGATACTGATAAAAAGATTGTTGAAGCTTATGGTGTATGGGTTGAAAAAAACATGTACGGTAAAAAGTATATGGGAGTAGCCAGAAAGACATTCATCATCGGGAAAGACGGGAACATCAGAAAGATAATTGATAAAGTAGACACCAAAAATTCTTCTGCTCAGGTTTTAGACTTACTGAAATAAAAATTCAATAACAACACATTAATTGCAATTAACAACATGGCAAAGCAAGGCCATAAAGCATAAATTATGACTCCAGATATAGAAAAATTAACAAAAACGGCTTCTCAGGTTCGCAGAGATATTTTAAGGATGGTTCATGCCTGTCAGTCAGGTCATCCGGGTGGTTCATTAGGTTGTGCTGATTATATGGTGGCACTGTATTTCCACACCTTGAAACATAATACTGAATTTAATATGGATGGTCAGGGTGAAGATCTTTTTTTCCTGTCAAATGGCCACATTTCTCCATTATGGTACAGCGTTCTTGCCCGTGCAGGATATTTTGAAGTATCTGAGCTTGCTACATTCAGAAAAATCAACACCCGCCTGCAGGGACACCCAACAACACACGAGAACTTACCGGGCATCCGGGTTGCGTCAGGTTCTTTAGGTCAGGGAATGTCTGTTGCAATTGGTGCTGCGCTGGCTAAAAAGTTAAATGACGACAATCGTCTGGTTTTCTCATTACACGGCGACGGGGAGATTCAGGAAGGTCAGATCTGGGAATCAGCAATGTATGCAAGCCATAACAAAGTTGATAATCTGATCTCTGCAATTGATGTTAACGGTCAGCAGATTGACGGGCCAACAGATGCAGTACTTTCTTTAGGCAGCCTGCGTGCTAAATGGGAAGCATTTGGCTGGGAAGTACTTGAAATGAGTGGTAATGATATGGCTGACGTTGTCAGAGTATTTGATCTGGCTATATCCAAAACATTTAAAGGCAAACCGATTATGATTCTCATGCAAACTATGATGGGCAATGGAGTTGATTTCATGATGCATACACATAAATGGCATGGTGCAGCTCCTAATGATGAGCAGTTGGCGAATGCACTCGGACAACTGGAAGAAACACTTGGCGATTATTAATTAACTCTGAAATACAGACTGTAAATTCTCATTCAGAGAAAACAAAATTAAATTATACCTGCAAGCACAGGAATATGCATTGAAATATGAAGAAATACACATATACAGAGAAAAAAGATACACGTTCAGGTTTTGGCGCAGGTTTACTGGAAGCCGGAAAAAGAAACGAAAAAGTTGTTGCTTTATGTGCCGATCTTATCGGTTCCCTGAAAATGGATGCCTTTATTAAGGAATTTCCGGATCGTTTTTTCCAGATCGGAATTGCTGAAGCCAATATGATGGGTATTGCAGCAGGTTTAACCATTGGAGGAAAAATTCCGTTTACAGGAACTTTTGCTAATTTCTCAACCGGCCGCGTATATGATCAGATCAGACAATCCATCGCTTACTCAGATAAAAATGTAAAAATTGCAGCTTCTCATGCCGGTCTTACTCTTGGAGAGGATGGTGCTACACACCAGATTCTTGAGGATATTGGCATGATGAAAATGCTTCCGGGCATGGTTGTTATTAATCCATGTGATTACAACCAGACAAAAGCGGCTACCATTGCTATTGCTGATTATCACGGACCTGTTTACTTAAGATTCGGCAGACCGTCTGTTCCTGTATTTACTGATCCTGATCAGAAGTTCGAGATCGGAAAAGCATGGATGGTTAATGGAGGTACTGATGTAAGTATTTTCGCTACCGGACACATGGTGTGGAAAGCAATTGAAGCAGGTGAAAAGCTTGCAGAGGCAGGTATCAGTGCTGAAATAATAAATATTCACACCATTAAACCTTTAGATACAGAAGCTGTCTTAAAATCTGTAGCTAAAACAGGCTGTGTTGTTACTGCTGAAGAGCATAACCGTTTCGGCGGACTCGGAGACAGTATTGCACAAGTTCTGGCTATCAATAATCCGGCTCCACAGGAATATGTTGCTGTAAATGACAGTTTCGGAGAAAGCGGAACACCAGATCAGTTAATGAAGAAATACGGGCTGGATACTGAGGATATTATCAAAGCTGTTCAAAAAGTAATTAAACGTAAGTAATTACAAACCTCAGTTCGGAAATTCCACCCCAATAAATGAATTTATGCAGGTAGAAGATTCCGTAATCTTAGAGAAATTTTCAAAGGAAAGTACCCGGACTGAGGCTTTTAATCTGCTGCTGAATAAATATCAGCAGAAAATATACTGGCATATCCGCAGGCTGGTCATAGATCATGATGATACCGATGATCTGGTACAGGATGTTTTTATTAAAGTCTGGAATAATCTTTCCAATTTCAGAAATGATTCTCAGCTTTTTACCTGGTTATACCGGATAGCTACCAATGAAAGTATTTCTTTCTTAAATCGTAAGAAATTAAGGAACAGCGTTTCTCTGAATGATGAATCCAGCGGGCTTGACCTTATGAATACTTTGGCAGACAGCCCCTACTTTGATGGCGACAAGGCTCAAATGAAACTTCAAAAGGCTCTGCTAAGCTTACCTGAGAAACAAAGGCTGGTATTTAATATGAAATATTTTGATGATCTTAAATATGAAGAGATATCGGAGATTCTGGGAACTAGCGTGGGTGCCTTAAAAGCATCCTTTCATATAGCTGTAAAGAAAGTCGAACAGATTTTAGTAAATTCAGATTAAACCTTTTGATTGAAGGCTTATCTAAATAAAAAAAATGGAATTAAGGGATTCAGATAAGGAATGGCAAAAAGATGCCCCGGTACTTGCTTCAATAGGCAGGGACAATCCATTTACTGTGCCCGCAGGATATTTCGAATCACTTACAGAACAGGTTAAAGCACGGACGTTTATTGAATCAAAACGATTCAATGTTCAGGATGAATTTTCAATTCCTGAGAATTATTTTAACGGGCTTACTCAACGGATTCAGAGCCGTATTGCTATTGAAAACAAGCTGAATCAAAAGAGCGAACAAGGTTTCAGCGTCCCTGACGAATATTTCGTAAACCTTAATAACCGTATTCAATCCCGTATCGGGAAGAAGAAATCATACTGGTTCAGTTATGCAGCTGCTGCATGTATTACCATGATCATTGGTAGTGTCATCTATTTCAATTCAAGCTATTATACAATCAGCAGAGAGCTTTCCGATGTGTCTGATCAGGAAATTATTAATTATCTTCAGATCCATACTACCGTCAGCGATAACCAGTATATCATTGATCATTTAAATACCGAAGAGTTGCAGCAGGTCAACAATGACATTTCAGCTCAGGAACTCGAATTGTACATTAATAATACATCATTATGAACAGATATGTAAAGAATGGGCTGTGGGGTGTCATAATGCTATTCACATTGGCCAATGTACCTGCATTCGCACAGCAGCCTTCACATGCGGAAAGACATCAACAAATCGAAGCAATTAAAGTTGCGTTTATTACCAGTAAATTAGACCTGACAAGTGAAGAAGCACAGAAATTCTGGCCGGTATATAATAATTACCAAAAGGAATTAATGGAAATCATGAAAAAGCGTAGAGAGGAAAGAAAAAGAACAGACATATCTCCGAGTGATAAAATTAATCTCGATCTGGATTATGAAACCCGCATGCTGGAGCTCAAAAAGAAATACAAGAAAATTTATTCCAAGGCTATTCCTCCTGAAAAAATACTGCTCCTCTACCAGGCAGAGCGTGAATTCAGAGAACATTTGATTAAGCAATTGAATTATCGCCGCAGGTCTAACTAATCACTGATTTGCTTCACAAATTCAAATTTGACTGCTCATCTTTTTATGGCAGCAAATAATATATGTATTTTTGTGAATGTTAAGTCCGCGACAGCTTTTTCTGCTCAATACAGCTCAAACCTCTCCCACACCAAGACTACTTGAAATAGAACGTGCTGAAGGCATGTACATGTATTCGCCTGATGGAAAGCGCTATATGGATCTTGTTTCAGGTTTTGCAGTTAGTAATACCGGACACCGTAACCCCAAAGTTGTACAGGCAATCAAGGATCAGGCTGATAAATATCTCCACCTGACTGTTTATGGCGAGTATGTACAATCGCCACAGGTTGAATTTGCAAAAAGGCTCAGTTCTGTTCTTCCTGAATCATTAAGTTCTGTTTACTTCGTTAATTCGGGAGCTGAAGCAACAGAAGGTGCACTAAAATTAGCAAAACGCTATACCGGACGATCAGAAATCATTGCATGTAAGAACTCCTATCATGGAAGTACACATGGTGCCCTGAGTGTTATGGGCAATGAGCATTACAAGCAGGCTTACCGCCCGCTGCTTCCGGGAATTCGTTTCATTGAATTCAACTCAATTCATGATTTAGGTCTGATCAGTGCCGATACTGCCGCTGTAATTATGGAGACCATACAGGGTGAAGCCGGTGTCAGAGTGCCGGATACCGAATATATGAAAGAGTTACGCCGTCGCTGTGATGAGACCGGCACCTTACTTATTCTCGATGAAATTCAAACCGGATTTGGCCGTACAGGCAGCTTATTCGGCTTTGAAAACTTCAATATCGTGCCCGACATCCTTTTAATTGCTAAAGGAATGGGTGGCGGTATGCCTATAGGGGCTTTTATTTCCGGTAAAGAGATCATGAGTTCGTTAATGGAGAACCCTGTTCTTGGACATATTACTACATTCGGAGGACATCCGGTAAGCTGTGCTGCAGGACTGGCAAATTTGAATGTGATTCTGGAAGAAAAACTTTATGACGATGTTCCTTCAAAAGAATTACTATTCAGAGAATGCCTCAAACATCCGGCTATCAGGGAGATACGCGGAAAAGGACTTATGCTGAGCATTCAGCTCAGCAGTTTTGAGCAAGTGGAAAATATCAGCAGGATATGCATCGATAAAGGAATTGTAATCGATTGGTTTCTTCACTGTGAAACAGCAATGCGAATCGCTCCTCCACTGATAATTACTGAAGACGAAATCAGGCATGCCTGCTCCGTTATCACAGAAGCATTAGACATTTATGTAGCCTGAGAGTCTGGAAATTCAATTAAAGTGCTTTATCACTTTAAAGCCGTACCTTTGCAGAAATATAAAATTGCCGGCATTATTAACGGCAATGTAAAACCATTACATGTCATTCGAAAATTTAAATTTAATAGAGCCTATTTTAAAGGCTTTAAAAACAGAGGGCTACACTGCCCCAACACCTATTCAGGAACAATCAATCCCAATTATATTAGAACGTAAAGATCTTTTAGGCTGTGCACAAACCGGAACAGGTAAAACCGCAGCATTTGCAATTCCCATACTTCAGATCCTGGAAACCGGCAAAAAGCATGAAGGCCTGAGGACTATCAAATGCCTGATACTAACCCCTACCAGAGAGCTTGCCATACAAATTGGCGAAAGTTTCGCTGCCTACGGACGTCATACCGGCCTGAAACATACCGTTATTTTCGGAGGTGTATCGCAGGGTTCACAGGTTTCTGCATTAAAATCAGGTGTTGATATTCTTATTGCCACCCCGGGAAGATTACTTGACCTTATCAATCAGAAGTTCGTTCATCTGCACTATCTTAAAATATTCGTACTTGACGAGGCTGATCGTATGCTGGATATGGGATTCATTCATGATGTAAAGAAGATCATCACTAAAATTCCTGAAAAACGTCAGACCCTGTTCTTCTCTGCTACAATGCCCGATGAAATTCAGAAACTTGCCAATACTATTCTTGTGAATCCTGAAAAAGTGGAGGTAACACCGGTATCAAGCACCGCCGATACTATTGATCAATCGGTTTATTTTGTGGAGAAAGGTGATAAAAAGAAGCTTCTTATTCATATGCTCAACGATAAGGCGATTAAATCTGCTCTTGTTTTTACGAGAACAAAACATGGAGCAGATAAGATCACCAAAGATCTGATCAAAGCAGGTATTAAAGCCGAAGCAATCCACGGGAACAAATCCCAGAATGCAAGACAAAGAGCACTATCCGGATTTAAAAACGGACAGATAAAAGCGTTAATTGCTACTGATATAGCAGCCAGAGGAATTGATATTGATGAGCTCTCTCACGTAATCAATTACGAACTACCGAATGTTCCTGAAACTTATGTGCACCGCATCGGCCGTACCGGAAGAGCAGGATCAAGCGGTATAGCCTTCTCATTATGCGATGAGGAGGAAATGGAATACCTTAAAGATATTCAAAAAGTGATTGGCCGCGAGATTCCGGTAATGGAAGAGCAGCCTTATCATATGCGCGCTGCAGCATATATCTTCAGCCAGTCAACAAAAAAGAAAGGCGGATCATCCAAAAAACCGGGGCAAAGACCCGAAGGCAGTCCTGCTAAAACAGGAAGTCCAAGGAGACGGTTCGGAAACAGAAGAAAATAAAACATAAAAGCCAGATCAAGATCTGGCTTTTATGTTTTTACTTATTTGTAATTGCCTTTAGCATTAAATCAGCAACAAGCCTGTTTCCTTCCTGATTTAAATGAACACGGTCGGTAGTCAGAATACCCGATTCCTTATTCCCGGGGTTATTCTTCAGATTATATTCAAGGAAAGCTTTTCTCAAATCAACAAGTCCGCATCCGAATTTTGAAGCCTGATCGCGAATCAACTGGCTGTAACGATTCAGATCACCGTCCTGGGAATTACTAAAATCAGTCCTTTCTCCAATTACAGCCGGAGTACTTAGTATCACTTTAATTCCGGCAGCCTGAAATTTCCTGATCAGTGCAGAATAAAAAGCTACGAATTTATCAGGATCAGTGCCTGTCTGGTTGCTCTGCTTATGCCATACATCATTTACACCGACATAGATTACCACCACATCAGGTTTCTTATTTAAAACATCCTCCTCATGCCTGAGGTAAAGGTCATAAACCTTGTTCCCGCCAATACCTGCGCCAACAAGCTCATACCCCGGATTAGTATTTCCTTTCAGGGCTTCCTGCATCAAGGTGATATATCCGCCGGGATTTACACCGGCACGGGTAATTGAATCACCGAAAAATATAATCTTAACCGGTTTTTGAACCTGCATAGCACTAAGCAAAATAATAAGAGAAACTGAAAGAATAATTTTTTTCATCGTTTTTTATTGTTAAAAATTAAAATTGAACTTCATCTCGGGCACTATAGTTCACTGTTTTTGAATATTCAAACCATTTTAGCCCGTTTGATGAGGTAAGAATGTAAAACCTCATAAAATCCTGCATGAATATCGGCATCTACCAGATCAATCTTGTATTGGGCACATTTCAGCCTGAGCTCTTTATGGTATTCCTTAACCGCATTCAGATAAACCTCTTTCACATTATTGGGATGGATTTTCAGATCCTCACCACTCTCAATATCAATAAAATGATAGGGTCTGTTATCAAAATCAAAGTCCAGTTCAGTTTTGTGATCCAGTACATTAAAGATAATAATCTCATGCTTATTATGCTTCAGATGCTGCAATGCTGCAAAAATTTCCTGTAATCCTTCGGCGCTTTCTCCCTCAAGCATATCACTAAACAATATAACAAGCGAACGCTGATGAATTTGTTCAGCTACCTGATGCAGAGCTGCTGCTAAAGCAGTTTTTACCGAACGGTCTGTTCTTGCAATGAGTTTTTCAAGCTCTGCAAATAAGTATTTCTGATGTGCTCCTGTCGATTTAGCTACAGTCGACAATTCAAGATGATCTGAAAACAAACTCAATCCGAATGCGTCCCTCTGCTTTTTAAAAAGATACATCAGCGAAGCTGAAGCATAAACCGAGAATAAAAGCTTGTTAAAATCCTTTTCAGGATAATACATAGACGATGAAACATCAATCATGATCTGGCATCGAAGATTGGTCTCTTCCTCAAAACGCTTCACAAAAAGCTTATCTGTACGTCCGAATAACTTCCAGTCTACATTCTTTACCGAATCTCCGGTATTGTATAAACGATGTTCGGCAAACTCAACTGAGAAACCATGAAAGGGACTTTTATGGAGACCGGTAATAAAGCCTTCAACAACCTGCCTGGAGAGCAGTTCAAGATTACCGAAATCCTGAAGTTCCTTGTAATTAGCCAGATTAGGTTCCATACCCTAAAATAGCATATTAATTCATTGATTTTGAAAAAAGCTTTGATTAAGGGAATCAGGATTAATCCTAAAGCAAAAGGCTCCTTCGAAATTTAACGAAAGAGCCTTTTGCTTTAAATCTATACCTGTTAAAGCTGTTTGCTTAATTTATCTGCAAGAACCGACTTAGGAACAGCACCAATCTGCTTATCAACGATCTCACCACCTTTGAAATATAATAAAGCAGGAATATTACGAATTCCAAACTTCATAGAAATACCCGGATTGTGATCAACGTTTACTTTCCCGATAACTGCTTTTCCTTCATACTCTTTTGCAAGTTCTTCAACAACCGGACCCACCATACGGCATGGACCACACCACTCTGCCCAGAAATCAACCAAAACAGGTTTATCAGACTTAAGGACTAATTCGTCGAAATTTGCATCTGTTAATTCTAATGCCATAATAATTAGATTTTCAATGTATATAATTTGTTTCCTTTATATATGATTTCCGGCCGACCGGATTAATATTTGATCTGAACAGCAAAATAATCAGGCTGAAAATATGATCATATATTATTTTCAAATATACTATTCAATATTCCTGCCACAAATCATGACTGCTATTGTGACATTAATTCAACTTATAGCGAACTCCAAGAACATGTGTAATCCCTTCCAGAAATTCATTGCTTGGATTGATTCTCAGCGATTTAGAAGGCATTTCCAAAGCTGTTTCTTCTTCATAATCCAGGATCATGAATTTCAACTGACAATTCCGGTTTTCATTTTGTTCGGCATTCGCTCTTACTATCTCATCCATCTTCATCATAAATGATTCTGACAGCTCTGAAAGCGGCAATTGAATTGTCAGACATTTTGACATCTTATCCCTCAGGTCTGAGAGTAAAACGATGCCGTTCACCTTAAACTCCCAGTTATCTTTTTGCTTAAACCGCTCGGAAACAGTACCCCTTACTTGTAAAAACAAGTCAACGGTCAGGTATTGCTTTAATTTGATATAATCTTCTCCAAACAGTGCAATTTCAAAGGTTTCGCCATAATCTTCGAACATAAACGAGCCGAAAGGTTTACCTGTTTTAGTGGTGCCGTGCCTGCAGGCCGAAACCAGTCCGCCAATAATCAAGTCACGATTACTTATTTTCTTAAATTCCTCCTGATCCTCGGGCAGCGCTTCTGCAGACTTCATCCTGCTGATCAGACTAAGGTGCTTAACCTTATGAGTACAGAAATTATCGAGCTCAAATTTATAATTATCCAATGGATGCCCGGTAAGATAAATCCCTATCGACTCCTTTTCATATTTTAGCTTTTCGATCAAGCCCCATTCTTCGCATTCAGGCAGTTGAGGTTCAGTGATCTCTGCATCATTGGTCCCGCCAAATAAAGAAGCCTGCGAAGAATTCAGATTATTTTGAAAATCATTGGTGTACTTCACCAAACGCTCAATTCCATTGTAAAGTCCGCCATCCGGTTTAAAGAAAAACTGAGCCCGGTTAAAACCAAAGCAGTCGAATGCCCCTCCGTAAACCAGGTTTTCATACACTTTCTTACTAACTGCTCGCGAATTGGTCCTTCTGGCAAAGTCATAAACACTTGAATACGGTCCGTTAGCCTCCCGCTCCTCCACAATACTTTCTACAGCCTTCTCGCCCACGCCTTTCATACCCGACATTCCAAAGCGAACTTCACCCTTTTTATTTACAGTAAAGCTCAGTTCAGATTCATTGATATCAGGTCCCAATACCGGGATCCCCATCTTTTTACACTCCTCCATGAAGAAGGAGATTTTTTCAATATTGTTCTGGTTATTTAATACCGCCGCCATATACTCAGCGGGGTAATTGGCTTTCAGATAGGCCGTCTGATAGGCCACAAAAGCATAACAGGTAGAGTGCGATTTATTGAATGCATACTGAGCAAATGCCTCCCAGTCGGTCCAGACTTTCTCTGCAATTTTAGTATCATGCCCGTTTATTTTACAGCCCTCCATAAACTGAGCTTTCATCTTATTCAGCACCTCAATCTGCTTCTTACCCATTGCCTTACGTAATACGTCGGCATCCCCCTTGCTGAATCCGGCCAGTTTTTGCGACAGCAGCATCACCTGCTCCTGATATACAGTAATTCCGTAGGTTTCCTCCAGATGCTCCTGCATATCCTGAAGATCATAGCTTACCTCTTCCCTGCCATGCTTTCTGGAAATAAATTTCGGAATATATTCTATCGGCCCCGGACGGTAAAGCGCGTTCATCGCGATCAGATCCTCAAACTTATCCGGCTTTAACTCGCGCAAATACATTTGCATACCATCACTTTCAAACTGAAAAGTTCCGTTAGTATCTCCACGCTGATACAGCTCAAATGTCTTCTGATCCTCCAGAGAAATATAGTCGATATCAATATCAACGTTATGATTTTGTTTGATCAGCCGAAGGGCATCCTTGATAATGGTCAGGGTTTTCAGTCCCAGAAAGTCCATTTTAATTACTCCCGCATCCTCAATCACCCGACCATCAAACTGGGTAACCAGCAGATCGGATTCTTTTGATGTAGCGACCGGGATAATATTGGTAAGGTCATCCGGTGCGATAATGATACCGGCAGCATGTACTCCTACGTTTCTTACGGATCCCTCAAGGATCATTGCTTCCTTCAAAACCTCAGCCTGCAATGTTTTACCATCCTCCAGAATCTTTCTCAATGCTTTGACATTCTCAAAGTCTTCAGGATTCAGTTCTTTCTTCAGATTATCAAGCGAAGCAGTCATTACCTGCACCAGGTTTGTTCCGGGCCTGTCAGGCACCAGTTTGGCCAGCATATTCGACTCGGCCAGCGGAAGGTCAAGTACCCGCGCAACATCCTTAATACTTGATTTGGCAGCCATAGAGCCATAGGTAATGATCTGTGCTACCTGATTTTTACCGTACTTATCAACCACATAATCAATCACCTTCTGTCTTCCGGAATCATCAAAGTCTGTATCAATATCGGGCATCGACTTACGGTCGGGATTCAGGAAACGCTCAAACAGGAGATTATACTTTATCGGATCGATATTCGTGATTCCGATGCAATAAGCTACTACTGATCCGGCGGCAGATCCCCTTCCCGGACCGATGAACACTCCCAGGTCACGACCTGCCCTGATGAAATCAGCAACAATCAGGAAATACCCTGCAAAACCCATTGTACGGATGGTAAACAACTCAAAGTTGAGTCGTTCTTCCACATCCGGAGTTATATCCCTGTATCGCTCCTTAGCCCCTTTGAAAGTCAGGTCTTTAAGATATTCCCACTGATTCAGGTTATCTGATTCAGGCCCCTGATGAATTTTAAACTCATCAGGTATCGGGAAGTTAGGAAGCATGATATCCCGCTTAAGCTGCAGAACCTCAACTTTATCTACAATTTCATTGGTATTATCCAGTGCCTCCGGAAGATCGCGAAAGATCTGCCCCATTTCAGCCTGAGTTTTGAAAAAGAACTGATCATTCGGAAAACCGAACCTGTAGCCCTTTCCGCTTTCTTCATCAGTTGCTATTGGCGTGCTTTTCATATCCCCGGTATTCACACACAAAAGGATATCATGAGCATTAGCATCCTGCTGATCCACATAATGCGAATCATTGGAACAGATCACTTTAACATTATATTTTTTGGCAAACCTGAGCAATACCGCATTTACGGTTTCCTGCTCAGGAAGCTCATGTCTCTGAAGCTCGATATAATAATCTTCACCAAACAGATCAAGCCACCATTTAAACTCGATTTCTGCTTCTGCCTCACCTTTCTTCAGAATGGCTTGCGGCACAGATGCTCCCAGACAACAGGTTGTAGCGATAAGACCCTCATGATGCTTCAGAATCAGCTCCTTATCAATACGGGGCCATTTGCTGTACAATCCCTCAATATAGCCCATTGAACAAAGCTTAACCAGGTTCTTGTATCCGGTGGCATTTTTAGCCAGCAATAGCTGATGATAACGAATATCCCGCTTATCCTTGGTAAACTGTTTTAAATGACGATCGTCCACCACATAAAACTCACAACCAACAATAGGCTTAACCCCATGCTTTCCGGCTTCAGCAACGAATTTGAAAACCCCAAACATATTACCATGATCGGTAATGGCCATAGCCTTCATTCCATCTGCTTTTGCTTTCTTGAAAAGTCGCGAAATGTCTGCCGCACCATCCAAAAGCGAGAATTGAGTATGTACGTGCAGGTGCGAAAAATCAGGCATAAGAATAATATTGGGATGAATTCAAATTTACGAATCTTTTTGCCTGAGGGGAGCGGTGTTGAAAAGTAAAATTAAAGGAGCAATCTATACTCAGAAGAATTAAAGGCACTTTTCTTGCATAGGGATATACACACTATAAAAAGTATGAAAATGTACAAGTTTTAGTCC
This sequence comes from Daejeonella sp. H1SJ63, assembly GCF_029360775.1. Lineage (GTDB taxonomy): Bacteria > Bacteroidota > Bacteroidia > Sphingobacteriales > Sphingobacteriaceae > Daejeonella. The sequence goes on along the minus strand of NZ_JARKMZ010000033.1, from coordinate 5,955 downwards.
AGCCCTACACAAAAACGACCTATGAACAAGATCCCTTTTATTCTTTCAGTCTCAATGCTCTTAATTCAATCATGCAGTTCTTTATATATGCCGAATGTACCGAACACTCCGATGCTGAGTAAAAAAGATGAAGTTCATGCATCAGCAAGTCTGAGTCTCAAAGGGAATTTTTCATTCAATACTGCTTATGCTTTCTCAGATCACTGGGCGGCCCTGCTTAACGCCTCAGTAACAGATCAAAACCGGACTAAAAAAGAGTTCAGTCATAATTTACTTGAAACCGGTGCGGGGTATTTTACAACATTCGGTAATAATAAAGACAGGATCCTGGAGATTTATGCCGGTTTGGGAATGGGAAATTCAGAACGCAACTACCTGACAAACACATCAAACGGTATGGTGATTTATGAAGCTCAGGAAATCAGATTCGGCAAAACATTCCTTCAGGTTAATTACAGCAGTAAGAAAAAGAAAGACCTGAACCTTTTCGGATCAAGCTTCCCATTAAATTATGGAACAGCCTTAAGAATCAGTCATGTCAGTTCAAACCAATTTCTTATTAATAAATCAGAACAGTTAAACGAGGATAACATCTTTTTTGAGCCTGTGTTTTTTACCAGAATGGCTTTGAATAATATGCTGCAATTGCAATATATCGGCGGCAGCAATTTCGGTTTGAAGAACCGTAAATTCCTGACTGCCGGCAATTCGATTATGAGTATTGGTTTGGTCATGAATTTAGGTTGGAACAATCGGTATAAAGAAGATTGATTAGTATTTTTAAAATCTGCAATTTTTGTTCCTTCAAATTAAGGGAATCGCTATAGTTTTAATGGTGCGAGCTCTCCGTGCAGAATCTATTTTGCAAAAAGGTATAACGAACAGCATGTCTACATGTCAACCACTTATCTCTGCATATCTTGTTTCATTCAATTAGAATAGAATTTGTGGGCTTAAATTCAGCTTAGCCAATGGAATTTAAATGCACGATCAACGAATATTAGCAGTTCCGAATGGTTATAAAACCTTATCGCACAGACTGATAAATACCAAGGTGTTGTCGTTTAGTTAAAACGATATGCCAAAGTTGATTATAGCGGGCGCGGAAAGTTGCCGCACTTGCACACAGGTAATAGCGCCACATACGATAAAAGGTTTCATTATAATCTGCCTTGATGCTATCCCAGCTTTCTTCGAATTTTTTTAACCAGGCCATTAAGGTTGGATCATAATACAGCCCGAAATTATGCCAGTCCTCCAGAACAAAAAGTCCCTGCCATGATTTGGACAACTGACTCGCCGATGGAATCACACCATTAGGGAAAATATATTTATCTATCCATGGATCGGTAGTTTTGGCATCATGACCACCTCCGATGGTTTGTATCAGGAATAAGCCATCATCGCTGAGGCATTTAGCCGCTATTTCCATGTACTCCCTGTAATTACGATAGCCAACATGCTCCAGCATCCCTATGGATACAAGCCTGTCAAATTTCTCATCAACATCCCGATAATCCTGCAACCTGATCTCAACAGGAAGACCTTCATTAACTTTTCTGGCATGAATAGCTTGCTGTTCAGATACCGTTATTCCGGTAACAGAAACACCATAATTTTCGGCAGCATATTTAGCAAAACCACCCCAGCCACAACCTATCTCCAGCAACTTCATCCCCTTTTCGAGTTTCAACTTACGGCAAATCAAATCAAGCTTGGCAACCTGAGCTTCCTCAAGATTGTTCGCCTTTTCCCAATAGCCGCATGAGTACATCATTCGTGTATCAAGCATTTTTTCAAAAAGCTCATTACCGATATCATAATGTTTATAAGCAACTTCTTTAGCCTGGCTTTTGCTCTGCATATTTTTTAATTTTGCATTCAGGGCAAGAAGTATAAAATTAAAGCTAAAAACAGGTAATTTCTTGTGCAGACTGTGATGAAATACTCTGAAAAAAAATTGATCCAGAGCCTCGCAGTCCCACCATCCCTCCATATAAGATTCACCAAAAGCCAGACTGCCTCCACTTACAATCCGCTCATAGAATCCGGATTATGCACCTGAATATCCCAGGGTTTATCACCATTAATCGTAATACCAACATCTGCAAATGAATTCCGAAAAATCTGTTCAAGTGATCTCATATGAGTTTAAACCTTTGGGCGAATTTAAAAATATAAATTTATTCAGCATTCCAATTTATCACAAATGACTGATCACAGATTACCAGGAGACGGCTTATACTGAATTAGTTTTATAGTACTTTTTATTACGCGTCCGACAACTTACACCTCTATCTTCTTCCAGCGTCCCCTTTTGAACAAAATATAAGCCGCTATGGTAATAGAGATTTCAGTGACTGGTATGGCAAAGACACTTTCGGGATCCATTTTTAAATATTTGGCAAGTAAATAAGCCCGAAGTATCTGAAAAAACCAGAAGCTAAAGAAGTTGAGCTATATTGAAGTTAGAGTATCTCCATATTTACAATTTAAGAAACAAAAATCTTACACTAACACTACTAATAATTTCCTAAAAAAGATTGAATTATCTATCTTCGTAATTAATTTAAAATGTCTGTCAATCACATTTTAGATAATAAAAAAGCCGATTTTAAAAAAAATCGCAATCAAATCCGATCTCTAATTAAAAACAAATCATAAAATGAAAATTACAGTTGTAGGAGCCGGTGCAGTAGGTGCAACCTGTGCTGATAACATCGCCAGAAAAGAACTAGCCGAAGAACTTATCTTATTAGATATCAGAGAAGGTTTTGCTGAAGGTAAAGCAATCGATATGATGCAAACTTCTGCCCTGCTTGGCTTTGACACCAAGATCAAGGGTGTAACTAATGATTATGCAGCTACTGCCGATTCTGAAGTTGTTGTTATTACTTCAGGATTACCCCGCAAACCGGGAATGACCCGTGAAGAACTGATCGGCACCAACGCGAATATTGTAAAAAGTGTTACTGAAAACATTCTTAAATACTCTCCGAATACGATCATCATTGTGGTTTCTAACCCGATGGATACCATGAACTACCTGACTCTGAAAACTTCAGGACTTCCTAAAAACAGAATCTTAGGTATGGGTGGTGCTCTGGATTCTGCAAGATTCAAATATTACCTGAGTGTTGAACTTGGTTGCTCTCCTTCTGACCTTAATGCAGTAGTTATCGGTGGTCACGGTGATACTACCATGATTCCTTTGATTAATCATGCTACATGGAACAGCATCCCGGTTACCCAGTTATTAAGCAAAGAGCAGCAGGAAAGAGTGGTTTCTTCAACAATGGTTGGAGGTGCAACTTTAACTAAATTAATCGGTACTTCTGCATGGTATGCTCCGGGAGCCGGTACTGCAGCAATGGTTGAAAGTATCGTTCGTGATGAGAAAAAACTAATCTCTTGTGGTGTAGCTTTAGATGGTGAATACGGACAAAAAGACATTTCTCTTGTTGTTCCGGTAATCCTGGGCAAAAACGGCTGGGAGAAAATCATGGACTTCAAATTATCTGATGCTGAGCAGGCTGAATTCAATAAGAGTGCAGATGCAGTTAGAAACATGAACCAGGTATTGAAAGATTCAAACCTGATCTAAATTCAGCAGTAATATTCTGAATGAAAAGTACAAAGGTTCCTTTAGAACTATTAAATTTACACGACGACGGCTTCCACCTTTTGGTGGAAGTTGTTGTTTTCGGGCAAACCTTTAAAGCAGTTCTTGATACCGGCGCATCCAAAACCGTATTCGATAAAACAAGTATCGAAAAGCATATCACTCAGGGCGATCTGGTAATATCTGATAAACTTTCCACCGGGCTTGGAACTAATACTATGGAAAGCCATACCATCATCCTGCCTTCAATCAAAATCGGAGCCTTTAAACTTAAAAATTTTGAAGCGGCAGTACTTGACCTTTCGACCATAAATCAGGCTTATACCAGCCTGAATATTTCTCCAGTAATCGGCGTAATCGGAGGAGATATCCTTCAATCTTACGATGCCATCATAAATTACGGCAAACTCCACCTTAAACTATTCAAATAAAAGCCTTTACATATTTATTTTAATTCATTAAATTGATTTAAAATATAAGATATGAAATGGCTCCCAATCATTTTATTATCATTACTATTTCATCCTGCCTTTTCGCAGAATTTAAGCGGAAAATGGTATGGAAAGGTTAGTCAGCAGCCCGGAGGCTACAGCGATCTTTATGACCTCGAGCTCGATTTAAGTCACCGTAAAAATATCTGGGGCGATTCCTATGCCACTTTTGAAAACTCCGTTAAAATAAGAATCGGACTTTCCGGACATATTGAAAAAGACAGTATTTATCTTTCTGAAAGTATAGATTGGATACGGGAAGATATTGTACCCTGGGACTGGATTGCCTGCATCAAAAAATTTAAGCTCAGCTATCGCACAGATGAAAATTTCGAGTATCTGGAAGGCAGCTGGTCGGGATTCAGCAAGAAAGACATGAATGATCCATGCATACCGGGGAAAGTGATCTTATCCAGATCGCTTGACGGACTAAATAAATTTCTCGAAGAATATAAGGACTCAATCATTGCCCTTAACGCATTACCTGCTGCTGCAGAGACTCTGTCAACAGCAGATTTCAGCACTTCATTTCTGAATACAGAACCTAAAAAGATCACTGAAATCATTGTACATAATCCGGAACTGCAGATACAGCTTCTGGATTATCTGAAAACCGACAATGATACGGTTTCTGTTTATCTGAACCGGAACATACTTGCCAGGAACATACGGATATCCAAAAGGCCCTCAATCATTAATTTTAAGCTGAACCCTGCAGCTGAATTTCATGAAATTCTGATGTATGCCGAAAACCTTGGTATGATTCCACCAAACACATCAGAATTGATCCTGATCGACGGAGAATCCAGACACAGGATTATGATTACTTCAGACAAGCAAAGATCTGCAACCATTATGCTGAAGTACAGACCCGAAAAATCATGAAAACATGAAACTATTCTGTATCCTGATCCTGATTACTTTCAGCTTATCCTCCCGGGGACAGGACATGAAAGGAATTTGGGTTGGATATCTGGATACTGATGTCAGGAATATTACGGCACTGGAAGTCAATTATGTCCTACATATTAAAGATCAGGATCAGAATATTGTGAACGGGAAAGCTTATTTATTCAGGGACAATCCGCTTCGTGCCGAAGGTATTTTAGATTTCATCGGCATTGTCAATAATAACACTTTAAACATCAATGAACTGAAGATACTTCACTCTAAAATCCCCAGCGACAGTACCCGTTTTCTCTGCATTAAGCAATTGAAATTAAGGCTTAGCAAGGAAAATGAAACTGAAAACCTGACCGGCACCTTTACCGGTGCAGGAGAAAATCTGGTTCAATGTTTTCCGGGCAATGCTTACCTGCAACGTTTCAACAAAACAAATCAAAAAAACATACCACCCGAAATTCTCAGTAAAATTTTGCTCGATGGCAGGGATCCGAATGTATTTTTACAGACTAAACTTGCCCGGCCTGTTGTGCTTGAAGTACAAAACAATGTCATTCAACTGGAAATTAAAGATTATCTGAAAGAGGATGGAGATATCATCTCGGTTTATCACAACAGAAGACCATTTATTAGGAATCAGACTATTCTGAATAAATCATCATTTCATACACTCAGGCTGAACAGAAGTATGGAATTGCATGAAATCATCATGTATGCAGAAAATCTGGGGCAAATCCCCCCCAACACATCTAATCTCGTTGTTTATGATGGAGCAAATACACATGAGGTAATAATCAGATCCAGTAAAGAAGTAAGTGCTGTCGTTTATCTGCGATATGTACCCGAACAAAAAAGCCCTTCAAAATAAATGAGGGCACTGAAAAAGCCACTCCTTTTGGGAGTACTTTAATGAAACGATCAAGCAGGAATTATCTTACT
>NZ_JARKMZ010000032.1 GCF_029360775.1 Daejeonella sp. H1SJ63 | reverse complement strand
TAGCCTGGTCTTGCGACTGGGCTTTTTTTTGGTCGAGACTTTCCTAAAAATTATTCCGGACAACAGTGAATTAAAATTCAAAAAAACTTAAAGAAATAAACCCAATAAAACTCCGGCCAGGATTATGACCGGAGTTTTCACTTTAGTGAAAGCAAGCAGCAAAAACGTAATCACTATCAGACTGGCTGAAAAAAGATCAATTCCTACGGGCTTAAGCAGCAAAATAAAAGCGGCGCCCATAAATCCCACTGAAACGGCATTGATACCCGAAAGTGACTTTTTTATCCTGGTAATTTTTTTCAGCTCATTCCAAAAGGGAACAATGAAAAGTATAAGGATCAAGCCCGGAAGATTGATACCAACCACAGCAATAACGGCACCAAGAATTTGTCCGTAAACACTATATCCGGCATTTTTCAAAGTCATTCCGCCTACAAAAGATGTAAATGAAAATGTAGGTCCTGGTAATGCTTGCTGAAATGCATAACCTGATATAAACTGATCAGAACTGAGATAGGCTTTCATCTCCACAAATTCTGTATACATAAACGGTACCAGCACCTGCCCTCCGCCAAAAATCATGATCCCATTACGGTAGAAATTCTCAAATAAACGTATCGGCAAACTGAAAGGTGAAGTACGGTTTATCAATGCTCCCAGTCCTGCAAAAAGCAGTAAAACACCAATAAAATAGGCTATTTTTTTAGGATTGATATTGGAGAACAATTTTGATCGTAACTGACTTTCTTCCATTGCAGACTCTACAGTAGATGAAACGATTCCACCAATCAGAATCAAAATCGGGAATGCGTAGGCATTTCTAAGCAGTAAAGTTGCAAATAATGAACCTGTTGCAAGCCAAATTGCTGTACGGGTCTTCAGAATAGTCCGGCCAAATGAATATGCAGCAAAAGCCACTATTCCAACTGCAAGGGGCTGTATGTATTTAAGAATCTGATCAAACTTCTCCTTCTGTCCGAGTAAAGTATAACTCAGCACAGCAAAACACATCAGGGCAGCTGAGGGCAATATCCAGATCAGAAAAGTTGTGATTGCGATGGGGAGCCCCCCTATTTTATAAGCAATTCCAACAAGAGTTTGAGTAGACGATGGACCCGGAAGAATCTGTGTCAGTGCATTTAACTCCAGTAACTCACTTTCGGATATATACTTTCTCTTATGAACGAAAATTTTAAGCATCATAGCAATATGTGCCTGAGCACCGCCAAAAGCTGTGAATGTAAACCAAATTACATCATACAAAAATATCAGCTGGCGTTTACTGAGCATAAATTAATCGTCTTCGTAATCTAGTCCTGATGCTGAATTGAATACAGTTTGCAATTCAGAATATGCGTGATTATCTCCAGCTTTTCGGGCAACATTCATTCCATTTCTATAAACTTCAATAGCCTCCGGTTTACGTCCAAGTACCTCATATAATTTACCAAGATGGTAGTAAGTACCTACATAATCCGGATGTTTGGAAACAAGATCTTCATAAAAAAACAATGCTTTATCATACTCCTTAATATTAAAATATTCAGTAGCCAGAGCATATTTCAAAAATGGGTCATTGGGTTCATTTTTCAGAAATTCCAAAAGCTTTTGTAATCGGATATGATGCATTTAATTTAGCTTTTTTAAGTAGATTTGTAAAAAGAGAAATCTATATGAAAATTTTAGTTTGTGTCAGTAATGTACCGGATACAACGACAAAAATAACTTTTAGCGCGGATAATACCCAATTCAATACTGCAGGAGTTCAATTCATATTAAATCCATATGACGAAATCGCTTTGGCACGTGCAATTGAACTGAGTGAAGGTGATAAAGGGTCTGTAACGGTAATTCATGTTGGGGAAGCAAATGCCGAACCAACCATCAGAAAGGCACTTGCAATAGGTGCAGATGATGCAGTGCGAATTAATGCAGCTCCGCGCGATTCATATTTTGTATCTGCTCAGCTGGCTAACTACGCTAAATCAAAAGGTTTTGATATGATCCTGACCGGCAGAGAATCCATTGACTATAATGGATCTCAGGTTGCAGCTATGGTTGGAGAATTTCTCGACATTCCATCAATATCTATCATTAAGAAACTTGACATTGAAGGTAATAAAGCAAGTTTGGTTCGTGAGATTGAGGGAGGCAAAGAGGTTCTGTCAGTTTCCTTCCCCTTTATAGCAAGCTGCGCTGAAGGTGTGGCTGAACCAAAAATTCCTAATATGAGAGGAATTATGTCGGCCAGAACCAAACCATTGGAAGTTATTGAGGCCATAGAGGTAGAAAAATTGGTCTCATTTGAATCTTATTCTGTTCCGGCTCCAAGAGGTGCGGTAACAATGCTTTCATCTGATGAAACTGAAAAGCTGGTCAGTCTGCTTCACACTGCAGCTAAAGTAATCTAATAGTTAAGACGTTAATATCCCACCGGGGGCTTAAAAAGAAAATATGTCAGTATTAGTATATGTTGAAAACGCCGAAGGCAAATTCAAAAAATCAACTTTTGAGGTAGTTTCGTATGCTGCTGCAGTTGCAAATCAATTAAATACAGGATTAACAGCAATATCTATAGGTGATGTTAAACAGGAAGATCTGAGTAATCTGGGAAAATATGGTGCATCTAAAGTGCTGAGTGTTTCCAACGATAAATTAAAATCATTCGTTAATCAGGCCTATGCATCTGTTATAGCAGAAGCAGCACAAAAAGAAGACTCAAATGTGGTAGTCCTGTCCAATTCTTTCAGCGGAAAAGGTTTGGCACCCCGTATTGCGGTAAAACTAAAAGCCGGACTAGCAGATGCGGCTGTCGAACTGCCTAAAACAGAGGGTAATAAATTCATTATAAAAAGAACTGCATTTTCAGGAAAAGCATTTGCACATGTTGAGTTAAACTCAAAAGTGAAGGTTATTGCATTAAATCCTAACTCTTATCAACTACAGGAAAATGGATCTGTTGCAGGTGTTGAAGATTTTCAGGCCAACATAAAAGAATCTGACTTCGGTACCATGGTTGCAGAAATTGTAAGGGCAAGCAACAAAATTGCATTACCTGATGCCGAGCTTGTAGTATCTGCCGGACGAGGTCTCAAAGGCCCTGAAAACTGGGCTATGATTGAAGAACTTGCATCAGTACTCGGTGCTGCAACGGCTTGTTCAAAGCCCGTTTCTGATGCAGGATGGCGTCCGCACGAAGAACATGTCGGTCAGACAGGAATTGCTGTAAGCCCTAACCTTTATATCGCAATCGGCATTTCAGGAGCTATCCAGCACCTTGCAGGTGTCAGTTCATCCAAGACCATTGTGGTCATTAATAAGGATCCTGAAGCTCCGTTCTTTAAAGTTGCTGATTACGGTATTGTTGGCGATGCATTTGAAGTTGTGCCCAAATTAATTGAAGCAGTTAAAGCATACAAGGCACAGTCCTGATAATCAGAATTTGTTTGAAGCTTAATTAATGAAGAAAATAAAATTAGATATTGTCGGCTTATCCTATAGTCAGACCCAGTCCGGGGCCTATGCACTGGTTTTGGGCGAAATAAACGGCCGCAGGAGGTTGCCTATTATAATTGGAAGTTTTGAAGCTCAGGCGATTGCCATTGAAATTGAAAAAATGACGCCTAGTCGCCCTCTTACTCATGATCTGTTTAAATCCTTATCCACAGCCTACAACATCAGCATTCAGGAAATCATCATTTACAACCTGGTTGACGGGATATTTTATGCCAAGCTAATCTGTTCTGATGGAAAGAAGACCTCGGAAATCGATGCCAGAACATCTGATGCTATAGCTATAGCAGTAAGATTTGATTGCCCCATCTATACCTATGAATTTATTTTAGCTACTGCGGGTATTGTAATTGAAGGAAATGAGTTTGTATTTCTTGATAATATTGAGCCAAATGCAGAAGAAAAAACAGTTAGTCCTGCATTGAACTATGGCTCATTAAGCGACAATGAGCTGAAAGAAAAGCTAAAAGACGCCCTATCTGAAGAAGCATATGAAAAAGCTGCTAAAATCCGTGACGAGCTTTCAAGAAGAAAATCATCGTAAATAGCCCGAAAGAGGTTTAAATTGAATACTAAATTCAAAATTAAATAAGAATCAGATTTCTTTATGGAGAGATTTACCGGTTTAATTGGCGTAGTCTTAATTTTTGCAATCGCCTTTTTGATGTCAAATAACAGGAAGGCAATAAATTACAGATTGGTATTATCGGGTCTCGCAATACAAACAGCACTTGCTATTTTCATTCTGAAAATACCGCTTGGAAAAACCATATTTTCCTGGCTTGGCGATGCAATCACCAGGATTCTTAATTTTTCTCAATCAGGAGCCTCATTTGTATTTGGCCCGCTGGTGAATACTGCCAATATGAGCAAAGCTTTCGGCAATGGAAATGAGTTTATTTTCTTCTTTAACATTATACCCACAATTATTTTTGTTGCAGTACTTGTTAGTGTTGCCTATTATCTGGGCATCATGCAGAGACTTGTCAAACTTATAGCCTATCTGGTTTACAAATTAATGGGAGTTTCAGGATCTGAGGCACTATCTAACGTTGCCAGTGCATTTGTTGGTCAGGTTGAAGCGCAGATTATGATCAAACCATATTTAAAAGGAATGACTATGTCTGAGCTGCTGGCTTCCATGACCGGAAGTATGGCATGCATTGCCGGAGGTGTAATGGCAGTATACATTGCATTGGGAGTTCCGGCAGAATACCTGATTGCGGCCAGTCTGATGGCTGCACCGGCAGCCCTTGTGATATCCAAAATTGTATGGCCTGAAACTGAAATTTCTGAAACAAAAGGAAAGGTCTCGCTGGAAATTAAAAAAACTAATGCCAATCTTGTGGATGCCATATCTCATGGTGCCAGTGATGGATTAAAAGTAGGACTGAATGTAGTAGCTATGCTGATCGGTTTCATAGCGATCATTGCACTGGTCGATTTTGTTTTGGGTAAGATTGGATTTGGGCTCGACAGCCTTGGCTTATCCCTGTCATTTATTGACATTGAACTTAAAACCCTTAGCCTGAATCAGATTCTTGGCTCACTATTCTCTGTATTTGCTTATGCCATGGGAGTACCCGGCAAAGATGTACAGATTGCAGGATCGCTGATGGGAACCAAAATGGTGATCAATGAATTTGTGGCCTATCTTGATCTTGCCAAAGTCAAGGAAACTTTAGATCCAAAAACCATTCTGATTACCAGCTTTGCACTCTGTGGATTTGCTAATTTCAGCTCCATTGCGATTCAAGTTGGAGGAATTGGGGAGCTTGCTCCGGAAAGAAGAACAGACCTTGCCAAACTTGGAATGAGAGCATTGATCTGCGGTACCCTCGCCTCTTATCTATCTGCGACTATTGCCGGAATTTTGATGTAGAATCTCAGAGATTATCTGATCATTTACTGTGATAATTGTTTTTTAGTCCTACAGGATTCAGTGGCTATAAATTAAACTGATTTATTCTTTCGAATTAAGGACTGTCTTATCCGACGTGTATATCCCCCGCTGGCCTACCGTGTACCCATAAATATTCAGGGTAAATTTGATTACCCGACACCGAAGGTCGTCGAATATTTATAGAAATGTCATGACCACCAGGTTCCAACGCCGAAGGTGTCGTATGTGAAAGATGTCATAGACATGCGATCATCTTCGGGATCGGGACTTATGTGTTCATATATTGCTATAGACATTTGACCCTTTCCGGGTCAATTTACAATCCAAAAATATTAGGGCTTTCTGTCTCGTCCTAAAATAATTACACACAAAAACCCACAAAAAAAAAACCGTTGAAATAAACTCAACGGCTCTTCGCTAATATACTTAAGAGATATTATCTGTTTTCAATATCTACATACTGACGAACAGTTTCTCCTGTAAATATTTGTCTTGGTCTGCCGATTGGCTCTTTGTTCTCACGCATCTCTTTCCACTGTGCAATCCATCCCGGTAAACGTCCTAAGGCAAACAGAACTGTAAACATATCTGTTGGGAAGCCTAATGCACGGTAGATAATTCCGGAGTAGAAATCTACGTTAGGGTATAGTTTACGCTCAACAAAGTAAGGATCGCTTAATGCTGTAGCTTCCAGTTGTTTTGCGATGTCCAAAACAGGATCATCAATTCCTAGTTTATCCAGAATATCATCACAAGCTTTCTTGATGATCTTTGCTCTTGGGTCAAAATTCTTATAAACACGGTGACCAAATCCCATCAGACGGAAACTATCATTCTTGTCTTTTGCTTTAGCAATCCACTTTTCAGTATCACCGCCATCATTCTTAATCTGCTCAAGCATTTCAATAACTGCCTGATTTGCCCCACCATGCAGAGGGCCCCATAATGCAGAAATACCTGCTGAAATAGAAGCATACAGATTACACTCTGATGATCCAACCATTCTTACTGTTGATGTAGAACAGTTTTGCTCATGATCAGCATGAAGTATAAACAGCACATTCATCGCTTTAGCAACAACCGGATCAATTTCAATTTGCTCTGTACGCTGACCAAAAGTCATGTTCAGGAAGTTACTTACATAATCCAGATTGTTCTGAGGATAAATAACCGGATGGCCAAGTGATTTTTTGTAGATCCATGAAACCACAGTAGTCATCTTAGCCAAAAGCTTAATAATAGTAAGATTTTGTTCTTCTGCCGTTTGCCCGGAATTTAAGGATTCCGGATAAAATGCTGATAATGAACAAACCAATGAAGAAAGCTGCCCCATTGGATGAGATTTCGATGGGAAACCATCGAAAAACTTCTTCATATCTTCATGTACAAGAGTATGTCTTGATATTATAGCCTGAAATGCATCAAGCTGGGCTTTTGTTGGAAGGTTGCCATAAATCAACAGGTATGCAACCTCAAGAAAGGTCGATTTCTCTGCTAATTCTTCAATACCATAACCTCTGTATTTTAAAATCCCCTCTTCTCCATCAAGAAATGTGATGGAACTTTTGGTAGCACCTGTATTCTTATACCCAGAATCGAGGGTTATATATCCGCTTGCATCCCTAAGTTTTGAAATATCCAAGGCCTTTTCGCCTTCAGTACCTGTTATAATTGGCAGTTCGTAAGTGTTTTCTCCTATCTTTAAGGATGCTGATTCTGACATGTTAGTTTAAAATAGTTAATAGACAAAACTAATAATTATGCTCGTTTTTGAGCTAATTTTCAGTAAAGGTTTTGCAATATTTTTGTTAATAAATTCAAAAAAGCTGCAATAAATGAAAATATAAAAGGTATCAGCAGAAATATTTCTTCATAAATACCCCGGCAAAGAATTATTTTTTGGCAATTGTTTCTTTTACTTCTCCACAATTAAGCATTTCATCCCCATAATATGGATTTCTGATCTCTTCTTCAGACGCCAGCCAATAAGCACCTTCTCCTTCATTAGCCATCGGGCAATACTGAACGAAAATGCTTCCGGAATTTACTTCGGCCTTCTTAAACATTGCGATCAGGTCATTACTTAAAGTGGTAAAACTCACTCTTTGCTCCTTCAGATCTGTTGACTCTGCAATTTTATCAGCCAGAGCAGCAGTATTCGTCTGGCTGGGTAGTTTATGCAGCACTGCTGAAAGCTCTTTTGCGGCAGCCTGTGCTTCAGCTGAGCTTGACTTCACCAGTACATCCTTCAGGTTGATGTAAAGCTTATAGGCTTTATTTGAATCCGGATCTTTTAATTCAACAGGAACAGCTGGAACTGCCGCTACTGTTTCAACAGAATCAGTTTGAGGGGCCTCTTTAGTTTCCTGCGACTGATTGCAGGAAGCAAATCCAAATGCTATAAGTAAGGCAAAGATTGAAATATTGATTTTTTGCATGCTTAGGGTATTTTAAAACTCAAATATCGTGATTTAAGATGAATGCGTTAAGAAAAATATAATTTCTATAGCTATTAGTTGGTATCCTTTGTGATAGTTTTGAGATAAAGTTCTTCTACCTTCCTCCTCGCCCATTCTGTTTTTCTTAAAAATTTTAAACTGGAGTTAACACTCGGATTGTCATTAAAACAATTAATCCTGACCAATTTACCGAGCTTTTCCCAGCCATAATGTTCAACTAAATGATTGATAATCATTTCCAGGGTTTTACCATGAAGCGGGTCTTTACTCATATCTTTTGTTATGAAATTCAAATGTATGAAGCAATTTCGCATAATCATTATTAAGATATCCAATACCCTTAATTTTATAGCTTTGCAGAAAGATCAGAAATCATGAATTATAAACTGGGGGAATTTGTTCGTTTCGTAAATGAACGCAGAGAGGGGTATATCACCCGGATAATAGACGAGCAAACTATTGCCGTAACAGATGATGACGGATTTGAGATACCTGTTCTGGCAAGTCAGGTAACCAGGGTTCATGGTAAAAGCGAAGTAGCTGAACCCGCATCAGAGAAAACAATAAATTCTCCCTCTCAGAATAAATTCATTACTAATGGTATTTATCTGGCTATTTCTGACGACAAACGTATCGGTTCAGTTGTAAACTTTTATTTAGTTAACCAGAGTTCATGGCAATTAATGCTAAGCTTTAAGACTGAAAGTCAGAATAAATTCAAAGGTGAGTTTGCCGGTATAATCAATCCCGAATCATCCGTGAAGATCTATACCGCATCATTGAATGAACTTGATCTCTGGCCAAAATTCCATATTCAGGCCTTACTGTATAGTACAGCAAAACATGAGGCTCAGAAACCTCTGATATACTCGGATAAATTCAGAGCTAAAGATTTTGCAGGTGCAAAAAAGAATCACGAACTTCTTGATCATGCGGCATGGATGATCCAGCTGGATTCAAATGCTGCTATTATTGATCCTGTGAAACTTAAAGAAAGCTTTTATAAGCCGGCATCTGAAAAAGCAGAAATACCCGGTCCGGGCAAAGAAGTTGATCTCCACATTGAGAAATTAAGGGATGATCATCAGTTTCTTTCAGGTTCTGAAATACTTACGATTCAACTAAACCATTTCAAAAAATGTCTGGATGCTGCCATAGTACATAAGCAGGGCTCTATTGTTTTCATTCATGGATCAGGTAACGGAACACTCAGAAATGAAATTCATAAAGCTATCAGCAAACATCCGCAGGTAAAGACTTTTATGGATGCCTATAAAGAAAAATTTGGTTATGGGGCAACAGAGGTGGTTTTGAAATAGCAAGAGAACGCTTTTTATGCAGCATTTCCTTCCAATGGCTTAATATTATTGATTTCCTTCTCCTTTTGATTTTTCTCCTCTTCCAGATCATAATCATCCTGAAGACCTAACCAAAACTTTGCACTGGTACCGAAAAATTTCGAAAAACGGAGGGCTGTATCAGCAGTAATTCTACGATTCCCTTTGACGATTTCAGAAATGCGCGTTTGTGGAAGAAAAGTTTCCTTCGCCAAACGATATGCAGAAATCTTCATGGGAATTAAAAATTCCTCTAAAAGGATTTCTCCCGGATGAATGTTTTTAATGGCTGACATATCTGTTCAATTAATGGTAATCTATTATACTAATTTCGTAAGCATCATTATTAATCCACTGAAAAATGATTCTCCATTGATTGTTAATGCAGATACTATAAAAATCCTGACGATCAGCTTTCAGTTTTTCAAGTCTGTTCGCCGGAGGAATTCTAAGATCATTAACATCCTGAGCGTTATTGATCATTCTTAATTTTCGACGCGCAACATCCTGAATTTCATTTGGCAATTTTCTCGACCGAATTCCATTCCATATTTTTTCGGATTCTTTATCTCCAAAAGACTTTATCATTAATACCGCATTGCATTACTAACGTCAAAAGTTAGTATTTTATTTTGATTGGACAAGTATTGAGAGTAATTTGCTTTGCTGGCGGGATACGAGCTAAAAGCTCGCACCAGCAGGGTAAAATCTCGAAGAGATGAAGGTAAAAAACCTCTTTGAAGAAGCCGGATTTAAACCAGATAGGCTTCCTGCTTGTCGCTGATCATATGGAGCTACTGGGAAGAAAAACCTGCTATCATATTTACCCCTAAAGCCTTTCAAATAATTCTTATCTTTGCGGCAATATGAATACCAGCACCCCTGTTCTTATTTCTCTTCGATTTTTATAACCCTTCCCTTTAATCCCCTCGTTTCAGCATAATTATGGTCAATCCAGAAATTGAAAAAAGAAAAACATTCGCAATTATAAGTCACCCCGATGCCGGTAAGACCACCCTTACTGAGAAATTTCTACTCTTTGGGGGAGCGATCAATACCGCCGGAACGGTAAAACGGAATAAAGCAAACCAGAGCAGCACTTCCGATTTCATGGAAATCGAAAAACAGCGTGGTATTTCTGTGGCTACTTCTGTGATGGGCTTTGAATACAATGGCAAGCGGATTAATATTCTGGATACTCCGGGCCACAAGGACTTTGCGGAGGATACTTACCGGACACTTTCTGCGGTAGACAGTGTTATTCTGGTGGTTGATAGTGTTAAAGGGGTTGAAGAGCAGACTCAAAAACTGATGGATGTTTGCCGGATGCGTAATACACCGGTGATTATATTCGTTAATAAACTTGACCGCGAAGGTAAAGATACATTCGACCTGCTGGATGAACTGGAAGACAATCTGAAAATCAGTGTTTGTCCGCTTTCCTGGCCTATCGGTCAGGGACATAATTTTAAAGGCGTTTACAATATCTTTGAAAAGCAGCTGAACCTTTTCAAACCGGATAAATCAAAAATTACAGAACCGGTTATTCAGGTCAATGACCTGAACGACCCACTGCTTGGTAAATTCCTGCAGGAAAAGGAATTAAAAACACTTCAGGATGATCTGGAGCTTGTGGATGGCGTTTACGGTACCCTCGACAAAGACCTTTACCTTGAAGGTCTGCTTGCACCTGTATTTTTCGGAAGTGCGATTAATAATTTTGGTATCCGTGAACTGCTCGACACCTTCGTTTCCATTGCTCCGAGTCCGAAAAGCCGTGAAGCCAACGAACGCATGGTCATGGCAAATGAAAAGAACTTTTCAGGATTCGTATTTAAGATCCATGCCAACCTCGACCCGAATCACCGTGACAGGATTGCCTTTTTAAGAATATGCTCCGGAAAATTTGAACGTAATAAGTTTTACCATCATACCCGTCTGGGTAAAAAGTTAAAATTCTCCAACCCTGTCGATTTTATGGCGAATGAGAAAAGTCTGGTGGAAGAAGCATGGCCCGGAGATGTTGTCGGATTGTATGACAGCGGCAATTTCAAGATCGGCGATACGCTGACTGAAGGGGAAAACCTGCAGTTTAAGGGTATTCCAAGCTTCTCTCCCGAAATCTTTAAAGAGGTAGAAAACAGAGATCCTTTAAAATCGAAACAGCTTGAAAAAGGCTTACAACAGCTTACAGATGAAGGGGTTGCACAGCTTTTTGTACAACAGCCGGGCAACAGAAAGATCGTTGGAACCGTGGGTGAGCTTCAGTATGAAGTAATTATGTTCAGACTACAGCATGAATATGGTGCAAAATGTGCATTCAGACCACTTTCTTTCCGTAAATCAAGCTGGATGACTTCTAAAGACAAGAAAAACATCAATGAAATCATTCAGCGCAGGCATCATCATATTGCCACAGATAAGGATGGGAACCCTGTTTTCCTCGCTGATAATGACTGGACACTGAACCTGGCCAAACGCGATTTTCCGGAGGTTGAATTCCATAATACATCAGAATTCAATAAAGTTAAGGCATAAAACAAGTCTTCATCAGGAGAATTCATCCGATGACAGGTCAGACATGATATGCTATAAAATCGTCGGATGAATAAAAAATGCCAAACTGACATAATTTTCTTTTGGAATAAGGATTGATAAGCACCACCTGTTAACCATAAATATTAAAGAAGATGCAAGAAAAAGGAACCATTTCGATCCACACCGAGAACATTTTTCCAATTATTAAGAAATTTTTATACTCAGATAACGAGATCTTCCTGAGAGAGCTGGTTGCCAACGCTGTTGATGCCACTCAAAAAATCAAACGCCTCTCATCACTTGGTGAATTCAAAGGTGAACTGGGCGAACTTAAAGTCTCTGTTTCCTTTGATGAAAAGAATAAAACAATCACCATTTCCGACAACGGTTTGGGGATGACTGCTGAGGAAATTAAAAAATACATCAATCAGATCGCATTTTCGGGAGCTACTGAGTTTGTAGAAAAATTCAAGGATGCCAAAGATGCCAATGAAATAATCGGAAAGTTTGGACTCGGTTTTTACTCAGCCTTTATGGTTGCAGATCAGGTTGAGATACAATCTTTGTCTTATCAGGAAAATGCTGAACCGGCAAGATGGATTTGTGACGGAAGTACCGAATTTGAGATTAGTGCCGGTAACAAAACTACCAGAGGAACTGACATCATTCTTCATGTTAACGAGGATTCAAAAGAATTTCTTGACAAATCCAAATTAGGCCAGATACTCGACAAATACTGCAAATTCCTGCCAATTCCTGTTCAGTTTGGTACCAGAACAGAATCTCAGCCCGATGGCGAAGATCAGGACGGCAAACCAAAATACAAATCTGTTGAAGTTGATAATATCATCAATAACACCAGTCCTATCTGGACAAAATCACCTTCTGATCTGAAAGATGAAGACTATCTGGAATTCTACAGAGAGCTTTATCCATTCTCTGAAGACCCATTATTCTGGATCCACCTGAATGTAGATTATCCGTTTAACCTGACCGGTGTACTCTATTTCCCTAAGGTTAAGAACGAATTTGAAATTCAGAAAAATAAAATTCGTTTATTTTCGCGCCAGGTATTTATCACTGATGAAGTAAAAGATGTTGTTCCTGAGTTCCTGATGCTGCTGCACGGGGTAATTGACTCACCGGACATCCCGTTAAACGTATCCAGAAGCTTCCTGCAGGCCGACAGTGCCGTTAAAAAGATAAACAGCTATATCACTAAAAAAGTAGCTGATAAATTATCTTCCCTGTTCAAAACTGATCGTAAAGCCTTTGAAGAGAAATGGAACGATATCGGCCTGTTCGTTAAATATGGAATGATCAGTGAAGAGAAATTCTATGAAAAGGGAAAAGATTTCGTTCTGCTGAACAATACCAATAATGAATATTTCACTCTGGAAGAGTACAGCGAGAAAGTTAAAGCTGCTCAAACCGACAAAAACGATACGCTGGTTTATCTTTATGCTACTGATGCAGAAAAGCAGGATTCATTTATTCAGTCTGCAAATAAAAAAGGATACGATGTTCTATTGATGAACTCTCCTATCGACCCGCATTTTATTAGTCAGCTGGAACAAAAACTGGAGAAAACTGCACTAAAACGAGTAGATGCCGATGTAGCAGATAAGATCATCAGTAAGGATGATCAGACCCTTGCGGTATTGAATGATGAGGAAAAGGAGAAAGTGAAATCCATTTTTGAGAAGGCAATTGTTAAGCCGAATATGAAAGTTGTTGTAGAAAGTCTGAATCCTGATGAACTCCCGGTGATTGTTACCATGGACGAATTTATGCGCAGAATGAAGGATATGGCCAAATTAGGCGGTGGTATGGGATTCTATGGCACAATGCCTGATAACTACAATGTGGCAATTAACGGAAACCATAAACTGATCGGCAAAATTCTGCAAACACAGGATGAAGCTGAACAGGCTCAACTGGCTAAACAGGCCTTTGATCTTGCCCTGCTCTCACAGGGAATGCTTACCGGATCTGAATTAACTGAATTCGTAAACCGAAGCGTTAGTCTGATCTAAAAAATAAGACAACAGGTTAAATTCCAATCTGATTTCAATAAACACCCTTTCTGATCCGGAAAGGGTGTTTTTATTTTCAGTCTGTCGAAATTTCCACAATCAGGGATAATCCGCCGCTAAATATTAATTTAGTCGAATGGATTCGCTCAATCTTCTCCTTGAAAACTATCATTTATATCAGGATAACCGCCTGAATGATCGTTTTTTTAAGCATTCAGACTTAATTCAAGTTCTTGATTCGGTTCGTGAACTGCCGGGTTTTCACCTTCGTGAAGCCGGATTTTCTGCTGAGAAACGCTCCATAAACCTGATTAGCTGGGGAACAGGCCCGTGCAAAATATTTCTATGGAGCCAGATGCATGGCGATGAGGCCACGGCAACTATGGCTATTGCTGATCTCCTGCTTTTCCTTTCTGACACCGAAGAATTCAGGGAATTAAGGGAATCCATTAATAAAAATTGTACACTTTTTATTCTTCCCATGGTAAACCCTGACGGTGCCGAAGTCTTTAACAGGCGAAATGCATTGGGAATCGATATTAACCGCGATTTTATTCATCAGCAAAGTCCGGAAGGAAGATTATTGCGTTCATTAAGGGATGAAATTAACCCGCATTTTGGATTCAATCTTCATGATCAGACTACTGCATGGTCTGCAGGAAATACCGGAAATCCTGCAACAATCTCGCTGCTTGCACCCGCTTATGATCAGGAACTGAATGTTAACACCGTGAGAGCTAATGCTATGAAGGTGATTGTCATAATGAACTCTGCTTTGCAGGAAAGCATTCCGGAGCATGTTGGCAGATTTAACGATGAACATGAACCCCGGGCTTTCGGTGATAATTTTCAGGGAGCGGGCACCAGCACTATTTTGATAGAAGCAGGAGGATATCACAACGACCTGGAGAAACAGTTTATTCGCAAAATGTTTTTTAAAGCAATGCTTTCGGGAATATTAAGCATTGCCGGAAAAACCTATTCTGATGTAAAAACAGAGGATTACTTTACCATTCCGGAGAACAAAAAGCTCCATTTTGATATTTTATTAAGAAACTGCAAGCTTCAAAGAAACGGAATCAGTTATACACAGGACATCGGCCTGACTCTGGATCAAAAGATAAATGATGATCGGAGGTCTGTCACTTATTCCTATATTGTTGCTGATCTTGGTGATCTTTCTGATTATTTTGGCTACGAGGAATTGAATTGTGAATTTTTAAGTATCACCGAAACAAGAAAAATAGAACTTGAGGAAGTAGCAGATGTAATTATCTATGAGGGAACAAACATTCTGCTCTCCATTGAGAATGGAGTAGTGAATTAGTATTGAGTAGTGAGTAGTGAGTAGTGCGTATTGAGATAGAAAACTACTAATTATAAAATGAGCTGTCTTTATTCAGGTACCAGCTAACTGGTAACAGGTAACAGAAAACAGAAAAAAAATGGCATTAAACTACATCTGGATCGGCTTCTTTGTCATTGCATTTGTTGTGGCATTAGTAAAGCTAATATTCTTCGGAGATACCGCGATTTTCAACAATGTGGTTAACGGGATGTTCGATAGTGCAAAAACAGGAGCCGAAATATCTATGGGACTAATCGGCATCATGACCTTTTGGCTGGGTATTATGAAGATCGGAGAGCGGGCAGGAATGATTTCGCTTTTTGCCAGGGGAATGAGTCCTTTTTTTAGCAGGCTGTTTCCGGAAATTCCCAAAAATCATCCTGCTAACGGTTCTATTATCATGAACTTTTCAGCCAATATGCTGGGACTTGATAATGCCGCAACACCTGTAGGTTTGAAGGCTATGCAGGAGATGCAGGAACTGAATCCTGAAAAAGATACTGCCAGCAATGCCCAAATCATGTTCTTAGTATTGAATACTGCCGGTATTACCTTAATTCCAACAGGTGTAATTGCTGTTAGAATGGCCAATGGAGCTGCAAACCCTGCAGATGTTTTTATTCCCTGTTTGCTGGGCACATTCGTTTCTTTTCTGGCTGGCATGATCGCGGTGGCTGTTTATCAAAAAATCAATTTACTTCAGCTGCCAATTCTGGCATTTTTCGGATTTTTTATTGCGATTATGTCAGGGCTTTATTTTTGGTTAGGCAGTCTCCCACCCGACCAGATTCAGGTTTATGCGGGCTTGCTGGGTGGATTTATTATTTTTTCGCTTATCACGCTTTTTGTAGTTTATGGGGCGGCAAAAAAAATAAATGTTTACGAAGCTTTTATAGATGGAGCAAAAGAAGGTTTCAGCACTTCAGTAATGATTATTCCATTCCTGATCGCGATTCTTGTTGCAATCAGTGCATTCAGAACCACCGGTTGTATGGATTATGTAGTAAACGCAATAGGATCTCTGGTAGCTTTATTCGGACTCGATACCTCGTTTGTTCCTGCCCTGCCAGTAGGGTTAATGAAAACGCTAAGCGGCGGAGGTGCCAGAGGATTAATGGTTGATGTAATGACTACCTACGGCGCTGACTCCTTCCAGGGCAGGCTGGCCAGTATTATTCAGGGTTCATCAGAAACTACATTTTATGTTCTGGCGGTTTATTTTGGTTCTGTTGGCATAAAAAAACCAAGATACGCTTTGATGTGCGGGTTAATTGCAGACCTTGCTGGTCTGATCGCTGCCATTTTTCTGGCCTATCTCTTCTTCGGACATACCATTCAGGCTTAAGACTTATCTATTCGGATCATGTTGGAATACCGGAAGCAATCAGACGCTTTTTAGAATGAAGCCAGGTATCACATTGCAGATTTATAATTTGTTTGCCCACCTTCACTACTGAAGTATGTGCTTCAATCTACTCATCCTCAGACGCTCCGACAAAACAATCGATATAATTATTAATAATCGAAAAAGGATGGCTCAGATCCATGGTGTAAACTGTTGCGCCAATGTTATCATCAATAATTCCGGCGCTAACACGCCCATGCAAAATCCCCATAGGATTGGTCATATCCTTTCTGATACAATATTCAAAAGCCGGTGCGCCTGATTCTGCACTTCTGATGACGAGTTTGAGCCAGCGAGCAAAGGAGTATTGCTAAACTCCCCGCCAATACCTTCCTGAATTGAGACTCAAGCTTGGTTTATATTGATCATTTCGATATGAGATTCGATCCTTAATGTAGTAGTATTAGGTTAATTCTGTAAAATTTGCTAAATTCATAGAATTCAAAGGAAAAAGGAAAAGAGTTACCGTATAAAGAGTTTTTAACAGAACTGACAGCCCTTCTAAAATAGTTTTAAAGTCCTGTACAATTCTGTTTTAATTAATAATTCAAACGAATTTTTTATCCAATTACGATAAAAAAGATTGTTTTTTATCGTAATTGGAATATACCCTCTTATTAAAAAGAGGCAGATATGATCTATGGATATTATAAGCAGGTATCGATATATATTATTTTTAGTATTAATAATTAAAGGTTCAAAGCCGATAACCGCTGAGCTTCCGGGTGTCAAATTATTGGCCCCTTTTTATAGCAGTTCATTATATTCATGGACTACTGTTCTTAGCATAACTTCACCTGTACTGACGCTTCCCTATCATTCAGAAGAAATAATCAATACGAAGCATTCCAATGAAAATCGTTTGATTCTGATTTTTGGTATCGCCGCTATCCTTGTTTTTACTTTATCTTCAACAGCAGACCTACTGACTGCAATCAGTCCTGAAATGGACCTCAGCTCAGCTATTTCTATCTTTGGTTTTCCATTCTTTGCGCCACCAATATTCTGGTTTGGATTAATTGGGATCCGGGCGGTCAGCTTGTTTAAAGAAAAGAATATGATTGTAGCTGTACCAGAATTTTTCCGGAAAGCGAATCTCTTTTTTTAACTTAAAAATACTTATTAAAAACGAAACAAAGGAAGCATAAAACATATCGAAACAAAACATCTGATGAAATTGTCCCTGAAATATTTCCTTATTTTAGCATTGACCATACTGATCTATGCTGTTGGGAATGAAGCAAGGGCAGCAAACGTTACTGCCACCTGGACCGGAGCAATAAGCACTGACTGGAATACTGCAGGTAATTGGAACGGTGGCTTGGTTCCTTTTAACGGAAATGGCGGTGACAATTATTCTGTAATCATTCCAACCGGATTAACAAATTACCCTGATCTTGGAACTAATTCCTTTACGATCAGAAGTATAACTTCGATGGGAAATGGAGCTTCCATTTCTGGTACAGGCACTTTAACTCTTACGTTTGCAGCAACAACAACTGTTACAGGAACAGCAATTATTTCATGTCCCCTTTCCATTAGTGTCGCCACTACCTTTTCGGAGACTAATACCACTGATCAGTTAACTATTTCAGGAGTAATAAGTGGTACCGTAGCCTTAACAAAAGCAGGTAGCGGGATACTGATACTTGCCGGAAACAATTCGTACTCAGGCTTAACAACAATCAGTGCCGGAACATTAAAACTTGGAGCAAGCGGAGATGGCACCAACGGGCCTTTGGGCACTACTGCTGCTTCTACAATAGTAAGCAATGGTGCAGCCTTCGATCTGAATGGCTTTACTTTGGGCACAGCAGAGGCAATCTCCCTGCGCGGAACAGGAGTTTCACTAGGAGGTGCTCTCACAAATACCGGAGGGAATGCTTCCTACAGCGGGGCAATTACCCTTGCAGCAGCCACAACAATTAACGCCAATACCTCAGGTACACTTACCCTTAGCGGAAATTGTTCCGGCAATTTCGCACTAACATTGGATGGAGACGGAACCGGTACCTATTCGGGAGTAAGATCAGGGAGCGGTACCATAGTTAAAACCGGAACAGGTACCTGGACATTATCCGGAGATAATACTTACACAGGCCTGACAACCATAAGTGCCGGCATCTTAAAACTGGGAGCGAATGGCGGAGCCGTTAATACTCCATTAGGAACCACAGCCGCAGCTACAACTATCGCCTCTGGTGCTACACTGGATCTGAATGGATTTACCCTCGGTACAGCCGAGGCAATAACCAGCCTTGCAGGTACGGGTGTTTCGGGTGCAGGTGCATTGACAAATACAGGGATTGATGCTTCTTTTAGTGGCAATATTACCTTAATAACACCGGGAGCAACCATCAGCGCCACCAATTCAGGCACACTCAGCCTTAGCGGAAATATCAGTGGCAACTTTCCATTAACATTGGATGGAAACGGAATTGGCAACTATTCCGGGGTCAGATCAGGCACCAGCACGGTCGTAAAGCAAGGGACAGGTACATGGACCTTATCCGGGCTTAATACCTATACCGGTACAAGCACTGTGACCGGTGGGGTTTTACGTGCTGAAAATAATACCGTAGTTGCTTCAACTAACGGTCCATTCGGCAATAATGCAAGCGGATTAATTTTAAATGGCGGAACGATACAAAGCAATGTGGCAACGTTCAGCCGTCCGCTTACTGTTACGGCTACCAATTCCGGCTTAGATGCCTATGGCTCAGCAAGAACGATCAGTTCAGCTATTACACTCGCAACTGCAGGTATATTTAATCTGAATATCGGAGGAACATACGCTGCAAGTGCAGAAGGTCAGGAATTAACTTTATCAGGAATCATAAGTAATTCAACCGGTACACTGGGTTTAACTAAAATTGGTACAAGTACAGCTATACTATCCGGTACAAATACATATACAGGTTCAACAACTGTGAGTACCGGTATTTTGCGCGCAAATACAACTAACATTATTGCCTCAACAAACGGACCCTTTGGCAATAACGCAAGCGGCTTAAACTTAAATGGCGGAACAATACAAAGCAATGTTACTACTTTTAGCCGCCCGATTACAGTTACCGCTGCCAATTCAGGTATAGATGCCTACGGATTATCCCGTACAATCAGCTCTGTGATTGATAACGCCTCAGGAAGTACATTTAATCTGAATATCGGAGGTACAACTGCTGCAAGTGCTGAAGGCCAGGATTTAACTTTATCAGGAGTAATCAGTAATTCTTCAGGAACCCTTGGCTTAACAAAAACCGGTACAAGTAAAGCTATAATTTCAGGAATAAATACATTCGCCGGTGGTGTAAGCCTTAATGCAGGCACCTTAAATATTGATAATAATCAGGCACTCGGTACTGTTGCGGGTACATTTACCATTGCAGGAGGTACAATAGATGCCTCAACCTCAGGTATTTCTACTTTGAATTATCCTTTGGCTTTAAATGCTGATTTTACTTTTACCGGCACAAACAGTTTAAATCTCGGAGCCGGGAATGTAAGTATGAATGCTGATCGTCAAATAACGGTATCAGCAAATACCCTGACCCTTGGCGGAACCATTTCTCAGGCAACAAGAACTTTGACCAAGACAGGGGCCGGCACTCTTAGTTTTGGAAGCAATACGCTTACTCTGAACGGACTAACCATCAGTGCCGGTTCCCTCACTTCCACATCAGGCATTCTGAATTTAGCCGGCAATTTTTCTAACAGCGGCACTTTTACACACAATGGCGGGACGGTCAATTTAAATGGTTCGGGCTCACAGACAATTACAGGGTCAACAACTTTTTCAACCCTTAAAATAAATAATTCAACCGAGGCAGCACTTGCGAATGCAATCACTGTAAGTACTCTGACTATTGGAGATGTTACGTCAAACAGCATTTTTAATGATGGCGGCTTCCAGCTAACAAGTACCGGCACTCTTAATCTTACTTCAGGTACATTTAAACTTGGCGGTTCAGGTACAGCTACAACATTTCCAGCATTTACAACCCGAAATATTTCAGCCGAAACGACCATAGAGTATGCCTCTGGTGCCGCACAAACTGTTTCTGTAATACCGGGCTATCAAAACCTGACTTATTCGGGCATCGGTACGAAGACAGTTGCTGCTGATGGAACCCTTTCTGTTGCGGGAAATTTTAGCACGACAGGGGGAACAGCCACGTTTACTACTAACGCAAACGCGACCGTCACGGGCAACATTATCGGAACAGGTGCGATCACGATGGGCTCTGGTACACTAACTGTTAGCGGTAACTGGACTAATAATGGAACATTTACCGCCGGTACAGGTACAGTTACCTACAACGGCAGCTCACAGACCGTTGCGCCCCTAACCTACAATAACCTGACCATCAACCAGTCAGCAGGTAATGCCACCCTTAACGCTAATGCCACAGTGAATGGTATCCTCAGCCTGAGTGGCGGCAACCTGGCAGTAACAGACCCTTATGTGTTGACCATGGGAGGATCTGCAACTACTACAGGGGCGAAAGACGTGACCGGGATTGTTAAACGGACAAGCCTGGTTGCCGCTACTTCATATACCTTCGGAAACGAGTACACAACAATCAGCTTTAGGAATGAGGGAACCTTGCCGACAGAAATCAGTGTGAAAATCAGCATCGGATCGGCGCCATCGTGGAAAACGGGTGCTGTCCAGAGGACTTATGATATTATCCGAACTGGAGGAAGTGGCACCGCTGTGGCTCTATCCTTGCACTACCTTGATACCGAACTCAATGGGAATACAGAAAGCAATCTGGTTTTATGGGATGCCCATCTTCCTTCCCCTCCGGGAGATGTGGAAGAGCATGGAAGATCAAATTATGACCTGACGAACAACTGGGTTAGACTCTCAGCCCTGGATGTATCATATTTACCAACAGCATTTGGTTCAATGGCCTGGACGCTGGCTAATACTGCCATCTCAAGTTCTACCTGGACTGGTTCAGTTAACACAGACTGGAGTAACCCGGGTAACTGGACTCCACCCGGTGTTCCATCAGACCTGACCGATGTCATTATTCCCGATGCGTCGACAACCCCTAATGATCCGACATTAGGCCTATCAATTGCGGTCAAAAGATTGACAATTGAAAGTGGGGGAATTTTGAACGCAATTGCAACCTCCACCCTTACCATCTCTGGTGCCAGCGGCGCCTGGAGCAATATCGGAGGTACATTTAATCCAAGTACAGGTACAGTAATTTTTACTAATGCATCAGCCAATATATCCGGTGCAACAAATTTCTACAATGTGACGATTAATTCAGGTGGAGCGTTGAGGATGACAATCGGTAGTACAATGCGGATTGGCGGCGTGATTACCAATAATGGAATATGGGGTGCATCAGGACTGAATACCTCTGTCGAGTATAATGGCGGGGATCAGACTGTATTAAATCCAAACGGAGCGACTCCAGGCTACAATAATTTAATCCTTAGCGGTACTGGAACCAAGACCATGCCGGGTACAACTTTAAGTTTGCGAAATTCTTTTTCTATGTCAGGAAGTGCTTCTGCAACAGCGGCTGCAGCAATAAATACGACAGGAAACTTTACAATAGGCAGCGGTACCTCATTTACGGCAGGATCTTTTACTCATACCATTGGCGGGAACTTCTCCAATACCGGCACATTTACCTCGACAGGAAGCACTTTTAATTTTAATGGTGCAGGCGCGCAGACTATAAATAATGCCAATACCTGGTATAATTTATCCATCGCCGGTACTGCAGCCAGGACAGTAACTTTTCAAAGCGGGGTAGCTCAAACTGTAAGTAACAGTCTTACTTTAACAGGAGCTTCAGGGCAGCTGCTCAGCCTCGTTCCTTCTGCATCACCCACTAAATGGCAAATTAATGCTCCTGTTACTCAAAGTGTTTCTTATGTTTCTGCTTCGTATTCTGATGCAAGTGGAGGAACCACTATCAGTGCAGATAACGGTACTAACATAAACAACAGCAATAATATCAACTGGAATTTTTCAGCCCAGGCCACACCAACATTCAGCCCGGCAGCCGGAGCCATTGCTTTCGGAACAACTGTGACCATCAGTTCTGCCGGAGCCGATGCCATCTATTATACCATAGATGGATCTGATCCGACCACTGCATCGACCAATCAGGCGACAACTCCGCTTGTTATTAATTCTGCAGTCACAGTTAAAGCATTGGCTGTAAAAGCGGGATCACCAAACAGTGCCATTGGAAGTGCCGCATATACCCAGGCTGCCAGCGCAGACCTGACCGGTTTAGTCCTTAGCGGCAGTCCTTCCAATTATACCTTTGCTTCAGGAACCTATACCTACAATGGAGTAAAAGTCCTGAATGCGGTCAGCAACATTACCATCACTCCTACAGGAGCGGGTACCATCACGGTAGATGGAGCAACCGTAAGCAGCGGATCGGCTTCGGCAGCAATAAATTTAACTGCCGGAGTACAAAAAGCCATTGTCATTGTGGCTACCGAAACCGGTAAGAGCGCCAAAACCTATACAATCAATGTCACCAGGAATGATATCACACCAACTCCAATCTTTAGCCCGGTTGCCGGTGCCATAGCCTTTGGAACTACTGTAAGCATCTCCTCAACAGGAGCTGATGCTATCTACTATACCACCGATGGATCAGATCCTACCATAGCAAGTACCTTATACTCTGCTCCGGTAACTATCAACTCCGCACTCATATTAAAAGCATTAGCCGTGAAAGCCGGTTATGATAATAGCGCTATCGGAAGTGCCGCATATACCCAGGCTGCCAGCGCCGACCTGACCGGTTTAGTCCTGAGCGGCAGTCCTTCTAATTATACCTTTGCTTCCGGAACCTATACCTACAATGGGGTAACAGTCCTGAATGCGGTCAGCAGCATCACCGTCACTCCTACCGGAGCGGGCACCATTACGGTAGATGGAATAACAGTAAGCAGCGGGTCAGCTTCAGCAGCCATAGCCTTAACTGCCGGAGTACAAAAAGCTATTGTCATTGTCGCCACCGAAACCGGTAAGAGCGCCAAAACCTATACCATCAATATCACCAGGAACGGCGCAGCACAGGCCACACCAACCTTCGACCCTGTGGCAGGTGCCATTACTTTTGGGTTTACCGTGGCCATTACTTCAGCCGGAGCCGATGCCATCTATTATACCACAGATGGATCCGATCCGACCATAGCCAGTACGCTATATGCTGCTCCGGTGGCTATCAATTCAGCACTAACCTTAAAGGCATTGGCGGTGAAAGCCGGTTTGGATAACAGCGCCATCGGAAGCGCCGCTTATACCCAGGCCGCCAGCGCCGACCTGACCGGTTTAGTCCTGAGCGGCAATCCTTCCGCTTATACTTTTGCTTCGGGAACCTATACTTACAATGGAGTAACAGTAACAAACACTATCAACAACATTACCATCACTCCAACCGGCCCGGGAACCATCACCGTCAACGGGACGATCGTGAGCAGTGAAACAGCTTCAGCAGCCATAGCCTTAACAGCCGGAGTACAAAAAACCATCCTTATTGTAGTCAGTGAAAGCGGCAAAAGCGACAAAACCTATACCATAAACGTCACCAGAGCACTTAATCCGGCTAAAGCAATAACAGCCTTCACCATAATGGGTAACGGTACGGTCAATGAAAGTGCAAAAACCATTGCCGTGACCGTGCCTTGTGGTACAAATGTTAGCGCACTGGTAGCCAGTTTTACCACTACAGGGGCATCTGTTAAAATTGGCGGGGTGAGCCAGACCAGTGGAATCACAGCCAATAACTTCAGCAGTCCGCTAACCTATACCGTTACGGCGCAAGACGCCACCACACAGGATTATGTGGTCACGGTTAGTGTGGCACCTGATCCATCCAAAGAGATCACCGCTTTCACCATTTTGGGTAATGGTACTGTTAATGAAACTGCGAAAACCATTGCCGTGACCCTGCCTTATGGCACAAACGTTAGCGCTCTGGTAGCCAGTTTTAGCACTACAGGAGTATCCGTAAAGGTGGGGTCCACTGAACAAACCAGCGGAACAACAGCCAATAATTTCAGCAGTCCGGTAACCTATACCGTTACGGCGCAAGACGCCACCACTCAGGATTATGTGGTCACGGTTTCTGTAGCGGCTAATCCAGCCAAAGCAATAACCGCCTTCACCATAATGGGTAACGGTACGGTCAATGAAAGTGCAAAAACCATTGCCGTGACCCTGCCTTACGGTACAAATGTTAGCGCACTGGTAGCCAGCTTCAGCACTACGGGAGAATCCGTCAAAGTTGGGGGAATAGCACAGACCAGCGAAACAACGGCCAATAATTTCAGCAGTCCGGTAACCTATACCGTTATTGCTGCAGACGCCACAACACAGGATTATGTGGTCACCGTCACTGTGGCCGCTAATCCCGCCAAAGCGATTACTGCTTTTCTCATTCTGGGCAACGGTACAGTCAATGAAAATGCGAAGACCATTGCAGTAACTGTTCCTTATGGTACAAACCTAACTGCATTGACAGCCAGCTTTACCACTACAGGAACTTCCGTTAAAGTAGGCGGAATAACACAGACCAGCGGAACCACGGCCAATAACTTCAGCGGCCCGGTAACCTATACTGTTACAGCAGCTGATGCCAGCACTCAGGATTATGTGGTCACGGTTAGTGTGGCGGGCAATACAAGCAAAGCAATAACCGCTTTCACCATACTTGGTAATGGTACTGTTAATGAAAGTACGAAGTCCATTACCGTAACTCTGCCATACGGTACAGACCTGACTGCATTAGCAGCAAGTTTTACTACTACAGGAGCATCTGTTAAGGTAGGCGGAGTAACACAAATCAGCGGAACAACAGTCAATAATTTCAGTACTCCCCTAACCTATACCGTAACTGCTGCAGATGGCTCTACCCTGAATTATATGGTAACGGTAACCATAGCGGCAAACCCGGCCAAAGCAATCACCACTTTTACAATACTGGGCAACGGTACAGTCAATGAAAGTGAAAAGACCATTACCGTAACCGTTCCTTATGGCACAAACCTAACTGCATTGACAGCCAGCTTTACCACTACAGGAACTTCCGTTAAAGTAGGCGGAATAACACAGACCAGCGGAACCACGGCCAATAACTTCAATAGCCCGGTAACCTATACTGTTACAGCAGCTGATGCCAGCACTCAGGATTATGTGGTCACGGTTAGTGTGGCGGGCAATACAAGCAAAGCAATAACCGCCTTCACCATAATGGGTAACGGTACGGTCAATGAAAGTACAAAAACCATTGCTGTGACCTTGCCTTATGGAACAAACCTGAATGCATTGACTGCAAGTTTTACGACCACAGGTGCGTCTGTCACAGTAGGCGGAATAACGCAGACCAGTGGAACAACAGTCAATAATTTCAGTACTCCCCTAACCTATACTGTTTCTGCTCCTGACGGTTCCACCCAGAATTATGTGGTTACTGTGACTGTGGCCAGTATCACAAGCAAAGCAATCACTGCATTTACAATACTTGGTACCGGTAAAGTCAATGAAAGTACAAAGACCATTGATGTGACCCTGCCTTACGGTACCGATCTGACTGCATTGACAGCAATTTTTACAAGCACAGGTGCATCCGTTAAAGTGGGTGGGGTAATACAGATCAGCGGGACAAGCATCAATAACTTTAGTAATCCTGTAATTTATACTGTATTAGCCGCTGACGGCACCACTCAAAACTATTCCATAAGGGTAAATACAGCCGCTAATCCTGCTAAGGCAATCACTGTATTTACAATACTTGGTAACGGTACGGTAAATGAAAGTAATAAGACCATCGCTGTGAACCTACCCTACGGTTCTGACCTGACTGCTTTGGCTGCAAGTTTTACGATTACAGGTGCATCCGTCAAAGTGGGCGGACTAACACAGATCAGCGGAACAACAGTTAATAACTTTAATAGCCCTGTAACCTATACCGTTACAGCAGCTGATGGCACTACCCAGGATTATGTAGTTACGGTTAGCCTTACGGCTAGTAATGCGAAAGCAATCACAGCTTTTACCATACTGGGGACAGGAACAATCAATGAGAATGCAAAAACGATTACTGTTACAGTGCCATTTGGCACTGACCCCAAAGCTCTGGTGGCAACTTTTAGTACGACAGGGGTATCCGTTAAAGTCGGTGAGGTAACGCAAATCAGTGGCAAAACTGCCAACAACTTCAGCAACCTGCTGATCTATACAGTTACTGCAGCTGATGCTTCAACCCAAGCCTATGTGGTATCGGTAAATATGGCAAAAAATCCTGCCAAATCGATCACCGCTTTTACTATACTCGGCAACGGTACAGTAAATGAAAGTGCAAAAACCATTGCCGTGACCCTGCCTTATGGCACAAATCTTACAGCGCTGGTAGCAAGTTTTACTACCACAGGCGCATCTGTCAGGGTAGGCGGAGTAACACAGACCAGCGGAACAACAGCCAATAATTTCAGCAGCCCGGTAACTTATACGGTTACTGCAGCAGATGCATCCACCCTGAATTATCTGGTAACAGTAAGTATTGAAACTATTCCGCTTACAGCAGGAAGTATTGGCAGCGATCAGCTTATATGTGAAGGAATAACAGCTCCACTGATTCAAACGTCAGCGGCTACCGGAGGAAGCGGTATTTACACCTATCAATGGCAAAAATCAACCTTAAGCTCAAGCACCGGTTTTTACGATATTGAAGAAGCTACAGGTATTGATTATGCACCGGGCAACTTAAGTCAGACCACATGGTATAAAAGATTAGTAAGCTCGCAGGGTTACAATTCTGCTCCCATAGCAAGTAATACTGTTACGATCACAGTCGCGCCTGCCATAAGCCATAATCTGATCAATGCACCTTCCATATTAACTTTCTGCCAGAGTGCTGAGCCGGGATTGATCACTGGCAGCACTCCGGATGGTGGAGGTGGAAACTATACCTATCAGTGGAAGTTTGCTACAGAAGATGGCCCTTGCCTGCCAATCAGCGGGGCAACCTCAAAAGATTATAATCCCGGAGTACTTACAAAGACTACCGAATTCAGGCGTGAGGTAATTTCCGGAAACTGTGTTTATCTCAGCAATACAATAATTATCACTATTATACAGCCTTTGGTGAATAATATAATATCCGGGGAACAAACAATTACATCGGATAATAAACCTGAAAAGTTAACCGGTACGGTGCCTGAAGGCGGAGATACTCAGAAAGTATATCTCTGGGAAAGCAGTACTTTAAGTGACACCTCAGGGTTTGTACCCGCTGCAGGAATCAATTCCGAACAGAACTATAGCCCGCCTATGCTTACACAAAGCACCTTTTTCAGAAGAGGGGTAAGCTCAGGCATTTGCCCCATGGTATACAGTAATAGTGTTAAAATAACTCTTAACATCATAAATCGCTCTCCGGTAGCTTCCGATGATAGCTATACAACAGTAAAGAACACTCCATTGTTTATTTCAGGTTCGGGAGGACTACTGAAGAATGATATTGATCCGGATAATAACACGCTTACAGCCACTGTTGTCAGCTCGCCTGCTAATGGTACACTTATCCTGAATTCTGATGGCGGATTTACCTATACACCTTCGGGTAATTTTACAGGCAGGGATAGCTTTACCTATAGTTCTTGTGATAATGAATTTCCAAATTTTTGTGATACAGGTACTGTTACCATCATTGTAACCGGAAGTCAGTTATTAGGGATAGCAAAAACAGTATCTACCCCAATGAGGCAGTTAGATGGGTTTAATAGCAATATCTTAACTTATAAAATAACAGTAAGGAATTATGGAAACTTACCACTAAAGAATTTACAGGTCACTGATGATCTGACAATTAGCTTTCCTTTTCCTACTAAATTCACTATACAGGGTATTCCTTCCACATCGAAAGGAATTCTCGTACCAAGTTCAGCCTATGATGGTAGAGTTAATAATAATCTTTTGAAATCAGGAAATACTCTGCAAGCCGGTGAGACTGATACAATTCAATTTACCATTAAAGTAACTCCGTATGATAACATCATGGGTCCGTATTATAATTCTGCAAAAGCAAGTGCAAGCGATCCGGATGGGAAGCCAGCAGAGGATATTTCAACAACTGGATCTAATCCGGATCCCGATAACAATGGCATTCCGGATGAAAGCAACGCCACAATAGTAATGCTGGAGAAAGTAACCGTACGTATTCCGGAAGGATTTTCACCTAATGGTGATGGAGTTAATGATCAATTTGTAATAGAGAATTTAGATAATGAACAAATCAGCCTTCAGGTGTTTAATTCACTGGGAGCCCTGGTTTATAAAAACACAAATTATAAAAATGACTGGGCAGGATTAAGTAATCAGAGAAACTATTCGGGAAAGGAAATTCCTAACGGAACATATTACTATATCGTTAGCAAAAGAAACAATAATGAAAATTATGCTTCATTTATTACTATAACCCGATAGGAACAGCAATATGAAAAGAATTATATTTCTTTTTTCTGTAATACTGTGCCAATTGGGTGTATTCGGTCAGCAGGATGCCATGTATTCGCAGTATCTGTTCAACAAACTGGCAATTAATCCTGCTTATGCAGGGAGCCGTGGTATCAGCAGCGCCTCTGCTTTGTTTCGTACTCAATGGGTCGGGATAAAAGGCGCCCCTGTAACCAAAACAGTATCTTACGATGGTCCATTGCGAAATAAGAAGATCGGTTTGGGTATTCAGGCATTCAATTATCAAATGGGAATAACAAATCTTAATGGTGCATTTTTGAGTTATTCCTATCGTATAAATTTCTCTGCATCCACCCTGGCGTTTGGCTTACAGGGTGGAGCATCGCATATTAAAGCTGATCTGAATTCAGTTAATTTGGGGTCTCAGGGGCAGGATCAGGCATTTTCTCAAAACATAAATGAAGTGTTCCTGAATTTTGGAACCGGAGCCTACTATAATACTGAAAAATTTTATGTTGGCTTCTCAGTTCCACATCTTTTAAGAAACAGGCTCAGGACTGATTATGATGAAACCTCTGATGGGCTGGTTTCAAGACAACACTTAAACATTTTCCTGACTTCCGGATATGAATTCCAACTGAGTGAGGATTTTAAACTCAGCCCCTCCTTTCTGCTAAGGGGCATGCAGGGCTCTCCGGTAAGATTAGATCTGAACGCGAATATGTGGATAAAAAATCAATTCTCAGTAGGTTTGCAATACCGCATCAGTGAAGCAATCGGAGTATTACTGCAAGTAAATATTACACCACAGATCAGTATGGGATATTCTTATGACCGGAGCATAACCAAGTTGATCGAATTCAATTCAGGAAGTCACGAAATTATGCTGGCTTATAAATTTAAACTCAAAAAAGAATCAAAGCAATAATCAAGGTTACAATTATATTGAATCCTTGAGCGATCAAAAAAGCGTAAAAAGGTTTCTTACTCCGTTTATTAAAAAGATCTGCAAAGTTTGTCTCCAGTCCGATACTGGTGAATGCAAGCCCAAACCATAAACCCTGGAGGTTTTTAAGGTTCCCTTAACAAGACCCGTGGTTTCGGGGCTTATAAGGGAGGAAAATGCAAATGAGGCGGCAAAAATCCAAAGGATGATCCGGAATGCGTAAAGGACCCAGTATATCTGATATCAGTTTAGGCCATTTCTCAACTAATGGACTTAACAGATTGACATAGATGTTCTTATCAAGTCCCAAAGCTGAGGCAGTATCCTACTGCAACCGCATCATATTTTGAATCACTCACCAATTATGTGTTGAATCTCTGACTTTAATGACATAGTCTGAAAATAGCCCAAACATTATACTTTTCTGTTAATTCTTTAAAATTACAAACTATCCTTAATTTCACGTTTTTAAACTTTATAATGAATAAACAGATTAATGCCGTAAGAAAAACCAGACTAAAAATGCTTGACCTCGTTAATAGTCTGAGTCAGGACCAATTAAACAAAATCCCTGCAGGATTTAATAATAACATCATCTGGAATCTGGGACACCTGATTGCTGCTCAGGAAGGCATACTATACCTTCGGGGTGGGCATAATCTAAGGATTGACCAGACTTTTTTCGATTCTTATAAAATGGGATCAAAACCTGAAAGAGAACTCGAAAGTGAGGAAATTGAGAATATAAAATCATTACTAATCTCATCTATTGATTACCTGGAAGACGATTTCCAGAAAGGAATATTTCAGGAATATCCAAACTGGACTACACGATTTGATGTTGAAATCTCCTCTTTTGAAGATGCCATGGACTTTTTAATATTCCATGAAGGATTGCATCTGGGTTGCATGACAGCATTAAAAAGATTAATTGCATAGTGTTATCCTGACCGGCAGGTTATTAATCACTCACAAACCTTTATAACAGAAACTCAGCATTCAGGGAGCCAGTTCATTCTCTAGGTTGAACTTTTTCTTTGACATCAAAATTCCCAGCATCATAATAAGCCCCGATATTATGATGACAAAGGATAAAACACCCTCATTAAACTTGTCTGTAGTCAGATGGGCGGGAATACTGTAAAACAAAATGATGGTAATCAAATTGACCAATTCAAATAAGTTGCAGCCGAAATATTTTTAAGAAATAAATTTCGTTAAAGGGAAATAAAACCCCTTTATTATAATCAATTAACGGTTTTACTATTTAATTTTTATCCGGTTCGGGAGTGAATCGAGAGCATAATACCTGTGCCCCACAATATTCCCTTTGATATTAACTATCCTGAACCCTGAACTGTCGGCCCCCAAAGGCCGCCCAACTGGCCCTGTAGTAATCATTTCAAGTTGCCCTGCCTTACCATAAGCATTTCTGTGATAATGCCCGGCAAAAACCTGTTTAACACCATATTTTTCAAAAAGATTCAGATAATATTTTCTTCTTTCTGTATTGATATTAAAATATTGATCAGGCTCATTTGGATCTGATAAAAAGAAGGAATGATGCACAAATACCATGATGTGTCTGGCACTTGATTTTTTTGCTTTTTCAAGAACCGAATTCAACCATACATCCTGTGCCGCTGCTTCTTCCGGTGCAAGAGAAGGATCTTTAATCAATGAAGAGTTCAATACAATCCCAAAAATATTGCCCGACCGAAAGGTATAACGGTCTGCACCAAAATGCTGTTTATACGCGGCAAGACTTGCAGGAGTTGGTATATTCTCAACATCATGATTTCCTGAAACACTATATAATTTGATAGAAGGATCAAGCATGGCTGCTATCCGCTTATACTCTGTGATCTGTGGCAAGTCTGCAGGTTTATTCACCAGGTCTCCGCAAACAACCACGAATGCTGGTTTGAGCCTGTTTGTGGCTGTAATTGCCGCCTCAAAGTTCTTTGTTTCACGGCTAAACTCCTTGTTGGCATTAAAAAACCCGAATTGGGTATCCGCCATCTGGAAAAAAGTAAATGGCCTGGATGCACAGCCTGCCAGAAATAAAAAAGCAGCTAATACAAAACCACTGAGGATGTAATATCTTTTCATCATGCAGTAAATATCCTCAACAGAACTGATTTCGGCAACATAATTACATCATCATATTGTTAAATCAATCCTCATAAATTAATTAGCTTTGAACTCCAACTAAGATTGTATCGATGAAACTAAGATTATCAGCCATACCGGCGGTTCTGTCCCTTTTTTTATTGTTCAGTTCTTTTATTAGCACAGGCAACGGCCAATCATACAATCACCGGCCCAAAGACCCGTCAGGGATACCTGAGAAGAAGCACAAAACCCTCAGAATATGCGTCATCTCTGACCTTAATTCCAGCTACGGCTCTACTACCTACAGTAATGATGTTAAAGCACTCATCAAGGATCTGTCATCAATAAAACCTGACATTATTGTGTGCGGAGGTGATATGGTTGCAGGACAAAAAGCGACACTCACTGAGGAAAATATCAATGCCATGTGGGCTGCTTTCAAATCAACCGTATTGGATCCGATCCAAAATTTAAAGATCCCCTTTGGTTTTACAGTTGGGAATCACGATGCCTCTCCATCTTATATTAAGGATCGGAAATTAAGCCGGAAATTCTGGATTGACAATGCAGAATCAACAGGACTAAGCTTTGTTGATTCTACCCATTACCCGTTTTATTATAGCTATATTAAAGATAAAGTATTTTTTATGAGTTGGGATGCTGCAGGGGCTCAGATCAGTCCGGAGGTATTCGACTGGATGAAAATGCAGCTTAATGCTAAAACAGCTCGGAAAGCAAAATTAAGAATACTTACCGGGCATCTGCCACTTTATGCCATTACAGAAAGTAAAAATAAAGCCGGAGAAGTAAATTCTGACCCGGAAGCCGCTTTGAAATTTTTTAAAGCCAATGGCCTCGACCTCTATATCAGCGGACATCAGCATGCTTATTACCCTGCCGAAAAAGAAGGCATCCGCTTTCTGAATGCCGGAGCCATCGGCGACGGTCCAAGAAAACTTATCGGTAACGATACTCCGCCAAGAAAGTCATATACTCTGATAGATGTGCCTCTGAAAAGAGCTGATCAATTCAGGTACAGAACCTTTGTACCCCAAAGTAATATAGAGATTGACCTTAGCAGCCTACCGGATTCGGTAATCGGATTTAACGGGGTATCAAGACTTGAAAAATTAAATCATAAATAAAAATAAATAAATATTTTATACAAAACATTTAAAGTAATAGTTTATATAAATAATTTAACATTTAAACAGATTCAGGTAATTAAGCAGGTATCTTTAAAGATATCTTACCGGTAACAAATCCTTCAAAATAACGTTTATTAACCCAGGTGTTACACCCAAATTCTTAACTTGCGAATACTTACTCATAGAATAAGAAAAATGAACGAAGTTTATATTATATCTGCAGCAAGAACCCCTATTGGCAGTTTTGGAGGTGTGCTTTCATCACTTTCGGCCAGTCAGCTGGGGGCAGTAGCTATAAAAGCAGCAGTTGAACGGGCAGGAATTAAACCTGAACAGGTTCAGGAAGTGTATATGGGTAATGTATTATCTGCAAACCTCGGACAGGCACCTGCAACGCAGGCTGCAAAATTTGCCGGGTTACCGGATATTCCTGCAACTACCATTAACAAAGTCTGTGCATCAGGGACTAAAGCCATTATGCTGGCTACTCAAAGTATTATGATCGGTGATAATGACATCGTGATTGCCGGAGGGATGGAAAGCATGAGTAATGTCCCCTATTATCTTGATAAAGCAAGAAATGGGTATCGTCTGGGAGATGGGCAATTAATTGACGGATTAGTTAAAGACGGACTTTGGGATGTTTACAATAATTACCACATGGGATCAGCTGCTGAATTATGTGCCGCAGAATGTAATATCAGTCGCGAAGATCAGGATGCATATGCTATTGAATCATACAAAAGATCTCAGAAAGCACAATCAGCAGGTCGGTTTAAAACTGAAATAGCAGCAGTTGAGATCAAAGACAGAAAAGGCGAAATCAATTTAATTGATACTGATGAGGAAATTCATTCCGTTAATTTTGACAAAATCCCTGCTCTTAAAACCGTTTTCAAAAAAGACGGAACTGTCACTGCTGCTAATGCGTCTACCCTGAATGACGGAGCTGCAGCACTGGTATTAATGAGCAAATCAAAAGCAGAAGAATTAAATCTTAAGCCACTTGCCAGAATCCTATCTTATGCAGATGCGCAGCAGGCCCCTGAATGGTTTACTACCAGTCCGGCAAAAGCTATTCCTCTGGCTCTTCAAAAAGCAGGATTAAAGCCTGAGAATATTGATTATTATGAAATAAATGAAGCTTTTTCTGTTGTTTCTATAGCCAATAACAGAATCCTTAACTTAAATCCGGAAAGAGTTAATACCAATGGAGGAGCTGTTTCAATGGGACATCCACTGGGGGCTTCAGGTGCGAGAATAGTAACAAGCCTGTTAAATGTTCTGAAACAGAACAATGGAAAAATCGGTGTCGCTGCAATTTGTAATGGTGGCGGCGGAGCCAGTGCAATCGTTCTTGAAAATCTGCAATAATTATCAATGAAACGTTTAATATTATTTCTGTTTGTTTTAAATCTGATCCCGGGTAAAAGCGAAGCGCAGCATTCAGACAACAATAAGAGCCTTCAGCCTCTGTTTTCAATGCAGGATAGTCTTCAGCGATTGAGCTTTATCATGATCAACGACAGTATAGAACCTCAGCGTTACAATGCTTCCTATACCTTTATAAAGACGCTCGTAAATACCCTTAAAACACCCTATTCATTTAATTTCCCATTTGATTCGCTCAAAACTGTTTCTATACAAACCGCTCCTGATAAACGTTTCAGAATTTTCAGCTGGCATGTTATGAATAATGATGGCAGCTATCGTTATTATGGAACTATTCAAATGAATAATGCCGCCGGAAAGCTTGAAATGTTCCCTCTTGTAGATTATACTCCCGCCATAAAAAATCCACAGGATACTGTAACTACGAATGACAAATGGTTCGGTGCCCAGTATTACAAAATTATTTCTGTAAGCAGTAATGTACTGACCCCTTATTATTTGCTGTTAGGCTGGAAAGGAAATACCATAAAATCAACAAAAAAAGTAATTGAAATACTCTACTTCAGGGACGGAAAAGCATATTTTGGCATGCCTGTATTTGATGGCGACAAGGATAATGCCGGCAAAAAACGTATCGTATTTGAATACGACCGAAAAGCATCAATGCTATTGAACTTTGAACCCTCTATCGGAACCATTGTATTCGACCACCTTGCTCCTCCGGATCCCAAATTAAAAGGCAAATATGAGCTCTATGGTCCTGATTTCTCTTATGACGGATTCAAGCTTAGCAATGGAAGATGGAAATTTGTACAGGATCTGGAATTAAAAAATGCCCCCACTGATCAGGATGATAATTTCAATGATCCTAAAAAGATGAGGGGGAATTAGTTATACGTTGTAAGTTATACGTTGTAAGTTTTAAGTTATACGTTGTCAATTCAGTTTATAATTTGTCAGGGCTATTTGACAACAGCCAACTGGTAACAGGTAACTGACAGCAATCAACTACGGTGATACCGCCTGCATCATCAATCCACAGATATAAGCCCCGTAAGTTCCGATCACATAACCAAAAACGGCAAGTAGTACCCCCACCGGTGCCAACGAGGGATGAAATGCACTTGCGATTACCGGAGCTGAAGCCGGTCCGCCAATATTTGCCATACTGCCCACTGCCATAAAAAAGAATGGTGTTTTGGTCAGTTTAGCTACCAGAGCTATGATCAGAATATGGATCATCATCCAAACCAATCCTACGATCAGTACTCCCGGTCGCTCAAAAATTGCCATAATATTCATCTGCATGCCGATTGTAGCAATCAGTACATATAATAAAACACTACCCATTCTTGATGCTCCGGCACCTTCAAGATTTCTTAGTTTCGTAAATGAAAGCAGCATTCCCACGGTTGTTGCAATAATTACCAGCCAGAAAAAGCCGGACGTGAGACTGAATGTGCTTAAATAAGGGGCATTGGCAGTGATCCAGGGTGCAATATTATCGGCACCAAAATGTGCAAGTCCGGTTACTCCGAATGCTATAGCAAGAATCAGAATAATGTCTTCCATTTTAGGAATTCGCATAATACTCAGCTGATACTTCTCAATCTTATCCTTAATATCAGTTACCGACTGATCATCAGCCTTTAAAAATTTGTTTATCTGAATATTCTTTCCGGCCCCGAATAGCAACAGTGCCATCCATAAATAAGAAATGAACACATCAAGAGCTACCATTGCCGAAAACAGATCGGAACTTGGTTTAAATATCTCATACATCGCTGCCTGATTAGCTCCGCCGCCAATCCAGGTACCGGCAACTGTACTCAAGCCCCGCCAAACGGCATCGGCTCCCTCACCTCCTACAATATCAGGAGCAAATAAAGAAACGATCAGAACAGCAGCTGGTCCGCCAAACATAATACTGACAGATGCGGTAATAAACATCAGTCCTGCTTTCTTTCTCAGCTTCCATATCTCTCTCAGATCAAGGCTTAAAGTAAACAATACCAGACTCGCAGGCAGCAAATACCTCGAAGCTATGGTATAAAGACCAGACTCTGTCCCTGAGATAATCCCCATGGAGTTAAGCACTCCAGGAAGAAAATAACATA
The DNA here is from genome assembly GCF_029360775.1 of Daejeonella sp. H1SJ63. Lineage (GTDB taxonomy): Bacteria > Bacteroidota > Bacteroidia > Sphingobacteriales > Sphingobacteriaceae > Daejeonella. Next base: position 72,906 of record NZ_JARKMZ010000032.1, on the reverse strand, counting down.
AAAGTATTGGGGGAATAACAGAATAAACTTTCTTAAAGAAAGGAATATTGGTCTCCGATGACCAAAAAACCAAACCCAAAATACTCATTAAAATTCCTAAAACAACAGCATCATTTGTAATAAGAGAGGTTTGTTCGGTCATATAGCTGGATTTTAACTTATCGGATTAAGCCTCAATTTTAGTAAATTTTAATTATAATTGAACCTTTTAGTTCTGTTTAAAGATCAGACAGAAATATAAAGACCCTTTATAAACAAACCAATCAATTATTAATAAATCTTATGGAATTACAACAAAAGCAGCTCTTCGGGCATCCAAGAGGTCTGTACGTGCTTTTTCTTACAGAAATGTGGGAAAGATTCAGCTATTACGGAATGCGGGCATTACTGGTTCTCTTTCTGGTCTCTTCTGTTAATGGTGAAAATCCGGGTTTTGGGTGGACAAGCAGCGAAGCATTAAAGCTATATGGAATTTATACATTCCTTGTTTACCTCTCCTCTATTCCCGGAGGTATCATAGCCGACAAATATATCGGACAAAAAAAGGCTGTAATATTAGGGGGGCTACTTTTGGTAGCCGGACACAGTATTCTGGCATTTCAATCTCTTTTTACTTTTTATTTAGGTCTTGGATTGATTATTGCCGGAGTTGGCTGCCTGAAACCAAACATTTCAACTATGGTTGGCGGACTTTATCCAAAAGGTGATGATCGCCGCGATAAAGGATTTACAATTTTCTATATCGGTATTAATGTTGGTGCATTTCTTGCAGGTATTATTATCGGATATGTGGGTGAAACAATGGGTTGGCATTATGGATTCGGACTTGCAGGTATCGGTATGGCAGCAGGACTTATCATTTTTCTAACGGGACATAAATACCTGAGGGGTGTTGGAGAAGCTGTTAAAGCCCTATCCACCGAAGAACAGGAACAGCAAAACAAGGCGCTTACTTCTGTTGAAAAGGACAGAGTTAAGGTAATGCTGCTTTCTTTCCTTATGATTATCGTATTCTGGGGCGCATTTGAACAGGCCGGTGGATTAATGAACCTGTATGCTTCTGAAAAAACAAACCGGCTGATTGGATTTCTGAACTTCACGGTGCCTGCAACCTGGTTCCAATCTGTAAATTCATTCTTTATTATTACCCTGGGTATCCCTATTGCCGCTTTCTGGTTTAACTGGAAACAAAAAGGAAAAGAAGCGTCGTCAATTTTCAAGATCGCTATCGGCCTGATTATTATGGGTTGGGGCTTTCTTTTCATGACTGCTGCTTCAGTTCAATTTCAAAACGAAGGTTCTTCAGCTATGACATGGCTAGTGCTTGCCTATATGTTTCATACCATCGGCGAATTATGTGCATCTCCGGTGGCTCTGTCGTATATCACAAAGCTGGCACCTGTAAAATATGCTTCTATTATGATGGGTTTTTTTTTTGCAGCTACCGGACTTGGAAATTACGTAGCCGGATGGGTTGGCGTATGGTCTCAAACTGCAGGTGAGCTTGAAATATTTACCGGAATAGCAATTTTCTGCACTCTTATCGGAGCTATAGTAATTGCCATGCTAAAACCATTGAAAAGACTGGCCCATGGAGCAGAAGACTTTTCTGAGGAAACTATGTCTGATGGAAAATCAGAATAAAATCGGAAAAGAGAGATGCTAAACCCATCTCTCTTTTCGTTTAAAGCCTTATATTCGCAATCATAAATTTTAATACGTGTTATCAGACAGCATTGTCATTATCCCAACCTTCAACGAGAAAGAGAACATTGAAAACATCATCCGAAAAGTTTTCTCACTTCCTGACGTATTCCATATTCTGGTAGTCGACGATGGCTCTCCCGACGGTACTGCAAACATTGTAAAAAGTCTTCAGAATGAGTATGAAGGCATGCTGCACATTGAGGAACGTAAGGGTAAACTCGGATTGGGTACAGCCTATATACATGGCTTTAGATGGGCTCTGGAACGCAGCTATGAATTCATTTTTGAAATGGATGCCGATTTTTCACATAACCCGGATGATTTAATTCGTTTAAAAACTGCCTGTATTGAAGATGCCGACCTGGCCATTGGTTCAAGGTACATCAGGGGGGTTAATGTGGTAAACTGGCCAATGAGCAGGGTACTGATGTCTTATTTTGCATCAGTTTATGTGAGAATAATCACCGGAATTAATATTCAGGATGCCACTGCAGGTTTTAAATGTTATAGAAGAGTAGTTCTTGAAACGATACCTCTTGATAAAATCCGGTTTATAGGATATGCCTTTCAAATTGAAATGAAGTTCACCGCAATTAAGTATGGTTTCAATGTGGTGGAAGTACCCATTATTTTTACTGACCGCACAGAAGGAACATCTAAAATGAGTACCAAAATCTTCAGAGAAGCGTTTCTGGGCGTTATTCAGATCAAGCTGAGCAGTTTCTTCAGAAATTACTCAAGAGTTCGCTAAGATTCAGGATTTAATCACCGAAATCATATATTTACTGTTCAATTTCAATCCAACCGGATTGTTAAAAATAAAAGAAATTCCCAATGAACGAAATTCTTGATCCAGGAGAAGAGAATCTGTCGCCCGTAGAAAGGGAGATCGAAAAGGTTCTGCGTCCGCAGGCATTTGAAGATTTCACCGGACAGCAAAAGATTTTGGAGAATCTTAAGATATTCGTTCAGGCTGCAAAATTACGCGGAGAATCTCTGGATCATGTTTTACTTCATGGCCCTCCCGGACTTGGCAAAACTACCCTGTCTCATATCATTGCAAATGAAATGGGAGTAAATATGCGAATCACTTCAGGGCCGGTTCTGGATAAACCGGGTGATCTTGCCGGACTACTAACCAATCTTGAAGAGGGAGATATTCTTTTTATTGATGAGATTCATCGTTTAAGTCCTCTGGTTGAAGAATACCTTTATTCAGCAATGGAGGATTTCAAGATCGATATCATGCTCGAAACAGGTCCTAATGCCCGTTCAGTTCAGATATCTTTAAATCCGTTTACCCTTGTTGGAGCCACTACCCGTTCAGGATTGCTTACAGCTCCTTTAAGAGCCCGCTTCGGTATAAACAGCCGGCTGGAGTATTATGATGCTAAATTGCTAACTACAATCGTTCTGCGCTCCTCTGAGATCCTGAAGACCAGAATATCTGATGAAGGAGCTTATGAAATTGCCAGAAGAAGTCGCGGAACACCACGTATCGCCAATGCTCTTCTGCGCCGGACAAGAGATTTTGCACAAATAAAAGGTACCGGAGTAATCGATACAGAAATTGCTCAATATGCGCTTAATGCGCTTAATGTAGATGAACATGGTCTTGATGAAATGGACAATAAAATACTCATCACCATCATTGATAAATTCAAAGGTGGGCCTGTGGGACTTAAGACCATTGCAACAGCTGTTGGCGAGGATGAAGGCACCATCGAGGAAGTTTATGAGCCATTTCTGATACAGGAAGGTTATATCATGCGTACTTCAAGAGGGCGCGAATGTACCGAGAACGCCTACAAGCACCTCGGCAGAATTAAATCGGGCGGTAATACCTTGTTTTGATCTGAGTTAAGGTTTATATTTATAATAAATGTAAATCTCATGGATCAGAAAATCATCAATCTTTACGACGAGTATACTCATAAACCACTGAGCAGAAAGCAGTTTATGAACAGACTGATTAAGCTTACCGGCAGTGCGGCCATGGCAGTTTCTGCACTTTCAGTTCTGGAAGTAGGTTATGCGAATGCTGAAACCGTTTCAGAGCAGGACAATGATCTGATTACCGAAGAAATTACCTATGCCGGTGATGGCTGTACCATGAAAGGCTATCTGGCAAAACCCAGGAACAGCGGTAAATTCGGAAGCGTGGTTGTGATCCATGAAAACAGAGGATTAAACCCGCATATTAAAGATATTACGCGCAGGCTTGCAAAGGCCGGCTTTATGGCCATGGCACCCGATGCGCTCTCCCCTTTTGGCGGAACACCGGCAGATACAGATACAGCAAGAGGAATGTTCAGCAAAATCGAAGCGCCAAAGAATCTGAATAACTTTCTGAATGCCCTCGATTATCTTAAATCCAGAAAGGAAAGTAATGGTAAAACAGCCTGTGTAGGTTTCTGCTGGGGAGGCAGAATGACAAATCTGCTTGCGGTAAATTCAGCATCATTGAATGCTGCAGTGGCCTATTACGGCGGTCAGCCGGATGCTGCAGATGTTCCAAAGATCAAAGCCAAATTAATGCTGCATTATGCGGGTTTGGATGAACGTGTTAATGCAGGCATTCCTGCTTATGAAGCAGCACTGAAATCAGCAGGCACCGGTTATCAGTTGTTTATTTATGAAGGTGTACAACATGCTTTTAATAATGATACCGGCGGCGAACGTTACAATGCCGAAGCAGCTAAACTGGCCTGGGAAAGAACACTGGAACTGTTTAACAAAACGATAAAATAAAAATGGCTGCTCAAATGAGCAGCCATTCGGTTTATAATGCTTGGTTAGTATAATGTAAATTCTACTCTTCTGTTTTGCTGGCGACCCTTAGCTGTTTTGTTGCTTGCTATTGGTTGACTTTCGCCATATCCGGTAGCCTCAACTCTTGATGGGTTAACACCCTGACTAACCAGATACGATTTAACTGATTCAGCACGATCTTTTGACAGTTTCATATTTGCAGCATTGCTGCCTACATTATCTGTATGACCCGCTAATTTCAGACTGAAATCTTTAGATTTTAAAAGATCTGCAACTCTGTTCAGACTTGGATATGAAGTTGAGCGGATGGTAGATTTAGCAAAATCAAATTCAAGATTTCGGATTGCTTCAGCAACCACTTTTTTGTCTTCTTCTGTTACAACTACCCGAACAGGATTAACAACTGTTGTTACTTTGATCTCGCAACCGGCCCCATCTACCTGTATTCCCGCAGGAGTATTCGGACATTTATCAAAGTAGTCTGAAACACCATCCTTATCACTATCACTCAGAAAGCGCATTTTTTCTTTATTCATCTCCTCCATGTGCGCAGCATGCCTGGCTCTGTCGGCTTCAAGCATTGCCTGAAGCGAGGCATTTCTGGTAATATAATCATCCTGTAATGCAGCAACCGGATTATATGAAGATAGCTGAGTTTTTGATTTAGGTCCTAAAGCGAATTCAAGTCCGATATGTGAATAAGAGAATTTATCATTCTGAGGACCGGAACGATAACCGTCAAGATTGTCTCCGTCTACAAAATTCATCGTATAACCTAAATCCAGATTCACTGAATTGGATAAACTGAATTTTAAACCAAGACCTACCGGCAAATACGCTTCTTCTACATTTTCACCTGCATTGAACTTAGTCTGAACTCCTGATTGATCCTTTAAGGTTACTTTGTAACCCATCAATCCATAGCCGGCGGTCATGTATGGTCTCACTACGTTTTCACGATTCATCCAATAAATATTTGCCAGAGTTAAATTTGCGCTCAGGCTTGCTGCATAAGAGACTTTGGTTTCAAAAGAATCATACTGACTCACAGGCGCCATTCCGTTACCCCAGTCCCTACTGTTATCCGCTTTAAGCTTTCCGGCTAAAAAATCTGCCTGAATTCCTAATGCAGGTAATATTTGATTTTTAATGGTTGCTCCATATCCAATATCGGCCTTCCAATTCGTAAAATCATTCTTTCCGCTGATAACCGTTGGAGCAAGTATCCCGCCATTGATACCAAAAGACCATGTATTGAATGAGGATGATGGCGGGAACAGTTTAGGACGCTCCGGCTTTTCCTGAGCATCTGCTCCGGCAGTGGCCATTAAGCCAAATGCCAGGACTGAAAATTTCAGATAATGTGCTTTCATAGTTTTTCGATTAATTTGAGAAGTAATCGCAAATGCTATACCATAAAGAAAAATACCTGCTTTAACATCTTTAAATGCCCACGCCGACAGAAGAACCACGTTTACTTATTTTCTATCTTTGGACTAAATAATGGTCAACAGGGCAAAATATTCTAAATTCATTAAAACGGAAGCTTCTAAACTAGGCTTCCGGTTTTGTGGTATCTCAAAAGCAGGATTTCTGGAGGAAGAAGCTCCGAAGCTGGAAAACTGGTTAAAAAATGGCTTTCAGGGTGAAATGAGCTATATGGAGAATCATTTTGACAAAAGACTCGACCCCAGAATACTTGTTGAAGGAGCCAAATCGATCATATCATTATCTCTCAATTACTATACTGATCAAAAACAGGAAGACCCCACAGCACCCAAATTAAGTCAGTATGCCTTTGGAACCGACTATCATTTTGTGATCAAAGACAAGCTTAAACTGCTTATGGAAGTCATCCGGGAAGAAATTGGAGAGGTAACCGGACGTGCTTTTGTTGATTCAGCTCCGGTTATGGATAAGGTATGGGCAAAGAAATCAGGACTAGGCTGGGTTGGAAAACACAGTAACCTGATTAATAAAAATGCAGGATCGTTCTTCTTTCTGGCCGAACTGATCCTGGATCTGGACCTTGAATATGATGTAAATCCATCGAAAGATCATTGCGGTACATGCACCCGATGTATTGATGCCTGCCCAACCGAAGCAATTGTAGCCCCCTATATAGTAGATGGAAGCCGTTGTATCTCCTATCTTACGATTGAACTGAAGAATGAGCTGCCAACAGAGTTCAGAGGGAAAATGGATAACTGGATGTTTGGTTGTGACGTTTGTCAGGATGTTTGTCCCTGGAATAAATTTTCTGTACTAAATACAGAACAGAATTTCAGTCCGAATGAAGCTATTCTCGGACTTAAACATTCAGACTGGCAGGAACTTACGGAAGAAACATTTAATAAGGTGTTCAAAAACTCAGCGGTTAAAAGAACTAAATTCAAAGGTCTGAAGAGAAATATTGATTTTCTGAAATCTATATAACAAATTTCTTTTCCTGCAGAATTTCAGGATACTCAGCAATTCATCACATTTATCACCTATCCCATCACATTTATTAGCATTGCATATCTGACAGAACTATCATTGTGCTATAATTTATTACAGCAATTGGTAAACAAAAATACTGAAATGAAAAATTTAATAAAAAACCCTTCTGATATTAACCGGATTGAATACTGGGCGGCAAGTACGATGTTCGTCTTCTCCATATTCTTTCTGGTGTCGGGGGCTATAAACAATAGCTGGCAGCCCGGACAAGATGAGTTCAAAGAAGCCCATCAGCAATATTCCTACTTCAGCAACCACTTTCTGCCGATGATATGCCGGTATTTTACGTTTTATATCAGCTATTGCCTGCTTACGTTCTTGATTGTACCTCCTCTCAGCCGAAAAGAGAATATTACCCTGAATATCCTGTTCACATTATTCATATTTTATCTGATTAGTGTGGTCCTTGCCACCACGGATACCTGGATTCAGGGATATCTTTTCAGCAAATATTCAGAGGCTGAGCTTTATTCAAAACTCTTTCAGGAAAGTGCCATTTATGCATTCTGGCTAATGATGATGTTTTCTTTGTATACAATTATTAAATTTTTCGCGATTTATCTGCTCGAAAATTCAGAACTGATCCAGTCTCAGTACAGAGTAATCACCCGCGATGGAATCTATGCATTCATACTATGGATGATCAGCTTATTTCTGTTGCTGATCGGACAAATTGATGCGGACGTTATGATGGTAATCGCAGCCTGTTCTCTTACCGGGATAGCTTTATACTGCTACTCCATGTATGCTATTTTACCTGATATTTACAAAAAATCGCGACCATTCTGGACTTATCTAAAAACATTTTTTAAGATCTCATTATTAAGTACCGTACCGATTTTTGGCGTCCTGATAGTTTTGTTACCTAACCAACATAAAGAAATAGCCGTGGTTGCCAGCCTGTTCAATATCGGATTTCAATTATTGCTGACTGCACCGCTTTCCTGGTATGTTTACAAATACAGAACCACTGTTGATTATGAGATCAAGGGACTTCAAACAGCACTAGGCCGTTCCAATGCCGATCTGAATTTCCTTCGAAACCAGATCAATCCTCATTTTTTATTCAATGTTTTGAATACCCTTTATGGCACAGCATTGCAGGAAAAAGCAGAAAGAACTTCTGAAGGCATTCAAAGACTCGGCGATATGATGCGTTTTATGCTTCGTGAGAATCTGCAGGAAAAAATATCTCTGACGAGAGAAATTGAATACCTGAATAATTATATAAGTCTTCAAACTTTACGCACGCAATCTTCACCTGATATACAAATCCATACAGAAATTGAAGATCATACGGGTATCCTGCAAATTGCTCCTATGCTGCTCATCCCTTTTGTAGAAAATGCATTCAAGCATGGTATCAGCCTGAAAGAGCCGTCAAGTATCAGGATAAGCCTTGTTACTAAAGAAAAGACCTTGTATTTTGATGTTTCAAACAGCATCCATGCCAAGGCGTTAAATGATCCGGAAAAAGACAATAATGGGATAGGTTTAAATAATGTGCAGCAAAGACTCCGGCTTTTATACCCGGGCAAGCATGAATTATCGATCCGTGAAAGCGGAAAAGAGTTTTTCATTCACCTGACCATTCAACTGGATTAACCATTCAGACCATGGAAAAGCGAATATGCATACTGATCTTTAGCGTGTTATTTACCTCCTGCTATAATAATTCATGGACTGAATCTTACCCAAAGGCAAACCATAAAACAGACGCAATCATCCTGAACGAGTCTTTTGGTGATACCAGACATTTTATAACAGATCACGATTGCCATATCATCAAAGAATGGCTTGACCGAAAGAGCTTCGTACATTTTATAAAAAAACATATTGCAGCAATCCGGACAATCGACAATGTCATTGAAAAAATTCATTTAAATGATACATTTATACCATGATAGCCATTGCATTAGATGATGAACCCTTAGCTCTGGAAGTAGTTCGCAGCCATGCTTCAAAGGTTCCATTTCTGAATCTGAAAGCCGAATTTACAGATGCTTTTAAAGCAATGGAATATATTCAGAAAGAGAATGTCGATCTGATATTTCTGGACATCAAAATGCCGGATATTTCAGGGATTGACTTTATGAACAGCCTGAACAAAAAACCCATGGTTATTTTCACTACGGCATACTCTGAGCATGCCGTAACCAGCTTTGAACTGGATGCAATCGATTATCTGCTTAAACCATTTTCGTTAAGCAGATTTATTAAAGGCTGCAATAAAGCTTACGAACTCTATCAGTTGAGAAATAAGACCGGAAATACTGATTTTATCTTTCTTAAAACCGGTTACGAACAGGAAAAAGTACTTTTCTCAGACATTTTATACCTTGAAGCGGCTGGAAACTATGTCAATTTTGTATTGAAGGATAAAAGTCTGCTTTCACGCATGACATTTTCAGAACTTGAGATCATACTGCCTAAAGACAAATTTATAAGAACCCACCGTTCCTATATGGCAGCCATTCCTGCCATCCAAAAAATCGAACGGCACCAGATTCATATACAGGATTATGTAATCCCTGTAAGTGAATCCTATATGTCTAATCTGAATGAATTAGATAAACGATGAGTTCATTGTAAACTGAAAGGCAAATTCATCAGTTTAAAATCAATTACTTCCCAAATTTCATCTTTAACTGCTCCAAATGATCTGTTGTGATGGGTTTAGCTTCTTCTTTAGAGCTTTTTTGAGCAGTTTGTTCAGGTCTTTGGGCGGAGGGTGCAGTCTGTCTGTCTGTTCTCAGCTGTTCCTTTTTAGCATTAAAACGGTTCCATATTTTTTCAAGACAGCGCTTGGTATAGAGAGGAAAATCACCATTCAGCATCCAGTTATAATAACTTGGTTCTGACTGAAATACATCTTCAACAGCCCTTCCTTTATGCTTACCAAAATTGATAACCTCAACCCCATTTTCATCATAAACCATTCTGGCAGCAAAATCTACCGGTTTATTCAGATTGGTAAACTTATGCAGTGCTTCAATATTATTCTGAACAGGCTTGCTGATCAGACCTTTCTTATCTTCCCATTCCTGATCCTCATACTTTTCTATCTGGGCCTTCAGAACCTCGTAAGTTGCTTTAATATCAGCCTCCGCTGAATGTGCATTTTCAATTACCTTACCGCAATAGAACTGATACGCTGCCTTCAGGGTACGCTGCTCCATCTGATGAAAAATATTCTGAACATCAACAAAATGACGGTTATCAATGTCAAAGTCAATACCGGCTCTGAGAAATTCCTCCATTAAGACAGGAATATCAAAGCGGTTTGAATTATATCCTGCCAGATCAGAATTATCCAGAAATCTGGCCAGTTCCTCTCCTGCCTGTTTAAATGTTGGTGCATGTTTGATATCCTCATCATAGATTCCGTGAATCAATGATGACTCTAGCGGGATTGGGATACCGGGATTGATTCGCATGGTTTTAATCTGCTCAGTACCATCAGGCATTGCCTTCAGAATAGAGATTTCCACAATACGATCGGTTGCAACATTTACACCGGTTGTTTCAAGATCAAAAAAAGCAAGCGGACGTTTCAGGTTTAATTTCATGCGATTAACTAAAGATTATTATACCGGCAATAATACCCAGTACCATGATCAGATACATCAGTATTTCTGTAGTGGCAAAACGTTTATATTTTATCCAGAATGTATAGTCGCCTTTTTTCTTGCTCATAAATATCCCCGGGATTAATTATGAGGCTAAAATTACTGATTAAAACAGATAATCCATGAATGAATTGAGGCTACGGTTTGATACTTCCTGCCCTGCTAAAATATTTATAATACCATGGATCTTTTAAGTCGCTGATTATAACCCCTTTAGAGGTAGAGGCGTGAACAAATTTATTATTATGCAGATACACCCCAACATGACTGTATTTTTGTCCCTCAAAATCAAAAAATACCAGATCTCCTTCCTTCAGTTCCTGCTCATATTTCCGCTTCACTTCCTCTGCCATTGACTTAGCGGTTCGGGTAAGCGACCTGCCATAAACGTCCTTTTCAAGCAAATATGCAAACCCTGAGCAGTCAATTCCTTTTTTATCCATGCCCCCTAAACGATGCGGAACCCCCATCCAGCTGTCTATAAAACTATAAAGCTTCTCATTTACAAGGTCTTTCTCATTTACATTCAATAAAGCTGCATAACGCTCTGTCAGGCTTCCCTGACTTACAGATTTAGCTTTGGAAGCATCAGTGAGTATTTTTTTGCTTTTACAGGATGTGTACAAGCATAAAAGAAGCCCTAAGACGATTAGCAAATTCCCTGATCTGTGCATAATCTAAGTTCATCTTTATAAAAGCAAAAACAAAGCAGGCATTTTGCACAGCTGTGAATAAATAAAGTACCAAAAAAGTCAAAATCTGGCATATCCAAATTTTTCCAGATCTGTTACAGAATTTGTTAAATGTAGTTTTCTATCATTCAATATGTAAATTCTATCAGCTATCTCAGTAATATCTCTGAACATATGATCAGAGACAATAAAGCCCTTATTTTCTTTTTCCTGAATAAGCAACTTTTTAATTCTTTCAATCTGCATGGGACTGATATGGGTAAAAGGCTCATCAAGCAGGGCAAATTGGGATTTTGATTTAATAATAACATAAAGCTCAATCAGACGTCTTTCTCCTCCAGAGAATTCTGAAATTTTCAATTTAGATTTTGAAATAAATTCAGGAAAATACGTTTCAAACTCAGAAATCTTTAAACAGAAATCTTTAAAAACTCTCAATAATGTAAGGAATGAAGGAATAAAATTAAACTGTGGCAGGTATACTAAAAGATCTGATCGTCCGGTCAGTTTAAAAACAGTTTTTCCGTCAAACCGAACAGATTTGCTTTCTGCTTTTAAAGTACCGGAAATGATTTTCATCAGACAGGATTTCCCTTGTCCGTTTCTACCTAAAAGACCAACAATCTTTCCAGTTTCAGCCTTTAAATAGATATCAGAGAGAATCACCCTTCCTGAAAAATTCAAACTAACACTATCAACTTCCAGTAAATGTTTCATCTCAGATGATAGGCGCCCCAAATTAAAGTCAGAAATAAAACAAAATCAAATACAAAGCTGCCGGTCCATAAAGCAGTCTTTGATAAACCAAGGTTTTGGTAGTAGAAATATTCATTTTCCCTGTAACTATTTATGAATATTCTGATAAATCCCATCGAAATAAGTTTAAACCAGAAAACAATAACCAAAAAAGACATTCCACCTATCCTCAAAATGCCTGCAGAAAGTAAAGAAATGACAATACTTGAGATACTGTAGGTATTGTAAAAAGTAAATGTTAAACGAATGTATCTTATCATTAAATCTTAAGATTTGAAACAAATTAGTTAAACTTATTCAACCTGCAGGACATTTGAACCTGATATCAAAAAGGGATAAATATTGGTTTTATACCTCCATTTATCCCTGCAAAGCTTATATAAAAAAGATTATCAACTGTAAGTCCTATCATGAGAGCGTATTTCATTCCACTCATTGGTTGGCGCGAAATAGCTCTTATCAGTTGATTTCAGGTGCTGTTTCAGCACATCTTCATTCAATTCAATACCTAATCCCGGAGAATTAAGCGGCACAATGGCAAAACCCTTTTCGATCATTTTCTTACCATCTGTTGTTTTTACCAGGTCTTCCCACCATGGAATATCTACAGAATGATGCTCAAGAGCCAGGAAATTCTGCGTGGCGGCAGCACAATGCACACTTGCCATGAAAGAGACCGGTGTTCCGGCCTGGTGCATAGCCATAGCAATACCATATTCTTCAGCATAATCTCCAATTCGTTTAGTTTCCAGTAAACCACCCGATGAAGCAAGATCAGGATGAATAATATCAACGGCTCTTGCATGAATCAGAGGTTTGAAATCTTTCAGAAGATACATATCCTCCCCTGTGGTGGTAGGCGTTTCCAGAGCATCCGAAATTGTTTTCCATTGCTCGGTGTAAGTCCATGGCACCATATCTTCAAACCAGGCCAGTCTGTACTTATCTAAAGCTTTACCCAAACGAATACTATTATTTAAATCAAAATGTCCGTAATGATCTGTAGATATCGGAGTGTCATAACCCACCATATTCCGCACATTATCAACGATCTGGCTTAATTCTTCGAGGCCTTTTTCAGTGATCTGAACCTGCGTAAAGGGATGTGCTGTATTTGCATACGACATCGGATTGGTCATATCTCCCCATTGCGCAAGATCTCCGGCAGGATTTTGCCAGAACTTTGAATTCACTGTGGTTCCCGGCTTTCCCTTTAATTCATTGATGGAAATATCCATTTTCAACCAGGTATAACCTTGCTCCTGAATACGGTATCTGATCAGCTTTTCCTGTTCTGCAGGTGTTCCTGCTTCGGGAGTATCAGCATATAACCTTACCTTATCCCGGTATCTTCCTCCAAGTAATTGCCAGGCAGGCACGCCATAAGCCTTACCGCAAAGATCCCATAATGCCATTTCAACTGCACAAACACCTCCGGCCTGACGGGCAGGACCGCCAAACTGCTTAATGATCTTGAAGATCATTTCCACATTACATGGATTTCTTCCCAGAATACGGCTTTTAAGCATCAAAGCATAACGCGCATCTGCAGCATCCCTAACCTCTCCAAGGCCATAAATACCCTGATTAGTATCAATCTTAATGATTGCCGTACCTCCCATTACATTGGTCAGGCAGTACCTCATATCTGTAATCTTCAAATCTGATGGATTGGAAGAACGTCTTACATTCTGCGTAGTTTGAGCAATGGTATCTTCAACTGACAGACTCATCAGTCCACCCAGGGCGATTCCTCCCAGAGCTGTCTTCTTCAGAAAATCTCTCCGGTTTGTTCCGGTCTCCGGACTATCGATTTCAGCCTGTCTTGCAGCAGAATAGGCCTTTTCTTCTTCCCGGCTTTTTTCAACTAATTGTTTTAAAGTACTTTTCATATAATTGATGTCTGAATTTTAAAATCAATGTTTCTGCCCCAGATATTTATCCAGTTGTTCAGGAGTATACATGGTTTTCTTTGGATATTTTGCCAGCCATGCCCTGAACTCATTTTTAATAACATCTGCCCAGTCGCCATGAATTTCTCCTGAAGGATATTTACCCTGTTTGAGCAAAACCCTCTCAAATTCATCGCGTAAACCGGTTAATTCATTGGCCCTGACTAAATCCTCAACAAGGTGCGCCGGAATAAATACTACCCCGTATTCATTGGCAAATGCCACATCACCCGGAAATACTGTCACTTCCCCTATGCGTACCGGTGCATTTATGGATGTAGGGGTCATGTCTTTAATGTAGGAAGGATCGTGCCCCTTTACCCAGGCATTAAATCCCTGAGTATCTTTAAGTTCCTGCATATCCCTGATTGACCCATAAAAAATAACCCCCTTACCTGTTTTGGCATAAATTGAGTTGCCCAAACTCGATCCGATCAGTGTTCCGTCTTTAACTTTACCAAATCCGTCGGCAACATATACATCACCTTTGGTCAGGATATCAATCGGCCAGATATTATTTCCACCCCGCTGAGAACGTCCCTCCCTTCTTCCCTGTGCTTTCACTAATGTATCCAGATCAGGCCTCGAAGGCATAAACTGCGCAGTCAGAACACGTCCAACCATAGTCTGTCCGGGTTTAAGAATTACCCAGTTCTTCTCTACCTGATTCCGGTAGCCTTTACCGTACAGATAACCCCAAATCTGTTCAAGAGTATTGTACTCCAATCGCTCCAGAAGAAAATCGGGCACTTTGGGCCGGCCATCTGCAAAACGTTCGCCCTTCCACAGGGAGGTCATTTCTCTAATATATTCGGGAGATGAGCCTAATCGCTGAGCATTTACACAGAGCCCGCTTGCAAGAAATAAAAGAATAAACAACGTTTTTTTGTACATAATTCTGAATTCAAATGATAGAAAAGGAAATTATTACCACCAATTATGCAATAACAGTTCTCCAGGATTCATTTAACATGATATCTAATTTATCAATTAAAATGCAGGAACAAAATGATAAAAAAGGGATAATGCAAAAGAAAACCGGTTCTGATCAGATTTGGCAAAAGCCAGATCAAATTACAGATCCTGAACAAGAAATAAATCAGTAAAAATCTAGGTTTTGATCACACGCTGAATCTCATCGAGCTTCATCAGGGCTTCAACAGGCGTTAAGGTATTTACATCCAGATTATTCAGCATATCCCTGATCTTAACCAGAACAGGGTCGTCAATAGAGAACATCTGAAGCTGATAAGCCTGTTTCTGAACTTTTTTCAGACTGTCTTTAATATCCTCGCCACCGGTACGCTCCTGCTCCAGGCGCTTCAGGATCTCATTGGCACGCCCAATAAGCTTTGAAGGCATCCCGGCCATCTTGGCGACATGGATACCGAAACTATGCTCGCTCCCTCCGGGTACCAGTTTTCGCAGGAAGATCACCTTATTTCCAACTTCCTTAACTGAAACGTTATAATTTCTGATCCTGTTGAATGAATTAGTAAGTTCATTCAATTCATGATAATGGGTTGCAAACAGGGTTTTTGCTCTGGCCGCCGGATGATTATGAAGATATTCAGCAATAGACCAGGCAATAGAAATACCGTCATAAGTACTGGTACCTCTTCCAATCTCATCCATCAATATCAGGCTTCTGGCAGATAAATTATTCAGAATACTGGCTGTTTCGTTCATCTCAACCATAAAGGTTGATTCGCCTGAAGTAAGGTTATCTGAGGCTCCTACACGGGTAAATATCTTATCTACCAGTCCGATCTGAGCCTCTTTAGCCGGGACAAAACAACCCATCTGAGCCATCAGCACGATCAATCCTGTTTGCCGCAATAATGCCGATTTTCCCGACATATTCGGACCAGTTATAATAATGATCTGCTGGCTGTCGCTATCCAGAAAAACATCATTTGTGATGTACTCTTCTCCGGGAGGAAGGTTTTTTTCAATAACAGGATGTCTGCCACCTTTTATATCAATGATGCTGCTATCATCAATCAATGGTTTGACATAGTAATTCTTTATTGCAAGGTTGGCAAAATTCAGTAAAACATCAAGCTGTGCAACCATTTGAGCATTGAGCTGTATAGGTTTAATGAATTCAGAAAGTGCAAAAGTCAGCTCATTATACAAGCGCGACTCAAGCACCTGAATCTTTTCTTCAGCGCCCAGAATCTGCTCCTCATATTCTTTCAGTTCAGGTGTAATATAACGCTCGGCATTTACCAATGTCTGTTTGCGGAGCCATTCGGCAGGAACTTTATCTTTATGTGTGTGGGTAACCTCCAGATAATACCCGAATACATTGTTAAACGCTACTTTAAGTGATGGAATACCAGTTATCTCAGCCTCACGCTTTTGAATTTCAAGCAGGTAACCCTTGCCGCCGAATGCAATTTTTCTTAAACGGTCGAGCTCTTCATCAACACCATCAGCAATTACTCCACCCTTAATAATCATCACCGGAGGATCCGGGTTTAATTCCCTTTCAATCTTTTCCCTGATCAGCAGACAGGGATTAAGCTGTTCTGAAATGGCCTGCAACGCATAATTTTCTGAATTTCGGCACAACTCCTTCAAATTGGAAATGGCATATAAAGCTCGCTTAAGCTGGATAACTTCACGGGGATTGGCCTTCTGCAGGCCGATCTTGGAGATCAGTCTTTCCAGATCTCCGATTTGCCTGAGTTCATGAAGTAATTTTTCACGCAGTTCTTCCTGATTGACCAGAAATTCAACCACGTCAAGACGTTCTTTGATCGGTTTCAGTTCCTTCAATGGCATAATGATCCACCTGCGAAGCAAACGTGCACCCATCGGAGAACAGGTTTTATCAAGAACGTCAACCAGACTCACCGCATTCTCATTTGCAGAACCTATCAGCTCAAGGTTGCGGATCGTGAAGCGGTCGAGCCACATATAGCGATCTTCTTCAATTCTCGATACTGAAGATATATGCTGCAAATTACGATGTTCTGTTTCATTCAGATAGTGCAGAGCAACACCTGCGGCAGTTACCGCCAGGGACAGTTTATCAATACCAAAACCTTTTAACGATTTAACATCAAAATGCTTAAGCATAAACTCAGCAGCATAATCACCGCTGTATATCCACTCATCGAGCTGATAAGTATAAAACCTGTCGCCGAAGGTTTCTGTAAAATCGCGGTTTCTGCTTTTCTGAAAAATTACTTCGCTTGGCTTAAAGCTCTGCAATAATTTATCAATGTAATCGGAATTCCCCTGCGCAACCAGAAACTCACCTGTTGAGATATCCAGAAATGCCACCCCAATTGAATTCTTTTCAAAATAAAGGGATGCCAGATAATTATTGGTATTCTGCTGAATGATGTTATCACTATAGGAAACACCGGGAGTTATAAGCTCGGTAACCCCCCTTTTTACGATCGTCTTGGTTGCTTTAGGGTCCTCCAGCTGATCACAAATAGCAACCCTCTGACCTGCTCTAACCAATTTAGGCAAATAAGTTTCAAGAGAATGGTGAGGAAATCCGGCGAGTTCTGTATTCGTACCCGAGCTACTTCCCCGTTTTGTAAGTACAATTCCCAAAATCCCTGCGGCTTTCACCGCATCCTGTCCGAAGGTCTCATAAAAGTCACCTACGCGAAATAATAACAATGCCCCTGGGTATTTCGCCTTAATGGCGTTGTACTGCTGCATTAAAGGTGTTTCCTTCTGTTCGTTCTTCTTCGACAAGTTAGCTCAATTAATAAAGGGATAAAGTTAATGGATTGCTTAGTTATTAGAAGATTTGTGGAAAACTGACTAATGTTGGAAAAGTCAGAAGTATTTTATCTTTTACCGAAGTGTAATTATACCTGTTTCCTGTCGTCTAAAATCCGGAATATCAATCAATATAAAGTTAAATCTATCTTTGCTTCGTGTTTGCAAGTTCTGTCAATATTTATAGAAAGGCCTATTCAGGACTAAGTAAAGAAAACTGGTATCTGTCGCTGGTAATGCTTTTAAACCGGAGCGGTACCATGGTAGTACCCTTTCTAACAATTTATTGCACACAAAAACTAAATTTCAGCATTGTTCAGGCCGGGATGATCATGTCGGTATTCGGCCTTGGATCAGTATTTGGAGCATTTATCGGGGGAAAGATCACCGATAAAATTGGCTTTTATTACCTCCAGGTTGGAGCCTTGCTAAGCGGTGGCCTCATGTTCATACTGATCGGATTTCTGGAATCATTTCTGAGTTTGGCTTTGGGAACATTCATACTAAGCATGTGTAATGAATCTTTCAGACCAGCAAACTCAACGGCAGTGGCCTATTACAGCAATGAGAATACGCGTACAAGATCCTATTCTTTAAACAGGCTCGCAGTAAACCTGGGGTGGTCATTCGGAGGTGCTTTAGGCGGCTTTATAGCCTCCTTTGATTATCATTTACTATTTATTCTGGATGGCAGCACGAATATACTTTCAGCTTTATTGCTTATTAAACTGTTACCAGCAGTAAAAAAGCAAAAGACAGAAAAACATGAAGATGAAAAACCTGTTATCCGCTCTGCATATCGTGATAAACTTTATCTTGTCTTTATCCTGCTTACCACTTTGTTTGCTTCCTGTTTCTTCCAGTTTTTCACATTGCAGACCGTTTTCTTCAAATCTGAATGGCATTTATCCGAACAATTCATCGGAGGATTAATGGCGATGAATGGATTAATCATTGTGGGTACTGAAATGATCATCGTCAGCAATCTTGAAGGCCGTAAGCCTCCTTTATTCCTTATCGGTACCGGAGTAATTATTGCTGCAGTCAGCTATGCATTTCTTAACCTGATGCCTGCGGCGGCATGGGTAGCCCTGATATCCATCATTTTAATCACGATTGGAGAAATGCTGTCTATGCCTTTCATGAACACGTTCTGGATCAGCCGGTCTGAAGAAAATAACAGAGGAGAATATGCAGGTTTATATACAATCGCATGGTCTGTAGCCCAGATCATCGGCCCGATATACGGAGCCTTCCTGATCGATTACGGAGGTTATTCTCTGTTCTGGTGGGTTATGACCGGAATTTGTATCTTAACTTCTGCAGGATTTTTCATCATCAATAATCTGAACCGGATCAGGGAATGGCGCAAAAATCAATACGCCTCCGCCTCTTAAACCGCACTGATCTGATAAGATGTTTTATGTCTGTAAAGCTCTCCGGGGCGAAGAATAGTAGATGGGAAGCCCGGAATATTTACAGCATTGGCATGATGCTGGGTTTCAAAACAAAATCCGGTGAAGGCTGAATACTCCTGACCGTATTTTGCGCCCTTAACATTAAGGTATTTCCCGGTATAAAAATGAACAGTAGGCTCATCGGTAAAAACCTCCAGCATTATTCCGTTCTGATCTGAGATTGCAGTCGCTGCCTTTCCCCAGGTAGCATAATCTTTATTGATAAGAAAAGACTGATCATACCCTTCTGAGGGGCCCTGATCTGCACTGATCTTTTTTGACTTCCTGAAATCATATTGAGTTCCTTCAACAGGCAGGAGTTCACCGTTTGCTACATAATCTGCATCCTGACCCAGATAAAAATCTGAGAATATCTCTACCCTATGATCTATTATTGAAGCACCTCCATTGAGATTAAAATAATCGTGATGTGTAAGATTAAATGGGGTAGCTTTATCAGAACTGGCCTCCGTATAAATTGTAAGCACATTCCTGTCATTCAATTCAAAACAAACATTAACAGTCAGATTTCCCGGAAAACCTTCCTCACCATCAGGACTCAGGTATGACATCTGAACCCTTTTGAAAGGAACATTCTCTTCAGAAACCGGACTCCATACCTTTTTGTCAAAACCCTCAAAACCCCCATGAAGCTGGTGAGGCGGCAAATTGGAAGAAACCTGATAAGACTCGCCGTCAATCTCAAACGAAGCATTCCCTATACGATTGGCAAATCGCCCTACCATAGCACCGAGGTAAGCCGGATTTCCATTCAGATAGGTCTCCATTTTGTCATAGCCCAACACAATATCTGTTGGAATGCCATCCCTGTCAGGCACATTAAAAGAGCGAACAATTGCCCCAAGATTACTGACAGTAACTTCAACGCCCCAGATATTTCTCAGTGTGTAGAGATAAACATCCTGAGCATTATGCTGAAATAATACTTCTGATTTAAAATTGTCCATCGTGAAAATTGAATTGATGTATAACTGGGGGAGCGAAAATTAGTTAAATTCTTTAATAAAATCCAAAAAATAAAAAGTCTTAAGCCTGAAGAAGCTATTTTTGAAAATGCGAAAATTAAAAACTGAGGAACTGGGACGAGTAGGAATTGAAGAGTTCAAAAAACAGGAAAAATTACCTATTGTAGTGATACTCGACAATGTCAGGAGCATGCATAATATCGGCTCCATTTTTCGTACTTCAGATGGATTTGCCATTGAAAAGATCTGTTTATGCGGAATTACTGCACAGCCACCACATCGTGAGATCGAAAAGACTGCGCTTGGAGCAACAAATTCTATTGAATGGCTCTATTATGAAGACACCTGTGCAGCAATCAGGGATCTGAAAGAATCAGGATATACAATAATTGCCATTGAACAGGCAGAAAATAGTACTATGCTCAATGATTTCATGCCCGACAGGGCCGGAAAATATGCCATGATCTTTGGAAATGAAGTAAACGGAGTTAGTGATGAAGCCATGAAAATGATCGATCTGTGTATTGAGATCCCTCAGTTTGGCACCAAACATTCATTCAATATCGTTGTTTCGGCAGGGATCGTATTATGGGACTTTTTTGCGAAACTAAAATTTTAAATTTCTGAGATGGCCGGTAGTATCCTTTCAAAAAAATTATTACTGAAAGCCGGAAGCAGGGTTTTGCTGATCAATAATCCGGCAAACTATATTTCATTAACCGATCCTCTTGCCAGAGAAATAGAATTCAGTAATGAAGCAAACGGAAGCTTCAACTCCATCCACCTTTTCGTTTTGGATAAATCATCCCTGAAGTCGGAATTAAAAAGACTGAGTCCTTTTTTCAAACCGGATACAATACTGTGGGTGATGTACCCTAAAAAGTCATCGAAAATTACTTCAGACCTCAGCATGAACAATATATGGTCTGAACTTGCTGAATTCAATCTTAGTCCGGTAGCTTCTGCAGCTATTGATGAAACATGGACAGCCATCAGGCTTAAACCAAAAGAGCTTGTAAAAAGAAGCAGCATAAGTAAATCAGCAATCAGGAAGAATGATCTGAGTGAGTGTATCAATACAGATAAACGCACAATCACTCTGCCTGATTATCTGCTTAAAGTTCTTAGCACAAAGGCATTAGATTTTTTCAATACACTGTCGTATACAAACAAAAAAGAATATGCTGTCTGGATTTTAACTGCAAAACAGGAAAAGACCAGAAATGAACGTATCCTCAAAATGGAAGAAAAATTAAGTACCGGCAGAAAGAACCCAACAGAAAAATAAAATGAAGATTCTCAATATACAAAGCGCAGATATCGACATCTTAAATCAATTACAACCCGCGGGATGGGAAGATATACGTCCCTATTTTTATTATTATATCTCTTCCCCCTGCTGTGATACGATAAAGATTTGTGATGGCAAACAGATCGCTGCAGTTGGAACCACGATCCGGCATCCGGATACTGCCTGGCTTGCACATGTAATTGTACATCCGGATTTCAGAAATCAGGGTCTCGGGCAAAAACTGACTTCAGAACTTGTGGACCGCGCACATGCAAAAAAGATCAGAACTGTATATCTGGATGCAACTGATATGGGGTTTCCGGTATACAAAAAGCTTGGTTTTGAAACAGAAATCGAATACGTTCATCTGGATGGCGAACTGATTAATCAGAATCTGAATAATCCTGCTGCGGTGATTCCTTTTCAGGAAAAATATCGTGAAGACATCCTGAAACTGGATAAAAACACTTCGGGCGAAAACAGAGAACGCATCTTAAATGATCGTTTAAATGGCTCGCTGATGTATTTAAAAGAAAATCAACTTGCCGGAGTTTATTTTCCGAATTTTTTTGAAAATGCCATCATGGCAAATGATGCTGAAGCCGGTACAGAGCTGATGAAGTTACGGATGAGAGTAAAAAACAAGTTCAGATTCCCCATCAGCAATAAAGACGGAATGGATTTCCTCATTCAAAATGCTTATCAGCAAATAAGAACTTCAAGGAAAATGATTCTCGGCCCCACAAGAGAGTGGAACGGAGAATTTAATTACAACAGAATCAGCGGAGGATTAGGATAAAAAAATACCCTGAACAGTAAGCTATTCAGGGTATAAAATTATTTAATCGGCAAGAAGAATCAGCTCACATATTCATTGATTCTGTCTTTGCTTGGTAAATTGCTGCGTCCCATCAGGAATTCATCTGCCTTACGTGCAGCTTCCCTTCCTTCAGAGATTGCCCATACCACAAGCGACTGACCACGGCGCATATCACCGGCAGCAAAAACTTTACTGATATTGGTTTGATACTGTTTTTCATCAGCTTTAACATTTCCTCTTGCATCAAGCTCCAGACCGGCATTATGTACCAGTCCCTGATGCTGCGGATGCAGGAATCCCATGGCCAGAAGAATCAGCTGACAAGGAATTTCCCTTTCAGAGCCTTCAAGCTCTGTAAACTTAACCGGACGACCAAGTGCATCCATTTCCCAGCTTACATCCGATACGCGGATTGCTCTCAAATCGCCATTGGCATCGCCTAAAAATTCCTTGGTATTGATACTCCAGAAACGCTCACAACCCTCTTCATGAGAACTTGTGGTTTTAAGAAGCATTGGATAAGTAGGCCATGGCATATTCTCAGTACGCTGAACAGGAGGCTGAACCATTAATTCAAACTGCTTAACTGATTTGGCATCCTGTCTGTTTGACGTTCCAACGCAATCAGAACCGGTATCACCGCCACCAATCACCACTACATCTTTACCGGTAGCACTGATACGCTCACCTGTAAATGAAATATCACTAACTACTTTATTCTGTTGCTTCAGGAAATCCATTGCGAAATGAATTCCATTAAGGTCGCGTCCCGGAATGTTCAGATTACGCGGAATAGTTGATCCTCCGGCTACAATCACTGCATCATGTTCATCGATAAAGGCTTTCATATCATTCTTCACCCCAACCTCAACATTGCAGATAAACTTAATACCTTCCTGCTCCATAATACCGATACGACGATCGATTACCTCTTTTTCAAGCTTAAAATCAGGAATACCATAACGTAATAAACCACCCGGACGATCATCACGCTCATAAACAGTTACCGTATGACCTGCCTTATTTAACTGAGCTGCTGCCGCTAACCCTGCCGGCCCCGAACCCACAACAGCAACATTTTTACCTGTACGGCTAATTGGTCTGTTAGGTTTTACATAACCTTTAGAATAGGCGATCTCAATAATATGTCTTTCAATTTCCTCAATAGCAACCGGTGGTTTATTGATCCCTAAAACACATGCCGATTCGCAGGGTGCAGGACAAATCCTACCGGTAAACTCAGGGAAATTATTGGTTGAATTTAATATCAGATACGCATCTTCCCATTTCCCCTGGTAAACTGCATCATTAAATTCAGGGATAACATTTCCAAGCGGACAACCTGAATGACAAAACGGAACTCCGCAGTTCATGCATCTCGCTGCCTGCTCATTTAACTTCTCAGGTGTGTATTCCTGAACAAACTCATCATAATTTTCTAATCGTTCTGCAGGGGCAATTTTCTTAGGAAGCTCCCTGTCAAACTCTTTAAATCCTGTTACTTTTCCCATTATCCCGCTGACTGTTGAAATTGTTGTTGATGTAATACTTTTTTGTACTCTTTAGGGAATACTTTGATAAATGATTCAGATGCCTGATCCCAATCGTCGAGAATGTATTTGGCTACCTGACTATTTGTTAACTGGACATGCTTGTTAAGAAGGGCTTTGATCTCAACTTCATCCTGAGGAGAAAGCGGATCAAGATCGACCATCTCAGCATTACAGTTTTCAGCAAAAGAACTATCCGCATCATAAACCCATGCAATACCACCACTCATTCCGGCAGCAAAATTCCTTCCGGTCTTACCCAGAATCAATGCTCTTCCACCTGTCATGTATTCGCAGCCATGGTCTCCAACTCCTTCAACTACGGCTATCGCACCAGAGTTCCTCACTGCAAAACGCTCTCCGGCCTGCCCTCTGACGAATAGCTCGCCTGAAGTTGCCCCATAAAGCGCCACGTTTCCGATGATGATATTCTCCTGAGACAGAACCTTACTTTTCTCTGATGGATAAATAACCAACTGTGCTCCTGACAATCCCTTACCTACATAATCATTGGCTTCACCACTCAGTTCAAATGAAATTCCCTTGGTACAGAAAGCCCCGAAACTTTGTCCCGCAGAACCTGTAAACTTAAAATTAACCGTGTTCTGAGGCAATCCCGCCGACTGATACTTCTTGGTAATTTCATTTGACAGAATTGTACCGGTGGTACGATCTGTATTCTTAATATCAAAAGATGCAAACACAGGTGTCTTATCTTCAATTGCCGGCTTAGCCTTCTCAAGTAACTGCCAGTCGATAACCAGATTAAGGTTATGATCCTGTTTCTCACTATTGTAGAGAGTCATACCAGATGGGTTATCCATTGAATATAAAATACCCGAAAGATCGATATTCTTAACTTTCCAGTGATCCACATCATCGCGCATTTTAAGGAACTGAACACGTCCAACCATGTCATTGATGGTCCTGAAACCAAGTTCAGCCATGATCTCACGTAATTCCTCAGCGATGAATCTGAATAGGTTAACGATATGCTCAGGCTTACCTGAGAATAACTTTCTTAATTCAGGATCCTGGGTTGCAACACCTACAGGGCAAGTATTCAAATGACACTTACGCATCATAATACATCCGCCTGCCACAAGCGCAGCGGTAGCTACACCCCATTCTTCAGCACCCAGTAAGGTTGCTATGGCGATATCTTTTCCGGTTTTCAACTGACCATCGGCCTGAAGAACAACACGGCTTCTTAATTTATTCTTAACCAGAGTTTGCTGGGCTTCAGCAAGGCCAAGCTCCCATGGTAAACCGGCATGTTTGATCGAAGTAAGCGGAGAAGCTCCGGTTCCACCGTCATACCCTGCAATCAGGATCACATCGGCATGTGCTTTGGCAACACCTGCCGCGATAGTACCCACACCTGCTTTAGAAACAAGTTTCACACTGATTCTTGCTGCCCGGTTAGCATTTTTCAAGTCGAAAATCAGCTGTGCAAGATCCTCAATTGAATAAATATCATGGTGCGGCGGCGGAGAGATCAATCCTACTCCGGGAGTTGCATGACGAACCTTTGCGATCCAATCATCTACCTTATCACCCGGAAGCTGACCACCTTCACCCGGCTTGGCACCCTGTGCCATTTTAATCTGTAACTCATCGGCATTGGTCAGATAATTAGCGGTTACACCAAATCGACCGGAAGCGATCTGCTTAATTGCTGAGCGCATTGAGCCTCCATCTGCCAGAGGTTCGTATCTTATTTCATCTTCTCCACCTTCTCCGGTATTACTCTTTGCACCAATACGGTTCATGGCTATTGCCAGGGTACTATGTGCTTCATGAGAGATAGATCCGAATGACATCGCTCCTGTTGCAAAACGCTTCAGGATATCCTCAACCGGCTCAACCTCACTCAAAGGAACCGGCTGACGGTGATGAGCAAAACCAAGCAAACCACGGATGGTATACAATGTATCTGTCTGGTTGTTGATATGCTGGGCATATTTCTTATAAACCTCGTAATTATTAGAGCGGGTTGCATGTTGCAGTAAGTGAACAGTTTCAGGGTTAAACAGGTGTGCCTCACCCTTTCTCTTCCACTGATAAACACCACCTTCAGGCAGCAGCCTTAGCTCAATTCCTGTACGTCTGAACCCTGAATAATGCTTGCGTAAAGCTTCTTCTGCCAGATCATCCAATCCCATTCCACCGATTCTGGAAACTGCACCGGTGAAGTAATTATCAATCACTTCCTGATTCAGACCAATGATCTCAAAAATCTGTGCACCATGGTATGACTGCAGTGTAGAGATTCCCATTTTAGAGAAAATCTTCAGCAATCCATCATTGATTGACTTAGTATAGTTCTTATATAAAGCCTTAAGATCCAGATTAGTATCTAACTTTTCGTCAGTTTTTAGTTTACGTATTGTTGCCAGAGCCAGGTAAGGGTTTACTGCAGTTGCACCAAAAGCAATAAGGCATGCAAAATGATGGACTTCCCAAACATCCCCTGCCTCAAGCATGATACCAACAGCACCACGCAATCCTTTTTTGATCAGGTGATGATGAACAGCTGAAACCGCCAGCAAAGAAGGAATCGGAGCGTGTTCAGAATCAATGGCACGGTCTGAAAGTATCAATACTTCAAAACCATCATGAACCGCATCTTCTGCATACCGGCACAAGCGGTCGAGCCCTCTTTGCAAAGAGCCCGGCTGACCATCAGCTTTAAAATAAGTTTGTAATGTTTTTGCCTGAAAAGACCCGGTATCAATACTTCTGATCTTTTCAAGTTCAGTATTGCTCAGTACCGGATGAGGTAATGCCACGCAATGGCAATGCATTTTATCCTCGTCAAGAATATTACCGTTATTACCCATAAATCCGGCAAGACTCATCACAAGACGCTCACGAATCGGATCGATTGGCGGATTGGTTACCTGTGCAAACAGCTGCTTGAAATAATTGGCAAGATGCTGCGGACGGTCAGAGAATACTGCCAGCGGAGTATCTGTACCCATTGATCCAACCGCTTCCTTACCTGTCAGGGCCATCGGCTTGATCAGGGTCTCGATATCTTCGCGTGAATAACCAAATACCTGCTGATACTTGAAGGTCGATTCATTAGATAACTGAGTAAATGCTACACGCGGCTCATCCAGATCCTCCAGTTTTATTTTATAAGCTTCAAGCCACTCGGCGTAAGGTGCCTGTGTGGTTATTTCTTTCTTAATTTCCTGATCCTCTATAATTATCCCTTTCACAGTATCTACAACCAGCATTTTACCCGGCTGTAAACGTCCTTTCTTAACTACAAGTGATTCATCCAGAGGCAATACACCTGCTTCAGACGCCACAATGATACGGTCATCGCTGGTTACCACGAAACGCTGAGGACGAAGTCCGTTACGATCCAGTGTTGCTCCAATCATATGCCCGTCAGTGAAAGCAATTGCTGCAGGACCATCCCATGGCTCGATCAGAGTGGCATGATACTCGTAGAAGGCCTTGGTAGCCGGATCCATCTGCTCATTGCCATCCCATGCTTCGGGGATAAGCATCATCATAACATGAGGAAGTGACCTTCCGCAATGGAACAATAATTCAACTACGTTATCCAGACATGCAGAATCCGACTGATTATTATCAATTACCGGCAAAAGCATATCCATTTCATCCTTGCTGAAGTATGGAGAAGCAAAAGAGCGAATACCTGAATAAAACCAGTTCAGGTTTCCTTTCAATGTATTGATCTCGCCATTATGTGCTATAAATCTGAATGGCTGCGCCAGGCGCCATGAAGGAAAAGTATTGGTAGAAAAACGGGAGTGAATCATACCAAAACCTGAGGTTAGAGCCTCATTGCTCAGATCCTGAAAATAAATCCTGACCTGACTGCTGGTAAACTCTCCTTTATATATAATGATGTTCTGAGAGAGAGAACAAATATAAAACTGGCTTTCAGCTTCTGCAACTGTTTCCCTTACCAGCTTAGTTACATAATTTTTGAGAACATAAAGTTTTCTTTCAAAATCTTCAGGAGTGTGAATATTGGCAGGTTTGGCAACAAACACCTGTTCAATATCCGGTTCAGCTGAAAATGCAGCCTCTCCTATTATTCCTGTATTGATTGGCACCTTTCTGTAACCCAGAATTTGTAAGCCAAGTTTATCTGCAGCTTTAGATATAGCTCTTCTGCAAGCCTCTTTTACCGTTGCTTTTTTAGGAAGGAAGATCATTCCGACACCATAAGAACCAGGTTTATCCAGATGGATATTCAGCTTCAGTGCTTCCTGTTTAAGAAACTCATGAGGCAACTGTATTAATATTCCCGCACCATCACCCGAATCAGGATCGCATCCGCAAGCTCCGCGGTGCTCCATATTTTCTAAAATAGTAAGGGCATCACTTACAATCTGGTGCGACTTCCGGCCCTTAATATTTGCAATAAAACCAACTCCACAGGCATCGTGCTCCATCGAAGAGTTGTATAAACCTTGTGTTTGGCTGTCAGTATTTGTCATCAACAATCTAAAATTTATAAACGGCCTAAAATTAATAAAAATGCAGCTCTTTTACTTAATTGATAATTGTTTTTACGATTCAATCAAAAAATCTCATTTTTCGATTACAAAATTAAAAAATTAATAATTAAACTCACTAATTGTTGTCAATTTAGTATTTTAATTATCAATTTATTGTCATATAGCCTGTAATTCCATTTTTTTCTTACTTTTGTGCCGGGCAAGTCTTTTACGACCAGCTCCCTTTGAACTCCCCCAGGGTGGGAACACAGCAAGGGTAGAAGGTTGTAGCGGTGCGATAAAAGGTGCTTGCCCATTTTTTTTCTAAATTGAGCTAATTAGCAAATGAGCTAATTAGAAAATTGCTTCCACCCATGAGCAGGCTTAAGGCTGATGAAAACCCAATCGTTTTAAAGACATTTGCTTTCGCTGTCAGTGCTGCCAAATATTGTCAGATTCTTCAAACAAGTAAAAATTTTCCGCTGGCAAATCAACTTTTCAAGAGCTCAACCTCTATAGGTGCAAACGTAAGAGAAGCTCAAAATGCTGAAAGCAAAGCTGATTTTATTCATAAATTCAAAATTGCGGTCAAGGAAGTAGACGAAACCGAGTATTGGCTCGCGTTATGTAAAGAATTATATGATCATGAGGAACTTAACAGCTTGAACGAACAGTTAACTGAAATACAAAAAATCATAAATAAAATAATCTCAACGAGTAAGAAAGCATAATTTGCTAATTTGCTCATTCACTAATTTGCTAATTTAAAAGAAAATGAAGTTCTTTATAGACACCGCAAACCTCGCCCAGATCAAAGAAGCCCAGGCATTGGGAATTTTAGATGGGGTAACCACCAATCCAAGCCTGATGGCAAAAGAAGGCATCACAGGAGATGAAAATGTAATCAATCACTACAAAGCAATTTGTGCCCTTGTTGATGGCGATGTCAGTGCTGAAGTAATTGCTACCGACTTTGAAAACATGGTTAAAGAAGGTGAAATTCTGGCTGCTCTTGATCCTAAAATCGTAGTTAAGGTTCCAATGATCGCTGAGGGCATTAAAGCCATTAAATATTTCAGTTCAAAAGGGATCAAAACCAATTGTACGCTGGTATTTTCTGCGGGACAGGCTTTGCTTGCTGCTAAAGTTGGAGCTACTTATGTTTCTCCGTTTATCGGCCGTCTGGATGATATATCAACTGATGGCTTAACACTAATTGAAGACATCAGGTTAATTTATGATAATTATGGATTTGAGACTCAAATTCTGGCAGCATCTGTTCGCCACCCTATGCATATTATTGACTGTGCTAAAATCGGGGCTGATGTAATTACCGGACCACTCTCGGCCATGTCGGCATTAATGAAACATCCATTAACCGATAATGGATTGGCTCAGTTCCTTGCCGACCATGCCAAAGCTGCCGGAAAATAATCATGATTAAACTATAAAAGCAGGCTCACATGGTGGGCCTGTTTTGTTTTAAATACCTTTATCATCATTTGAGCAATGGCTGAACAATACGATATACTTATTATCGGAGGTGGTCCGATCGGACTTGCATGTGGCATAGAGGCACAGAAAGCCGGCCTCTCCTATATCATCCTCGAAAAGGGCTGTCTGGTTAATTCGCTATACAATTATCCATCAAACATGACCTTCTTCTCCACTTCAGAGAAACTGGAAATCGGGAATGTTCCATTCATGAGTATATCGGTAAAGCCAAACCGGAATGAAGCTCTTGAATATTACAGGAGAGTTTCAGATCAATTTAAACTGAACATCCGCTTATTTGAAAAGGTTGAAGATGTTCGGGATGACGAAGGCAATTACATCATCAAAACTTCTAAATCAACTTACAGAGCCGCTAATATTATTGTTGCCACCGGATTTTATGACATGCCCAATCAAATGAATATTCCGGGCGAAGATCTTCCAAAGGTTAAACATTATTATAAAGACCCGCACTATTATGCCCGGCAGAAAGTAATTGTTGTAGGAGCAAATAATTCTGCCGTTGATGCCGCTCTGGAAACCTACAGAAAAGGAGCTGAAGTAACGATGGTTATCAGAGAATCTCAGATCGGAGAACGGGTTAAATACTGGGTCAGACCGGATATCGTTAACCGGATTCAGGAAGGAAGCATCAAAGCTTATTTTAATTCAAGCCTGACTTCAATAAGAGAGAATGAAGTGGACATTCAGGGAACTGAAGGTAGAATCACTCTGTCTAACGACTTCGTTCTGGCCATGACAGGCTACAAACCTGATTTCAGCTTCCTGAAAAAGCTGGGAATTCGTATCTCTGAAGATCAGAAACAGGTACCTGAGCATAATCCCGAAACTATGGAGAGTAATATAAAGGGAATTTATCTGGCCGGCGTAGTTTGCGGAGGTATGAATACACACCTTTGGTTTATTGAAAACTCAAGGGTTCATGCGGAAAAGATAATTAATCAGTTGACAATTGAAAGTTGACAATTTGTAATTGTGCTGCATTGGAAAGTTTCTACTCCATTTCACAATATTCTCTTTCCATTCGCTAAGGGCACAAAAGCATCTTAAAAAGGAATTTTAACTATTTTTTTAGTTCTTGTAATTCTCTGTCTCTGCAAATTAAATTCCTATTCCCAAACAATTATTCTTAACTACCAATACTTCGTTGTCAATTGTCAACTATCAATTATCAATTAATTAAGTTCAAAATCTCCCCAATCGGCTGATCACTGTCTATCAGTATTCCCTTCACTCCTGCCGCTTCGCCTGCAATCACATCCCTTTCCCGGTCACCGATAAAATAGGAAGAAGAGGCATCTATACCAAAACGGGCTACTGCTTTTTCGAGAAGTAAGGAACCCGGCTTACGACAAAGACATTTGCCATTATATTCAGGATGATGATTGCAATAATACACCTCTGTGAGTGTAATGCCCTGCTCTGCATAGCTCTGTTTCAAATGAACGTGCATTTGATTAAGTATTTCAACTGAATACCACCCTTTTGCCAAACCGCCCTGATTGGTAATTACAATCAATAAATAGCCCCTGTCCTGTAATTCTTTCAGTGCCGGAAAATTATGTTCAAGAACCTTAAAATCTTCAAACCGGCATACGTAATCGCCCAATTCTTTATTTAAAACTCCATCCCTGTCAAGAAAAACAGCTTTTTTCATCGTATTATTATTGCTTTCAAATAACTATGTCTTTCAAATATCGATAAAAGATTATCTTTAATTTAGAAAAAACCAATTTTAACCAATATGACAGAAACAAATACAAACAAAGAATTTAAGCCTTATATCCCGGCAAGCAGTACTGTAGCAGAGTTTACGGTTAAGTCTATTTTACTGGGCGCAATTTTTGGAGTTATTTTCGGGGCCGCAACTGTTTATCTTGCATTAAAGGCCGGTTTAACCGTATCTGCTTCTATTCCAATTGCGGTGCTGGCCATTTCTATTGGCAGGAAATTTTTTAAAACAACCATACTTGAAAACAATATCATCCAGACAACCGGTTCTGCAGGTGAATCCATTGCGGCCGGCGTTGTTTTCACACTTCCGGGATTTCTTTTCCTTTCGGCAGGAAGTAACAGTGAATCATTCTTTTCCTACTGGCCAATCTTTCTTTTAGCCGCATTAGGAGGCATTCTGGGCACCCTGATGATGATCCCGCTGCGTAAATCGCTGATCGTTGATGAACATGGCAGCCTCCCTTATCCTGAAGGTACAGCATGCGCTTCGGTATTAATTGCCGGAGAAAAGGGAGGTGATTTTGCTAAAACAGCCTATTACGGACTCGCATTTGCTTTTGCCTATGCAATTTTACAAAAGGTATTTCACCTGATAGCTGAAGCACCGGCATGGGCAACCGCTCAAACCAACAGGTTCTTCCCTTCAGCTACTGTTAATGGCGAAATTACTCCTGAATACCTGGGTGTAGGTTATATCATCGGACCTAAAATTGCTGGTGTACTTGTTGCGGGGGGTGTTTTAGCATGGCTGGGTCTGATACCGCTTCTGGCAACGCTTGTCCCTGCCGAAACCATTGCCTACCAGCTTGTTAAACTGGGATACCTGAAAGATGTGTATACTTCGGGCGGTCCGGGTACCTGGGATCCATTGAATATGGTATTTACAAATACTGCAACTGCCGTTTATCAGGCCTATGTTAAACAAATTGGTGCCGGAGCAGTAGCTGCCGGAGGTTTCATCACCTTGCTAAAAACCATACCAACCATTGTTTCTTCATTTAAGTCGAGCCTTGCCTCTATCAACAAAAACTCTGCAGAAAAACAGCTTACCAGGCGCACAGACAATGACCTTTCATTCAGGATAGTGATTTTTGGCAGCCTGGCTCTTGTCCTTCTTATGGCTGTCCTTCCGCAAATACCGGGCGATACCATACTGAATAAATTACTTATCGGAGTGCTTGTAATCGTTTTCGGATTTTTCTTTGTTACAGTATCAAGCCGTATTGTGGGCCTGATCGGAACATCTTCCAATCCGGTATCCGGAATGACCATTGCCACACTGATGGGAACCTGTCTGATTTTTATCAGTATTGGCTGGACCGGACAATTATATGAGCCAATGGCACTTGTTGTTGGAAGTATGATCTGTATTGCGGCTGCAAATGCAGGTGCTACCTCTCAGGATCTTAAAACCGGATACATTGTAGGTGCTACACCTAAATATCAGCAAATGGCATTATTTGTTGGTGCAATAGTTTCTGCAGTAGTAATCGGAGCTACCCTCTCCATCTTAGACAGGCCAACAGCAGAAATGGCTTCACAGGGAATCAAACATGCCATCGGTACTGAAACTTATCCCGCTCCGCAGGGAACATTAATGGCAACTCTGATCAAAGGTTTACTTTCATTCAACCTCGACTGGCAATTTGTTCTTGTAGGAGTCTTTCTGGCAGTAACCATTGAGTTATGCGGAGTAAAATCACTTTCGTTTGCTGTTGGAGCATATTTACCTCTTTCAACCACCCTTCCCATCTTTGCGGGAGGTGCATTAAAGGGTTTGGTTGATATGAAAAATAAGAAAAAAGACAAGGCAGCCGAAGATGATGAACTTGGGAAAGGTAATTTATTTGCCACCGGACTTGTTGCAGGCGGAGCTTTGATGGGAGTTATCTATGCATTCCTGATGGCATTTGAATCAACCGGTAGCCCTGTTGGACGCCTGAATATGGAAGAACATTTAACAAAAACTCTGGGTAGCGGAGGCTATCAGGTACTGGGCTTCCTGTTCTTCCTGTTTATGGGATGGTCATTGTACAGAATAGCTACCGCTAAAGAAAAATAGATTGATTTAAAAAAAGCGGTCAGGTGCATATTCATCTGATCGCTTTTTTCTAAAAATTGTGTTTAATTAAAAAAGAGACATTAAATAGTACTTACCCCTCCCGAAACAATAAATTTCATTGCTTCGCTGGCACTCATTTTCAAAGCTTTGACACGCTCTGATTTCACAATACAAACCTGACCGGCAAAAGAATAAGAAAGAGGAAAATATACCGCCACTTCACCAGGATATCCGATTTTCGAGAGGTCTTTTTGCGTTAAAAAACCAATTTGCTTCAGACCAGTCTCATTTATTTCTACCATTACGGGCTCGCTGAACTTCTTATCGTCTCCAACAAACGCTTCAGTCAGATCTTTAAATGAAGTATAGATCACATTAAAAATCGGCAGGCGCTTAAACCAGCGGCTAAACCACTTCTTGATCGGATCGGTCACAAAATTTGTCACTACAATACCCACTACAATCAGTATAATGATTACAGAAAGTATACCTAATCCGGGAATATAGATCGGCTTACCCGTTTGATCAACCCAGATCATATTGCTTAAATTAAGGGCAGAATCAACCTTTGTAAAAATCCAATAGATAAAAAACAATGCCGCTGCAATCGGAAAAACTACCAGGGCACCTCTTACCAGATAATTAAATAAAGCTCTTACTATCCTATTCATAATAATAAATTCGTTTTACACGCTGTGAGATTCCTGTCAGCACCTCGTAAGGAATGGTATGGAGTTGAAATGCAATATCCTCCACTTTAATCACATCATTAAATACAATTACCTCATCCCCCTCGGCAGCCTGAATACCAGTGATATCCAGCATACACATATCCATACAGATCTTCCCGATTGTCGGAACCACTTTCCCTCCTACAATCATCTTTCCATTGCCATTACCCAGGGCCCTGCTATAACCATCGGCATAACCAATTTTCACGGTTGCAATGGTTCCGCCATCAGGCATCTTACCGGCACGTCCGTATCCAATGGTATCTCCGGCAGGAATCTGTTTGATCTGTGAAATACTTGTTTTCAGCGAAGTTACGGTTTGTAAAGGAGAATTCTCTTTAAAGGCCGAATCAATACCATACAAACCAATTCCCAGTCTGACCATATCAAAACGGGCCTCCGGCCAGCGACTTATTCCAGAAGTATTTGCCAGATGACGAAGAAAGGAATAGGAAAGTCCGGCAGACAGCCGATCAGACATTCTTTCAAAAAGATCTATTTGCTGCAATGTGAAAGAGTCATGTGCTTCATCCTCACTGGCTACAAGGTGCGAAAACACCGTCTGTACTCTCATTGAGCGACTTTCTCTCAGAAATGAAAGAAGTTCATCCATTTCATCCTCCATAAAGCCCAGCCGGTGCATTCCTGTATCCAGTTTGATATGTACAGGATAATGTTCAAGATTCTTACGGTTTAAAAGTTCTTCAAATTCATTCAAAATACGAACAGAATAAATCTCAGGCTCAAGCTTATGCTGAATGATCGTTTCAAAGGCCAAGGCATCCGGACTCATCACCATTATCGGCAAAGTACAACCAGCATTTCTTAATGAAACCCCCTCATCTGCATAGGCCACTGCCAGATAATCTACCTTATTGAATTCCAGAAGATTGGCAATTTCAAAACTACCGCTACCATAGGAAAATGCTTTAACCATAGCCATTATCCTGGTTTCTGTCCCCAGCAAAGATTTATAGTAGTTCAGATTATTTTCCAGGGCATTCAGATTAATTTCCAGAACCGTTTCATGAACCTTCTGAGTTAAGAGTCTGCTTATATTCTCAAACTCAAAAGCACGGGCTCCTTTCAGCAGAATCGTTTCATTTTGAAATCTGAGCGTTGAAAAGCGGTTCAAAAAATCAGCCGTTGATCCGAAAAGTTCTACCTCGCAATTAAAGTTCCCTACATATTTCCCGATTTTCGGCCCGATGGCGATCAAACGGCTAACCGATTTAGTTTCAAGCAAATGTCTGACCTGTTCGTAAACAGCCTCAGAGTCAGGTCCCGGTATATCAGAAAGAATCAGGGTGCGATGCCGGTGCTGATTTTGCTGTTTTAAAAAATCGAGGGCTATAGCGAGTGATGAAAGATCAAGACTATAGGAATCATCAATCACTGAGCAGTTATTAATACCGTTCTTCATTTCCAGACGCATGCTGATCGGAATAAGCTTCCCGAGCCTTAGGGCAGCTTCATCAGGTTCATAGCCCAATGCAAGCATGGTAGCCCAGCAAATAATACAGTTTTCAATTGAAGCCTGATCACTGAAAGGAATTCTGGCCTGTATATCTTTTCCCCTGAACTTAGCATAGATTATTCTTCCATTTCCTGAAGTCTTTTCATCAGAAATAATGAAAAGATCAGCTGAAGCATCCATTCCCCATTTAAATTTGTCTTTACCCGGAATGTCGCCCGTATATCCTTCAAGATATTTATCAGAATAAATGAGAAGCCCTGCATGGCTGAACAGTTTCAACTTCTCGCTTATTTTTTCGTTTACCGAACTGAAACCCTCCTTATGAGCCTCTCCAATATTGGTAAGAATACCTATCGTAGGATTGATAATCCGAGCAAGCGCATTCATTTCACCGGCTTTGGAAACACCGGCCTCAAAAATTGCAAGATCATGCTCAGAACCCATCTCCCATACAGAAACCGGCACTCCGATCTGTGAATTATAGCTTTTAGGACTTCTGATAATGTTATAATCTGAAAGAAGCAGATGATACAACCATTCCTTAACAATTGTTTTGCCATTGCTGCCGGTAATACCGATTACCGGATAATGAAATTCTGAACGATGCTTTGCGGCAAGGTCCTGAAGTGCTTTAAGCGTGTCTTTAACCTGGTAAAAATTGGCCTCCGGATAATCCTGAGCTTCAAAATCAGGATCTGATATAACAAAACTTCTCAGTCCGGATTCATATACCTCGCGAATAAAACTATGCCCATCGCGCCGGGCACGGAGCGCAAAAAAGAGCCCCTTTGAATGATCATGCAGTTTTCTGCTGTCTGTTAATAATGTACGAACCAATGCCTGCTGCTGCCTGATTATTGCCCGGGCATTCATAAATTCCGTTAATTCTTTAACTCCGTACAGATTATGATTCATACTGCGAATTTCAATAAATTTAGGTCATTAAACTCAAATATTTACGATATTTCGATGCTTTGAGAAACGAAGAATCCAAACCGAAAGTATTTAGCCGTGAACAGGCCAGAGTAAAGGCAGAAAGCTATTGTGCCTATCAGGAGCGATCGCAGTATGAGATAAGAAACAAGCTTTATGAATGGGGTTTGCATCAGAAAGATGTGGAAGAGATCATCACCGAACTTATAGGCGAAAATTTTCTGAATGAAGAACGATTTGCCATGGCCTATACATCAGGAAAATTCAGAATCAAGGGCTGGGGTAAAATTAAAATCAAACAAGGTTTAAAGCTGAAAGGTATACCTGATAAAATGATACAAAAAGCGCTCAAAGCGATAGATGAGGAGGATTATCTAAAGCAATTAATGTACATTCTTGAAAAGAAATCAAATTCGGTTCCTGAAAAAGATCCCTTCAGGCGCAGATATCTTTTAACACGCTTTGCTGCTGGTAAGGGATATGAGCAGGACCTTATCTCTGATATACTGATTAACAATAAGTTATAATAATTATAATAAAAATTTAAAAAAATACTTGTTGAAATAGCTTTTCTCCATATATTTGCCTCACCAAAACGCGAAAGTAGCTCAGTTGGTAGAGCACGACCTTGCCAAGGTCGGGGTCGCGAGTTCGAATCTCGTCTTTCGCTCCAATACGAAACTCCCTCCTAACAGAGGGAATTTTTGTTTGAAATAGTAAATAACCATCTGCTCGGATGGTGGAACTGGTAGACACGCAGGACTTAAAATCCTGTTCGCCCTAAAGCGAGTGCGGGTTCGATTCCCGCTCCGAGTACAAAAACCCTCTTTACGTGAAGTAGAGAGGGTTTTTTGTTTTTTACATACAATTAACATACACAATTAGTACTGTAATTTTATTGTTTTAAGATATCTCTAAGTAATGAATTAATATATACTATCAATATGTTTATATTTAGTTATGGGAGAAAAATTACCTGAGCTCCCTATTCAGAAGTGGGAACTAATCCCTTTGAAAACCTATGAGTCTCTTCTGGAGGAAATCAAAGAGAATTATCATAAAAGGAAACTACTCTACTAACAGAGCGTTGTATAAGACTAATTTCACTCTGTATTTAAATGTCTGCCCGGTGAATTTTTAAAACTCTTATTCATCTTACAAAGTTTGTCAATTGTTTTAAAGACCAAATCTCTATAAAAGTTCTTCTCTTTTATTGATGTAATGTCTGCTAACTGTTAACTGAATTTAGGCTGCACATTTCAAGTTCAGCACCCTTCATCTCAATACGCAATACTCATTACGCAATACTAAATTCTACCCCTGAATTCAATTACGAATCAAATATTTTATTTTTACCCTTCAAACCTGCACAATGAAAGTCCACCAGACCACCATTTACGATATCGCCCGTGAGCTGAATATATCCAAATCAACGGTTTCGCGGGCATTGACAGGGCATCCTCAGGTTAAGGCTGAAACCCGTAAGGCAGTACTTGAGCTGGCCGGGAAACTGGATTATCAGCGAAATATGCTTTCCATTAATCTGATTTCGAGGAAAAGCAACCTGATTGGCATTGTGGTACCTGAGTTTGATACCTCCTATTTTCCGCAGGTAATTATCGGAGCACAGGCCATGGCGCAAAAGCATGGTTATAATATTATCGTCAGTCAGTCGAACGAGAAATTTGAAACCGAAGTAGAAAATACTAAAGTGATGCTTGCCAGTCAGGTAGACGGTATTCTGGTTTCCATCACGAAGGAGACCAGGAGCTTTGAGCATCTTAAAATATTTCAGCGTAAAGGTATCCCTATTGTGATGTTTAACCGGGTATGCGATGAAATGATAGTACCTAAAGTGGTGATCAATGATTATGAAGCTGCATTCGGTGCGGTGGAACATCTGATACTTACGGGCAAGAAAAGGATTGCTCATCTGGCCGGACCGGATTCCTTAATTACAAGCCGGAAACGCATGCAGGGTTATCTGGATGCCCTGAAAAAACACCATTTACCTGTGGATGAATCCATCATCATCCCCTACGACCTTACTCTGGGGAAAGTGAAGATCTATGTACATCATTTGATGGAACTGGAGAATCCGCCTGACGGACTATTTGCCATCAATGATCCTGCAGCTATTGAGGCTATTCAAACCATTAAAAAAATGGGGTTAAGTATACCCCGGGACATTGGCATTGTCGGGTTTAGCAATGATTACGGTTCTGACCTGATCGAACCCAGTTTAACAACCGTTGCCCAACCTATACAGCTTATTGGCAGTACCGCCTTGCAATTATTACTCGACCTGATGGATAAAGAAGTTTCGCAATGGAAAGCCGTTACGAAAACTCTTGATTCCAGCCTTATTATCAGGAATTCAAGTTTTATTCCCGACAATGCTTCCTGATCCCATGGACACTTAAAATACCTGAACTTCAAATAGTGCTGCCGGCA
This sequence comes from Daejeonella sp. H1SJ63, assembly GCF_029360775.1. GTDB lineage: Bacteria > Bacteroidota > Bacteroidia > Sphingobacteriales > Sphingobacteriaceae > Daejeonella. The sequence continues at coordinate 33,649 of NZ_JARKMZ010000032.1, read as the reverse complement.
CATTCGAAGACGGATGTTCCACATAAATTCTGATGGAATTGGTATGCAGATTTTTAAATTCTATTTCATTTATCGTTTGATAATTACCTTCTTTCTCATAGATCAGCCGGCCTGAACCATCTGCAATCTGGTAGTTTCTTATCGTATGCGGAACCAGCCTCTCCGGGTGTACTCTTAATGTTGATTCAAGCGGATGATCAAAATCTGAATCAAAGAATAAAACCAGCTTCTTTATATCTACAGGCTCTTTCCAGGATAGTGTAATATGCGGATGTTCATCATTTAAATCGGCTACCCAGGCATTGGCCCGGTGAGTTGGACGGCAAAAACCATTGACGATATTTGAAGAAGGGTATGGATCCAATGCCGGACTGATCTTCAGAGCCAGATTCTGATCTGATGGCCGTCTGGATGGAAGCCAGAATTCAAATGAATCTATTCCAATTCCATCCGGAGGAAGCTGCACTCCACTGGTTGCTACTGCTTTGTTATAACGGTTCATCAGCATCATGGTCCCGCTGAGGAACATTTTACTTGTTTTTAAACTGAGAAGCTCATTCTTCAGAAAACAAACAAAAGCATAGCGATCCTGATCAATAATGGTATTAAACTCTATTTCAATCTCATTCAGTCCCTCTTCCAGTTCAAAATCCTTGTTCTCTAAAATTAATTCTGGAGTATAATTGATCTGTTTTTCGCTTGCCCTGAGCTGTATGGAAAGCACAGTATCTTCTTCTGCCAATACAGTCAGCGATACTTTGAATTTATCGCCCTGCTTAACGGGCAATAACTGTGCTGTAGAATATTCAAGCTTTTGCCAGTCGCCGCTTGCTTCAATTTCAGCAATCTTAAACTCAGTGCTGGCCTTTATTTCAGCATGATGCGCAAGATTCTTTGTTTTTGGTTCAGCACCCGGTATAAAATGACCTTTACTGAGTAACTCCTGACGCAGATCTTCAACCAGTGCTGAATTAGCCAGTTCAGATGGACTCAGTCCTTCGCTCAAACAATACCTTGTTGCCAGTCCAAGTACCTGCGCTGAATAAGCTACTGTAGCCATCACCCTGCAGGAGCCAAAGGCTACATGTGTCGCACTGATCAGTCGGCCGGCAAGCCATAGATTCTTAATATTTCTACTATACATGCAGCGCAAAGGAATTTGATACACTCCTTTAGCATGCCATTGATTACAGCCGGGTCTTTCACTGAATACTGCATCGGCAGGATGAAGATCCAGCGACCAGCCTCCATACGATACCGCATCAGCATGTTGTCGCTGTTCTACCAAATCTTTTTGCGAAAGCATATAGTCGCCCTCAAAACGTCTGCTTTCACGCTTACCCGGTATATGTCCTACCCATTCCAATGTCAGATTTTCAGCTTCAGGATAATTACCTGAATTTTTTACATGATCCCAGATGCCGTATATTACCTTCCATAATTCCCATTTTATTTCCTCGGTCTGATGCACAGTATCCAAACGACCGCCATATTCAAGCCACCATAATTTACAGCCATGATCACCCAGTTCGTAAGATCTGAACTTAATAATCTGGCTGACGTCCTTCAAAGCATAGGAAGGCGCTGTAAACGTGATCGGTCTGCCCATATCCTTGGTCATGAAATAAATGGAATGCCCCAGCAATTCGCCATATTCCTTATCCGGTGCAAAGCCCTCATCAAACTCCTCCTTGGCCTCTGCTCCCATTCTGAAGGCAGCACCTGCCTGAAAAGCCATAATTCCATCTCCCGACGAATCACAGAAATAAGGTGCAGAAAGTACGTAACGGGTTGAATTCTGACTGCAAAATGCGATCACTTTACTGATCGCATCCGGAGCAGACTTAACAAGATCATACACTGAAGTATTCAGCAATAATGTAATATTCGACTCAGAGATCACCTTTTCAAGCAAAATGGTATCCAATATGATAGAATTACCATCCGGATTACGGTACATATTTTCAACAAGGATCTCGTTCAGTACCCCTCCCTCTCTCGACCATCGATTATTATTGCCCATACTTGAAGTGGCACCCAATATCCATAGCCTGACCTCACTCGATGCATTTCCTCCCAGAACCGGCCTGTCCTGAACAAGAATAACTTTTAGCCCTTCCCTTGCGGCAGCAATAGCTCCGCAAGTTCCGGCAATTCCTCCCCCAACAAAAACCAGGTCTGCTTCTAAAGCAAGCTCTTGTACAGAACGACCGTCAGCGGAAAATTCACTATTAATCATTGATATAAAAATTTAAAACAATAAAAATCGATTAAGAATCTGTTTGAATTCTGTTTGATGCAATCAACGGTATGAAGGCCAGTAAAAATATCAGCCCTGCAATAGATGCAAGTAAGGGTATATTCTGATTAGTAATCAATGCCAGTACAACAAGCAGAAAAGCAGTAAAGGCCAATGCAAAAGCAGTAATCTTCAGTCCGAATTTATTTTGCTTCAGCGATTCAGAGCGTTCCTCCATACTCAGATTAGCTTTCTCTTCAATCCTTGTGTTCTTTAATTCCTGAAATTCCAGATACTGCGGACTTATATAATTTCTGGATTTTGCATATAACTCATTAGCAATCAATAAAACAAAAGGCACTCCCACTCCTACAAGCATTTCCTCAGCCCGACTGAGACTTATGTCTGTAAGAAATGGCAGCAGGATTTTAAAGAACAGATTAATTCCCAAACTGATACAGGTTATGATTAAGGTTGCTTTACCATTCAGCCGCTTTGAAAACAGAGCCCATATTGGCGGAGCCAGTATAGGTCCGCCGGTAATTGCCCCTACACTGATCGTAACATTCACCAATCCGCCAATATATGGAACCAGTATTGCGATGATGATCATGCCTATACCAATAGTCCAGGAAGAAAGTCGCGCTACCTGCATCAGCTTCCGGTCGCTGGCTCCGGGATTAATCCTTCCCTTGTAAATATCGTTTGTAAATACGGCCGAAACCACATTCAGGGTTGTATTTGCCGATGCTGAAGTTGAAAAATACATTCCGGTAAGCATTAAGCCCAGCAATCCCGGAGGCAGTACCAGTTTACAGATCATCAGATAGGCATTTTCAGCATCCAGACCTGTTAAAGCAGGATTTATAGTCTTGTAGATCATTGGCGGAAGCATCCATAAAACCGGACTGATCAGGTATAATGCAGCGAAAAGGAAGGCCACTTTTCTGGCAGATTTAGAATCCTTTACACTGGTATAGCGCTGCACAAAAGTCCAGTTCCCCCCGATAAAAAATATATGATAGAGGGTGAAGGCAAGAATAAATCCGAAGGTAAATTCCCCGTTCAGCAGATCAAAAAAATGAGCATCAGCCTTTGCCTGAAACTGAGCTAACCCACCCGTTGCATCAAATGCCAGAGGCAGAATGATAAGCACAGCAGCAGTGAGAATAACAAATTGCAGAATATCTGTAACCATCACCGCCCATAGTCCCCCAACAGCGGTGTAGGCAATCATAAAAATTCCAAGGAAAATGGTGGAAGGTATGATCGGATAACCCAGAGAACCGCTGACAAGTTTTGCAACAGGATACAACACTGTTCCCTTAATAAAAAGTGAAACGAGCATGAAAATATAGATATAGGCCTTCTGAACCCTCAAACCAAGGCGCTCCTTGATAAACTCTGCTGCAGTTAAATTACCGGTAGATTTCCATAAGGGTGCCAGATACATCCCGCTGACAATAGCACCAATACACATTGTCCACTGAATGGTTATCGCCACCCAGCCATATTTATATGCGATTGATCCCCATGCAACGAATGTTCCGGCAGAGAAAAAACTCATAAACAATGAAAGACCTCCAATTACCCATGGCACTGACTCTCCACCCGCGAAAAACGATTTTAGATTAATACCTGTTCGGGAAAAAATAAGACCGATACACAAGACAAATGCCGAAAAGACAAATATTACTATGGTATCCGGATTGGGGTTCATCATTTCAATGCTTTTGATGGTAAATCCTGCCTTTAACAGCAGCAAATTTTATTTAATCTGCTATGAATTTACTCTGTTTCACTAAGCTATGGTATCTGACTTTCAATTTTATAGAGAAAAGTGCCTGAAATTTTTCGGGACCGTTCCCAAAAACTGGGAGCAGTCCCGAAAAAGCAGAGTAAACAGGATGGGATAAATTTTAAAACCAAGGTTTAACAAATATGCGACCGCCTGCAGGGAATGTAATTTGTTATTATCGTGAGGTTCAGGCATTCTCCAAAATTCATCTGTCAATTGCGAATGCAATTAGGAATCTGTTCAGGCGAGTTTAATATCATTTTATCCTAATAAAATGAGGTCGCGGCATTCGCAGCGATGACAATAATTATTTATTAATTGAGGAGATCCTGACTTTCGTCAGGATCGGAGAGCCTCAAGAATAGCCTATAAAAATAATATAATCAGAAGCAGATCCCCAACAAAGTATGTCATTTCCGAAAGCGGAAACCTCCTGTAACATCCCGTACACAAATTCGAATCAATGAATCCCACAAAACTCTATACAGTAATTTTAAATCAAAAACCCATACCTGAACTCTTAAATAATAACATTGCCCGTAGGCGGTCGCATGTATTTAAAATCCACTTCTAAATCTAGATTCGTACTCGAAGTATCAAAACGTTCATCCGGGAAATGGTGGATCAAATTCAAAAAAGATGTTTACGACGATGGATTTGACTAAATCAACCTGCTTCAAAAAGAAATTTCATTAGATTTATCATCAAAACAATTCATAATGATCAGACAACTATTAAAGACCGGAATACTCTATGGTTTAATCCTATCTCTGTTTTCACTGTGCGCTTTTGCTCAAAATGAAAAAGCAGAAGCTGAAATACAGGAAATGATGAGAAAGCATGAGGTTGTTGGGCTTTCTGTTGCCGTTGTTAAAAAGGGAAAAATCGTTTATACCCATTCTTTTGGGCTAAAGGATATCAATACAAAAGCTCCCCTTTCTGATTCTGATATTTTCAGAATTGCCTCCATTTCCAAATCTTTCTCTGCCACATCAATTATGCAATTAATTGAAGCGGGAAAACTTTCGTTGGATAATGATATCAGTGATTTGGTTGGTTTCAAAGTCAGAAATCCGAAATTTCCCGATCAGGTGATTACCCTAAAAATGATGCTTTCGCATACCTCAAGTATCAACGATTCACAGGGATATTTCACACTGGATGCGATCAATCCTTCAAAGAACAAGGATTGGGAGAAATGTTATAATGATTATGCACCGGGGGCCGGTTATCAGTATTGCAACCTGAACTATAATATGATCGGAACAGTAATTGAAAAATATTCAGGTGAACGTTTTGACAATTACGTTAAATCTCATATCCTGAATCCGCTTGGATTATATGGAGGATACAATGTTGACTCACTGGATAACGGCCGGTTCGCCACACTGCACGAATATAATGCTTCAAGTAAAACATTCAGTACTTCCCCCCTGGCCTATAACCCACGTCGTGAAGAGATCAGGAATTATGTAATGGGTTATTCTACCCCCGTCTTTTCACCCACCGGAGGAATGAAAATTTCGGCTACTGATCTGGCAAAATACATGAGCATGCACATGAATATGGGCAAATACAATGGTAAAAGGATCATATCCAAGAAAAGTGCGAAACTTATGCAGACCAAAGTTGCTGAAGAAGAAGGTTACGGACTGGCAATCACCAACAGAGGTGATCTGATTCCGGGCAAGCTGATGAAAGGCCATACCGGTTCAGCCTACGGACTCTATAGTGCCATGTTCTTCCAGCCTGAAGAAAAATTCGGTATTGTGGTAATTACCAATGGCTGTAATCCAACATCAAGCGGTGGCATGAACAATGTGCTTAGAGATGGAGTTAATATTTTATTTAATAATTTCATTAAATAAAACAAAGGGAAGAACCTGAAAAACGAAAAACTGCCGGCTAAATACAATTAATACTTATGAAAAAATTATACATCATTCCATTCCTTCTTCTCTTCATCACATTTGGCTTCAGTATTTATCAGAATCCCAAATTACCTTTAGCTGATAAAAACAATGCCGGACTCTACCTTCCGGATGGATTTGAGGCTTTAGCCGTAGTGGACAGTCTGAAAGGTGCCGCAAGGCATCTCGCTGTTAATTATAATGGCGACATCTATGTCAAAACCCGCTTTCATGCCCGCAGCGGAGGCTTTGGAAACGTAGCGCTCAGAGATACTAATCAGGATGGTAAAGCCGATATCATTAAGCACTTTTCTGTTTACGAAAGCGGCCCATTCGGTACCGCAATGAAGATTCATAACGGCTACCTGTATTTCAGCTCTAACCTGATGGTTTTCCGTCAAAAGCTTAGAAAGGGTGAACTCCTTCCGGAAAGCGCTATTGACACTTTGGTAATCGACTATCCACCGGCACATATTCATCAGGGAAAATCAATTGCATTTGACGGAAAGGGTTATATGTATGTGGGCTGGGGAGCAGGTTCTGATGTTTGCTCAGATGGAAAACCTGGCTCCAAAGGAGTAGGAAAGCCTGATGCTGTTATTCCCGGAGAGGGCTGTCCGCATTTAATTGATCATGGCGGGATCTTTAAGTTCGACGAGAACAAAAAAAATCAGGTTCAGGCACAGGGACTGCGTTATGCAACCGGTATGCGAAGCATTATCGGAATGGACTGGGATAAAACAACTAACTCCTTATATGCTGTAGTCCACGGAAGAGATTACCTGCACATGCTATGGCCAAACCTTTTTTCACCATGGGAAAGTGCAGTATTGCCTGCAGATGAATTATTTAAAGTGGACAAAGGAATTGACGGTGGCTGGCCCTATTACTATTATGACCAGATACAGGGTAAAAAACTCTTAAATCCGGAATACGGCGGTGATAAGATCAAACAGGGAGATGGCGCTAAACTTGCTCAGCCTATAGTTGGTTTTCCGGGGCACTTTGCACCCAATGACCTGCTGTTTTATAAAGGGAATCAGTTTCCTGAACGATATAAAAAGGGTGCTTTTGTGGTATTGCATGGTTCAACAATCAGACAGCCTTACCCGCAGGGCGGATATTTTGTAGCTTTCGTTCCGATGGAAAATGGAAAAGCAACGGGTCCATGGGAAGTATTCGCTGACGGATTCATTCAAACAGACCCGGTCCTGACTGCTAATGCTGCAGGATATCGTCCTATGGGTATTACAGAAGGTCCGGATGGCTCATTATATATCAGTGAAACCGAAAAGGGAAAAATCTGGCGTATAATGTATAAGGGCGATAAAACTAAATTCGATTCGGCCCAGCTTGCAAAAATGGCACTAAGAAAGAAAACTGCAAGTAATATCAAAACTCCTGATCCGGTAAAAGATAATCTGAACTTAGGAAAGCCCCTTGTTGCATCAGCAGTTTACAGCACCTATTGCGGAACCTGCCACCAAAGCGACGGTAAGGGCGACGGAGCCCGCTTCCCTCCTCTTGAGGGTTCTGAATGGGTTACAGGTGATAAAACAAGACTAATTAAAGTTGTTCTGAATGGTCTTTCAGGATCAATCACTGTTAAGGGGACTCCATACAGCGAGAATATGCCTGCACATGGAAGCTTCCTGAATGACGATCAGATTGCTGAAGTGCTGAGTTACGTACGCAATAGCTGGGGTAATAAAGCAGATGCAGTAAGTAAAGAAGAAGTTGCTGCCGTCAGAAAATCAGGAAGTAAATAAAATAGCATATATAACATCTCAAATACCTCAAAATGAATTTTAATTTCAAAACATTAATCAATCGCGGCAGGTCAAAATTATTGATTGGCGGATCGCTGGCCATATTTGCTGCAATTTATGGGTTTACCCATAATCAGAACCCTAAACTACCTCCGGGAGATAAGAACAATGCCGGACTTGTACTACCTGATGGCTTTGAAGCCCTGGCTGTTGTAGACAGTCTGAAAGGCTTTGCGCGTCACCTTGCAGTGAACAGTAATGGTGATATCTATGTTAAAACCCGTCTGCATGCCCGAACTGACGGATATGGAAACGTAGCATTAAGGGATACTGACAATGATGGTAAAGCCGACATCATTACTCATTTCGGCAAATATGAAAGCGGACAATACGGAACCGCCATGAAGATCCATAACGGATACCTTTATTACAGTTCCAATCTGATTGTTTACCGACAGAAGCTTAAACCGGGGCAGCTGGTTCCCGACAGTAAGGTAGACACGATTGTAATCGATAATCCTCCAAGTCATTCACATCAGACTAAACCTCTGGCATTTGATGGTAAAGGCTATATGTATGTGGGATGGGGAGCAGGTTCTGATGTATGTACCAATGGCCGTCCAGGTTCGATGGGTGCAGGAAAACCGGATGCTGTTATTCCTGGCGAAGAATGTCCGCAGTTAATTGACCATGGCGGCATCTGGAAATTTGATGAGAACAAGCTGAATCAGAGACAGGAACAGGGATTACGATATGCTACCGGTATGAGAAGTATTGTTGGCATGGACTGGGATAAAAGCAGTAATTCTCTTTATGCAGTAGTACACGGAAGAGATAATTTCAGAATGCTATGGCCTGGATTATATTCTCCATGGGAAAGTGCGGTATTGCCTTCAGAAGAGCTTTTCAAAGTTCATCAGGGAATTGATGGCGGATGGCCTTACTATTATTATGATCATATGAAAGGAAAGAAATTGCTCAATCCCGAATATGGAGGTGATAAAATTAAAGAAGGTAATGGTGCAAAACTGACTAAACCTGTGATGGGTTTCCCCGGGCACTTTGCTCCGAATGATATCCTCTTTTACAAGGGAAATCAACTACCTGCACGTTATAAAAAAGGTGCTTTTGTGGTTCTGCATGGTTCTACTATCCGTCAGCCTTACCCACAGGGAGGTTATTTTGTGGCTTTCGTACCTATGGAAAATGGTAAAACTACCGGACCATGGGAAGTGTTCGCAGATGGATTTATTCAAACCGATCCTGTGCTGACAGCCAATACTGCAGGTTACCGTCCGATGGGTATTACCGAAGGACCGGATGGTTCTTTATACATCAGTGAAACTGAAAAAGGTAAAATATGGCGTGTAATGTTCAAAGGCGACAAAACCAAATTCGGTCCGGCACAACTTGCTAAAATGGTGATCAGAAAGAAAACTGCAAGCAATATAAAGGATCCTGATCCAATAAAAGATGATCTTGACCGTGGGAAGCCTGTTGTTGCTTCTGCAGTTTATACCATGTACTGCGGTGCCTGTCATCAGCGCGATGGGAAAGGTGACGGAGGCCGTTTCCCTCCTCTTGAAGGATCAGAATGGGTTAACGGCGACAGAACTAGATTAATCAATGTAGTTTTAAATGGATTATCCGGACCAATAACTGTTAAAGGATTACCATACAGCGAAACTATGCCGGCTCACGGAAGCTTCCTCAATGATGCTCAGGTTGCTGAAGTACTGACTTACATCCGAAAAAGCTGGGGAAATAATTCTGATGCAATTTCCAAAGAAGAAGTAGCTGCAGTAAGGCAATCAGGTAAAAAATAAATCCTGTTCAACAGCTTAGAAAGCTGATTCCGTTCATTCGGGTCAGCTTTTTTTTATAGCTTCGAGCAATCTATTTACAGTCTCCAGGCAAGTATCCTGCTCTCCTTCTGTCCCTGTTTCATCACCATTGTTCTGACCTCTGCAACCTTTAAGTTTTCGAGAGCCCTGTAGCAGGCCGGAAGACTTTCCTTTTTAGAAACCAGTGAAGTAAACCATTTCACAGAGCCGGCATATTCTGCACTCTCTGAGATCATCTGAAGAAGAAAAGCCTGTTCTCCTCCTTCACACCAGAGTTCTGCATTCTTACCTCCGAAATTCAATAATTCTGAACCTTTTTTATCCTTTCCGAGATTTTTCCATTTACGTTCTGTTCCGGCTGCCGCATCTTTCATTGAAGAATGAAAGGGAGGATTACAGATGGTCAGATCAAACTTTTCATCGCGATGAATGATATCCTTAAAAATAGATTTTGCCGAATTTTGCTTTCGGATACTGATGAACTTCGCCAGTCCGTTTGCTTCAATGATGTTTCTTGCTGAACGAATGGCCAGCTGATCAATTTCAGAACCCACGAAAGTCCAGCCATACTCCTGATGACCAATTAAAGGATAAATACAATTCGCTCCCACACCAATATCCAGAACCCTGACATTTTTGCCCCGGGGAATATTTCCATTCTTATCTGCCATTAAATCAGCAGCATAATGAATATAGTCTGCTCTGCCGGGGATTGGTGGACAGAGATATCCATCCGGAATGTCCCATAATTCAATCCTGTAAAAATGACGTAACAAAGCCTTGTTCAAAGCCTTTACCGCAACAGAGTCAGCAAAATCAAGAGTAAGATGATGAAACTGATTCATAAACACATGATCAGCAAGTTCAGGAGTACCTTCAATCAGCTTAGGAAAATCATAAGCCCCCCGGTGCTTATTGCGCGGGTGAAGTTCATGCTTTGAGATTGACGAAGGCTGATCCATAATTCGAAATAGTAGGTTTGGTATCTGCTTAATTAGGTCTCAGAAATAACAATTCCACTTGCAAGGAAATCATCAAGATCATCTATATCTCTGAGTTCAGGAAGTAAACTATAGGAAATATCCATTCTGCGAAGCTCATTGACGGTCTGATCTTTCAGCTGATCAGTGCTCCAGGCTTTATCAAAAAACAGTTCAGGAATAAGGGCATTCATTCCGAGTAAATAATAACCTCCATCCAATGCCGGACCAATAACCACCTTTTTCGTATTCAATTGCCTGAAACCCTCCTGAATAATTTCGGTTTTCAGATCATAGCAGTCGCTGCCTATAATTAAAACCTTTTCAAATCCCAGATAGAACAGATCCTTAAAGGCATTATACATTCTCTCACCGAGATCTTCCCCCTCCTGCAATTTCTTGATATATCCCGGAACATTCCACTGATCATCTTCATTTACAGCTTCTGCATAATAAACAAATTTAGGACAAGCCAGTGGAAGGCTGATATCTAAAGTGTTCTTCAGCAGAATACGATAAACCTCACTAGCCTTTTGATCACCTATAGCTTTAGCGAGCCGGGTTTTAACCTGTCCCGGGACAGGATCTTTAACAAATAAGATAAGGGCAACTGATTCGAGTTCTGTCATGATTAATCGGCTATACTTCCTCCACAGCTTGATCCTGCTCCGGCAGTGCATCCAAAGCAATGCTGTTTCAATACAATACTTCTGTTGCTGAGAGCCTGAAGATCAAATTCTGAAATATGTCGGGACTTTTCAGTTGAAACCTGCAATTCAAGCATTTGATTAAAATCGCAATCATACAGATAGCCATCCCAGCCAACAGAGATGGTATTTCTGCACATCAGATTTGAAACTGCTGCCGGATTGAATGCTGAAATCAATTTATCCATATACCTCTCATAATTACCGGAACTGAGCAGATAATCAAGATATCTGCTTACAGGCATATTGGTTATTGCATAAAGGCTGTTAAAAATGATATTGTAGCGTGATAAAAGCTCAGCTTTGTATTCTTTTTCCAATGCAAGCTGAGCAGGTGGCAAAAATGCACCTGCAGGATTATAAACGAGATTCAAGACCAGTCCGCTCCCCTCGGCTCCGTATCCCACCTGATTTAACATTTGCAGAGCTTTGATCGAGTCCTCAAAAACTCCGTCTCCACGCTGTCTGTCGGTACGATCGCGGGTAAAGCCCGGAAGTGAAGAAACTACTTCCACTTTATTTTCCTTAAAGAAACCAGGAAGATCATGAAAACGTTTATTCGCGAGAATAATAGTAAGATTACAACGCACAATGACATGCTTCCCCAGCTTTTTAATCTCTTCAACAAACCATCTGAAATCGGGGTTTAGCTCAGGTGCTCCGCCGGTCAGATCAACTGTACCAATGTCTGAATTCTTCAATACTTCAAGGCACTGTTCCATAGTCTGCCTGCTCATAATCTCCTTACGGTCAGGCCCTGCATCCACATGACAGTGTTTGCAGGTCTGATTACACATTTTACCCACATTGATCTGCAGAATATCAATACCCGAGGATCTTAAGGGAAACATTCCATACAATCCAAGCTTTTCCCTGAATGAAGTATCTTTTGAATGAGCTTCAAGAATTTCAAGCTGATTAAGCGGCTCAGCAAGCGGATGATGTAAAACTTTGAGTGATTTAATCATAAAGTCCTTACATGCCAATTTCTTTAACCTTATTCATCATCTGAACCCCATGAACCAAAACAGCTCCGCCTTTAATTGCCGAAGCTACATGCACCGCTTCCATCATCTGGGATTCGCTGTAACCCTTTTCAAATGCATCGCTGCTGTAGGCATCTATACAATACGGACATTGAACGGCATGGGCTACTGCAAGGGCAATCAATGATTTTTCCTTGGCTGTTAAATGCCCTTCCTTAAATACTTCTCCGTAATAGGAGAAAAATTTATCGGCCATCTCCTTCTGATATTCGGCTACATTACCAAATTTTGCAAGGTCTTCTGCGTTATAATAGTGATTACTCATATGACTTAATTACATACATTAAACGGGAACATCATCTCCTTAGTCCAAACATCTCCCTTATTGCTCAAAGTTCAAAATAAGAAATCGTATAAATGTATTCAGGATGTCAAAGAATTGTTGTAAATATATTTCTGTATGCTCCCTGTCCCGGAAATATGATCAAAAGCACAAATATTTTGAATAATAAATTCTCATTGAACGATTTCGTAACTTTAATCCATGTTAATACAATCTATCAATCCGGCAAATGGAGATGTTCTGAACACCTGGCAAACACATGATAAGGAGGAGGTCGGCAAAATCCTTGATCAGACCCACAAAGCATTTAAAGAATGGAAAAACATCTCTTTTTCAGAGCGCAGTAAATACTTTATTTCAGCTGCCGCTCTCTTACGCAGCAGAAAGGATCAACTTGCTGAACTCATGGCGCTGGAGATGGGCAAACCCATTCAGGGAGGCCTTGCAGAAATTGAGAAATGTGCCCATGTATGCGAATACTATGCAAATCATGCTGAGGGTTTCCTGAAAGACGAAATAATTGAAACGGATGCCGGAAAGAGTTATGTAAACTTTCAACCACTGGGTGTGATACTGGCCGTTATGCCCTGGAATTTCCCTTTCTGGCAGGTCTTCCGTTTTCTGGCTCCAACTCTGATGGCCGGAAACACCGCAGTATTAAAGCATGCCTCCAACGTTTTCGGATGTGCCATTGAAATAGAAAATATTTTCAGGGATGCCGGATTCCCGGAGAATACTTTCAGAACATTGTTGATTTCAAGTGATCAAGTGAATGTCGTAATTGAAAACCCCAATATTAAAGCAGTAAGCCTGACCGGAAGTACTGCTGCAGGCAAAAAAGTAGCGGCAAAAGCTGCATCTCTGTTAAAAAAGGCTGTGCTGGAGCTTGGAGGCAGCGATCCGAGTCTGATTCTGGAGGATGCAGATCTTGAACTCGCGGCAGAAAATTGTGTCAACAGCCGTCTGGTAAACAGCGGACAAAGCTGCATCTCTTCAAAACGCTTTATTGTTGTAAAATCAATTGAAAAAGAATTTACAGAGCTATTCAAACAAAAAATGAGTGCTAAAATTATGGGAGATCCACTGGACCCTAAAAGCGATATTGGTCCGCAGGCACGTGCCGACTTAAGGGATGAGCTTCATCGGCAGGTAGAAAAAAGCATAGCATCAGGTGCAGAATGCATCCTTGGAGGAATAATTCCTGAAGCAGGACATGCCTATTACCCGCCTACAATCCTTACCAATGTTAAAAAAGGAATGCCGGCTTACGATGAAGAGCTTTTCGGACCCGTTGCAGCCATCATTACTGCAGATAATGAAGAGGATGCCATACGAATTGCTAATGATACCATTTACGGACTTGGTGCAACAGTGTATACTCAAAACCTTTCTAAAGGTGAAGAAATCGCCTCAAAACATCTGGAAGCAGGTTCATGTTTTGTGAATTCATTTGTCAGATCTGACGCCCGGTTACCATTCGGAGGAATTAAAGAATCCGGTTACGGCCGGGAACTCGGGCTCTATGGTATCAGAGAATTTGTGAATACCAAAACTGTCTATATTAAATAATAACTAAATAAAATATAAGTATCTAATAAATAATTGATTATGTAATTCAATTAACTATTAAGATCATATTCTTATGGTTCATTATTTACTCTGATCTGACTGACTCGGCTGTGCTCTTAATTTTTAAAGCCTTATCTTTGCAAAAAATCTGATGTCATATCTGTGTTGAGAATCAATGAGTAAAAAAGGAAGAGTTTTAGTAGCCATGAGTGGCGGTGTCGACAGTTCGGTTGCTGCAGTTATGCTGCATGAGCAGGGGTATGAAGTGATCGGACTAACCATGAAGACATGGGATTATGCCTCATCCGGTGGTTCTTCCAAAGAAACAGGCTGCTGTAGTCTTGACAGCATTAATGATGCACGTGCTTTGGCTGTAGCTTATGGTTTCCCCCATTATATTCTTGACATCAGAGAGGAATTCGGAGATTTCGTGATCGATAATTTCGTAGATGAATACCTTTCAGGAAGGACCCCGAACCCATGTGTACTCTGTAATACCCATATCAAATGGGAAGCTCTTTTAAAACGTGCTGATAAACTTGATTGTGAGTTTATTGCTACCGGACATTATGCCAATATCCGCCTGCAGGATAACGGACGATACGTAATATCCAAGGGAAAAGATGAGCATAAGGATCAGTCTTATGTTCTTTGGGGAGTTTCTCAGGAAAACCTTGCCCGCACACGTTTCCCTCTGGGAAGTTTCGCTAAGTCTGAAATCAGACAAATGGCTAAAGACATGGGACAGCTTGAACTTGCCAATAAATCTGAGAGTTATGAAATCTGCTTTGTTCCTGACAATGATTACCGTGCATTTCTGAGAAATAAAGTTCAGGATCTTGATGAACGTATCGGTCCCGGAAATTTCATGCTTAGTGATGGCACTATCGCAGGTAAACATCAGGGATACCCTTTTTATACTATCGGGCAGCGCAAGGGACTTGGAGTAGCTTTCGGGCACCCGATGTTTGTTACCCGCATTCTTCCTGAAAGTAATACCGTTATGCTTGGAACAGCCGATGAACTTGAAAAATCGGAAGCATTGGTACGCAATATCAATCTGGTTAAATATGAAAGTATTACTGAACCACTTGAGGCAGTGACCAAAATTCGCTACAAAGATTCAGGAGCCTTAAGTACCCTTTCTCAGGAAGGCGACCGTATAAAAGTCAATTTTCACCATACTGTATCAGGAATTGCTCCCGGACAATCGGCAGTATTCTATGAAGGGAACGACCTTATTGGTGGAGGGTTTCTGGTTTAACCATCCTCAGCAGGAGCCTGAAACAGATTCCGTTTTATCTGAATTACAGCCTATTTTAAACAAAAAATATGCAATTCTGTAAACTGTGAATTTGTCATTCCCTTTATTATTGCCTTTATTTGCAGAATATCATTGAATTTAATGGCTAAAAATCTACTTATTGTTGAGTCACCGGCGAAAGCCAAAACCATCGAAGGATATCTTGGAAAAGACTTTCTTGTCAAATCAAGTTATGGCCATATTCGCGACCTGATCAAGACCGACGATGCGATTAATGTCAGCAATAATTTTGAACAACGCTATGAAGTACCCTCCGATAAAAAGGCAGTAGTCAATGAATTAAAGAAATTAGCTAAAGGAGCAGAAATGGTATGGCTCGCATCCGATGAGGACCGTGAGGGAGAAGCAATATCATGGCATTTGTTTGAAACTTTGGGTCTCAGGGAAGACAAGACTAAAAGGATAGTTTTTCATGAAATCACCAAAAACGCCATCCTGAAGGCAATTGAAACCCCAAGAAAGATAGATTACAATCTTGTTTATGCACAGCAGGCACGCCGTGTTCTCGACCGCCTGGTAGGTTTTGAGCTCTCTCCTGTTCTGTGGAAAAAGGTTAAACCATCATTATCCGCCGGCCGTGTTCAATCAGTGGCTGTACGTCTGATTGTTGACCGCGAGCGGGAAATCAATAAATTCGTTTCCGAGGCTGCTTTTAAAGTTGTTGCGATCTTCTCAACTGATAAACAAAGAGAAATTTTCAGGGCTGAGCTACCAGAACGTTTTGAAAAAGCTGAAGAAGCTGAAAAATTCTTAAACGACTGTATTAGTGCGGTTTATAAAGTAAAAAGTCTGGAAACCAGACCTACAAAAAGAAATCCTGCACCTCCATTTACTACTTCAACCCTGCAGCAGGAAGCCAGCCGTAAGCTGGGTTTTCCGGTAGCAAGAACAATGTCTGTGGCTCAGAAATTGTACGAAAGTGGTAAGATTACCTACATGCGAACTGATTCGGTAAATCTGTCAGATACCGCTTTAAAGGCTGCAGCAGACGAAATCAGATCTGCATACGGTCCGGAATATCACGAAAGAAGGACATTCAAAACCAAGTCAGCCGGCGCACAGGAAGCGCACGAGGCTATCAGACCGACTTATTTTGATCAGCATACAATCAACGGTGATGCGTCAGAAAGAAGATTATATGAACTGATATGGAAGCGCTCTATTGCTTCGCAAATGGCTGAGGCTAATTTTGAAAAGACAACTGCTAAAATCAGCATATCGACCCGTAATGAACTATTTGTTGCCAACGGAGAAGTAATGAAGTTTGATGGATTCCTGAAAGTATATATGGAATCAACTGATGAAGAGGCTGAAATAAATCTGGATGAGGAGAATGAAAACTCAATCCTCCCTCCGCTTAGTCAGGGACAGCAACTGAACCTTAGGGAAATGAATGCCACCGAGCGCTATTCCCGTCCACCGGCAAGATATACAGAAGCCAGTCTGGTAAAAAAACTCGAGGAATTAGGTATTGGAAGGCCTTCAACCTATGCGCCAACTATCTCAACAATCCAGAACAGAGGCTATGTAGTTAAAGAGGAACGCGAAGGCAAAAAGCGTAACATCCATGTTATCAGCCTTAAAGACTCAAAGATTAACAAAAGCATCAAAGTTGAAAATACCGGTGCCGAAAAGAATAAATTATTCCCTACAGACATTGGTGCAGTAGTGAATGATTTCCTTGTTGAACATTTTAAGGGAATTGTAGACTTTCATTTTACGGCTAAAGTTGAAAAGGAATTTGACGAGATCGCACAGGGACTGAAGAACTGGACAGAGATGCTCCGTTCTTTCTATAATCCTTTCCATACCGAAGTTGAAACAACCCTTCAAAACGCAAACCGTGCCAGTGGCGAACGAGAACTTGGAACTGACCCTGAAAGCGGAAAGAAAATATCAGTTCGTATCGGCCGGTATGGTCCTTTCGTTCAGATTGGAGAATCTGCTGAAAATGAAGAGGATGAAAAGCCGAGGTATGCAAGCTTACGCTCAGGACAGATGATTGAAAGCATCACTCTGGCTGAGGCATTAGATCTCTTTAAACTTCCATTCCAGCTGGAGGATTATGAAGGTAAAGAGCTTAGTGTCGGCATTGGACGTTTCGGTCCGTACATCAAATGGGGCGACAGCTTCATTTCATTGCCGAAGGGTGAAGATCCGCTTTCAGTAAACCTGGAGCGTGCAATTGAATTGATTAATGAGAAGAATATTGCTGAAGCACCTGTAGCACAGTATCAGGGCCTGCCGGTAACTAAAGGTAAAGGCCGATTCGGTCCATTTATTAAATGGAACAGCCTGTTTATCAATGTTCCGGTTCGATATAATTTCGACAAACTTAGTCAGGCAGATATCGAAGATCTGATCAGCAAAAAGATAGAAAAAGAGTCCAATCGTTTTATTCAGCAATGGCCTGAAGAGAAAATCGCTATCGAAAACGGCAGATGGGGCCCATTCATCCGTTTTGGCAAACAAATGCTGAAACTGGGTAAAAACCCTGAAAGCAAGGACAAATATACCGCCGAAGAACTTACTGAGATCTCATTGGAATCTGTCAAAAAACTGATCACAGAACAGGTTCCTGATGCATTTGCAGCCAAAGCGAAAAAAACTGTTAAAAAAGCTCCGGCCAGAAAAAGTCCGGGGAAAGCTGCTGCAAAAAAATAGTATCAACAATCATTCCGTGAAAATTTAGTATGAAAAAAGATCTGCCTGAAAACACCGTGGAAAATATTTCCATTGCTGTAGTTCTGGAATCTTCCGGACCTGAGACCAAAACATGGAAAGTTTACCTCTTAAACCTTAAAAACGTGAAGCTTGAGACTGTCCTGATCAGTTCAAAAGGATACGGAGAAAAAGATGGTGAGCAGGTTAAAACGTCAATACTTCGCCATTCTTTAGGTGATATTCAGGCACAATCCTATGCTGCGATAGAACTAATTGACGAGCAGGTCTTTGGACTGACGAATGAATACTGGCTCAGTTATTATCTGAACGGAAACATTTATGATAAGAAGTTCATTTTTGTACCTGAAAGCATAGTTGATACTAATCTGATCCGGATTCCCCTCCTGAATAAGCCGGGAGTAATGATTGGCTGATCTTACATCAATTAGTTAATAAAACCCATCAGAATCCTATATTTGAGTATGGATTCAGCACAAACCTTACCGGTTTTAAGTCAGGAAGAACAACGCGTACTCGGTTCTTTAATAGAAAAAAGCAGGACAACACCCGATTATTACCCGATGTCCTTAAACGGACTTCAGTCTGCCTGTAATCAGAAAAGTTCGAGATCACCGATAGTACAATACTCTGAAGAGACAATCATTCAGACCCTTGATTCGCTAAAGAAAAAGGGACTGATATCCACCGTAACCGGAGGAACAGGCAGGGTGATAAAATACAAGCATAATCTCGCTATTGTTTATCCGCTGGTACCTTCAGAGCTTTCAATCATATGCTTATTATTGCTCAGAGGTGCATTAACTCCCGGAGAACTTAACAATAATTCGGGCAGGTTATACGAGTTTGAGAGTCTGGATGAGGTAAACAATACTCTTCAAAAGCTCGTTGATCCTGAATTTGCATTTGTAAAAGCGTTAGGTCGCAGACCCGGTCAAAAAGAAGTACGCTATGTTCACTTACTCGGCGATTATCAGGAAGATGCCGGAGATATAAGCATAAACATGGAAGAACATACATCCGGAGCCGCGCTCGAATTACGTATTCAGACTCTGGAAAAAGAACTGACAGAGCTAAAAGATGCATTCAATAAGCTGATGGCTGAATTAAGCTGACCGTTTGCTCAATTAATTTTATCCAATAAGCGAATATTGTAATTTAATGAACTGATCTCATTCTGCTTATGCTTGAAAACATAGACATACATCAGGTTTTGGTGATTGATATTGAAACAGTGCCCCAATATCCATCATTCAGCGATTTACCTGCTGAAATGCAGCAATTATGGGAACAAAAGACCAGATTTCAGCGAAAAGACGGGGAAAGTCCGGCCGAATTCTATGTAAGGGCCGGAATATTGTCTGAATTTGGAAAAATCATCTGCATCTCAGCAGGAATATTTTCCCATAAAACCAATAATATATCCTTTCGTGTAAAATCCTTTTACGGCGATGATGAAAAAGAAATTTTAAAAGAATTTACAGGTCTTCTGAGCAAGCAGCCCGACACTCTGGTTTTATGTGCTCACAATGGAAAGGAATTTGATTTCCCATATATCTGCCGCAGGCTGCTGATAAACAATATGGATATACCCTCACAGCTCCGAATTCATGGCAAAAAACCCTGGGAGGTGATGCATCTTGATACCATGGACCTCTGGAAATTTGGGGATTATAAAAACTATACTTCATTAAATCTGCTTGCTGCCGTGCTGAATATTCCGAGTCCGAAAGATGACATAGACGGAAGCATGGTCTGCAGTGTTTACTGGGAAGATAAAGACTCCGAAAGAATAAAAAACTATTGCGAGAAAGATGTAATCACAACCGCCAGAATATTACTGAGATTTAAAGCCTTGGCCCCTCTGCAGGACGATTACATCACAATCGTTAATTGAATCAACAAACAAAAGGTTTATAACACATGAATGTTATCTTATTGCTAATAAGGTATTTATTCGCAGTATTAGCCTTACCTTTAAGCAAATATTAAAAAATGTCAAAAAAGAAATCAAACAGCTTTAATCTGGTATTGACCAAACTCATCACTGATGCATTTGAAAAATCAGGAAATAAAGCTTTAAATTATAAACAAGTTGCCTCCAAACTTAACCTTCATGATGATGAATCCAGAGCATTGATTCTGGATATACTTCAGGAGGAAACAAGAAAAGGAATCCTTAAGGAACCTGAAAAAGGTAAATTCATACTCAAGCAGCAAAAGACTTATGTAACCGGTAAGGTTGATATGACTTCGGATGGTTCTGCTTATATCGTGAGTGAAGATGAGTTCGAAGAAGATATATTCGTTGCTCCCCGTAAACTCCGCAATGCATTACATGGTGATATCGTTAAAGTTTATGTCTATGCCAAGAGTAAAGGACGGAAAAAGGACGGCGAGGTGGTCGAAATCATCGAGCGTGCAAAAATGGACTTTACCGGTATTGTCAAATTATCCGACCGTTTTGCATTCTTTATTCCCGACGACCGGAAAATGCTGCATGATATTTTCATTCCGCTGGATGGTCTGAATGGTGCTAAAGATGGATACAAGGCCATTGCAAAGATCGTTGACTGGCCCGAAGACGCTAAAAACCCAATTGGTGAGATTACCTATGTTCTGGGTAAGCAGGGAGATAATAATGCAGAAATGAACGCCATTCTGGCGGATTATGGTTTCCCATTAGCATTTCCCGAATCCGTTGAAAAAGAAGCAGAAGCAATTGCAGAAGCAATCAGTGCAGAGGAAATAAAGAAGAGAAAAGATTTCAGGGAGGTATTGACCTTTACCATTGATCCGGCTGATGCCAAAGATTTTGACGATGCAATCTCTTTCAGAAATCTAAAAAACGGGAATGTAGAAGTTGGAATTCATATTGCTGATGTATCGCATTATGTGGAAAAAGGCTCAGCTTTGGATAAAGAAGCATTTGAGAGAGGAACTTCAGTTTATCTGGTTGACAGGGTTATTCCAATGCTTCCTGAACGACTTTCAAACGGTCTGTGTTCACTGCGCCCCAACGAAGATAAACTCTGCTATTCGGCAGTATTTGAGCTCGATGATCAGGCAAATGTAATTGAACAATGGTTTGGGCGTACAATCATCCATTCAAATACCCGGTTCAGCTACGAAGACGCTCAGGAAATACTAGAAAACAAAGCCGGAAAACACAGCGATGAACTACTGAAGCTCAATGAATTAGCATATAAACTCCGCGACCGGAAATTCAAACATGGTGCAATTAGCTTTGAAAGTGTGGAAATCAAATTCCGTCTGGATGAGCAGGGAAAACCAACAGGTGTTTATGTTAAGGAACGTAAGGATGCACATAAACTGATCGAGGATTTCATGCTCCTTGCCAATAAGAAAGTTGCTGAATTCATCGCAAAAAAGGGCAAAGGGAAGCAAAAACTCACTTTTGTATACCGTACACATGACTCTCCCAAGGAAGATTCTTTATTGAGTTTCTCGCAGTTTGCATCTAAATTCGGATATAAGATAGATATGAGTTCGGGACGGGAAACCGCTAAATCATTAAATTTCTTGATGGCAGATGTAGAAGGTAAAAAAGAACAGAATGTATTGACCCAGCTTGCTATCAGATCAATGGCTAAGGCTATTTATACCACTAAAAAACACAGCCATTACGGTTTGGCTTTCGATTATTACACTCACTTTACCTCTCCTATCCGCCGTTATCCTGATGTAATGGTTCACAGACTGCTTGATCTTTATCTGGCCGGAGGGAAATCTGTAAATGAGGATGAATACGAAAAACTATCGATGCATGCTTCTCAGATGGAGAAAAAAGCAGCAGATGCTGAACGTGCTTCTGTTAAATACAAACAGGCCGAATACCTTCAGAACAATATAGGAGAAGAATTTAACGGGATTATTTCCGGACTAACTGAATGGGGTATGTATGTGGAAATTATTGAAAACAAATGTGAGGGAATGATCCGTTTACGTGATCTGAATGATGATTTTTATGTGCTGGATGAAAAAAATTACTGCATCATCGGACAGAGACGTAAAAAGAAATACCAGCTTGGCGATGAGGTGAAGATTATGGTAAAAAAAGTGGATCTGGGTAAAAGACAAATAGATTTTACCCTGGTCAGGTAATCGATCAAACTGTTTCTTAACATATAATACAAAGGGTATCTGTTCGGTACCCTTTTTTTATTATATAGCTGTAAATGAGTACATTTAGCATAGTAAGCTCTAAATTATAAAGAAACAGGCAAACTTACCGTCTGCATGCATTGAACCATTAAATTATTCAATTATGGAAACAGGAATGCTCAATCAGAAAGAGGCAAAACAAAGCGGAAAGAATATCAGGATTGAATCAATCGATCTTTTAAGGGGATTGGTGATGATCATAATGGCCTTAGACCATACACGCGACTTTTTCCATATTGATGCATGGAGAGATGATCCATTAAATCTTGAAACTACAACTCCTGCCCTGTTCCTTACCCGTTGGATTACTCATTTCTGCGCACCTGTTTTTGTATTTCTGGCAGGTACTTCAGCCTGGTTCCAGAGTCAGATAAAAACTAAAAAGGAACTTAGTTCCTTTCTGATCAAAAGAGGGCTTTGGCTGATTCTGATTGAAGTTTTAGTTATTAATTTTGCATTCTCTTTTGATCCAGGCTTCCAGATTATCGGCCTGCAGACAATATGGTCTATCGGTATAAGTATGATACTTCTTGGCTTCATCATATGGCTACCATTCAAGTACATTCTAGCAATTGCAATAGCAATTATATTCGGGCACAATTCGCTTGATTTTTACGAAGCCTCCCATACCGGAACCTATTCGCTCCTCTATTCAATTCTGCATCATCAGGGTTTCTACACTATTGGAGATAAGCTTAATATTTTCATTATTTATCCGGTGCTTCCATGGGCCGGACTGATGATTGCCGGATATTGTTTCGGCAGATTGTTTACAGACTATCAAGGAAAGAACAGAAACAAAATTTTAATCAGATCAGGCATTAGTGCAATTCTATTCTTCATTATTTTAAGGGCCAGCAATATTTATGGAGATCCGGATAAATGGTCGCAGCAAAAAAGCCTCTTGCTTAGCATATTTAATTTTATTGATACGCAAAAATATCCCCCGTCACTATTGTATATGAGTATGACCATCGGACCTGCAATCTTATTTCTGGTCAGATTCGGCAGTGTAAGAAACAGAATAAGCCAGATCATTACCGTTTATGGAAAGGTGCCATTCTTTTATTATATACTGCACTTCTATCTCATTCATGCATTAAGCATGATATTCTTTCTAACCCGCGGACACCGGTTGGAAGAAGGCATTCATCAAGGAAATCAGATCCTTCCAAATTTCATTATCAGCGGCGAGGGTTATTCATTAGAAGTGGTATATCTGGTATGGATTTTTGTCATTATTTGCCTTTATCCCCTGTGCAAATGGTACAGTGAGTACAAAAAAAACCATAAACATTGGTGGTTGGGTTATCTTTAATACTTCTGTCAGAATTACCTGTTCATAAGATTAAAACAATCAAAATAAAGGTATTAAACTGACATTAATTGCCTGATTCAATAAGCGAAGTTTTGTTAATTTTACCCGGGCTTTAGCTTTATAAAAATGCATTCGATAAATCAACTTCAAACTATCATTAACAAGGCAATAGCCGATACAAAATATACCGAACAACCTGCAGAGCTTTACGAACCTATATCCTATCTGATGCAGTTGGGAGGAAAAAGAATGCGTCCGGTTCTGGTACTTGTGGCAACTGAATTATTTGATGGCGACATAAACAAGGCTATTGATGCTGCTATCGGTATTGAGCTCTTCCATAATTTCACGCTGATGCATGACGACATTATGGATAAAGCACCTCTGAGAAGAGGAAAACCAACAGTACATGCCAAATGGAATGAAAGTGCAGCAATTTTATCCGGCGACGTTATGTTTGTTGAGGCTTATAAGCTCATGATCAGGGTCGACGACAGTATTCTCCGCAAAGTACTGGATATTTTCAGCGATACTGCATCCGGAGTATGTCAGGGGCAGCAGGAAGATATGAATTTTGAACAGAGGGGTGATGTAAGCATTAGCGAATATATTGAGATGATCCGTAAGAAAACTGCTGTTTTACTGGCAGGCAGTATGCAGATTGGTGCATTGATCGGAGGAGCGGGAAAAGAACAGTCTGAACTACTGTATACCTTTGGCGAAAATCTGGGTTTAGCCTTCCAGCTTCAGGATGATATACTGGATGTTTACGGTGATCCTGAAAAATTCGGGAAGCAGGTTGGAGGTGATATCATCTCAAACAAAAAGACCTTTATGCTGATCAAAGCCCTGGAGCTTGCCAAAGGAGAGATTGCAGAGGAATTAAACTATTGGATTAATCTTGATAGTTTTGATGCAGAAGCTAAAGTAAGCACCGTAAGCCTCATTTATAATAAACTGAAGGTAAAAGTACTAGCTGAAACTGAAATGATGCGTTATGCTGAGAAAGCTTTAACAGCTTTGGATAAAATCAATGCACCCAGCTCAAATAAAGAGCTACTCAGCGCATTTGCAAAACAATTGCTTATCCGGGAACAATAAAAAAAAGCCCTGATGAAAATCAGGGCTTTCCTATTTAAAATTTCTTGAATTTTAAGATTATGCTTCAGCTTCTGCTGAATCATCCTTTTTAGCTGCTTTTTTTGCCGCAGGTTTCTTTGCTGCAGGCTCTTCAGCAACTGCCTCAGCCTTTGGTGCTGCAGCTTTCTTTGCTTTTGGAGCAGCATCTTCTACTACTACAGCTGCTTCTCTTGGAAGAATAGAAACATATGATTTGTCATCATTTTTCTTTCTGAAGATCACAGTACCGTCAATAAGAGCAAAAAGTGTATGATCTTTACCAATTCCTACATTTTTGTCAGGATGATGCTGAGTACCACGCTGACGTACGATGATATTACCTGCATTTGCAGCCTGACCACCGAAAATCTTGATACCTAAGCGTTTGCTATGCGATTCACGACCGTTTCTGGAACTACCGGCTCCTTTTTTATGTGCCATTTTATTTTTTTATTTAAAGAATTGATAAACAATTCCGGATTTTAAACTTAAAACTTACTACGTTTAACTTACAACGTACAACTTAATCGTATAACTTAAATCGAAATACCAGTGATCTCGATCTTAGTGAACTGCTGACGGTGTCCGTTTTTCTTCTTGTAGCCTTTACGACGTTTCTTCTTGAAAACGATCACTTTATCACCTTTTAAATGTGACAATATTTTAGCAGTTACTTTAGCTCCCTTTAATGCATCGGCACCAACAGAGAATTTACCATTGTTTTCAGCTAATAATACATTGTCAAATTCAATACTAGCGCCTTCTTCTCCCTGTAAACGGTGTACAAAAAGATATTGGTCTTTTGCAACTTTGAATTGCTGTCCGGCTATATTTACTATTGCGTACATTATTAATATATTTTTTTAAATGAGGTGCAAATATAGATAATTATTCTTTGAAAGAAAAACTTATTTCATTAAGAGTTAAAATACAGGAAATCAATCCATCTGCCTCTCTCTGGCTTCACTGATCATATTACTAACTTCTGTAATTAATTGCTTCGCGGCATCTCTCAGCTTAGGATCTTCATTATATTCTGCATCAAAAAGAATATGCTTGGTCTTCTCTTTGTATTTATACTCCAGATAATAATGAGGAGAATTAACACTTCCTTCAGACTTGTTATCGGCAGTAATTTCTTCAGGAAAATTCCAGAAACCTAATTCAGCTGCTTTTCTGTGAAGATACAGGAGATCGTCTTTCTTAAGTTTAACATTAGTTTTAATCAATGAGTCTCTTGTATTTACAAACTGATACTCTCCTGTTTTAGAATTGAATCTGTTAATCAGGCTGTCACCCAATCCGTAATTAAGGGTAATCGACTCAAAATCAGCAAATCTGTAAGGAGCATTTTTCACCATGATTGAATAGTAATACACGGTGTACAATACAAATGGAGTAATTATACAAATTGCTAAAAATATTTTTTTTGCTCTGTCGCTCATTGATTGATTTATTAATGTTTATCTGATTGATTTTCAATTGCATGTATCCTTTTTTCATCCGGAGCTTCAAGCTCTGCAGGCGGATTAAATTCGCCCTCCCACTTAGCTATAACTACTGTTGCAAGACAGTTTCCGATTACATTTACTGACGTTCTTGCCATATCCATCAGCTCATCGATACCCAGGATAATAAAGATAGGCCAAACCGGCATACCGAAAGAAGCCGCTGTTCCTAATAAAATAACAAGTGAGGCTCTCGGCACCCCTGCTACCCCCTTGCTGGTAAGCATTAAGGTAAAGACAATCAGTAATTGCTGTCCGAAAGTCATTTGCATTCCTGCAGCCTGTGCAACAAATATTGCAGCAAGCGATAAATAGAGGGTGGTTCCGTCAAGGTTAAAACTATAACCTGTTGGCATAACAAATGCCACAATCTTTCTTGGCACACCTATGCGCTCCATTGCCTCCATGGCTCTTGGCAATGCCGCTTCTGAGCTTGTAGTGGCAAAAGCAATTGAGACGGGTCCGGCAATAGCCTGCAGAAATTTCTTAACCGGAACCCCGATAATCAGGGCAATTGGCAATAATACCCCCAGCAGAAACGCAAACAAAGCCACATAAAGAGTCATTAATAGCTGAAACAGATTAATCAATATACCCAGACCCATATGTCCTACGGTATATGCAATGGCAGCTCCTACCCCAATAGGTGCAAAATACATCACAAGATTGGTAAACTTAAACATCACTTCAGAAAGGCTTTCTGCTGCTTTCAGCAAAGGCTGACGCTTGTCCTCCCTGACCATGGCCAGTGCAATACCAAATACTATACTGAAAATGACAATCTGCAATACCTGACCTTCAGCAATTGATTTGGCAATATTCTCAGGAAAGATATGCAGGATAATATCATTAAGGGTTTGAGGAGCCACTTTCTCAAGCTCTTCATGCACCCCAACAGGCACTTTAATTCCCATACCTGCCTTAGAGATATTAATGGCTGCCAATCCGATAAATAAGGCAATTGTTGTTACTGCTTCAAAATACAAAATCGACTTCCATCCCATGCGGCCAACCTGTTTCAGGTCTGAATGGCCGGCAATACCATATACAAGGGTTGCGAATAATAATGGTGCAATAATGGTCTTGATCATTTTCAGGAAGACCTTACTCAGCACCTGTAACTTCATACCTATTTCCGGGAAATCATGACCAATCTCAGCACCTACAACCATCGATATCAGAATCCAGGTAGTGAGCGATTTCTTCTGAAAGCCATAGAGGAATAATCCGGCTATCGCCAGCCATCTGGAAAACATCAGGACAGTATCAGGAATCTCTATAATTAAATAATGATCCATGAAAGCCATTATTGAGGAAAATAATATTGCAATCATTGCAACAATTCCCAAATTTTTAAATTTCATCATAAGTGGTTAGCATATCCGACAAAAGTAATTAATTAGATTTACCCGACAAATGAAAGCACCAGATGAAGCCAGAGAAGTTAAGTGATCTGAAAAAAGAGCTTTTAAATCATAATGTGCATGAACTGACAGAAATATGTCTGAGACTTGCCAAATACAAAAAGGAAAATAAAGAACTGCTCAGCTACCTGCTTTTTGATGCGACCGAACCGATGGAATATGCAGAGCAGGTAAAGAATTTCCTGATTGATGATTTTAAAAGCATGCAGAAGCACTATTTTTATAGTACAAAGAGTTTAAGAAAGATTATTCGCCTGATCAACAGATATGCCAAATATACCGGATCAAAGCAGGTAGAAACTGAACTTTGTATGTGGTTTTGCTCAAACTACCTGATTTTTGCAGATCTGAGAACCAGTCATAAACCTTTGCAGGGACTATTGACCCGCCAATTTGAGAAAGCTGCCAAACTCATTCCAAAACTACATGAAGACCTTCAGTTTGATTACCGGCAAGAATTTGAGATAATTCTGAACAGAGCAGAAAAGGAAACCAGATGGATTAATAAAAGACATTTTATGTAACAATTCTTAAGTACTTTTATCCAAATAGTAAAAACAAAAGGTTTGGATAAAGAAGCGCTTTTTAAAGAAATTTTTCAGGCTAACTCCAAAAAGATCTACCATTTATGCTATGGTTATACCGGCGACGATGAAACAGCCAATGACCTGATGCAGGAGACTTTTATGAAAGTTTGGCAGAATCTGGAAAAATTCAGAAATCAGGCGCTCATATCAACCTGGATCTATCGTATTGCTGTAAATACCTGTCTGTCTCATCTTCGGGTAGAAAAACGACAAGCTAAAGACGAACTTACCGACAATATTATTGAAACCCGGGGAGAAGAGGTCTCAGAGAAGAATGAGCAGGTTTCAACGCTTTACAAATGTATTGCTCAGCTGGAAGAGAATGAGCGTATTATCATTACCATGGTTTTAGATGAATTACCATATACCGAAATCGCCGAAATTGCAGGGATTTCTGAGGGTAATCTGAGAGTAAAAATTCATCGTATTAAACAAAAACTGACTGAATTATATAACAGACATGAAAGATTTTGAAGCACTGAAGAATATCTGGCAAGACCAGATAGCGCTGCCGAAAGTCAGTCACGATGATGTATTGAAAAAGGTACGAAAGACCAGGAATGGTCTTACAAGCAGATTATTGATCGAAATAACAGGGATGAGTATTCTTGCTGGTATAATTACATGGGTCTGGATTGAGAGCCCTTTTAAAATGTGGACTACCCATCTGGCAATGATCATTATTATCCTTTGCTGTTTCTATTATATCATTTCAGTGATCGGAAATTACCGCAGTCTGAACAGTAATCATCTGCTCGATAAGCCTGAGGATTATATCATACATCTCAAAAGGTACAAACAAGAGCGCTATATTTTCAACACCCGAAAATACCGTATCTATTCCCTGTTTTTTACAGCCGGATTTCTGCTTTACTTTATAGAAATCTCCTACATGGCTTCATTCATAACTACCCTTATCGGGTTTATCTTCACTTTTCTCTGGATAGGATTCTGCTATTTCGTTTTAATGAGAATCTATATCAGAAAAGAAGAAGCTAAGCTTGAGGATATGATCAGTAATCTGGAACGACTTCACAAACAATTTGAAGATAATGAATTTTGATCGGTCTATTTTTTCTTCTCCTGATCTTCCTCTTTTATCTCTTTAACCTGAAAAGAATTATTTCGTAAACTGTATTCAAGTTTCCTGATAATTTTGGCAGGAGTTTTTGCAGTATCATCTTTGGCACTAAACTGAAACTCCCTCATCAGTTTCCCATCTTTAATATAAAGTGAGTCTGCACCCAGATAACCTTCTTTTGTTGAAGAACTCAGCTCGGGAAAACGGATCTGCTGACCTGTACCACTTTCATTGTATTCGTAAACATACATATTCAGATCTCCCTTATTTTCAGCGCTTACTGCCTGAATAAATAATTCCGGATTACCATCTGTATCCAGATCCATACCCCAGGAATCAACAATTTTGCCCTTAAGCTCACCGGTAACAGACCGATAACTATAATGTGTAGAGTCTGATCTTAAAATCAAATACCCGCCAATAGAATCAGTCCCGCGCCCCCAGCTAAGCACATCCAGTGTTAATCCCGGCTTCACTTCTATAGCCTTATGAAAACGAAAAGGTTCCATAATCTTAGCCTCCTTTGGGGTACTGAATACCGCTTTTTGCGGTTCATCTGATGAACAGGATATAAGGACTGAAGCAAAAAACAATCCGGAAAACAGTTTGATAAATTTCATACGATCAAGATATAAGATTAAAACCGATGTTTAAACCCTTATTCTCAAATTTAGTAATTTATTGATCCTTTAAATAATGAAAAACAGTGTAAGTGATTAATCTGCCATTCTCCGGTGCTTATTCAAAAAAAAATGCCTCCCATTTCAGGAAGGCATTTCTGGCATTAAATCTTAATATATGTTTCAGGCATGTTCCTTTGCAGCAAGATAACGTTCAGCCTCAAGAGCTGCCATACATCCTGTTCCGGCGGCCGTGACAGCCTGACGCCATAATTTATCCTGAGCATCCCCGCAGGCAAATACACCTTCTATATTGGTTTTTGTACTATCAGGCTGAGTAATCAGATAGCCGGTTTCATCCATATCCAGCCAGCCTTTGAATATTTCTGTATTCGGATTATGGCCTATGGCAACAAAAAAACCAGTAACATCAATTACTTTCTCCTCTCCCGTTTTATTATTTGAAACTTTGATACCGGTTACATTTCTTCCGTCACCGATAATTTCTTTGGTATCTGTATTGTAATGAATTTCGATGTTAGGGGTATTCAAAACACGGTTCTGCATTGCTTTTGAAGCTCTGAACTCATCTCTGCGCACCAGCATGTGTACCTTATTACAAAGTTTAGCAAGATAAGTTGCTTCCTCTGCAGCAGTATCTCCCGCCCCAACAATCGCTACATCCTGTCCTTTGAAAAAGAATCCGTCACAAACCGCACATGCCGAAACACCGAAACCATTATACTTCTGCTCACTTTCCAGTCCGAGCCACTTAGCTGAAGCTCCGGTAGCAATAATCACAGTATCAGCAGTTATGGTTTTACTTTCATCTATGATAACCTTGTGAGGGGTACCTGAGAAATCAACACTGCTTGCATACCCGAAGCGTATATCTGTGCCAAAGCGCTCGGCCTGCTTTCTGAAATCTTCCATCATTTCCGGCCCCATAATTCCCTCAGGATAACCCGGGAAATTCTCCACATCGGTGGTTTGCGTCAATTGTCCGCCCGGAACCATCCCTGTATACATCACAGGTTTAAGATCAGCTCTGGCTGCATAAATAGCGGCAGTATAACCTGCAGGACCTGATCCTATGATCAGACAGTGTACATGTTCAATTTCTTCAGACATCTTAATTTTTTTTAACAAATCTAAAACATTGCATGCGTATGGGCAACATGGAAATGTCAGGATTATTCTTTTGTGCCTGATAACAATTACGAATTACGAATTTTCTTCCAAAAATTCAGGCATTGTTCCTATTATTACGCCATAAACAAAATATTTTATCCGCGTTCCTATGCTTCAACCTATAAAATCCGGAAACTCAGACTTAATTATCCGGACTTATACAGCTTTTTCATCCTGTTTTTTATATTTCTTCATAATCTTCTTTATTTGCCCGAATTCTGAGGTATCAGCCCAGAAGAAGAATGAATCTTATGAGCTAAAACTCAAACCGGCAACATCCGAAATTAAAATTGACGGTGTCATGAATGATCCGGCATGGAATGATGCTGACCTGGCAAGCAATTTCTTTATGGTTCAGCCTATGGATACCAGCTTTGCAAAAGTGAGAACTGATGTAAAAATGGCTTATGATAAGGATAATTTATACATCATTGCTGTATGCTATCATGAACCGGGCCCATATTTTGTAGAATCCCTCCGCAGAGATTTTGCCTTTGGCAAGAATGATAACTTTCTTCTGTTCATGGATCCGTTCAATGATCTGACCAATGGATTTTCATTCGGATCGAATGCTGCCGGAGCCCAATGGGATGGAATAATGTATGATGGCAGCAAAGTTGACTTAAGCTGGGACAACAAATGGGTATCGGTAGTTAAAAACTATTCAGACCGATGGGTATTTGAAGCGGCAATTCCATTTAAATCCATTCGATATAAGCCTGGAATTACACGATGGGGAATCAACTTCAGCCGTATGGATCTGAAATCAACAGAAAAATCAAGCTGGGCTCCCGTTCCGAGGCAATTTGCAACCGCATCACTGGCCTATACCGGATCGCTCGTATGGGATCAGCCACCTCCGGTACCGGGGCAGAATATTTCAGTTATCCCTTACACTTTAGGCGGTATCTCCAATAACCACCTGGTTTCTCCAATCCTCCGTGATCATCGTGGTGAAATTGGCGGAGACGTAAAAGTTGCCATCAATTCTTCTCTGAACCTCGACCTGACCGTCAACCCTGATTATTCGCAGGTAGAAGTCGACAGACAGGTACCTAATCTCGACCGTTTTGAACTTTTCTTTCCTGAGCGGAGGCAATATTTTCTTGAAAACGGCGACTTGTTTGCAAACTTCGGATATCAGAATATCAGGCCTTTCTTCTCCAGACGCATTGGCCTGGGAGTTCCGATACAATATGGTGCCAGGCTGAGCGGAAAGCTTAACAAAGACCTGAGAATCAGCATTATGAATATGCAGACCGAAAATACAAGTGCCAGTGAACCTGCACAAAATTTCGGGGTTTTTGCTCTTCAGAGAAGGGTCTTTGCCCGATCCAATATAGGTGCAATTGTAATCAATAAACAATCCCTGAATTTCGATGCAGATAATGCGGCAGCCGGCGTTTCAAAATACAACAGGGTTGCAGGATTAGAGTATAATCTGGCATCAGCAAACAATGTATGGACAGGGAAAGCAGTAACGATGAAATCCTTTAGCCCGGACAAAAAAGGTCATGACCTGATGCAGGCCGGAAACCTGCGTTACTGGACAGGAAACTGGGATCTTAACTGGCAGCATGAATATGTGGGACGTAATTATAACGCCGAAGTTGGCTATGTACCCAGAAGAGGTTATATCAATCTGAGCCCGCAGGCATCTTATCTTTTCTTCCCGAAATCGGGCAAACTGGTAAGTCACGGACCCAAGTTTTTTACAACCAACTATTTTGACGAATCGTTCAAACGAACCGATAACACCAATTATCTGGCCTATAATATGAACTTCAGAAGCAGGGCTACATTTTCGGTATGGGGAGCCAGCGATTATGTAAAACTATTGCGTCCATTCGATCCTACCAATGCAGGGATTGCAACCCTGCCTACCGGAAGTGAACATAGCTGGAAGTCGTTCGGAACCGAATTTGTTTCAAGACCACAGAGCCTGTACACTTTCTCATTTTCAAGCCGTTATGGCGGATATTATTCTAACGGAACACGACTGAATATAACCACTGAGTTCGGATACCGCTTCCAGCCTTATGTAAGTTTCGCGTTGAGTTCGAGTTATAATGATATCAAACTTCCGCATCCGTGGAATAACAGGCAATTCTGGCTGGTTGGCCCGCGACTGGATGTGACCATGACCAATAAACTCTTCTTTACAGGCTTTGTACAATACAATGAACAGAGCGATAATATTAATGTAAATACCCGTCTGCAATGGCGGTACAAACCGGCTTCAGATATTTTCCTGGTGTATACCGATAATTATCTTCCTTCACCATTTGCTGTAAAGAACAGGTTTCTGGTATTGAAAATGACATACTGGTGGAATATGTAATCAGACTTAGAGGATTTATTGAGCAAATGAGAGTGAATGCGTCATTTCTGCCTGCCGGTAGCTACCCTGTATACACAAATATAATGAGAATAAACACGCATCTTAGCTGAAAAAATACCATGGA
>NZ_JARKMZ010000031.1 GCF_029360775.1 Daejeonella sp. H1SJ63 | reverse complement strand
TAAGAACCCTCACAGGAAACTGTTGAGGGTTTCTTTGTTTATTCTAAGTTTACCGAAAGTCGCTGCCATATTATTCTTGTTGAAATTTTAACCTCAGAAAATCAGCCTTAATGCGTATATTTGATCTCATAACCAAGTATAATGAATATTAACACAGGATCGCGTACAGAAGTATTAATGCATATCGAAAAGTATATGCTTGAAAGGATGCATGAATACTTAAAACCCATCGATACAAACTGGCAACCGTCTGATTTTTTACCTGACTCAACAAGGGATAGTTTTTATTCAGAAATAAAAGATCTTAAAGATAATGCTAAAGCATTATCGTATGATCTGGTAGCTGTTTTAATAGGCGATACGATTACCGAAGAAGCTCTTCCTACCTATGAATCATGGTTAACTATGGTTGACGGTATCTCACGGGATGAACAGAATGGCTGGATGAAATGGGTTAGAATGTGGACTGCTGAAGAAAACCGTCACGGAGATCTTTTAAATAAATATTTGTATCTGTCCGGACGTGTTGATATGCGCCAGATGGAGATATCTACACAATATTTGATTGCAGATGGTTTTGATATCGGTACCGGGCATGATCCATATCGCAACTTTATTTATACCAGTTTTCAGGAATTGGCTACTAATATCTCTCATAGAAGAGTTGCTTCACTGGCGAAATCATCCGGTGATGCCCTCTTATCGAAAATGTGCGGCGTGATTGCATCTGATGAAGCCAGACATGCTAAGGCATACAAAGATTTCATGGCTCGCATTTTTGAAGTTGATCAAAGCGAGGCTATGATCGCCTTTGAGGATATGATGCGCAATAAAATTGTGATGCCTGCTCATTTCCTTCGTGAGGTTGGCTTGCAAATGGGCCAAACTTTTGGTCATTTTACGGATGCAGCTCAACGTCTGGGTGTTTATACTGCAGTTGACTATGTACAGATCATGAAGCAATTGATTGAAGACTGGCAAATTGAGAAATTAAGAGATCTTAATGAAGCCGGTGAAAAGGCCCGTGATTATGTAATGAATCTGCCTGATCGTTTGATACGAGTGGCCGAAAGGATGAAAAATCCTTCTCTGGAGTATAAATTCAGCTGGATAGCAGGATAATTTTAACAAAATATAAAAGCAAAAAAGGAGCCCTCGATTTAATCCGGGGCTCCTTTTTTATTAGTCTCTGATCAGATATTTAATTACTTCTTCTTCACTAACTGCATTTTCTCAGGATTCCATAAGATAGCCGTATCATTGTTATAACTGTCATTACATAACAATGCCGGAGCTGCAGCACGATATCCGAAAATAGCATCTTCTGCAACTTTACCATTGTTTTTAATTGCATTAAAGAAATTTGCAAAATGATCGTATGGGCCACCCATATATCCTTTTTCTGCTGCAAAAGTATACTCTTCCTGTGGAAGAATTCTTTTCCTGTCTGTTAATGGTGTTCCGGCTTGTTTCATTTTTTCAATAAAGAATGGGTCATCGGAAGAGAAATTCTTATTTCTTCTCAGTGTAACACTGTCCCAGCCAATATCCATTGCACCTTCACTTCCTACCAGTTTTAATATGGTATTTCCACTTGTTCCATCAGCAAAATTACACCTTAGCGAAAGGTTGAAGGCCGGATGTGCCTGAATCTGTTCAGGGTAATCAAATATGCCTAAAAGTACATCAGGTACTTCACGTCCGTCTTTCCAGTATCTTAAGCCACCTGAAGAGTAGATTTTATTCGGGCCGAAAGAATCTGTAATAAAATGCAGACTTGAGAAGAGATGAACAAACAGGTCTCCCGACATTCCGGTACCGTAATCACGGTAGTTTCTCCATCTGAAGAAACGGGTTGCATCAAAAGAGCGTTTTGTCGTGTTGCTCAGGAATGTATCCCAGTCAACTGTTGCAGGAGATGCATCAGCCGGAATCGGATACTGCCAGGCCCCTCCCGGTGAGTGCCTTGCCCAGAATCCTTCAGCAAAATTTAGCTGGCCAATTGCCCCATCTTTCAATAATTCTTTTGCCTTCTCATTTCCCAGAGATGAAACTCCCTGACTTCCAACCTGAAATATTTTTCCGGTTTCTTTTTGGGCTTTGATTACCGCAGGGCCTTCTCCGATAGAGTGTACCATTGGCTTTTCACAATAAACATGTTTGCCCGCTCTCATCGCATCAATTGATATCTGCTGGTGCCAGTGGTCAGGAGTAGCAACGATAACTGCATCAATATCTGTACGATTTAGCAGTTCTTTGTATGATCTGGTTGTAAAAATATCCTGTCCCCACCTTTTTTTTGCATCAGCCAACCTGCCGTCATACAGATCACAAACTGCAACCAGTTTTATTCCGGGTACTTTTAATGCAGTATTGGTATCTCCGGTACCCATTGATCCGGCGCCGATAAGTGCAATGTTGATTTGGTCATTGATTGACAGAGCCTCTCTTCTAAGAAACTCAAATGGTGTCTGTTGTGTTGTTTCAGTGGCTGAGGCAATAACATTTGATCCGACAGCTACTGCTGCTGTGGATGCAGCAAGTTTTTTAATGAAACCCCTTCTTGATGATTCCGGATTATTTTTCATTTAATGAATTGATTTTTATTTGATAAAGTCCGGCGGAATTAAGGTAAACCGCCGGACTGATATTAGATTTGAGGAAGAATTCATGCCTGAAGTTAGCTCAGATATGAATTAAACGTGAAAGAAGAAATTATTCAATCTCCTTTATGCGGATATTTTTCCATCTCACTTTGATACCCCCGCCTGAGTGAATCTGCAGGGCAATAAAGCCATTTCCGGCACCTATTTTTGCATCTTTCAGGTGTGAAATCTGTTTTCCGTTCAACCAGGTAGTGATCTCGTCATTATTAAGTTCGATCTTACCTTTGTTCCAGCCATCCGGACTCAATCCTGATTCTTCTTCAGCACTTGGTTTGGTCAGCCAGCCTCTTCCGTAGGATTCATAAATCCCGCCTGTTCCGTTTCCCGGAGGAGCTACTTCTACCTGCCATCCGCTGATCTTGGTTCCGTCAATTGAAGACCGTACAAATACTCCACTGTTGCCGTTTGCTTCAAGTTTGAAATCGTACTCAAGAATGAAGTTTTTATAACTTTTGTCTGTCGATAAATAACCATATTCTTTTTTAGGACCGCTCTCACAGATCAGATTTCCTTTTTCTACGTACCATTTTTCAGTACCGTGGATATTCCAGCCTGTAAGATCCTTGCCGTTAAAAAGCTTTTTAGTTTTTTGTGCCTGAGCAGCTCCTGTAATTAATACAAAAGAGAAAATAAATAATAAATACTTCATGGTTTTATATGATTAAGAAATAAATATAGTTTTTAAAATACGTTTTCAAAACCTGTGTTGCAGAATTTATACTTTCACATAGATTCTCTTTTTATCCATCCATAATCCAACAAGCCAGCACATCAGCATAAATGAGAGTGCAAATAATAAGGATCCAACCGGTCCGGGAGCTATTGATTGAAAAAATCCCTTGCTGATTGCTGCTTTTAAACTCAGATCTTCTCCAACCTGTACAAGATTGAATACCCGGCTGCTTAGCTCAGCAAGGAGATAAATGAATAAGGGGTTCTTTCCGAAAACGGTAAAGAAATAGGTCCAGTTCCATTTGTTCCACATTTTAATTTCAATTACAAAAAGAAGTGCAGCTATCATTGCCAGACTTAATCCGCTGGTCAGTAAAATAAAGGGGCCGGTCCATAATTTTTTGTTGATCGGGAAAACACTGTCCCAGCATATGGCAATAAAAATGAGAATTGCAGCACTTAAAAGTAATTTGGCAATGGTTTCATAGTTTTTGCCATTTTCACGAATGAACTTTCCTGCAAAATAGCCGATAATGACCAGTACAATGGCAGGCATTGTACTCAGTAACCCCTGTGCTTCAAAGGGAACACCTTCACCTTTTGACAAGTGATTTTCTCCGATCAGGAATTTATCGAGATAATGACCAGCATTTCCAAGCATACTGAAGGGATCAGCGGGATCACCAAACAGGAGAAGAATTAGCCAGTAGCCTAAAAGATAGATGATGCTTAGTATGATGACTTTTTTCTCCGAGAGGTAATGGATCATCAGTGCAGCAAAGAAATAGCATAGTGCAATTCTTTGCAGAACACCGAAAATGCGTGTTTCACTAATTGGTTTCAGGATTAGATTTCCTGCCTCGTCACTTTTAAAATAAGGAAACCAATACAGCAGGTATCCAAGTACAAATATCCAGGCACTTCGTTTGAGAATTTTTAAAAATACATCACTTTCATTATCCATTTTGCTTTTAGTAAAGCTCATGGCATTGCCAACGGCAAACAAAAAAGCAGGGAATACAAGGTCTGTAGCTGTAAATCCGTGCCAGGCAGCATGCAGCAGCGGGGCAAATGGTGTTGCACCCCCGCCGGGAGTATTGACAATAATCATGAAGCATATTGTCATGCCTCTGAAAACATCGAGAGAAAGGAAACGTTCAGATGAACCGGCCATATTGAAATACTGTTTATTGCTAAATGAATTTACAATTTACAGTATTTGTCATAGATATTTTGACTCAATGCAAATTTATGATCTACATATTCCTCCGGTACTGTCCCCCAACCTCATATAAAGCATGAGATATTTGTCCGAGGGTACATGTTTTGGCAACTTGCATCAAACTTTCAAAAATATTCTCTCCGGCAACAGCTTTTTGCTGCAATTCCTTTAAAAGAATTGCCGATTCACTCTCATTTCTATGCTTGTGAGCAATTAAAGCCGAAATCTGGAATTGTTTTTCTTCCTCTGTTGCCCGTATAACCTCTGAAGGAATAATAGTTGGTGATCCATTCTTATTCAGGAAAGTATTCACCCCTACAATCGGATAAGTCCCTTCATGCTTCAGGGTTTCATAATACAGCGATTCTTCCTGGATCCGGCTTCGCTGGTACATGGTCTCCATTGCACCTAAAACACCACCTCTGTCATTGATGCGTTTGAATTCTTCGAGTACAGCCTCCTCAACCAGATCAGTTAATTCTTCAATAATGAATGCTCCCTGCAGCGGATTTTCATTTTTTGCCAGTCCGAGTTCCCGATTAATGATCAGCTGAATCGCCATCGCTCTGCGTACTGATTCTTCAGTAGGGGTAGTAATGGCCTCATCATAAGCATTGGTATGCAAAGAGTTGCAATTATCATAGATCGCGTAAAGCGCCTGCAGAGTAGTTCTGATATCATTAAAGTCTATTTCCTGTGCATGCAGTGATCTTCCTGATGTCTGAATATGATATTTTAACTTCTGGGAACGGTCGTTTCCATTGTATTTATGTTTGATCGCTTTTGCCCATATTCTTCGGGCTACCCGGCCAATTACAGAGTACTCCGGATCAATTCCGTTAGAGAAAAAGAAAGAGAGATTAGGTGCAAACTCATCAATATGCATTCCTCTGCTCAGGTAATATTCAACAAAAGTGAACCCATTGCTAAGGGTGAAAGCCAGTTGCGAAATTGGATTTGCTCCGGCTTCTGCGATATGATATCCTGAAATAGATACTGAATAAAAGTTTCTTACCTGATTATCGATAAAGTATTTCTGGATATCCCCCATCATTCTCAAGGCGAATTCAGTAGAGAATATACAGGTATTCTGAGCCTGATCTTCCTTCAGAATATCAGCCTGAACAGTTCCCCTTACACTGGAAATGGCTTTTGCTTTCAGCTTTTCATAAACATCCTCAGGCAATACCTGATCTCCCGTAAGCCCCAGAAGCATTAAACCAAGTCCGGTATTTCCTTCAGGAAGATTGCCCTGATATTTGGGCCTTGGCATACTCTTGGCTTTAAACAACTTTTCAATTTTCGCATTTATTTCTGCTTCCAGGCCATTTTCAATGATGTATTTTTCGCACTGCTGATCAATTGCGGTATTCATGAAAAAAGCCAGCAACATTGGCGCAGGACCATTGATCGTCATTGAAACTGACGTTGAAGGATGACATAAATCAAAACCGCTGTAGAGTTTTTTTGCGTCATCCAATGTTGCAATGCTTACACCTGAATTGCCGATCTTGCCATAAATATCCGGTCTGAAATCAGGATCCTCTCCATAAAGTGTTACAGAATCAAAAGCGGTTGATAATCGATGTGCAGGTTGCCCCAGTGAAACGTAATGGAAGCGTTTGTTTGTTCTTTCCGGACCACCCTCACCGGCAAACATCCTGGTAGGATCTTCACCTTCACGCTTCAAGGGGAATACACCGGAAGCATAAGGAAATTCACCCGGAACATTTTCAGTTAAAAGCCATCGTAAAATATCTCCCCAGGCCTCATAGCGGGGTAAGGATATCTTGGGAATTCGTAGTTTAGATAATGACTCAGTATAAAGCGATTGCCTGATCTCCCTGTTGCGAACAGTGTAAATAAACTCATCTGCCTTATACTTTTTCAGTGTTTCAGGCCATTCCTCCAGTAGTCTTTTGCACTGGCGGTCAAGCTTATCTTCCAGATGCTTGTAAATATCTTTCAGTGTTTTTATTGATTCATCAGATTGATAGTTGTGATCGGCATAAAGGTCTATTGTGCCTTTTACCTGGAACATTTGCTGCGCCGTTTTACATTGCTGATTAATCCATTCGTTATATGTTGAGCTTGCTTCTGCAATTTCGGCCAGATACCTGGTGCGGTCGGGCGGAATAATGAAGTTTTTTTCAGATGATTGCGAAATCAGTTCCATTTTTGCATGAAAATCAGTTCCGGTTTTCTTTAATATAAGCTTCATTAGCTCAGCAAATAGCTGATTCATTCCGGGATCATTGAACTGGGACGCCATGGTCCCGATTACCGGCAGATCTTCGTCTTTGCTGTCAAATAACTGATGATTTCTTTTGAATTGCTTGCGTACATCTCTTATCGCATCAAGAGCTCCTCTTTTGTCGAATTTGTTGATTGCTACCAGATCTGCAAAATCAAGCATGTCAATTTTTTCAAGCTGGGTAGCTGCTCCGAATTCCGGTGTCATTACATATAAGGCTACGTCACAATGTTCGGTAATCTCGGTATCTGATTGCCCGATACCTGAAGTTTCTACAATGATCAGATCGTATCCGGCAGCTTTACAAATATCAATCGATTCCTGAACATATTTTGATAGAGCCAGGTTTGCCTGTCTGGTTGCCAGCGAGCGCATATAAACCCTGGAGTTGTTGATTGAATTCATCCTGATCCTGTCGCCCAGAAGTGCGCCGCCGCTTTTACGCTTTGAAGGATCAACAGAAATTATAGCGATGCTTTTATCGGTTTCTATCAGGAATCTGCGAACCAGTTCGTCTATTAGTGATGATTTTCCTGCTCCGCCTGTCCCGGTAATCCCCAGAACCGGAATTATTTTACCTTCGGTTAGTTTTCTTAATTCTGTCAGAAAATTTTCAATCAGCTCAGGATGATTTTCAGCCATGGTAATTGCCGAAGCAATAGCATTGTTTTCTTTTTTTTTGATTCCCTCCAGTTCTCCGTTCAATGTGTTTCTGGTCTGAAAATCACATTCTTTTAGCATGTCATTGATCATGCCCTGCAGACCCATTTTACGGCCATCGTCAGGAGAATAGATTTGTGTAATGCCGTATTCTTTTAATTCGCGGATCTCATCAGGTAAAATAACACCCCCTCCGCCGGCAAATATTTTGATATGCCCTGCTCCGGCTTCCCGAAGCAGATCATGCATATATTTAAAATATTCAATATGACCTCCCTGATATGACGTCATCGCTATTCCCTGAACATCTTCCTGAATTGCACAATTCACTACCTCCTGCACAGATCGGTTATGACCCAGATGAATTACTTCAGCCCCCGAGGATTGAAGAATTCTTCTCATGATATTTATTGTAGCATCATGCCCGTCGAAAAGAGCGGCAGCGGTAACAAAACGGATCTTGTTTATGGGTTTATAGACTTCGGTCATTTTCTTCCTGATATAGGAGCAAAGGTAAGAATAATTGCGGTTTTGAACCCTTTTGCAGGATCAGGCGGGATGGTCAAGCCTGTTTTTCAGGAAAGCCTTTGTTCACCTTCCTGAAAAACAAAAATAAGGATTAACCCTTTTTAGGACTGTGCTTACTTGGCATTTTAGGAGCCTTGGTTTTACCCTGAACCATTGAGTTTTCATTTCCTTTGTTTACAGTTGCCTGTTTGTTGTCAGTATGGTATGACATCTGTCCGCCGCTGTTGGAGATACCCCTTGATTTCAGGGCTTCCTTTCCTGCTTTGATCGATTGATTGCCTTTTGAGTTGCCCTGCTGATTTTCATTCGATTTGTTTTTTATCGGTGTTTTCATATTACCCTCCTGTTTTTATTAGGTTAGTGCATGCATTTGCATTGCTTCATACATACAAGATACGAATAAGTATTCTGGTAAAAAATGACTTTGCTTATAACCAGTTTTTCTTTTTGAAAAAAATTAAGGTGATAACCGATGAGAGGACCATCAGGACAATAGCGAACAGATATCCGTAATCCCAGCCCAGTTCCGGAATGATCCGAAAGTTCATTCCATAAATACTGGCTATAAGTGTAGGTGGCATGAAAGCTACTGTTGCAACGGTGAAAATTTTAATGATCCTGTTCTGTTCGATGTTCACCAAACCCATAAATGTATCCTGCAGGTATTCCAATCGTTCAAAAGCAAACTTATTGTGTTCAATCAGCGAACCGATATCCTTGATCATGATACGAAGTACATTCATATACTCTTCGGGAAAAAGACTGCTTTTCATTAAGGATGAAACAAGCCTTTGCTTATCGATGATGTTCTCACGCATCAGGATGTTGTGATTCTGGAAAGAGGCGATCTTCAGGAGGATTTCTTCGTCGGATCTGGTTCTGTTCAGAGTTAGTTTTTTATTCAGATCGGCAATATCTTTAGCCAGTGCCTCTATAATATCAGCATCCTGCTCAATTCCGGTTTCCAGAAGCGTCAGCAGAATCTGGTATCCGTTTGTAAATGAACCGGGATTGGATTTAATCTTTTTAACTGATTCGCCAAAAGCTTTCAAATCGTCATCCCGATAGGTGAAGAGTATTCCTTTTTCCAGAATGATGGAAACAGGACAGTAATCAAAGTCGTTTTGTTTGAGTGAAAGAAAATTGGAGTTGATGATCAGTTCATCATCCAGCTCATAAAAACGGGATGAACTCTCAATTTCAGTGGACTCCTCTACCGATGAGTATTTAATGTCGAAATAAGTTTCGATGGTTACTTTCTCTTCAACTGTTGAATTCTGAAGGTCTACCCATACCATGTCGCCCAAAGGTATTGTTCTGAGCAAACTGATGTCGCTTTCTTTTGCCAGGCGTTTTTCTTTTTTGTAGTATATACGGAGCATAAGCTGTATTTAAGGGTAAGCTTGAATTGTGTATCTTTGCAAAAATAAAGTTTTGGGAACACCTTTAGATTACGGACATAAGAATTATAATCATTATGGCGCATACCTTAAAAATAAGTATGATGGCCAGCGTGTATACAAGATTATAGCTGATGCCGGATTTACCTGTCCGAACCGGGATGGGAGTAAAGGTTATGGTGGCTGTACCTATTGTAATGTAGATTCATTCACTCCCGAACTTTCAAGAAAATTACCTACTATCCGCGAGCAGATTGAGCAGGGGATGGAAAGGGCCTTCAAAAATTACAGAGCAGAAAAGTTTATCATCTATTTTCAGCCCAATACCAATACGTATGCTCCGGCGCATTACCTCAAAATGCTTTATGACGAGGCTCTGAGTATTAATACTGATAGTATTGTTGGATTGTCCGTTGGAACCCGCCCTGATTGTATTGATTTTGAGAAACTGGCATTGCTGGAAAGTTATGCCGATAGATTTGATGTTGACCTGGAGATGGGGATGGAGTCGATCTATGATGATACCCTCCTGAAGATCAACAGAGGGTGTACCCACCAGGAATTTCTGAATGCGATTCAATTAGCAGAAAACACAAAAGTTGATATCTGTGTTCATACCATTTTTGGCTTCCCCTGGGAAACACATGAAATGATGCTTCGTTATGCTGATGAAATTAACAGATTCCCTCAAATCAAATTTGTTAAGCTGCATCATCTTCATATAGTAAAAGGCTCTATCATGGGCTCAAGATATGCCCGCGATCCTTTTAAAGTATTTACAATTGA
Organism: Daejeonella sp. H1SJ63; assembly: GCF_029360775.1. Classification (GTDB taxonomy): domain Bacteria; phylum Bacteroidota; class Bacteroidia; order Sphingobacteriales; family Sphingobacteriaceae; genus Daejeonella. The sequence continues at coordinate 17,756 of NZ_JARKMZ010000031.1, read as the reverse complement.
TGAATACACTGACTTTATAGCTGAGTTCATTCCTTTATTGAGACCCGATATTGTACTTCAAAGGCTATTTGGTTTAGCTGATTTCGATTTGCTGATCGCTCCGAACTGGGGAATGAAGAAATCTCAGATCCAAAGTTATATCGATAAGCGTCTTGAAGCCAAAGGAATTGTACAGGGAAGTGCCTATAAGCCTGCCCCTCTTTTAGTCGTTTGATCCCAATACGCGATCATCGTATTTTCCTTCTCTTATTATTCTTCTTCCTGATCGATTTGTTTTCGAATTTTCAATTGAATTGATCTTTTTCAGCTCATTTTCTCAAAATATTTTGAATTTTCAATTATAAATTCAAAATATGGGCTATAAATTCACAATTTTTCATGTTGCAATTTATAATATTCAAAATTTAATCTCTTTTTTAAGAATTTTCATTTATTAAAATATATTTTTGATTGTAAAATCATTAAAAATTCAATTTTTTTATAAAAAGTATTAAAATAATGATGATTTTATTCAAAATGATTGTACATTTGTATCAAATAATTAAAATTTTGTTCTGTTATTAATAAATTTTATCATGAAAGTCGGATTAAAGCAAGTTTTGCCATTTTTAATCTTAGCTATTATAGCTATAGCAGCAGTTTTTATTCCTTCTCTTCCGGATTATTCAGATACCGGCAAGTATAACGGTGCTGATATCGCCTGGTTACTGGTTGCTACGGCTCTGGTTTTCCTGATGACACCGGGTTTAGCATTTTTTTATGGTGGAATGGTTCATCGTAAAAATGTGATTTCAACTATGATTAAAAGTGTTGTCGCTGCCGGGGTTGTAAGCATAATTTGGGTTACTGTTGGTTTCAGTCTTTCTTTTGGAGAGAGTATCGGTGGTATAATCGGGAATCCATCCACATTCTTGTTTTTTCAGGGGGTGAATTCAGGTGAGCCATGGAGTTTAGCACCAACTATACCCTTAACATTGTTTGCACTATTTCAATTGATGTTCGCAATCATCACTCCCGGCTTGGTAGTTGGAGCTGTTGCAGAACGTATTCGTTTTACATCTTATATTTTATTTATCTGTCTGTTCAGTTTGCTGGTATATGCTCCAATAGCGCATTGGGTTTGGCATCCGGATGGATTTCTATTTCAAATGGGTGGGCTTGATTTTGCCGGAGGTGCTGTTGTTCACATTTCTGCGGGAATGGCGGCATTAGCTGGTGCGATGGTCTTGAAGCGCAGACAGGCACATATTAACGGACAAGAAGTTCCGCCTGCGAATATTCCTTATGTTTTGATAGGAACAGGTTTATTGTGGTTCGGATGGTTTGGCTTTAATGCTGGATCTGCATTGGGAGCTAATGCTTTGGCTGTTTCGGCTTTTGCAACTACCAATATTTCAGGAGCCGCCGGAGGATTATCCTGGATGTTCTTTGATGTGGTGAGAGGTAAAAAGCCTTCAGTGTTGGGTTTCTGTATAGGTGCTGTTGTCGGACTTGCGGCAGTAACCCCCGGTGCCGGTTTCGTAGGTATTCCTCAAAGTATTTTTATTGGATTTGTTTCAGCAATCATATCAAATCTGGCTGTTTACTGGAAATCAAAAACTACTCTGGATGATACATTGGATGTATTTCCTTGTCATGGGGTGGGCGGTATAGTAGGTTTATTATTAACAGGCTTATTGGCTACAAAAACGGTTAACCCTGCAGGTGCTGACGGGTGGTTCTATGGAAATCATGAATTTTTCTTTACTCAGCTTAAATTAGTTGCAATCACGGTAACATACAGTTTTGTTGTTTCTTACGGGATCTTCAAATTTATTAACCTGTTACAGCCAATGCGTGTTAGTTCTGAAGAAGAGGAAGAAGGGCTTGATTCAACACAGCACAATGAAAAATACACTCAGGGTACACTGCTGGTTAGTAGTCATGGATTTATCTATGAAAAGGAGGTAGAGGATGACATGGACGACGAAATGGAGAATGTGAGGCAAATCGTTACCGAACATTCTAAACAAAAATCATCATAAATAACCAATTATGAACAGTTAAGTGAGCCATTGCCTTAGCGCAATGGCTTCCTTGTTAATGAACAAGTTTGTTTGCACAGGCAGAACTGGCAAATGCTTCGGGTTTGGCCTTAAATACAAAGCCCATACTTAATATATATCCCATTGCTTCATGAAGAGCAGTGTTCGACTTGAAATTCGGATTGGTATTGATATCGGCATGTACTTCCAGATCAACATCGTATAAATCAAGCAGGTCACAAAGCGAATAAGCGCATTCTATCGATTTCTGAACTTCAGACAACATTCTTTCCTTTATACTCATCTTAGCTGAAGATCGTTCCTGATGTATGAACATAAAGCCGCCTTTTTGCTCTCTGAGGAAAACAATTACTGTTGCAAAATCAGTGATCGAACCTTTTACCTGAGAATCAGTGCCGATACAAACCTTTAACTTGTTGCCTTGCTTAAATTCGCGTTCGATTGCGTTTTCTACTTCATTCAGGATTGAGTTTTGAATGGTTTCTCCGTTAAATTTCTTCCAGGTCATAAATTTTCATTTCTATAGGTGAACTGATATTTAAGTCATTGTAATACAGGAAATTGCTATTTTAATAAATATACTCAGATAATATTCTATAATGATGTAGAATATGTTATTTATTTGTTAACATATTAACAGTCAGCAGGATCTGAAATCCGGGTTATTCTTGTTGCTGCAGAAGGCGTTTTCCTTACTCCGGAATTCGATTGAAGAGTCTCCCCAAGTGTCAGGAGCATATGCTTCCGCTTAGCTTATATGATATAGACTGTTGTTTGCAGAGAAAGGCGGATGTTATTAAGCAGGAATTTTCTCCTGTTTAAGATATTCTTAAGGTAGATTGAGAGGAAAAATGAAATTTGAGTCGTTTTGCCAGAAAATATTAATGGGAAATTGAAATAACCGGTTAGCTGCAGAAAACCAAAATATACTATCAGCGAGGCTGTGATCTTTGGTAAGTATCCCAGTCAACATTAGCGACAAAAAAAGAGAGTGCCCTTTTGAACACTCTCTTTTTTTGGTTTTAATCACTTAATTTCTTATATCGTATCCTGTGAGGGGTAATGTCTCCGGTACGTTTTTTCCGGTTTTCCTCATACTCCGAATAGTTTCCTTCGAAATAATAAACCTGTGAATTGCCTTCAAAGGCAAGAATGTGTGTACATATTCTGTCAAGGAACCACCTGTCGTGAGAAATGATTACCGCACATCCTCCAAAATTCTCCAGTCCCTCTTCCAGTGCTCGGAGTGTATTTACATCAATATCGTTGGTAGGCTCATCGAGTAAAAGTACGTTCGAACTTTTCTTCAGCGTGATGGCAAGGTGAACCCTGTTTCTTTCTCCGCCTGATAATACACCAACTTTTTTCTGCTGATCTGCACCATTGAAGTTAAACTTAGATACATAAGCCCTTGAATTGACGGGTCTGTTACCGAGCATGATTGTTTCCTGTCCGTCAGTAATATTTTCCCAAACAGATTTTTCCGGATCAAGATCATCGTGATTCTGGTCAACATAGCCTAATGCTACTGTTGGCCCTACACGGAATGAGCCGGAGTCTGGCTGTTCCTGCCCGGTAATTAAACGAAACAGGGTGGTTTTTCCGGCACCGTTCGGGCCGATAATGCCTACGATACCTGCCGGAGGTAATGAAAAGCTTAAGTTTTCAAATAATATTTTGTCGCCATAGGCTTTGCTTACATTCTGAGCCTCGATAACAAGGTTTCCGAGTCGTGGTCCCGGAGGTATGAACAGCTCCAGCTTATCTTCACGTTCTTTTGTGTCTTCGGAAGCAAGTTTTTCGTAATTTGATAAACGGGCTTTAGATTTTGCATGACGTGCTTTTGGAGCCATACGAACCCATTCAAGCTCTCTTTCGAGGGTTTTCTGACGCTTGCTTTCAGTTTTTTCTTCTGCTTCCAGCCTCTTCGATTTTTGTTCCAGCCAGGAAGAATAATTTCCTTTCCATGGAATGCCTTCCCCGCGGTCAAGTTCAAGAATCCAGCCTGCAACATTATCCAGGAAATAACGGTCGTGGGTTACGGCAATTACCGTTCCTTTATATTGTTTTAAATGCTGTTCCAGCCAATCGATACTTTCTGCATCGAGGTGGTTGGTTGGCTCATCAAGAAGCAGAACATCAGGTTCCTGCAGTAATAATCTGCACATTGCAACACGTCTTCGCTCACCACCTGACAAAGTGGCAATTTTTGAATCCGGGTCAGGACAACGTAGCGCATCCATCGCACGCTCCAGTTTGCTATCGAGCTCCCATGCTCCGCTGGCATCAATCTGGTCCTGCAATTCTCCCTGTCTGGCCATCAGTTTGTCCATCTCATCGGGGTTCTCATAAATCTCCGGCAGACCGAACTTCTCATTAATATCTTCGTATTCGTTAAGTATAGCTGTGATACCTGCAACACCTTCCTCAACTACCTCACGCACAGTTTTTTGAGCATCTAGAGCAGGCTCCTGAGCAAGATAACCCACAGAATATCCGGGAGAAAATACCACTTCACCCTGATAGGATTTGTCTAACCCGGCAATGATTTTAAGCAATGATGATTTTCCAGAACCATTAAGACCGATTACACCGATCTTAGCACCATAGAAGAAGGATAGATAGATGTTTTTAAGAACTTGTTTCTGAGGGGGGTAAATCTTATTTACCCCGGCCATGGAAAATATTATTTTTTCGTCTGACATTAGTGTTATGTATTGAGCCCCAAATATCGTAAATTTAGTCAGAGACATGTCAACTTTATTGTGTCTTCTGGCCGAAAAACCTTTTTAGCTGAAATGGCGTAATTGTTGATAACTTGTTACAGAAGCCCCGGTTCAATTAATCCAATAATTAATAGCTTAGGGCGTTAAAACATACAGAAAGGTAATATAATGGAAGCGAAATTTTCCCCACGCGTCAAAGACGTGATATCATACAGCCGGGAAGAAGCCCTGCGTCTGGGTCATGATTACATTGGCACAGAGCATTTATTGCTTGGTCTCATAAGGGAAGGAGATGGCATGGCAATAAAAATATTGAAGGGTGCCGGAGTAGATACTGCCCGCTTGCGGAAGTCGGTTGAGGATTCTGTAAAGGGTACATCAAGTACTACCGTAAATTTGGGTAATATACCTCTGACCAAGCAGGCAGAGAAGGTTCTGAAGATCACATATCTTGAAGCCAAAATATTTAAAAGTGATATTATAGGTACAGAACATTTACTGCTCTCTATTCTCAGAGATGAGGATAATATTGCTTCTCAGATCCTTCAGCAGTATAATGTCAATTATGATATTTTTAAAGCTGAAGTAGAGAATAATAAAGAAGGTTTCCGTGATGAGGCTCCGGGTTCGCCGGCCGGTGATGAGGATTTCCGTGAAGAGGAAAGCTTCAGCCAGCCTAAGAAGGTATCTGACATCAAATCCAAAACTCCTGTACTGGATAATTTTGGCCGTGATCTTACCCGTGCTGCCGAAGATGGAAAACTGGATCCGATTGTTGGTCGCGAAAAGGAGATTGAGCGTGTTTCACAGATCCTTTCCCGCAGGAAAAAGAATAATCCGATTCTGATCGGTGAGCCGGGTGTTGGTAAATCAGCAATTGCTGAGGGGCTTGCTCTGCGTATCGTTCAGCGTAAAGTATCCCGCGTACTTTTCAATAAAAGGGTAGTTACTCTTGATCTCGCTTCATTAGTTGCCGGTACCAAATACCGTGGACAGTTTGAAGAAAGGATGAAGGCTGTAATGAATGAGCTGGAAAAATCTCCTGATGTGATTCTTTTCATTGATGAGATTCATACCATAGTTGGCGCAGGTGGAGCTTCCGGATCACTGGATGCATCCAATATGTTCAAACCGGCATTGGCAAGGGGCGAAATACAATGTATTGGTGCAACTACTCTGGATGAGTATCGCCAGTTCATTGAAAAGGATGGTGCTCTGGATCGTCGTTTTCAGAAAGTAATGGTAGAGCCTGCTACTCCGGCAGAGACTATCGAAATTCTGAACAGAATCAAGGAGAAATATGAGGAGCATCATGGGGTAACCTATACTGATGAAGCGATCAATGCCTGTGTGAGTTTAACTTCACGCTATATTACTGATCGTTTCCTTCCGGATAAAGCAATAGATGCCCTGGATGAGTCAGGATCCCGTGTTCACCTCACCAATATTCATGTTCCGCAAAATATTATTGATGTGGAGCAGAAAATCGAGGAGATCAAAATCGAAAAGAATAAAGTTGTACGCAGTCAGAAATATGAAGAGGCTGCCAAACTTCGTGATACCGAGAAAAATCTACTTGAAGAGCTGGAAAAAGCTAAAAATGAGTGGGAAGCAGAGACCAAAACCAAGCGTTATACCGTAACGGAAGATAATGTTGCTGAAGTTGTGTCAATGATGACCGGTATTCCGGTTCAGCGGGTCGGACAGACAGACAGCGTTAAGCTTCTGGGTATGTTTGATGCGATCAATAACCGGGTGATTGGTCAGGAAGATGCAGTTAAAAAGCTGACAAAAGCAATTCAGCGTACCCGTGCAGGACTGAAAGATCCAAAGAAACCGATAGGTTCATTTATTTTCCTTGGCCCTACAGGTGTTGGTAAGACTGAACTTGCAAAAGAACTTGCCCGCTTCATGTTTGATACTGAAGATGCTTTGATTCAGGTGGATATGAGTGAATACATGGAGAAATTTGCTGTATCGCGTCTGGTAGGAGCGCCTCCGGGATATGTTGGTTATGAGGAAGGCGGACAGCTGACAGAAAAAGTAAGAAGAAAACCATATGCAGTGGTACTTCTGGATGAGATCGAAAAAGCTCACCCGGATGTGTTCAATATTTTATTGCAGGTGCTTGATGAGGGACAACTGACAGATAGCTTAGGTCGTAAGGTTGATTTCAGAAATACAATCATCATTATGACTTCCAATATCGGTGCGCGTCAACTGAAAGACTTCGGACAGGGTGTTGGTTTCAGTACTGCTGCAAAATCTTCTCAGTCTGATACCTATTCAAGAAGTGTTATTGAAAATGCGTTAAAACGTGCATTTGCTCCGGAGTTCCTTAACCGTGTTGATGATGTGGTTGTGTTTAACTCACTTACAAAAGAGGATATCTTCAGGATCATTGATATTGAACTGAAATCTCTGTTTGCCCGTATTCATAGTCTTGGTTATGAAATCAAGCTTACAGAGGCGGCAAAAGAGTTTATTGCTGATAAGGGATATGATTCGAACTTTGGTGCACGTCCGTTGAAACGTGCTATACAAAAGTATCTGGAAGACCCGATCGCTGAGGAAATCCTCAAAGGAGAACTCACTGAAGGTGATACCATGGAAGTTGATTACGACAAGGAGAAAGAAGAAATTCGTATTCTGCCTAAAAATAAATCGCCAAAAAGGAAGAAAGAAGAGAAAAAGGAGGAATAAATCCTTGCCTTAAATAAAAAAGGGCTGATGATTGCAACCATCGGCCCTTTTTTTCGTCTTAACTATACAGGCAATTCCTGTATAGAAGACTATGAAAAAGCCCATTATTTTATTCGCACTCCTGTTGCTTGTGTTCAGTTCCGGATGCAAAAAAGAGCAAATCGTTCCCAATCGTACTATTCATACCACTTTGAATGCAGGAAACTGGATCAAGCTTGATGGCGGGCGCTCTTATACAGCCTCAATCACTATGCCTGAGATTGATAATTATTTTAATGATTATGGAGGCGTGCTGGTTTATGTATCGTTTGAGAGCGGTAGCTATGAGCAGATTCCTCAGGTCTATAATGGAGTATCATATAGTTATCTGACCCGCTCAGGACAAATTGTGATCGAGATACAGAGCTCAGACGGGATCGGGACAATAAGTCCGCCGGGATCTGTAAAGCTTAAGATTGTATTAATTGAATCTCTTTAAAAAATGAGTATAAAAAAACCGGAGGACATTGTTCTCCGGTTTTTTTTATTGAGTGCTAACCCTTATTCTTTTTCCAGGCCTAAATTGTAAAGCACTTTATCACTTACACCCGTTGAAGAATATCCTCCATCATGGAAAAGATTCTGCATGGTAACCATACGTGTAAGATCTGAGAATAAAGTAATACAGTAATCAGCGCAAGATTCTGCATCGGCATTTCCAAGTGGCGCAATTGCATCAGCATAATCATAGAAATCGCCAAAGCCTTTAATCCCTGTACCTGCAGTGGTTTTCGTAGGCGACTGTGAAACGGTATTGATACGTACCTTTTTGTCTACTCCGTAGTGGTATCCAAAGCTTCTTGCAATGGATTCGAGCATGGCTTTTATGTCGGCCATATCGGTATAGAATGGATAGGTACGCTGCGCTGCCATATAAGTAAGGGCAACCACACTTCCCCATTCATTGATTGCGTCAAGTTTTTTTGCAACGCTTAACATTTTATGTAATGACATAGCGGATACATCGATACCTTTCTGAAAGTAATCATAATTAAGCTCAGGGTAAGGGATCTTCTTGCGGATATTCACACTCATTCCGATAGAGTGAAGAACAAAATCGATTTTTCCTCCAAGGATTTCCTGTGACTGGGTAAATAAATTAGTCAGGTCTTCTACACTGGTAGCATCGGCAGGGATGATCTGTGAACCTGTTGCTTCTGCAAGTGCATTGATTTCGCCCATGCGCATCGCGATTGGTGCGTTGGTCAGAACGAATGAAGCACCTTCTTCATGGGCTTTCTCTGCAACTTTCCAGGCAATTGAATTTTGATCCAATGCACCTGAAATGATACCTCTTTTACCTTTCAGTAAGTTATACATATGATTAATTTTTGTTTTTGACGTAAATAAAAAGGTAAAGTTATTATTAATCTCTAATTCTTAAACTGTTTAATGATTTAAGAGTAATTCGCGGGCATTTTGTATGGCGGATTCGCCCGGGTTATTTCCGCTGAGCATTTTGGCAAGCTCCATTACTCGCTCCTCTTCCTGCAGCTTCCTGATATTGCTATGCGTAATTTCTGCCTGCTCGTCTTTGTAAACACTGTAATGAGAGTTGCCTTTACTTGCAATCTGTGGCAAATGTGTAATGGCAATTACCTGCATGCTTTTGGATAATTTTTCCATGATATTGCCGACCCTGAGAGCAACTTCTCCTGAAATACCGGTGTCAATCTCATCAAAAATAATGGTTGGCAAAGCTGTATGTACTGCGATCAGTGATTTAATGCTTAACATCAGTCTGGATAGTTCACCTCCTGATGCAACTTTGTTCATTGGCTGCGGAGCCTGACCTTTATTGGCACTGAAGAAAAATCTGATCTGATCTTTTCCTGTGATGCCAAACTTGCCCTCCGGAAGTGAATCATTCCTGATATTGAGGATGGCATTGGGCATTCCTATTTCGCTCAGACTTTCTGCAACGCTTAGTTCAACCTGAGGGATGCTTTTTGCTCTGTTCCGGCTTAACTCATCTGCCAACCCGGATAGTTCGGAAAGCAGTTTATTGCTCAATTCCTTTAATTTTTCAATGTCCTCATCAGCAAATAAAATACTATTGAGTTTTTCAGAAATATTTTCACGAACCTCAATAAGCTCTGACTCTGAACTTACCCTGTGTTTTTTCTGAAGTGAGTAAATCAGATCAAGACGGGTATTTACTTCTTCAAGCCTTGATTCATTGATCATGCTATGCTGTTCAATGCGCCCGATCTCTGACAAGAGATCTTTAACCTCAATGAGACAGCTGTTCAGGCGTTCGCTTAACTCCCTGATTTCAGGATTATACTTTTCTGCAGTATTGAGACTGATAATCGCTTCTTTGAGCATCATAATAGCTGAAGGCTCATTCTCATTCAGGGCGGTGATAGATCCAAGAAGGCTTCGCTTAATTTCTTCGGCATGGGTTAAGGTATCCTGTTCCTGTTCAAGTTCATCCTGTTCACCTGCTGTTAATCCTGCTTTTTGAAGTTCATCAAACTGAAACCGGAGATAATCCAGCTCAGATTTAGACTGTTCACTTTTACTGATCAGCTCTTTCAGGCTTGATTCAGTTTGTCTGTATTCTTTATAGGTTTCTTTATATTTTTTCAGCAGTTGTCCGTTTCCGGCTATGGTATCGATAACCAGTAACTGGAAATCTTCATCATTGATTTCCAGAGTAGCATGCTGGGAGTGCACATCGATCAATTTCTCGCCGAGCTGCTTTAAAGTATTAAGGTTTACAGGTGTATCATTAATAAAGGCCCTTGATTTCCCATCTGAAGATATTTCCCGGCGAAGAACCGTTTCCTTATCATAGTCAAGGTCATTTTCTCTGAAAAAATCATCAAGCTGAAATTCATTGATAAGAAATGAGCCCTCAATGATGCATTTTTGCTGTTGATTGAAGAAGTATTTGCTTTCTGCGCGCTGACCCAAAATCAATGACAATGCACCGAGGATAATTGACTTTCCCGCACCGGTCTCGCCGGTCATGATATTGAGCTCATTAGAAAATGAGATGTCGAGATTGTCAATTAATGCATAGTTTTTAATTACCAGTCGCTTGAGCATGTATCGGAAAGAATTTGAGCTAAATTACTAATATGAATTAACAGGACTGATAAAAATACTTAATGACTATCTGGATTTTTTCAACAGCTCATACTTTAAACTGTTCGAGGGGTCTATTTGAGAAAGAACATTAAAGGCTTTGATCCGGTCCTGAGAATCTGCAGCACTTAGAATGCTGACAATTTCATCGGATTTAGCAGTAAAAAATACTTGATTTAATACTGATCCCTGCTTTTGTTTATCGATTTTTTGTAATTGCGGAAGGACAGAAACTACTGCCTTAAGTCCTTTTGATTGATTTTCTGCCATCACATCCAGTCCGTCTCTGTGGTATGTGTACAGGGTTTCGCGAATAGGATTGTACGACTTATTGGTCAGATTTTCCACCAGCCAGAACCGGTTGCGAAGGTTTTCAATTGCTTTCCACCCAGTGTTAGGCGAGGTTTGGGCATTATTCAGTACTGTCTGTGCTTTCAGAAAATAAGGGGTGCCAGCAAGTTTCGAAAAGGTATCGTAATCCATGCCTGTAATAATATAGGCATAGAAAGCCAGAAGTGAACTCAGGTTACTAATATAGTTTTGTTCTGAGAAATCCAATGCCTGACCTTCAGAGTATGTAAATTCGAAATCCTTGTCAGAAATATTTAGCAGAGTACTGCTGTAGGTGCTGTTAAATATTGGTCTGTTAGATTGTATTTGTGCCCCGGCTTTAAAATTGCTCGAACCATCCCAGTCAGTTATGGTAATTACAAAATTGCAGTCGATTCGTTCCTGAGGTTGCAATGCATCTGTCGACCATCTTCTGCCATTCAGAAAATCCCTGATGCTGTTGCCCAGAATATCCAGAATTCTTTTGTTTGAGTTTGCTATTTGTGGAGCCAGTATCTGTACACGGGCGTTCAAATCCTGTGCTGAAAGGATTGGAGATATCAGAAAGAAACCCAATAACAAAAGATATTTCATTATAATAAATCTAACACTTTTTTACAGATATCTGCTGCAACCTGATCTTTCGGTTTTAAATCAAAAGCCTGTTTGTTGAGGTCCCGGTCGATGATGGTAATTTTGTTATTATCGTTTCTGAAGGTTGCTCCCTGATCGTTCATTGAGTTGAGAACGATGAAATCCAGATTTTTTCTTTGCAGTTTTCCAATCGCGTTAGCTTCTTCGTCATTGGTTTCCAGTGCAAAACCTACCAGTATCTGACCCTGTTTTTTTTTGCTCCCCAGGGTCGCAAGTATATCTTTGGTTCTGATCAGCGCGAGTTCAAATTCATCACTTTTCTTTTTGATCTTTACAGTCGAAACATCCCTTGGCTTATAATCTGCAACTGCAGCGCTCAATATGGAAATGTCGCTGTCGGGGAAATGAGAAAGCGCTGCATTGAGCATCTCTTCAGCAGAGTTTACATCAATTCTTACAATAGCCTGATTTTTTAAACTAAGACTAGTCGGACCGCTGATCAGGGTAACCTCTGCTCCAAGAGCTGAAAGTTCTTCTGCAAGTGCAAATCCCATTTTACCCGAAGAATGATTGCCAATAAACCGGACCGGATCAATAGCTTCATAAGTGGGTCCGGCAGTAACCAGAGCCTTTTTACCTCTCAGCGGTAGTTTTTTTTTTAGTTCGTTCTCAATGAAACTGACTATATCTTCAGGCTCAGCCATTCTTCCCTCACCTTTGAGTCCGCTGGCTAATTCGCCATGTACCGGATTAATCAGGATATTGCCGTAGCTGATCAGTGAGTTGATGTTTTTTTGAGTTGCCGGATGTTTCCACATATCCAGATCCATTGCCGGAGCAAAATAGACCTGACATCTTGCCGACAGATATACAGCAGAAAGTAAATTGTCGCAAAGACCATTGGCAAATTTAGCCAGAGTGTTGGCACTTGCCGGAGCAATGACCATTAGATCTGACCACAGACCCAATTCAACATGATTATTCCAGGATCCTGTTTGAGGATCGAAATACTCAGTTAGAACCGGATTTTTTGAAAGAGTTGAGAGCGTAAGGGGAGTAATGAAATTACAGGCATCCCTTGTCATAACTATCCTGACGTTTGCGCCCGCTTTTACCAGCAATCGTGTTAGTGTTGCTGATTTATAACTGGCAATACTGCCGCAAACGCCAAGTAGTATATTTTTATTTGTAAGCATAGGGCATGGAGTCTACCCATCTGAAAGCACGCATGGTGCATAGCACATTCAGGCTATGCTCCCTTACTTTAGTTTTGCTCTTTAGAAGGATTGCGGAAATAAACCTTATCGTGTAAAAACTCATCAACAGCAATAAGCGATGGCTTTGGCATACGCTCATAGTGTTTGGAGATTTCAATCTGCTCACGGTTCTCGAATACTTCTTCTAAATTATCATTTGAAGATGCAAATTCGGCAAGTTTACCATGAAGTTCCTCTTTCAGATTATTCGCAATCTGGTTAGCACGCTTACTGATAATAACAATTGACTCATAAATATTGTCAGTTGTTTTATCTAACTCACGAACATCACGTGTTATTGTGCTGTTTGGAATAACTGGTTTCGTTGTACTCATTTTACTTGTTTTTAGTTTCTTTAGTTTCTTCTTTTTTAGACTGTTTAGATCCTTCTGCAGCTTTCGCCTTTTCCTGAAGTTCTTTCATCTCAGCTTCCTGCAATGCGATTAGCTTCTTAACATCAACAATAGCTTTCAGACTGGTTTTCTTTATGTTTTCTGCCTCTTTGAGGTACTTACTTGAGGGGTAATTCTGTACAAATTCTTCGTGCATTTTTATTGCTTCATTGTAACGTTCTTCCTGTTTGATCTCAAAGCTTGATTTTGCATACAAAGCCTGTGCCTTGATAGTCAGGAATTCCATTTCTTCTGCAAATTTCGTGTCAGGGAAATCGCGGGCAGAATTTCTGAATGCAATAACAGCTGATTTATAATCTCCGATGTCAAGAAATAATTTCGCATTGGCATAAGATTTCATCTCAAGCTTGTCGCGTAAGTTGCTGATCAGTTTACTTGCTTCAGGAACCCGTTCACTTTTCGGATAAAGGTTGATGAATAACTGCAGTGATTCTATCGCTTTAATTGTATTTTCCTGATCCAATGAAAAAACAGGTGATTCGAGATAAAAGCAATAAGCAGCCATAAAGCGGCATTCTTCTGCTTTAGCACTTGAACCATAAGTGTCAGCAAATACTTTGAAGTGATATCTTGCTGTAGTATAATCCCTCATTTTATAATGAGTATAAGCAAAATAATAAGATAGATCTTCTGCTTCTGCAGTACCACGATATTTCTGAACAAGATCATCAAATAATCCTAAAGCCTTACTGTAGTCTTTTTTCTCATAAAAACGCACAGCTTCGCGGTATTTTTTCGCAGTATCGCTGCTCGCACGCAGTTTTTCATAATTGCTTTTACAGCCTGCAAATGCAATTATTACGATTACTAATAGGCTTAGGAATATGTTAAGCTTGTTTTTAAACATTCTGCAAAGATAAGGTAAATCAGTAAAACATCAATTATATTTATACAGTATAATATATGTCTACGCGAAAGTATTCCTTTTCTATTATTGTTCAGATATGCTTTAACACTATTTAACACTGTTTCCTTTCATGTTCTGTAAATTTCATTTTTTTAAACCCTTAACGCTTCTGACCATAAACCAAACAATAGGTACAACTCCGCCTAAAGTAAATATTGAACCTCCTATGATGCGGAGCCATGTTAAGTTCTGGAAAGCGGTACTTTCTATGAATTCTGAATTTCGTGCATACCACAAACCGTTTTCAGTTACGGTTTTTAATTGCAGAATTCCGGCAGGGAATAAATCGAGCAATACCATCAGTAATAAACCAATATTTATAGACCAGAATACTGTTTTCAAAACATTTGGCTTCCACCAATCGGCTTTTATCAGTAGCTGTGAGCAAAAAAGTACTGTTGCCAGAGCCAGATTGCCATATACTCCCATTAGTGCGGCATGTCCGTGGTTGACGGTAAGATATGTGCCATGCTCATAATAATTCGCTATTGGCAGGTTGATGATAAAGCCTAGTACCCCTGCTCCGAAGAAGTTCCAGAAGTTAACGGCAAGGAGAAACAGAAATACCTCAGTGAATCCAAACTGTTTTTTGGGATCATTGCCTTCTTTATGCTGCTTCTCCAGAATTTTAGGAAGCTTACTGAATCTCCAGGCTTCAAGAGTGAGCAGTACTAATGGGACAACCTGAAGTGTGGAGAATACGGCCCCGAGAGCCATTGTGCCTACCGGTTTGGCATTCCAGTAAAAATTATGAGAAATACCAAGTAATCCTGATCCCAGAAACAAGAGGGTAGCCAGATAGATAACCCGTATAGCCGCATTTCTGCTAATAAGACCCATTACTACCATAAAGTATCCAATTAATACTGTTGTGAATACTTCGAAAAATGCCTCAGCCCACATGTGTACTACCATCCATCTCCAGAAATCGGCAATCACAAAATTGGTTTGCGGGGTGGCAATGAATCCTGAGATTAAGAGCAGAATGATACTGAACGTGGAATAAACAAGCCAGTTAGGCAGAGCCCAGGGTTGTTTCAGTTTCATTACCGGTTTAATACCTCTGTATATACTAATTGCCCATAGTATAAATACGGTGCCAAGCAGAATTTGCCATATTTTTCCCGGTTCCACATATTCCCAACCCTGATGACCGAGCCAGTACCAGGTCTCAGGCAGTAAACCTTTGGGGCCAAGCAGCATTCCTGTAAGAGAACCTCCCACCAGAAGTATTGTGATCCAGAAAATACTGTTTATTAATTTCATCTGCCCTCTGGGTTGCTCCGGAGAAACAAGTGTCATCATAAAAAAGGATGTTCCTATCCAGCAGGCTGAGATCCAGAGAAGAGAAAGCTGAACATGCCAGCTGCGGGTAATGGTAACCGGCAGATCGGCAGAAATGTCATAACCAAAGAAATTTACGAAGCCAACAAAATCATGTACTGTTAAAATTCCCGATAGTACCTGAAGGGCAAATAGTAACATTGCCACGTAAAAGAATTTATAAGTTGATTTTTGGATTTTATCGGGGGCAAATCGGGCTATTTCATCCTTTGTCATAAATGCCTGTGCCTTGTTCGTATAGGAGCTGTCTTCCAGCTCATCTAATTTGCCATAATAATACATCACAATTCCCAATCCGAGGATTAGACCCAATGATCCGATGATACTCCATAATATAGTTGCAGATGTGGGAGTGTTCCCTGCCATCGGATCAAATGGCCAGTTGTGTGTATAGCTGTATTTTTCGCCGGGTCTTTCGGCTCCGCATACCCATGCTCCCCAAAAAAAGAAGCTTGTTAAAGCCCGTATGTCTTTTTCATTGCTGATATAGCCTGCGGGCTTAAACGAACCTGCGAATTGCGGATTTGTGAATATATTTTTATAGTAATCCTGCAGATTGGATAGTGCTGCTACCTGCGAATCTGTAAGGACTACCCTGTTAGTGTTTTTATCGTAACGATTGGTTTTTATTTCAGATCTGACCTGTTCCTGTGATCCTCGTACTGTGAATTCACTATTTTCCCCGGTGTTAAGCTTCGATTTGTAATAATCATTCATATACTCAGACATGCGGTGAAGTGCTTCCGCAGTATAATCAGGGCCTCGATTGGCTCCATCGCCGAACATGCTCCCATACTCCATGAGTGCATACTCCTGAAATACTGCCTGACCTTCCAGAATCTCTTTGGCCGGGATTATTATTTCTCCCTTTTCGGATATATATTCCGGAATGGGAGGAGCTTCTGTGTAAGTGTGAATCCCGATCATACTTACTCCGGTAATACTTACTGTGAAAATAATAAGAAGGGGAACCCACCAATTTTTAGGGTTCAGCAGATACGAGATGAAGGAAGTCTTTGCCATATCATGATTGTTTTTTTAGTAAATATAAAATATTTATACTAATTAAAGATAAATTTATCTTTAATTAGTGTTTGAAAATCAGTTCATTGAGAGTATTTGTGAATGCGCCTGTTTTATACTATTCCCTCTTCTGGTTATTTAGCGGTTTGGTGCTTTTCGTTTTCATTGCAAAGCAGGTTTAACTTTTATTGTTCTGTAACATACTTTATTATAATATGGGAGTATTTCATTTTTCGTATAATGTTTATATTGAACACCTGATTTTACCACTGATTGGAGTAAATTGTAATTGATGTTTTCAAAATCGACTGAATATGCCCTGAGGGCAACTATCTATATAGCACAGAAAAGTTCTGAGCAGAATAAGCTTGGGATCAATGCTATTGCTGCCGCGATAGATTCTCCTCTTTCTTTTACGGCTAAGATTATGCAATTGCTATCCAGAGGCAACAGGGTGGTGAGCTCAGTTCGCGGTCCGAATGGTGGATTTTTTATGACAGAGAAGGCAATGAAGCTCCCTGTACGTTCTGTGCTTGATCAGATGGGTGAGGATGAAGTGCTTGAGAAATGCATTTTAGGTTTAAATAAATGTTCTGAATCCAAGCCTTGTCCGATGCATGCTGAATACAGGCAGATTAAACTTGATATGATCAGATTGTTTGAAACCAAAACGATTGAGCAGCTTGCTGCAGATTTGAAAGAAGGCGAAGTTTATATAGGTAACAAAAATAAATAATTATTCAGGTGGAGTGGTTCTTTGTTGTTCCGGCCTTCTGATTCTTTATTATTCATAGGGCTAAGCTTATTGTCTTTAATGTATCCATATCTGTTTATTCCGGATTGCAGATGGTCTTTATTATTCGCAGATTTCACCCCGGTTCATTTTTTCATCTTCAGGTTCAGGCAGTTAGTAATTTTTGCAATTTTTTTCTTGTCAGGAGTTGTGTGGAGAGGTAAAAGATGTTACCTTTGCAACCCCGCAACGAAGGAGATGTGGGGTTGTTGTTTGAGAAGGTTTTAGGGTTTAGGTTTAGGATGAGCGTGGTTGAGGAGAGCAGTGGAGAGGGGTTGAAAAAAAACTTTAAAATAAATTTTGCAGGAGTGGAAAATGTTTCTACCTTTGCAGTCCCAAACGAAAGGGGAATCAAAAAACACACCGGCGGCGCAAGGCCAAAGGGGACAAAAACTGAAAGATTTACGATCCTGCAATTGCAGGAAAGAAAATATAAGCTGCACCGTGAAGGGAAAGCGCCACGTTCTTTAAAGAAATGTCAATAGAAGTA
>NZ_JARKMZ010000030.1 GCF_029360775.1 Daejeonella sp. H1SJ63 | reverse complement strand
CTAAGCACACAGGGTTGAGCCATAGAGCTCGAGGATGAAATTTTACAACTCTTGGCTGTGTTTTTTTAATTAATTAACAGAAGTATAAACCCGTTGACTTTAACTAGTCAACATTAAATATTTACGGATGAAACGTAGAAATGTAATCAAAGGGATAGCGATGCTGCCGCTTGCCGGAGCTGTTCTTAATAAGGAATCGCTTGCAGCGGCTCCTATTGCTGCTTCTTCAGCAGCAGAGTCTGTAACCACTGCAGCCTCTTTTATGGCAGAAACCAATATTTTCCGGAGAATTGGTGTTGAGCCTGTTATTAACTGTATGGGTACTTATACCATTATCGGAGGTTCAATCGAACGTCAGGCTGTGCGGGAAGCCATGGAAGCTGCTGCACATAATTTTGTTCAGTATGATGAACTGGCAGATGGTATCGGTCAGAGACTGGCAGATCTTACCGGTGCTGAGTGGGGAATAGTTACTGCCGGATGTGCCGGTGGATTGAAGCACATTACTGCTGCCTGTGTTACCGGTGGGAATCCTGAAAAACTGATTCGTATTCCTGATCTGACTGGTTTTGATAAATCAGAGGTAATCATTCCCAGATATTCACGTAATGCTTATGACCATTCTATCCGGAATATCGGGGTTAAGATTGTTCATGTTACTACACCTGAAGAACTCGAAAAGGCAATCAATCCTAAAACCGCGATGATTTACCTCACTGCAGGGGCACAGTCTGAAACCGGACAACCGCTTTCACTTGAAGCTATTTCTGCGATTGCAAAACCTAAAAATATTCCTGTACTGATTGATGTGGCCGCCCAGAATCTGACAATACCTCCTGTTCATCTGAAAAGAGGCGCTGATGTTGTGGCATACAGTGGTGGAAAAGCTATCTGCGGACCGCAGTGTGCAGGATTAATGCTTGGCAATAAATCTATTCTGATGTCGGCATGGCAGGCAAGTTCTCCGCACCATGGCCCCGGTCGTGATAATAAGGTAGGAAGAGAAGAAATGATCGGAATGATGGCTGCTGTTGAAGACTGGGTACAACGTGATCATGCTGCCGACTGGAAAAAATGGTTAGGCTGGCTGGATACAATCTCTAAAAAACTGGCATCCATTGATGGGGTTAAAACAACGGTTTATGAACCTGCCGGTCTTTCAAATAAATCACCTGTGCTCTATGTAAGCTGGGATCCTTCAAAGTTTCATGTTAATGGATTTGATGTTGCGGAAGAACTGGGAAGAAACAAGCCTAGAATTGCTTTGGCAGACCGTGGTGATAAAGACGGATTGAGTACGATCAGTATTACAACCGGACAAATCCAGGCCGGGGAAGAAAAGATAATTGCAACGCGTTTACATGAAGTACTTTCAAAGAAACGCAGTCCGAAGGCTGAAATGACAAGTCCGGCAGCTAACCTTAGCGGCAGCTGGGACTTCAGTATTAAATTTTTCAGCAGTACCAGCCAACAGGCCATGAATCTGCAGCAGGATGGTAACTGGATTCAGGGGACGCATAAGTCTGATTTTCAGGACAGAACCATCAATGGTACCATTGATGGAAATAATGTAAAACTGGAGAGTACTGTAAAGGTTATTGCCGATGATATTGATTATCAGTTTTTCGGCACAATAAATGGCGATACAATGTCGGGAGATATTCATTTAGGTGAATACCGCACAGCTACATTTACTGCGGTTCGAAGCAAGACAAGTCCGGTAAGAAAAAGGGTTCAGATCCCTGCAGGTCCGCCTTTGGCAACCTGATCTGATAATTTTAAATCAGCTGTCATCTCCAAATGGTGACAGCTGATTTCTTTTTTGCATTACAATACGTTTAAAAATCATAAAATATCCATGAGAGTCTTAAAACTATTTCTTCTTGCTTTAATCCTGTCTGCCGGCAATCTGTTTGCTCAGGATGGCGGTACCGGTAATCTTTCTGAGTTATCTGTTTACAGAGTCAAAAAAATTATAAATCCAATCAGTGTAAATGATGGATGGAAAAGTGCAGGCTGGAAAAAGATGAAATCAGTAAAGATTCAGAATTATATGGGCAAAGTGCCTGCATTTAAACCAGACGCACAGGCAAAGATGACATATGATGATAATTTCATTTATGTTATTTACCAGGTGAAAGATCGTTATGTACGAAGCATCACTCAAAAGATTAACGGGAAAGTATGGGAAGATTCAGCTGTAGAATTCTTCTTTTCTCCGGAGGCTGACAGGCCGGCAAATTATTTCAACCTGGAAATCAATTGCGGAGGAACTCCTCTGCTTCATCATAGTAAGAACCGGCCAACGGTGGCTGATATTGAACAGATAGAGATTAAAGCCAGTTTGCCAAAGGTGGTAGATCCTGAGATCACTGATCCTGTAACCTGGACAATGTCATTCAAAATACCACTCAGTATGCTTGAAAAATACACTAATGTTGTTCGTCCTAAACCCGGAGTAGCATGGAGGGCGAATTTTTACAAGATTGCAGAGATCAACTCCAATCCTCACTACATTACCTGGAATGAAATAAAGAATGATAAGCCGCAGTTCCATCTTCCTAAGTTTTTCGGGATTTTGAAATTTGAGTAATTCAGGCCTGTATAATTTGAATGATAAAAGATTGATATGAGATCACCGAAGAGTTTTTATATAATTAACAAGATTAACCGCAGGCTTGCCCTGGCTTTGTTATTCCTTTCTGTATACCTTTCTGCAAGAGCGCAGGAACTTGATTTGATTTTAAAGGGCGGGCATGTCATAGATCCCAGGAATAAAATTGATGCGGTTATGGATATTGCCATCAGCGGCAATAAAATTGTCAGGGTAGCTCAGAATATACCTGCAAATACCGCAAAAAAAGCGATTGATGTAAGCGGCTTATATGTTACCCCCGGAATTATTGATATGCATGTGCATGTTTTTCAGGGCACAGATAAGTATAGTACTTCTGTAGCTAATTCTAACCGGAGCCAGAATGCGGATGCTTTTTCTTTCCGCGCCGGTGTAACAACCATGGTAGATGCAGGTACCTCAGGCTGGAGGAATTTCCGCACTTTCAAGGCACAGTCTATAGATAAATCCCAGACCAGGATTCTGGCATTTTTGAACGTTATCGGAAACGGTATGATCGGCCGTTTTGAAGAGCAGGATATTACCGACATGAATCCCGAAATGAATGCCTACATGATCAAAAAGCAATTTCCTGAAATTCTGGTAGGTATAAAATCGGCACATTACTGGGGTGGTTTTACATCTGTAGATAAAGCAATAGAGTCGGGAAAGCTTGCTGATGTGCCAATTATGGTAGATTTTGGTGAGCATATCCCAACAAATTCTATTGAATCTCTTTTTTTGAAGCACTTCCGTCCGGGAGATATTTTTACCCATACCTTCTCTGAGATAAGTGCCGGTCGTGAATCTATTGTGGATGAGAAAACCAGGAAACTTAAGCCTTTTATATTCGAAGCACAGAAACGCGGGGTTGTTTTTGATGTTGGTCATGGTGGCGGGGCATTCTCCTGGTCGCAGGCAATTCCCGCATTTAAGCAGGGCTTTTTGCCTGATGTGATCAGCTCAGATCTACATGATTTGAGTATGAATGCAGGAATGAAGGATATGACGAATGTGATGTCGAAATTTCTTGCATTGGGAATGCGGCTTCAGGATGTGATTGAACGTTCTACATGGGCTCCTGCCAGAGTCATTAAGCGTACTGATCTGGGGCATTTGAGTGTTGGTGCTGAAGCTGATATTGCAGTGTTTAATCTCCGAGAGGGTAAATTCGGATTTACGGATGTTAAAAAAGTGAGTGTTATCGGAACAAAAAAACTGGAGGCAGAACTGACTCTCCGTGCAGGAAAAATTATGTGGGATCTGAATGGAATCAGCGGACAGCCCTGGAAAGACTGAATTTTTGAATGAAGGATTATGGAAGAGAATAATACACAAACAACAAATTATGAGATTATGAGCAGATTCTTTGTTGAGTTAAGGAATCGGGTACAGCTTTCTCTGCAAGCTGCATCCGTGCTGCTTTTATTACTGAGTAGTCCATTCATATTACGTGCTCAGGAATATGATCTGTTACTTAAAGGCGGCAGAGTGATTGATGCCGGGAATAATATTGATGCACAGATGGATGTTGCCATAAAAGCAGGGAAAATTGCAAAAATTATCAAAGGAATTCCTGAATCTTCTGCAAAGAAGGTAGTTAATGTAAGTGGTTTGATCGTTGCTCCCGGATTGATTAATATTCATACCCATGTTTTTGCGGGGAGTAAGCCGGGTTTTGCAGATGGTCCGGGAAGCCAGCTTCCTGATGCATTTGGCCCCCGTTCGGGGATCACTACTGTAGTGGATGCAGGTACAACAGGCTGGAGGACTTTCCCTGAGTTCAAAGCTAAAGTGGTTGATAATTCTTTAACACGTGTGCTGGCATGGATCAATATTTTTGAAACAGGCTTTAGTGCTGGTTCGGCATTTGAGCCCGATATGAATACACTGGATGTTCAAAAGACTCTGGAAACCATTAAACAATATCCTGACCTGATTGTTGGTACCCGTGTAGGGCATTATAAAGGTAAAAGCTGGATTCCGTTTGAAAGGGCATCAGAAACTGCAAAGCTTGCAGGCAAGCCACTTTTTGTTGAATGTCATATGCCAGAGTATTCTTTGAAAGATCAGCTGGATCACATGCGTCCCGGAGATATCATCACCCATTCTTTTGAGAATGTTTCAGAGCGGATGCCGCTTGTTGATGAACAGGGAAAAGTCAGACCTTTTGTTCTGGAAGCTCAAAAAAGAGGAGTTCTGTTTGATGTCGGTCATGGTGGTGTTGGGTTTTGGTTTAATCAGGCTATTCCGGCATTTCAGCAGGGTCTATGGCCAAATTCATTCGGTACAGATGAGCATAGTTTCAGCATGAATTCCGGAATGAAAAACATACTGAATGTGATGTCTAAATTCTTAAATATCGGGATGAGTCTGCCGGATGTTATTGCCCGCGGAAGCTGGAATGCTGCTAAGTCTATTAAAAGGGAAGATCTTGGGAATTTATCAGAGGGCTCGGTTGCAGATATTGCAGTTCTGAATGTGCTGACCGGGAAATTCGGATTTGTAGATTCTGGAGGCAATCGTATCGAAGGCGATAAGAAGTTAGAAGCAGAGCTAACCATCAGAGGAGGAAGAATTATCTGGGATCTGAATGGATTGTCAGCAAATAAATACAATCAATAATCAATAATTTCATGAAGCGCAGAAATTTGATCAAAGGCCTTGCATTACTTCCGGTGGTTGGAAATGTTCTTTCTTCTGAAGGAGCTGAGTTGGCAGCAGGGCAGGCCGGAGAAGCAGAAACAACTTTAAATTCTTTTTTAGCTGAGACTAATATTTACAGATCAATGGGTGTGGAACCCATCATCAATTGCCGCGGTTCATATACAATAATCGGAGGGTCGATTAAACTTCCTAAAGTAAAAGAGGCATTGGAGGCAGCCAGCAATAATTTTGTGCAGCTTGATGAACTTGCAGAGGCGGTTGGAAAACGTCTTGCAGAATTGACGAAAACAGAATGGGGAATGGTTTCTTCAGGTTGTGCGGCTGGTGTAAAGCATATTACAGCGGCATGCGTTACCGGAGGCAGTCCTGAAAGATTGATACGTATTCCTGATCTTACCGGATTTGAGAAGACAGAAGTTATTATTCCAAAATACTCCCGTCAGCATTATGATCATGCTGTCAGAAATATCGGGGTGAAGATTGTCACTGTGGCTACAGCAGCAGAGCTTGAAAAAGCAATTAATTCTAAAACAGCGATGATATACCTTACTTCAGGTACTCCCGGAGCTGCCTCAGATACCGGTCAGCCGTTATCACTGGAGGTAATTGCTTCTATCGCTAAACCTAAGAATATTCCAATTTTGATAGATGCCGCAGCAGAAAGTCTTACAATACCTCCTGTTCATTTAAAAAGAGGTGCAGATGTTGTTGCTTACAGTGGTGGTAAAACTATTCGCGGACCGCAGTCGGCCGGACTAATGCTCGGCAATAAAAACATTCTTCTTGCTGCCTGGCAGGCAAGTGCCCCCCATCACGGTCCGGGCCGCGACAACAAATTGGATCGTGATGAGATCGTTGGTATGGTGGCTGCAGTTGAGAATTGGCTTGTACGTGATCATGAAGGGGAATGGAAGAGATGGCTTGGCTGGCTGGATGTGATTTCAAAGAAGGTATCAACAATCAGTGGGATGAGTACCAGGATTGTTGAACCCACAAATCTGAACAATAAATATCCGGTTCTTCATATCATCTGGAATCCGGAAAAGTACCCAGTTACCGGATACGAGATTGCTGAGGAAGTAGGCAGGAGCAAACCAAGAATTGCTTTGGGTAATCGTGATGAAGCTGATGGAACTACTTCAATACAGATTACCCCGGGGCACATGCAGTCCGGTGAAGAGAAAATAGTGGCAGACCGATTATATGAGGTATTGTCCAGAAAGCGTAGCCCTAAACCTGAAATGGCTGCACCGCTTGCTAATCTCAGCGGGCGCTGGGATGTAGAGGTGCAATATGCATTAAGTACCAGTCAGCATTCTTTTGTGATTGAGCAGGATGGTAACTGGATTCAGGGGACTCATAAAGGTGATATGGATACCAAAAATATGGCAGGTACAATCGATGGCGATGAGGTAAAAATCAGGAGTACCATTCCAATCGTTGGAAATATTATCATTTATCTTTTTTCTGGTAAGGTTAAGGGAGACATAATATCCGGTGATATCCATATGGGAGAATACCTGACAGCGAAGTTTACAGCTAAACGGAATACAACTAAACTTCCGAGGCAGAAGGTCATGATCCCGGGAGGTCAACCGCTCGCAACTTAAAACAGGATAAAGATTTAAAAGAAAACCTATGAAACGCAGAGACATTATCAAGGGGATGGCAGTTTTGCCATTAATGGGCATGATTGAGCCGCATGCTTCAGTATTTGCATCAATGCCTGAGAAATTTAAGAAGAAACGTCTGGTCATTGATACGCATGTGGAAACATGGAACTTTGATCCCCGTTTCCCATTTAAGCATCCTGAAAATCCTGATGCTAAAGCCAGCATAGAGGCACCTATAGAAAATCAGGTTAAGCAAATGAAGGATTTTAATATAAGCTACGGGGTCTTAATTAATCCGCGTTATTACGGATGGGATAATTCATACAAGGCACATTGCCTGAAAACTTATCCGAATCATTTTGTTGCTCATGGCCTATTGAATCCTCATGATCCGAAAATTGTAGATAATCTGAGATATTGGGTTAACGAACATGGCTTTCAGGGAATGCGTTTCAGTCCCATTTATCACCCCAAAGAAACCTGGCTGAATTCACCTGCTCATTATCCATTGTGGAAAGAAGCCGAGAAGCTGGGACTTTGTTTTAACTACTATATACTGCCTCATCAGATGCCCATGCTGGAAGATATGGCAGAGCGGTTTCCGGGAGTGAAAATTGTTATTGACCATGCAGGTAAACCTGATCTGAAAGCTGCCGACTGCTGGCCGGAGTTTAAAAAAATGTTTAAACTCAGCCGTTTCAAAAATGTCTGGATCAGTAATTCAGAACCTTACGAGATGTCGGAAATTAAGAAATATCCATACGAAGATACTCTTCCATTTTATAAAGCAATTTATGAGGAGTTCGGCGCAAAGCAAATTATATGGGGTACAGGATATCCATTCCCGAGATGGGAGCTTCCTATGGATAAGGAACTTGAATTCATGGAGAAATATTGTGATTTCTATACCGATCAGGATCTTGATCTGATTATGGGTAAAAATGCTTTGGGAATCTGGAAATTTCCTAAAAAATCCTAAATGTTCAGGCGGTCTTGAATCTTTAAAAACAGATCATCAATTATATTTATAAAATTATTATGAATTATAGATTTTATCTATTTCTATTTATTTTTTGTTTTTCACTTTCAGCTAAATCATTGGTAGCTCAGACCATTCCGAAGGATGAACTGATATTTCTAACCTCTGCCTGGAAGGGTGAACGCTTTGAAGACGGACGTCCGCGTATTTCAGATGATCTGCTGGAAAGGGCTAAAGTTATAGGTATTGAAGAGGCCTGGCAGATCCTGAATAATGAAGGATATCTTTATCAGTATGAGCGCAACTGGAAAATTCTGCATGAGGATGTTAAAGTTGTAGGCAGGGCATTAACGGCTCAATTCATGCCAATCCGCCCGGATGTTGAGAAGAACATAGTTGATCGTGCGGCAAAAGAAGGCCGTAAGGGAAGGCATTTACACTGGCCGATAAATATGCTCACTAAAGGTGATGTATATGTTGCCGATAATAAGGGCAGGGTAGGCTCGCTGATGGGTGATAACCTTGGGAATGTGATCTATAAGAATTCAGGTAACGGAGTTGTGTTTGATGGATTTGCACGTGATGTAGACGGGCTTGCAGAAATTAAAGGGTTTAATGCATTTGTCAGAGATTTTGCTCCGCAGTTTTTACAGGGAGTAGTTTTAATGGGTTTGAATACACCCATTACAATCGGAACTGCAATAGTGCTGCCCGGTGATCTGGTAATAGCCGGAAGGGCAGGAGTAGTTTTCATACCGGCACATATGGCAGAACTGGTTGTTTCTACCGCAGAGTTTATTGCATCTAAAGATCGTTTCGGTCATGAGATGATTCGAAAAGGAATTTATAAAGCTGAACAGGTAGATACCCAATGGACTGAGCCGATCAGAGTTGAGTATCTGAAGTGGCTGGACAGAAATCCTTCAGAGCGAAAGATCAGTCGTGCCCAGCTTGATCAGTTTATGTCTAAAAGAACCTGGTAAGAATTTAAACGGAACCTATGAAACCAATTTTCAAAATTGTAATGGGCCTGGGAGCCGCATGTCTGCTGGCGTCCCTGACTTTTTATCTGATCAATAACCAGGCTGTAGCCGAGCCATTTCTTATTGGTGGAATCGTATCTGTGGCTCTGGGGGTCAGAGGAATTTCGGCTTTAAAGGGATTTGCTTATCCGATGATGATTATCGGGGTAGTATCAACGGCATTAATCTTTCCGCATTATTTCATTGAGATTAATGGGTATAAACTATCGGGACTGATTACTCCGCTTATTCAGCTGATCATGTTCGGTATGGGAATAACCATGAGCTATAAGGATTTTCTTGGGGTGTTTAAAGCGCCTAAAGGGGTGTTTGTAGGAATATTGAGCCATTTTACAATTATGCCCTTACTTGGATTTGCATTGGCAAGTCTGAGCAATTTCTCGCCTGAAATTGCAGCGGGGATGATACTTATCGGCTGCGCTCCCAATGCTGTTGCCGCGAATGTGATTTCATATCTGGCAAAGGCCAATCTTGCACTTTCCATCACTTTAACATCGATAGCTACTTTATTAGCTCCATTTCTGACTCCATTGATGATGAAGTTACTCGGAGGATCCTTTATTGAGATCGATGTTATTGCCATGATGTTGGATATTATGAAAATGGTAATCATACCAATTGCACTGGCCATCGGAATCAATGAATTGATGAAAGACAGAATGAAGTGGATTAACTCGGTTATGCCGGTTGTATCAATGTTTGGCATTGCATTTATCATCATCATTGTCACTGCTGTAGGCAGAGAAAGTTTGTTGACAGTGGGACCTTTACTCATCTTACTGGTCTTAATACATAATATCATGGGCTATACACTGGGTTACTGGTCGGCAAGACTTTTTGGAATGAATGAAAAAGATTGCCGCACCATTGCAATTAATGTGGGTATGCAGAATGCCGGGCTTTCAAAAGGTTTGGCTCATGGAATGGGGAAGCTCGGAACGGTTGGATTAGCTCCAATGATTTATGGTCCGATGATGAATATCAGCGGATCAATTCTTGCTTCATACTGGAAGAATAAACCTGTTGAGGAAGAAGATGACACTAAAACTAAAATTTAATAAGATGCTTAAATCACTATTAATAGGAACTGTTTTTCTGCTGATCAGCAGTGGTATTCAGGCACAGACGAAAAAAGAAAACCGTGTTGCACAATTGGTTAAAGACCTGAACCGGGCTATTGTAAACAGAGACAGTTCAGCCTTGGATGACCTTACCCTGGCTGAGCTCACTTTCGGACATTCGGGCGGTATTATTCAGGATAAGGCGGCATTTATTAAAGCTGTTCTGGGAGGGCCTACTTTTTTTAAATCGATTGATCCGGAAGGTCAGACCATAAAAATTACCGGTAAGCATGCTATTGTCAGACATATCGTTGTTGCCAGTGCTACACGCGATGGTAATCCTCTGCCCTTGCGATTTGGTAATGTGATGGTCTGGTATAAAAAACAGGGCAATTGGAAATTACTTGCACGGCAGGGATATAAACTATAAACAAAAGGGATTAAACAGATGAATAAGAAATCAGAGCTATCGGTGCTCATGAATGAACAAGGGATTGTTCCACTGTATTATGCTGCAGATGCCGGGGTAAGTATAGAATTAATGAGGGCCCTTTATAATGGGGGGATCAGAACAACCGAATATGCTGACCGTGGTGAAAAGGCAATGAAGAATTTTAAGGAGATGCGTAAAGCCTGTGATGCAGAAATGCCGGGAATGCGTCTTGGAATTGGCACCATTAAGAATCCGGAATCAGCGCAGGCCTATATTGATGAAGGGGCAGAGTTTTTGGTTTGCCCGGGGATTCTTGAATCTGTGATCGAATTATCCGATAAGCATAATCTTCTCTGTGTGCCGGGGTGTATGACTCCGAGTGAGATTATTCGGGCCGAGGCCTGTGGTTCAAAGATTGTCAAACTTTTTCCGGCCAATACTCTCGGACCCTCTTACATTGAGGCTGTTCAGGCTTTGTTTACAGATATTGTTTTCATGCCAACCGGTGGTATTGAACTCAATGAGGCTAATCTTCGCAGCTGGTTCAGGGTTGGGGTTTGTGCAGTTGGCGGTAGTAAGATGATCACCAAAAATGTAATTGAAAATAAATTATACGATGAGCTGACTGCCGAGTCGGGCCGTGCTTTGAATTTGATCAGGGCAATCAGGGAGAGTTTGTAAACAGAAGAAAATACGATTATACATTTATCAATATGAACGAAGCATTATGTAAATACATGAGAGTGGGTTTGGTTCACTTCATGGCATATCCGGCAACGATTAAAGGAGAAGGCCCGGTTGTGGAGACTATCCGTAAAATTGCCGTAGACGATTATTTCAGTGCCATTGAAATTACTACTGTTAAAGATCCTGAGGAACGTGCTGCAGTAAAAAAAATGCTTGAAAGTTCTCATATGACCGTAGCCTATGGTGCTCAGCCGAGACTGCTGACCACAGGAATGAATATCAATAGCCTGGTTGAAGAAGAGCGTCAGAAAGCGTTAAATAATCTTAAAGAAGGCATCGACGAAGCATACGAGATTGGAGCCTTCAGTTTTGCATTTTTAAGTGGTAACTATGATGAAAGCAGGAAGGAAGAAGCTTTTCAGGCTCTTGTAAAATCAACCAATGAGATTTGTGCTTATGCAAAAAGTAAAGGTGATCTGAAAATTGCACTGGAAGTATTCGATTATGATGTTGACAAGAGAAGTCTGATTGGTCCGGCAGATCTTGCCTTGCGTTATGCCAAAGAAATAAGAAAGACACATGATCACTTTGGTTTAATGGTTGATCTCAGTCATATACCTTTGATTCATGAGACCATAGAGGAATCGATACTTCCGGTCAAGGATTATATTGTACATGCTCATATTGGTAATTGCGTAGTTAAGAGTCCTGATATGCCGGCCTATGGGGATGTTCACCCTCGTTTTGGATTTCCGGGAGGCGAAAATGATGTTGATGAAGTGGTGGCATACCTCAGGGTTCTTTTACAGATCGGATTCCTGAATACAGAAAATCCTCCGGTGGTAAGTTTTGAAGTGAAACCTTTCGGCGATGAAGATTCTGATATTGTAATTGCCAATGCAAAGCGGGTATTGAACCTGGCCTGGTCAAGAGTTTAAGAATTTAAAAAGGGAACAAATATTTACAGAATGAAATTAGTTGTATTAGACGGTTATACTTTAAATCCCGGAGATCTTAACTGGGAGGGGATAAAGCAGTATGGTGAACTGCAGGTTCATGACAGGACACCCGAAAGTCAGATTCTGGAACGTTGCCGGGGTGCTGAGATTGTATTTACCAATAAGACGCCGCTCAGGGAAAACATTTTGGAGCATCTTCCTGATCTGAAATATATAGGGGTACTGGCCACAGGTTATAATGTGGTTGATGTTGACTATGCTAAAAAGAAAGGAATTCTTGTTGCCAATGTGCCGGGATATGGAACTGCTTCGGTAGTACAGATGACATTTGCCCTTCTTCTCGAATTATGTCAGCATGTTCAAAGTCATAGCGACTCGGTATTTGATGGCGGATGGGCTGCTTCGCCTGATTTTTGTTATTGGAATCATCCATTGGTTGAGCTCGCAGATAAAAATATTGGTATAATTGGCTTTGGAATGATCGGGCAAAAAGTGGCTGATGTTGCTGCAGCTTTCGGAATGAATGTAATTGCATACTCCAGAAGGCAGAGCGATCAGTCGCATCGCAAGAATTTCAGATGGGCAGGTTTGAATGAATTGCTTACAGACTCTGATGTGGTAAGTATTCACTGTCCTTTATTTCCGGAAACTCAGGGAATGATTAATAAGGAGTCCTTAAAATTGATGAAGAAAACAGCATTCTTTCTGAATACATCCAGAGGTCCGCTGATGGTTGATCAGGATCTTGCTGATGCACTGAATGCCGGGGTAATTGCCGGTGCCGGAATCGATGTGCTTTCGGTTGAACCGCCTTCAGAAAACAATCCTTTGTTCAAAGCAAAAAACTGCCTGATTACCCCTCATATTGCCTGGGCAACGAAAGAAGCCAGAGCCAGATTGATGGGAATTGCAGAAAATAATTTATCTTCATTCCTGAATGGAAATCCAGTCAATATTGTAAACAAGTAACAATTTAAAAATTAAACAATTATGAAAAAGTACTCTTTATTATTCCTTCTGTCAATCGCTTTAGTTAGCTGCAGTCCTAAAAAAGAAGATTCAGCAAAACAGGAAACTGCTGCTGCACCTGCTGTTGACATAGAGGCACGTTTGAAGGAGTTAAATATTCAACTGGTAGAACCATCTGTGCCAACTGCCAACTTTGTGAAAACTGTACGTGTTGGTAATCTGGTTTACACTTCTGGTCATGGTCCGGATAAACCTGAAGGCGGAACCTTACAGGGAGTAGTTGGTGGCGACCTTACCATTGAGCAGGGTCAGGAAGCTGCCCGTTTAACCGGTATCGCTTTATTATCAAGCCTTAAAAAGGAAATTGGTGATTTAAGTAAAGTGAAAAGAGTGGTTAAAGTTCTTGGAATGGTGCAGTCTACTCCTGAATTTAAGGATCAGCCTAAAGTAATGAATGCATTTTCTGACATGATGGTGGCGGTATTTGGCGAAAAAGGAAAGCATGCACGTTCTGCTGTGGGTATGGTTGCATTACCAGGGAATATCGCTGTAGAGATCGAGATGATCGTTGAGGTGGAAGAATAAGAATTTTTTCCTTAGCTGAATGTTTAATGCTGATCTGCTTTCTCTTTGTGATTTAGCTGATCAGCATTAATTTTATATAGCCTGTTTCTTTAAATTAATCCTAAAATTAACATCATGAAAAAGTATTTTATTTTATCATTCATCGCTGTAGCTCTGTTCGCATGTAAACCTGCACAGGAAGAAAAGAAGGCAGAAACCATTGACTTTGATAAGCGTTTGAAAGAGTTAAATATTACCTTATCTGCACCGAGTGCACCAATGGCTAATTATGTTAAAACTGTGCGTGCCGGTAATCTGGTGTTCACATCCGGACACGGACCTGAATTGCCGGGAGGTGGACGCGTTACCGGAACATTGGGAGCCGATCTTACTCTGGAGCAGGGCCAGGAAGCTGCCCGTTTAACGGGTATCGCTTTATTGTCGAGTCTTAAAGCAGAAATTGGTGATCTCAGCAAGGTGAAAAGAATTGTTAAAGTATTGGGAATGGTTCAGTCTGTACCTGAATTTAAGGATCAGCCTAAGGTAATAAATGCTTTCTCTGACATGATGGTTGCGGTTTTTGGCGAAAAAGGTAAACACGCCCGTTCTGCTGTGGGTATGAACGCATTACCTGCAGGTATGGCTGTTGAAATCGAGATGGTAGTGGAAGTAGAGCAATAAAATGCATATTCTGATTGCTCCAAATGCTTTTAAGAATAGTCTGACTGCACAGGAAAGTGCAGATGCAATCCGTGAAGGGCTCATCCGCAGTGGACTGAATTGCAGTACTGAATGTTTTCCTATTGCTGATGGCGGAGATGGTACAGGTCGCCTGATCGTAGAGAAATGCCAGGGTTTATGGCATGAGTACAATGTTCATGATCCTCTTGGCCGAATAATCAGAGCTCCTGTGGGTATCATAGATCAGGGCAAAACTGCTGTGATTGAAATGGCTGATGCTTCCGGTATCCGGATTCTCCGTGAAGATGAAAGAAACCCCTTAAAAGCGTCTTCTTTCGGTACAGGTGAATTGATCAGATATGCTCTTGACAGAGGAGTAAAATCTATTGTAATTGGTCTTGGTGGATCAGCAACGGTTGATGGTGGGATTGGGATTTTAAGTGCCCTTGGTGTACAATTTCTGGATGTGAATGGTAAACACATCAATGCACTATCCGAAAATTTAAAGTATTTAAACTCTGTTGATCTTTCAGAAATAGATCAGAGAATATTTGATTGCAGAATCACGGTGCTTTGTGATGTGGACAATCTTTTGCTGGGATCAAATGGTGCAGCAGCAGTTTTTGGTCCGCAGAAAGGTGCCCGACCCGAAGATGTGCCTGTTCTGGATGCGGCACTGGCAAAACTTTCTGATTGTGTTTTTAAGCTCAATGGAAAGAGAATGAATGAAATTGTTCATGGAGGTGCAGCCGGAGGCGTTGCTGCAAGTCTGAATGCCTTATTGGATGCCGAATTGCTGAATGGAGCCGAACATTTTCTGAAACTAACCGGTTTTTCTGCAAGTCTTAAAAACGCTGACCTTCTTATAACCGGAGAAGGCAGTCTGGATGAGCAGACATTACAGGGCAAAGGTCCCTTTGCAGTAGCGAAATATGCTAAGGAGAAAGGTATACCTGTAATCGGGTTTGCCGGCAAAGTACCGCTGATTGATCAGCCGGAAATGAATAAGTATTTTAACGTCCTTCTGGCTATTGGTAATCAGCCTGAGGATTTAGCCTCAGCTATGAAATTTACTGCTTCCAATCTGATCAGAACAGCTAAGGCTGCGGGGAGTTTGATCAGTTTGTTAAAGTAAAAGCTTAATAGTATTCACAAAACTGAGCTGATCTGCTCATTTTGTTCAGGCTCTTTTCTCAGGTTTTTTCTCTTATTTTGTCTTGTGTTTTTGGATTAGAACCAGAAACCTGTACCTGCCTGTTTTATAAACTTTAAAGACACTGACGGAGGCCCTCAATGCGATATTACCTTTTCTCATTTTTACTATTTTATTCCATCTGCAGTTCTGCGCAGACAATCAGGCAAAAGATTGAGAATGCCTACAGCACTTTTGAATCTGATCCGAACTTGAAATATGCGAGCAGCTCGCTTACGGTATTGAATGCAGAAACCGGTGCGGTAATATTTTCTGCAAATGGGAATACCGGTCTGGCAAGTGCATCAACCCTGAAGACCATCACCTCTGCCACTGCATATTATGTTCTGGGCAAGGACTTTACCTGGGAAACAACTTTGGGCTATTCGGGTACAATTCTGGCAAACGGAACACTGAATGGTGATCTGATCATTACAGGAGGTGGTGATCCGGTACTTGGAAGTGATCGGTATGATCAGAGCCGAAGTGAGCTGATATTGCAGAAATGGACCGATGCGCTGATTCGTTCAGGTATTAAACAAATTGCCGGAAATATTATAGCGGATGATCGTCTTTTTGGGACAGAAACCCTGCCGGGTGGATGGACATGGCAAGACATTGGCAACTATTATGGTGCAGGCCCATCTTCACTTAGCTGGCGTGAAAATCAGTTTGACCTCATCTTTAAACCTGGAAGGGTTGGATCACCGGCTCAACTGAT
Source organism: Daejeonella sp. H1SJ63 (assembly GCF_029360775.1). Classification (GTDB taxonomy): domain Bacteria; phylum Bacteroidota; class Bacteroidia; order Sphingobacteriales; family Sphingobacteriaceae; genus Daejeonella. The sequence goes on along the minus strand of NZ_JARKMZ010000030.1, from coordinate 29,937 downwards.
AAGTACCCGGCCCGGGATGGATTATCTTAAAATAGTGAATGAAGTGCTTACGGGTGCTGCAGGAACCGGTGATAATGTTTATGCATATTCGGCACCATATTCAACAGTAGTTTATTTAAGAGGAACCTATGGGGCAGATCTGAATAAAGTCATTTCAGCTTCTGTACCTGATCCTGCTTATGATCTTGCATATCATTTGATGAACAGGCTGAAGCAGGCTGATATTCAGGTTTCTAAGGGAGTTGTTACAGCAAGAACACTGATTGCCAATAAGGAGACATTTATTCCACAGTCAAAAATTATTGATATACATACTTCGCCTTCGCTTGAAAAGGTCGTTTACTGGTTTAACCGTAAGAGTGTCAATCTCTTTGGCGAACATTTAATTAAAACTATTGGATGGAAGCAGGCTAAAGAAAGCAGCACAGCTAAATCTGTAGAGTTTGTTAAAAAATTCTGGGAGCAAAAAGCAGGTATTGAACCGGCAGCGATGAATATTTATGATGGCAGTGGTTTATCGCCTGCCAACCGTATAACCACAATGGCTATGGCCCGTATTTTACAATCAGTAAAGCGTGAACCATGGTTTGATAGTTTTTATGAGAGCCTGCCAATCTACAACAGTATGAAAATGAAAAGCGGCAGTATCAGTGATGTTCTGGCTTATACCGGATATCATACCGGCGCATCGGGTACTCCTTTGGTATTTTCTTTTATCGTTAATAACTATAGTGGTAGCAGTTCTTCTGTGAGACAGAAAATGTTTAGCGTTTTAAATACGCTCAAATAATGGTATAAATACATAAAATCTCAATATTTTTTTGTAACTTGAATGTAATCAGCCTGTTAAAAAAGGAGGTTTATATGAACTTGGTTCAAAAAATAGAGCACTGGGGCGATGTGCATCACGCTAAGTGGCTCGATCTGATTCGTATTGTTCTCGGACTCTTAATTCTTAGTAAAGGTCTTGCTTTTATAGCTGATACTGAAGCTCAGAAAGATTGGATATTGCAGAACAATACTTTTGGTTTTTCCGGCCTTATGGTTATGGCGCTTGTTCATACCGTGGCATTTGCTCACCTGGTGGGTGGGGTATTGATTACGGTCGGGCTTGTAACCCGGTTTGCAACAGTAGTACAAATTCCAATTCTGCTTGGAGCGGTATTTTTCGTTAATTTAACGAAAGGCTTTTCGGCATTAAATTCTGAGCTATGGTTATCGGTAATTGTACTTATGTTACTGATCCTTTTCTGGATTGTTGGTTCCGGGCCATATTCAGTAGATCAGTTGCTGAAAGATCATAAGATGAAATAATAGTAAAGGTTTCACGGTCAGATTTTAATAATCTGGTCATATTTGTTCGGAGACAATTGCGGAGGAGAGAAATAATGTAATTTCGTTGCATGTCCAAAGCAATTATCATTGGTGCAGGTATTGCCGGTATCGCTTCATCAATCCGCCTGGCTGTAAAAGGCTATCAGGTTCAGGTTTTTGAAGCAGCATCTGGTCCCGGAGGCAAACTCTCTGAGATCAGGCAGGATGGCTATCGATTTGATACCGGCCCAAGTTTATTTACCATGCCCCAATATGTAAATGAACTCTTTCTGCTTGCAGGAAAAAATCCGGGAGCTTATTTTAAATACAAAAAGCTGGATACAATTTGCCGGTATTTTTATGAAGACGGCACACGTATTGAAGCTTTTGCAGATCCTGAAAAATTTGCAAATGAAATTGCATCCAAAACTACCGACAGCTCTGAATCAGTTCTAACTTTCCTTGATAAGAGTAAAACAATTTATGAGATCACTAATTCGGTTTTCCTTGAAAGGTCATTGCATAAATTTAGCAGTTACTTTAATGCCGGAACATTAAAATCATTAATGCGTTTCCCCGAGATCGATGCTTTTCGATCTATGAACAGTGCCATAGAAAGTAAGTTCAGGGATTCAAAAACCATTCGGTTTTTCAACAGATACGCTACTTATAATGGGTCTGATCCATATAAAGCACCGGCAACCTTAAATGTTATTCCACATTTTGAGCAGTATTTTGGGGCTTATTTCCCGATTGGGGGTATGTATGCAATTGTGAGTTCTCTTGTGAAGCTGGCCGCTGATCTGGGTGTTGTTTTTCATTACAATTCTTATGTTGACGAAATTTTAATAAAGGCTGATCAAGTTACCGGGATAAGTTCGGGAGGGAAGATTTATGAAGCTGATTGTATTGTGTCAAATATGGATGTATGGTACACGTACAAAAAGCTGCTGAAAGGTTATAAAATTCCCGGACGCATCCTTCAGCAGGAAAGAAGCAGCTCGGCACTGATATTTTACTGGGGAATCAGCAGATCCTTTCCTGAACTGGGCTTGCATAATATTTTCTTTTCTGAGAATTACCGGGAGGAGTTCAGACAGATCTGGGATGAGAGATCTGTCTGTAAAGATCCTACAGTATATATCAATATTACTTCCAAATATAAGCCGGATGATGCCCCTGAGGGTGGGGAAAACTGGTTTACAATGATCAATGTCCCGGCAAATACCGGTCAGGATTGGGATACCCTGATTAAGGAGGCAAGGCAAAATATCATTGAAAAATTATCGAAAAATCTTGGAGAGGATATAAGTAAATTTATAAAGTATGAGTCGGTGCTCGATCCAAGAACAATCGACTCAGGAACATTCTCATATCAGGGCTCATTGTATGGAAGCAGTTCTAACAGCCGGTTCTCTGCTTTTCTGAGGCATGCTAATTTTTCTTCCCGCATTGACGGTCTGTATTTTGCAGGTGGAAGTGTGCATCCCGGGGGAGGAATTCCCCTGGCTCTGCTTTCAGCCAAAATTGTATCTGATCTGATCGGATAAATGATTTTTGGGAATATGAAAATATTTTATCTTTAGGTATGCTGGAACCGCGCAAAAACAAAATTGTTTACGCTTTCTTTTCATGGTATATCAACAGGATCATTAAATCTGATTTTGAGGGTTTAAATTACAATCATGTAGTATTCGGGAAAGACAGATCTATACTGCTTCTTGCTAATCATTTTTCATGGTGGGATGGTTTTCTGATGTTCCAGATCAACAGACTGTATTTCAGAAAGAAATTCCATGTCATGATCTCCGAGGAAAATTATAAAACGGTCTGGTTTCTTAAATATCTGGGAGGCTTTTCTGTTAAGAGCAATTCCAGAAGCATGATACAATCGCTTGAGTTTGCCGGTAATTTGCTCAATGATCCGCAGAATCTGGTTCTGATTTTTCCTCAAGGCAAACTTTATTCCGGACATGTAGCTGAAGTTAAATTTGAAAAGGGCTTAATGAACCTGATCAATTCCTCCAACAGGAATTTTCAGTATGTATTTGCTGCAAGTTTTGCTGATTATTTCCAAAATCGTAAACCTGTATTTACATGTTACTTTCAGAAATGGGAGGGTGCTGAATACACCAGTCTTCAATTAATTAAAAGTGCTTATAACAAGCATTATGAATATTCAAGGCAGAAGCAGATCTCAAATATTATTTAAGAATGATACTGATTTATCTGATTTTCTTTTTCCTCATTCTGAGATTTACGGTTACTCTCTTTAATTTCTTGTCGAATCCTAAACTTGGTAATTCGCCCGGGCATTATGAGGATAAAATTTCAATTTTAATTCCGGCACGTGATGAGGCTGAAAATATTTTAAATCTATTGCATTCAATCAGGGCTCAGGATTATCAGAATTATGAAGTAATCATTCTGGATGACAATTCATCAGATAATACCTGGCAGCTTTGTGAAAGTTTTTGCAGTACAGACAGGAGATTTAGTGTACGGAAAGGAGAAGTACTTCCTGCCGGCTGGCTTGGAAAAAATTATGCATGTTATCAGCTTGCTAACGCTGCTGCAGGTAAATATTTTATTTTCCTGGATGCTGATGAGATAATTAAAAATGGCCTGATAAATAATGCTCTTCACCGGATGAAATTATATCGCCTGAATTTACTGAGCTTGTTTACCAATCAGATTATGCTCAGCTTCGGAGAGCGTCTTGTTGTTCCGATGATGCATTATTTACTTTTGAATCTGCTTCCACTCAGACTGGTCAGAATTTCAAAAAACCCTTCCTTTTCTGCTGCAAGCGGACAGTTTATGATGTTTGATGCAGAGAGCTACCGGGTAAATCAATGGCATGAACAGGTAAAGAATAAGGTTGTTGAAGATATTGAGATTATGAAGATTGTGAAAAGTTCGGGATATAAAGGAGAGGCTTTGCTTGCTAATAATTTCATTCAATGCCGTATGTACAAAAGCTTTACAGAAGCGGTTAAGGGTTTCAGCAAGAACTTTTTTGCGGGCTTCAATAATAATGTCTTCGGACTCTTTTTTTACCTCTTTCTGGTTGTTATCGGTCCGCTTGCCGCCGCTGTTTTTTTAAGTACAGACTTGGTTTTGTTTGCCTTATCATTGATTATTTTAAGCAGGGTGATGATATCATTAATCTCAGGACAAAATGTTTTGATGAATGTTATTCTGCATCCCCTGCAGTTGTTATGTCTGGTAATAATTTCGGTAATATCTGTCAATAAATATTATACAAAAACAATTTTCTGGAAAGGCAGGATAATTCGCTTATGAAGCTGAATAGGATACAGGTTTACAGTGTATTAATCGTATTGTTCCATGCGGTGGGGCTAACAGGTTTTCTATTGCCTGAATATGAGGGGCTGTTTATAAAGCTGGTTCCCTTTCATTTACTGCTGATGTTACTTATTTTGATATTTACAGTAAATGACCGGTCTGCAGATCTGAAAATATTTGCACTTATTGTTTATTGTCTGGGTTTTCTGGTCGAGCTTATTGGCGTTAACACCGGATTGATCTTCGGGGAATATACCTATGGGAATGCGCTGGGTGTTAAACTTTGGGCAACACCATTGATGATAGGCGTAAACTGGATGATACTGGTTTATTCTGCCGGAGTATTTCTTGAACAATTCAAATTAAAAAGCAGCTTGCTTTTTTCAGCACTCGGGGCTCTGATATTAACAGCAATTGATTTGCTTATTGAACCGGTAGCTGTTCGCTTTGACTACTGGTTCTGGAATGGAGGAATAATTCCTGTCCGGAATTACATAGGATGGTATTTGTTTTCATTTCTGCTTTTTATGTTATTCCGTACAATGAATTTCAGAAAAGAAAATAAAGTAGCAGTATTGCTTTTGTTTGTTCAGACCGTCTTTTTCCTGATCCTGAATATTACAGCAATCTGATAAACTATTTAGTATTTTTGCAAATCAGGGTGCATTTTGAAAGAATAATTTGAACAGGCTAATGAAACTTAATCTCGAAGTAACTATTGATCAGGATTCCGGCTTTTGCTTTGGAGTGGTATATGCTATTGACATGGCTGAAGAAATTCTGGAGGAAGATGGTTACCTGTATTGCCTTGGAGACATTGTACACAATGATGAAGAAGTGAGCCGGCTGAAGGCAAAAGGCCTGAGAATTATTTCTCATAACGAGCTCCTGAATATTAGGAATGAGAAGGTATTAATTCGTGCACATGGTGAAGCTCCTGAAACCTATCGTCTTGCTCTTGAAAACAATATCACTCTGATTGATGCCTCTTGTCCGGTAGTTTTAAAATTGCAGAACAGAATCAAGAACTCTTATGACAATGATGAAAAGGTTTTGATTTTTGGTAAGCATGGACATGCAGAAGTGATTGGCTTGCAGGGGCAAACCAATAATGATGCTTTGGTATTTCAGGATATTGCAGAATTGGATAATATTGATCTGCCTCAGAAGTTTACTCTTTACAGTCAGACTACCAAGAGTACAGCTAAGTTTTATCAGATCAAGGATGAATTGCTGAGAAGAGGGTATGAAGTGAAGGCTAATGATACTATTTGCCGCCAGGTTTCAAACCGGGATGAGGAATTAAGAAAGTTCGTTGTGAATTTCGATCATATCGTATTCGTATCCGGCAAGAAATCATCAAATGGTAAGGTGCTGTATGATGTTTGCAAACAATTTAACTCAAACACTCATTTTATCAGCAGTGAGGAAGAATTGAACAAAGACCTGTTTAGAGCAGGAGACAAAATAGGAATTTGCGGAGCAACCTCTACCCCAATGTGGCTAATGGATAAAGTTAAATCGGCTCTGGAAGCTTATTGATTTATGTATGCCGAACGGTCAAATACCGGACTGATTATTGCTCTGATTGTAATCAGTGCCTGGCTTTTCTGTATTATCTTTCTGATGGGGCTTGAAATAAATTTTCAAAATCCACTTCATTATTTCCTGATCCTTGTTCAGATGCATCTCTATACCGGATTGTTCATAACGGCCCATGATGCGATGCATGGTACCGTTTCATCAAATAAGAAGCTAAATAATGCTGTTGGGCAATTATGCACAATGCTTTACGCTTTTTTTCCCTTCAGAAACCTGAATTCCAAGCATCATGAGCATCATAAACATGTACATACGGCGCGGGACCCTGATTTTTATGAGGGATCGTTTCTTCCCTGGTACTTTAAATTTATCAGAGAGTATCTTTCCTTATGGCAGGTACTTCTGATGGCTTTGATTTTTAATTTGCTGAAAATATGGATTGATGAAATTAACCTGCTTCTGTTTTGGGTTTTGCCATCATTGCTCAGTACTGTGCAGCTTTTTTATTTCGGTACCTGGCTGCCGCATCATGGAGAACATGATAACAGGCATCAATCCCGTTCTCAGGGTAAAAATCATTTGCTGGCATTTTTGTCCTGTTATTTTTTCGGCTATCATTATGAACATCATGATTCTCCCGGAACTCCATGGTGGAAGCTATGGAAGATGAAACAGGCAGGTAATTAAAATGTTATTTATTGGTCAAATAGGCAGATCTGCTTTTTACTAAGCAGATCTAAGACTATCTTTGGATGATCAGAATTCTATATGAAGAAAAAAGGAGTTTTATTAGTTAATCTGGGTACACCTGATAGTCCCTCAACCTCTGATGTAAGAAAATATCTTGACGAATTTCTAATGGACGGAAGAGTCATTGATATTCCTCCGGTGCAGCGTGCAATGCTTGTTAAGGGTATTATTGTCCCTTTTCGTGGCCCAAAATCTGCAAAACTTTACAAAGAAATCTGGTCAGATACTACGGGTTCACCCTTGATGCATTACAGCATTATTCAGAGAGACTTACTTCAGAAACGTCTTGGTGATGAATATCATGTCGAACTGGCTATGCGTTATCAAAATCCTTCTATTGAATCAGCTTTGAACAAGCTGAAACTTGCAAAGGCAGACAGTATCAGAATCGTTTCTTTATTTCCTCAGTATGCCTCTGCAACTACAGGGTCGGTAATGGAGAAAGTAATGCAGATTGTCAGTAAATGGCAAACTATTCCCGATATATCCTTCATTAATTCATTCCATGGCGATGAAAAAATGATCGCTGTTTTTGCAAAAAACGGTGCAAAGTACAAGCCTGAAGAATACGACCATATTTTATTTAGCTTTCATGGATTGCCTCAGCGTCAGCTGGTTAAAGGGGATGATTCGGGAAAACATTGCTTGAAAGTGGATGATTGCTGCAAAGTATTAAATGATAATAACAAGTTCTGTTATTCAGCTCAGTGCTACAATACAGCCTATCTGATTGCAGAAAAACTTGGTCTTCCTAAGGATAAGTTTACAGTTTGTTTCCAATCCCGTTTGGGCAAAGATCCATGGGCACAGCCTTATACCAGCAGGGTGCTTGAAGATCAGGCAAAGAAAGGGGCTAAGCGGCTTTTAGTTTTCTGCCCGGCATTTGTTGCTGATTGTATCGAAACGGTGCATGAAGTTAGTGTGGAATATGCCGAAGAATTCCATGCACTTGGCGGTGAACATGTACAGCTGGTAGAAAGCCTGAATGATGATCCGCTCTGGATCGAGTCTCTGGAAGGCCTGGTAAAATCAGCTTAAAAAAATCAGGTACTGGAAATATGATCCAAAAAAATCCGGCTTGCTCCGGTGTTTTGCCGTACATAATTTCCTGCAATGACCCCGCAATTTTTTCTGAATTCTGGTTCTTTCAGCTGGTTCATAAGGAGCTTTAACTCATCAGCGCTTTCAATAGAAAATGCTCCTCCTTTTTCGATAAGTTGCACGGCTTCCTGAAACCTCGAGTAATTAGGTCCAAATATTACCGGTATGCCAAATGCAGCCGCTTCAAGTGTATTATGTATGCCTACTCCGAAACCTCCTCCAATGTAAGCGATTACTCCATATCGATATACCGATGAAAGTATTCCAATACTGTCAATAATCAGTATCCGGCTATCTTTCAATTCCGGGTTTAGATTCTCTGCACCTTTGATCCCGGAATAATTTACTGATTCAGGAAACAGCAATTTCAGCTCAGCGATTCTTTTCTCATTTACTTCATGGGGGGCAATAATAAATCTCCAGTCAGGATATTGCACAGCTAAACCTGCAATTAATTTTTCATCTTCCGGCCAGGTACTGCCTGCAATAAACACTTCATTCTCTTTACTGAATACTTCAATTTCAGAAAGACTTAGAGGGTTCTCAGAATTATATTTAACCCTGTCGAAGCGGGTGTCACCACTTACCGTCACATTGTTAATCCCTAAATTTCCAAGTAAGGTTTTACTGATTTCGTTCTGCACAAAAAAATGTGAAACCCAGCCGAGCATTCTTCTGTGCAGTGTTCCATACCATTTAAAAAAGGCCTGTTCTTCTCTGAAAATCCCGGAAATAATGTACAGAGGGATGTTTTGATTGTTCAGTTCTTCGAAATAATGATACCAGTATTCATACTTCGTGAATATCGCTATTTCCGGATTTAGTAATCGGATAAAGGTTCTGGCATTGGCAGCAGTATCGGCAGGGAGATAAAAAACATGATCTGCCAGGGGGTAGTTTTTTCTTACTTCGTATCCGGAGGGTGAAAAGAAAGTAACAACAATTGAACATTCTTTCCTTTCTTTTTTCATTTGCTCAATTACCGGTCTGCCTTGTTCAAATTCTCCCAATGATGCAAAGTGAAACCAGGTATATTTTAAAGATGGATCTATGCTTTTTTTGATGATGTCGAAAATGTCTTTTCTGCCATTAATCCACAGTTTTGCTTTCTTGTTTTTGACTGAAGCAATGCGGATAAAGAGGATATATAAACGTATTCCGAGGTCGTACAAAAAAAGCATTTTGAATATAATTCTTATCTTCGTCGAAGTTAACGTTTAATCTTTTATTTTAGACTTCATCTTTAATTGAAATCTGCCGGGATTTAGTTTTTATACTGTTTATTCAGGTAAATACTCATAAGGAAGTACTCTTAACAGATAGTCCGGATTATAAACAGATAACGTTATCATCATCGAATATATTAATATAGATACTAATGAGAATAGCAGTTGTAGGTACCGGTTATGTTGGTTTAGTCACTGGAACTTGTCTGGCTGAAACCGGAAATACTGTAACCTGTGTGGATATCAATGAAGAGAAGGTTAAAATGATGCAGGCGTTTAAACTGCCTATATATGAACCTGGTCTCGATTTACTTTTTCACAGAAATATTGAACAGGGGAGATTGAATTTTACTACAAATCTGGCCTCTGCCATTGAAGATGCACAGATTATTTTTCTGGCACTTCCAACTCCTCCCGGAGAGGATGGCGCTGCAGATTTAAGTTATGTTTTAGGTGCAGCCAAAGACATTGCGAAATTAATTAAAGATTACAAGGTCATAGTAACCAAATCCACTGTTCCTGTTGGTACTGCAGATAAAGTTATTAAAGTATTTAACGATACGACCCCGGTAGAAGTTGATGTGGTTTCCAACCCTGAATTTCTGCGGGAAGGCGTTGCGGTTGATGATTTTATGAAACCTGATCGTGTTGTGGTAGGGACTCAGAGTGTCAGGGCTCAAAAAATCATGGCAGAATTATATGGACCTTATGTCAGACAAGGGAATCCTATCATTTTTATGGATACACGCTCTTCAGAGCTGACAAAATATGCAGCAAACTCATTCCTGGCAACGAAAATCACTTTCATGAATGAAATCGCCAATTTGTGTGAACTTGTAGGCGCTGATGTTGATGCGGTAAGGAAAGGAATTGGCTCTGATGATCGTATCGGAAAGCGTTTCCTGTTTCCGGGAGTTGGTTATGGAGGCAGTTGCTTCCCTAAGGATGTTCAGGCTCTGGCTCAATCAGCAAAGGAAAATCATTATGAGTTCAAGATCCTCGATTCAGTAATGGAGGTTAATGATACTCAAAGAAAAAAGCTGGTGGAGAAGATGAGGAAATATTATGGCGGGGACATTAAAGGAAAGAAAATCGCAATCTGGGGATTGGCATTTAAACCTGAAACAGATGATATTCGCGAAGCTCCTGCACTTTATATTATTGATGAACTTCTGAATGACGGCGCCATTATTTCTGCCTTTGATCCGGAGGCGATGAATAATGTCAAGAAAATGTACGGGGATAAGATTTCATTTACAGATAATCAGTATGACGCATTGAAGGATGCTGATGCTCTGCTTATTGTTACTGAATGGTCTGTGTTCAGAACCCCTGATTTCGACAAGATCAGTTCACTAATGAAGGCCAAAGTAATTTTTGATGGTCGTAATTTATACGATTTACAAAAAATGATAGATTGCGGTTTTTACTATAATAGTATTGGTCGCAAAACCATAAGTATATGAAGTCAAGGAAGAGGGTACTAATTACCGGGGCTGCCGGATTTCTTGGTTCACATTTATGCGACCGCTTTATTAAAGAGGGTTTCCATGTTATCGGCATGGACAATCTGATTACAGGAGATCTGCGCAACATTGAACATTTATTTCCTCTTGAGAATTTTGAGTTCTATAATCATGACGTTTCAAAGTTTGTTTATGTTGCGGGCGATCTTGATTATATCCTTCATTTTGCTTCACCGGCAAGTCCTATAGATTATTTGAGAATACCTATTCAAACTCTTAAAGTTGGGTCACTCGGAATCCATAATTTACTGGGACTGGCTCGTTCAAAGAAATCCAGAATATTGATTGCCTCAACCTCAGAAGTTTATGGTGATCCTACAGTCAATCCTCAGCCTGAGGAATATTGGGGGAATGTGAACCCGGTTGGCCCGCGTGGTGTTTATGATGAAGCTAAACGCTTTCAGGAGGCAATGACTATGGCTTACCATACTTTTCACGGACTGGAAACCAGGATTGTCCGAATATTTAATACTTACGGACCAAGAATGCGTCTTAATGATGGCCGTGTTTTACCTGCATTTATTGGACAGGCATTAAGAGGAGAGGATCTTACGGTATTTGGAGATGGTTCACAAACCCGCTCCTTCTGCTATGTGGATGATCTTGTAGAAGGTATATACCGGCTGTTGTTTTCTGATTATTCTTTACCTGTTAATATCGGAAATCCTGATGAGATTACTATCAGAGAGTTCGGTGAAGAGATTATTAAGCTAACAGGAACAAAGCAAAAAATGGTATATAAAGATTTGCCAACCGATGACCCTAAACAAAGGCGTCCTGATATCACTAAAGCAAGAACGATTCTGGGATGGGAGCCAAAGGTAAATCGTGCAGAAGGCTTGAAAATAACCTGTGAGTATTTTAAATCCTTGCCAGAGAAAGAAATTAAGCATAAAGATTTTACTTATTATAACAATAAATAATGCCGGCCAGGAAAATATTAGTAACAGGAGGAACCGGCTATATCGGGTCCCATACTGTTGTAGAGTTAATTAATGCAGGTTATGAACCTGTAATTATTGATGATCTTTCAAATTCAAGTCAGCAGATCATTGACCAGATCATGAAAATTACAGGTAGGAAGCCTGAGTTTTATAATTTTGATCTTTGTGATGAGAAGAAAACTCTCGGATTTGTTCAGGCACATCCTGAAATAGAGGGAGTGATACATTTTGCTGCATTTAAGAGTGTTGGCGAATCGGTGAGCCAGCCTTTGAAATATTACAGGAACAATATATACTCCTTAATTAACCTTCTGGAATCGGTTTCGGGACGAAGGATGAATTTTGTTTTCTCATCGAGTTGTACCGTTTATGGTGAGCCTGACAGTCTTCCTGTAAATGAATTGGCTCCGGTTAAAAGGGCAGAGTCTCCTTATGGCAATACCAAGCAGATAGCAGAAGAGATTCTGGCTGAAACAGCGTCTGTAAACGAGAATCTGAAGGTTATTGCATTGAGATATTTTAATCCGGTTGGAGCACATGCTTCGGCATTGATTGGGGAACTTCCGATTGGGGTGCCACAGAATCTCGTACCTTTCATTACACAGGCTGCAATAGGCAAAAGAGGTAACATCATTGTTTTCGGTGATGATTACAATACTCCTGATGGAACATGTATTCGTGATTATATCCATGTTGTCGATCTGGCAAAGGCACATGTGGCTGCAATAAAAAAGCTGGAGGGAAACCCTCTGCAATATGATGTTTATAATATCGGAACCGGTCGGGGTAATTCTGTTATGGAGGTAATACATGCATTTGAGCAGGCTAACGGGCAGAAATTGAATTATACAATCGGACCCAGAAGACCCGGAGATATTATTCAAATATTTGGAGATGTAAGCAAAGCAGAGCGCGAGCTTTCATGGAAAGCTGAACTAGGTCTTCTGGAGATGATGAGCTCAGCATGGAACTGGGAGAAGTATATCAGGGATAATCCATTGTAAAAATTCAGAGCCCGGCTCTGGTTCTCTATTTAAAAGAATAGATTTTAGGAATGAAAAAAATATTGATTACCGGTGGTGCAGGGTTCATTGGCTCGCATGTAGTTAGAAGATTTGTAAATAATTATCCTGAATATCAGATTATTAATCTGGATAAGTTAACATATGCCGGTAACCTTCTGAATCTGAAAGATGTAGAGGACAGACCAAATTATAAATTTATAAAGGGTGATATTGTTGATGCTCCATTTATCGACAAATTGTTTGCTGAAGAGCAGATCGATTCGGTCATACATCTCGCTGCTGAATCGCATGTAGACCGGTCGATCAGCAATCCTGTTGAGTTCGTAATGACAAACGTTGTGGGCACGGTTAATTTGTTAAACGCAGCACGTAAACAATGGAGTAATAACTATGCAGCTCATCGTTTTTACCATGTCTCAACAGATGAAGTCTACGGAAGTCTGGGCGAGGATGGCTTATTTACTGAAACCACTTCCTATGATCCGCATAGTCCTTATTCAGCATCTAAGGCAAGTTCAGATCATTTTGTGAGGTCTTATCATGATACATACGGGATTGATACGGTGATCTCCAATTGCTCAAATAATTATGGTTCTCATCATTTTCCTGAGAAATTAATTCCTTTGTCTATTAATAACATCAAGAATAATAAGTCTATTCCGGTTTACGGAAAGGGAGAAAATATACGCGACTGGCTATGGGTTGAGGATCACGCAAGGGCAATTGATGTTATTTATCACAAGGCTGCAAGCGGAAGCACTTATAATGTCGGCGGTCATAATGAATGGAAAAATATTGATCTGATCCGTTTATTATGTAAAATCATGGATGAGAAGCTGGGACGGGAGCCCGGAACTTCTGCTAAACTGATTACTTATGTAACTGATCGTGCAGGGCATGACCTGCGCTATGCCATTGATTCGACCAAACTTCAGAATGATCTGGGCTGGAAACCAAGTCTTCAGTTTGAAGAAGGTTTGGAGAAAACGGTTGAATGGTACCTGCATAACGATGAATGGCTGCAAAGTGTAACTTCAGGATCCTATCAGTCTTATTACGAAGAACAGTACGGAAAAAGATAGTTAGAAACCTTTCTTGTTTTATCTTCCTTCCTGTTTTCTATTCGTATCTAAGTGATTCTACGGGATCCATCTTTGAAGCTTTCACCGCAGGATACATTCCTGAAAGTAGACCTACACCAACGCAGAGGCTTAATCCCAGTATGGTCCATGCCCATGGCATGATGAAAGAGCCTCCCATCACCATTGAAAGAAGATTCCCGATAAGGATTCCGAGAAAAACTCCTGTTAAACCTCCCATCAGGCAGATTACAATAGCTTCGATAAGAAACTGCCTCCTTATGACAATTGGGGTTGCACCAATGGCCTTTCTGATCCCGATTTCGCGTGTTCTTTCGGTTACAGAAACGATCATGATATTCATCAACGCAATTGCAGCACCTATCAGTGTAATAGCGCCAATTGCTATGCCGCCTATTCTTACAAATTTTAAATTTTCTACAAGAGTTTGAGCAATTGCATCACTTTTGGTAATCTCAAAATTGTTTTCATCTGCAATTTTCAGATTTCTGACGTTTCTGAATAAGGAAGTAGCTTCGCCAATTGCAGCGTCCATCTGAGCCGGATCATCACTCATAACAGAAATGGTGTATGATGGATTTGTAATTGACATAACCTGTTTGGCCCGGTAAAGTGGAATAACACAGATTTTATCTCCTCCAAAGCCCATACTTGATCCCTTAGGCTCAAAAAGACCTATAATTCTGAACTTATTGCTTCCAATACTGATCGTTTTATTGATGGGATCCTGATTTGGAAATAAACGTGTCTTAATCTCATTTCCAATGATTACCACACTTGTGCCATATTCCAATTCCGATTGAGAAAAATTTCTGCCGGAAGCCAGTTTATATCCGGCTGATTGTATGTAGTTCTCGTCTGCTCCTAATACAGATATATTAGGATTCGTTTTTTCATTTCCGTATTTAACGGTTCCTCCGAATGAAGCAAATACATTTACTGAAATGGTAGCAGGGAAATTAAAACTTTCCTTGAATTCCATTGCCTGCCGGTAGTCTATTGATTTATAGCGTTTAGGTCTTTGTCCGCCACCCCCGATCCTGATACCAATACCCCGGTTTCTGATTGTGAAGGAATTGGCTCCCATACTTGAAAAAGTATTGTTTAATGAGCCTTCTATGGCATCTATAGAAGTTAGGATACCCACAAGGGCAGTTATACCAATTGCGATGATGATCGCTGTTAAAAATGTTCTGAGCTTGTTACCCTTAACGGATTGCAGAGCTACCTTGACATTTTCGGAATAACTCATTGTCCCTGCCATAGTATAAATATAAAAAAAGTCCTGTCGCTTTGACGACAGGACCCTATGAAATGTTACAAATTGGTTAAACTGAGAATGATGTGCCGCAACCACAGGTCTTGCTTGCGTTCGGATTACTGAATGTAAAGCCACGGGCATTTAAACCATCCTGGAAATCCACTTCCATTCCTGCCAGATACAGACCATGGGCCTTATGCATAAATACCTTTATTCCGTCTATGAAATACTCCTGATCGCCATCTTTTTGCTGGTCAAAACCTAAAATATAGTTCATTCCGGCGCATCCTCCACCTTCAACACCCAGACGTAAGCCATAATCTTCATTTAATTCCTGTTGCTGAATAAGTTTTTTTATTTCTTTTTTAGCTCCTTCAGTTAAAGTTACCGGTGCAGTTGGGCTTGCAATTTCTGTACTCATAATTCTTTTAATAAATCCAACAAATATACATGAAATTGCTCACTTTTGTTCTGACTGCAGGCATTTTGACCATCTGTTAACAATTGCAAACCAATGAATGGAACTCTTTATATACTTGATATTTTAAAATATGCGATTGCCGGCATTATTGTTTTCTTTACGGCATGGTATTTTATTAAAGAACACCTCAGCCAAAAGCTGAATGTTCAGTTAATTGATCTCAAAAAGGAAAGCATGAGGCAAACCTTGCCATTGAGACTCCAGGCTTATGAGAGGGTGGTGCTTTTCCTCGAAAGGGTCAATCCTGTTAATATGTTAGTGAGGCTTCATCATCCGGGAATGACCGCCCGCCAGTTGCAGCAATTAGTAGTAGAAGAGATAAGGGCTGAGTATCAGCATAACATCTCACAGCAAATTTATGTTAATGACAACACCTGGAACATTGTTAAAAAAGTGAAAGAGGATACAATTGCCCTGATTAGTAATGCTGCAAATGCTTTACCCGAAGATTCAAGTTCGCTGGAATTAAGTAAATCGGTATTGCTTCACCTGGCGAATCTTGAAGGTGAAAATCCTTACGATTTATCGCTTGCTATAGTTAGGGAAGATATTCAAACTTTATTCTGATGAAATGAGCGATAAAAAAGTAAAAACCAGCTCAGGTATTGAGATTAAAGAAGTTTACTCTGAGCCAAAAGCATTGGAGATGCCGGGGGAATTCCCGTTTACAAGAGGGATTCAGAAAGATATGTACCGGGGGAGATTGTGGACGATGCGCCAGTATGCAGGGTTTTCTACCGCAGCTGAGTCTAATAAGCGCTATCATTATCTGCTTTCACAGGGCACCACCGGACTTTCAGTTGCATTTGATTTGCCAACTCAAATTGGTTACGACTCAGATCACGTGATGTCGGAAGGGGAAGTTGGAAAAGTAGGAGTGGCTATAGACTCTCTCAGGGATATGGAGATTCTTTTCGATGGGATTGATCTTCAGAAGGTAAGCAGCTCCATGACCATTAATGCCACTGCCCCGATCCTGCTGGCTATGTATATCTCACTTGCCAAAAAACAGGGAGCTGATCTTAAGCAGATATCGGGTACCATTCAGAATGATATTTTGAAAGAATATGCTGCCAGAGGAACATATATTTATCCGCCAAAGCCCTCTATGCGGCTAATAACAGATGTTTTTGAGTATTGCAGCAAAGAGCTTCCCAAATGGAATACAATATCCATATCCGGATACCATATTCGCGAAGCAGGCTCAACAGCAGTACAGGAGCTGGCATTTACCCTTGCAAATGGCAAAGAATATTTAAAAGCTGCTTTGGATAAGGGGCTCGACATTAATGTTTTTGCAAAACGATTGTCTTTCTTTTTTAATTGCCATAATAACTTTTTTGAAGAGATTGCAAAATTCAGGGCAGCCAGGCGAATGTGGGCAAAAATCAGCCAGAGTCTTGGAGCCACAGACCCTTCAGCACAAAAACTGAGATTTCATACGCAAACCGGAGGCTCAACTCTGACCGCTCAGCAGCCCCTGAATAATATCATTAGAGTTACAAATCAGGCAATGGCTGCCGTTTTAGGGGGTACTCAGTCACTTCATACCAATGGATATGACGAAGCACTTTCCTTGCCTACCGAAGAAGCTGCTAAAGTTGCATTAAGAACGCAGCAGATTATTGCTTTCGAAAGTGGAGTCACAGAGACCGTCGACCCGCTTGCAGGTTCTTATTTTGTGGAGTCGCTGACAGATGAAATTGAAGCAGCAGCCTGGAAGTATATTGATGCCATAGATGCCCGGGGCGGGGCAGTGGCTGCAATTGAGGCAGGTTATATTCAAAGTGAAATTGCCGCTTCGGCCTACGAATATCAAAAGGATATTGAAAATAAGGCTCGTATACTGGTTGGTGTTAATAAATATGAAGATACAGAAGGTCTGAGACCAGAAGTTTTTAGGGTAGATGATTCCATACGTAAAATTCAGACAGAAAATCTGAGCAGTTTAAAATCCGACAGGGATGCTGCGGCTGTCCTGAATGCACTATCTGAGTTAACCACCGCAGTCAGATCCGGAACTAATACCATGCCCTTTATCATAAATGCTGTTGAGGCTTATGCTACCCTGGGAGAAATAGCAGATGCCTTTCGCCGGGAGTTTGGAGAATACCAGGCACAGGGCTTATAATCTGCTTTGAAATTTTATCTCAGGTTTTGGTCTTCCGGAAAGGCTTAACAGGATGTTGTTGATAAATAAATAAGTATAAAAGTGCCGAAAATATTATCCTGAAGAGTAAATATTTAGCAATATAAACCATAAGTGTTCATATACAGTATCTTATGAATTAATTGTCCAATGGGAGGCAAATAAACACTCTGAAATCGTCCGAATTTGGTCAGGTAAAAGGCGTATAAATCGATTTTCTTTTTGAGATATAAAATCAACAAAAAATAACTTATTATTCTCTTTTACAATAAGTTAAAACTAATTTTAAATTTTAGTTTTTTAATCGGATTTTTTTCCGAATATTCGATACTCCAAAGAGTTATCAACATTTCTTTCGGCATCGGTTGTAAATCAGATTATTAGTAAAATTATATGGAAAAAACTTGTACACATGTATGGAATAACTGCCTTCAGATTATTAAGGATAACATACCGGCCCAGAGCTTTAAGACCTGGTTCGAGCCGATAAAAGCCTTAAAATTAGAGGGTAACGTTTTGACTATACAGGTGCCGAGTTTATTTTTCTACGAATGGCTTGAAGAGCACTATGTTGGGCTGCTCAGAAAAACTGTAAAAAAGCAGTTAGGAGAGGAAGGAAGACTGGAGTATAACATCGTTGTGGAAAAGTCTTCGACCAGTATTCCATACACAACCAATATGCCATCAAATGGCAATGGTGCTGAGGGTAAAAATCAGTCCATGCCAATGCCGATTTCTCTGAACAAGGACATCAAAAACCCTTTCGTGATTCCGGGCCTGAAGAAATTGCAGGTAGACCCTCAGTTAAATCAGAATTATACTTTCGAGAATTTCATTGAAGGCGATTGTAACAGGCTTGCGCGTTCAGCCGGATATGCAGTTGCTGGAAAACCAGGAGGAACATCTTTTAATCCGCTGATGATCTATGGCGGTGTAGGTTTGGGGAAAACCCACCTGGCTCAGGCAATCGGTAACGAGATCAAGCGTACTTTAACAGATAAACTGGTGCTTTATGTTTCCTGCGAGAAATTTACCCAGCAGTTTGTTGATGCTTTAAAGAATAATAATATTAATGACTTTGTGAATTTCTATCAGGCAATGGATGTACTGATCATGGATGATGTACATAACTTCGCCGGTAAAGAGAAAACACAGGATATATTCTTCCATATTTTCAATCACCTGCATCAATCAGGTAAACAGTTGATTATTACGTCAGACAAGGCTCCCAAGGATCTTTCAGGTTTAGAGGAAAGATTGCTTTCCCGTTTCAAATGGGGACTATCTGCTGATCTTCAGGTGCCTGATCTGGAAACCCGTATGGCTATCCTCAATAAGAAGATGTATTCAGATGGAATTGAACTGCCCTCCGAAGTTATTGAATATGTAGCCCATAACATCGACAATAATGTTCGTGAGCTCGAAGGTGCAATGGTTTCCTTATTGGCACAATCAACCCTTAATAAAAAAGAGATTGATTTGAATCTTGCGAAGTCCATGCTGAAGAATTTTATAAAAAATTCAAGCAAGGAAATTTCTATGGAATACATTCAGAAATTGGTTTGTGAGTATTTTGAGGTTCCGGTTGAGATGGTTAAGTCCAAGACCAGGAAACGCGAGATTGTTCAGGCTCGTCAGATCTCCATGTATCTGGCAAAGCTTCATACCAAAACTTCACTGAAATCGATTGGCGCCTTTTTTGGTGGTCGTGATCACTCTACTGTAATCTATGCCTGCCAGACTGTTGATGATCTGATCGATACAGATAAAAAGTTCAAAGGTTATGTTGCGGATATCCAGAAAAAATTAAAAATGAGCTAAACTGTCTGATTGTCAGAATTTTAGAATAATTTGTAGTACGTCTAATGAGTTTGAAACCAATCCCCGGATTGGTTTTTTAATTTCTAAGATTCTGAATATTACCTGATTACTTGTTTTTATTCACTGAAATTCTTTACTTGCTTATAGTCATCTAAAATTATAGCGTATCCCTGTGAAAATAAATGTAGAGTCACGTTTGTTCCTGATTGCTTTGTCAGGACTAATTCTTAATTCCTGTTCAAAATCAGGGAATGCCGATTATTCAACCTGGTCAAGTTATGGAGGTACAAAAGATGCAAACCGCTATTCAAGTATTGATCAGATCAATACCGCTAATGTATCAAAATTGGAAGTAGCCTGGGTATTCAACACCGGCGACAGGGATACATCCAATCGTAGCGAAATGCAGTGCAATCCAATTGTAATAGATGGTAATTTATACGTAACCAGTGCTAAATTTAAGCTGTATGCTTTGGATGCTGCAAGCGGCAAACAGAAATGGGTATTTGATCCTGCATCCATGAGTGATGAAAGCACAGGATTCGGGATCAGCAGGGGAGTGATGTTTTGGCAGGATGAGACAGGTACAGATAAACGCATTATTTATGGGGTAGCTTCCAGGTTATATGCAGTGAATGCTTTAAACGGGAAGCCTGTAAAGGAATTTGGCAGGGGCGGATACATTGAATTAAAGGATGGACTTGATATTCCCAAAACTCAGGATGGTTCATTGCTTCTTAAAACACCTGGAGTTATCTATAAAGATCTGCTTATTCTGGGGATGAGTTTGTCTGAGGATGCGGATGCTTTACCCGGACATATCAGGGCATTTGATGTCAGAACAGGGAAGAGGAAGTGGATATTTCACACTATCCCTCAGCCCGGTGAATTTGGTTATGATACCTGGGAAGATAAAGATGCCTGGAAAAATATCGGTGGTGCAAATAACTGGACCGGAATGTCTCTTGATGAAAAAAGGGGCATCGTTTATATCCCTACAGGTTCGGCCTCTCCCGACTTTTATGGAGGTACACGTAAGGGATCAAACTTTTTCGCGAATAGTATCATCGCTCTCGATGCAGCTACAGGGAAATATATCTGGCATTATCAGGTAGTGCATCATGATCTCTGGGATCGTGATCTGCCTGCTGCTCCTAATCTTATTACAGTAAACCATAATGGAAAGAAAATTGATGCACTGGCTCAGATCACCAAGCAGGGTTATGTGTATCTGCTTGACCGTACTAATGGGAAGCCGGTATTTCCGATTCCTGAGGTTCCGGTTCCTCAGGAGGGTGCTTTACCCGGTGAAAAACCATGGCCTACTCAGCCAATTCCGACACTGCCTGAACCATTTTCCCGCCAGACATTCGGCCCTGAGGATGTAAGCAATCTTAGTCCGGAAACCCATCAGGAATTAATGGCCAGATATCTTAAGATTAAAAACAGAGCACATTATTCTCCCCCAGGTAAGGAGGGAGGCTGGATGTTCCCTGATTTTGGAGGTGGTGGTGAATGGGGAGGTGCTGCCGTAGATATGGAAACTCAGATTCTTTATGTAAACAGTAATGAGGTTCCTTCTACCCAGGTTATGCTCGATGCACCATTGAATACCGGCGCTGGTATTAGTCCGGGCAGGGTTCTCTACAATAAATACTGCATCAGTTGTCATGGAGCCGAATTGAAAGGCAGTGGTTCAGAATACCCTTCTCTGGAGAATCTGAATAAAAAATACACTATTGTCCAGGTCGGTCAGATCCTGCAGCAGGGGCGGAACAGAATGCCGTCGTTTAATCATATTCCTGAAGCAGAAAGAAAAACCATTGCTGCATTTTTATTGGGAACAGAAACAAGTTCGAAATCAGGAAATTTGCCTGTCGCTTCGGGAGAAGTCAAAAAACGCCAAATTCCGTATAACATGAAGGGATACGATCGTTTTGTTGATAAGGACGGCTACCCCGGCATTAAACCTCCGTGGGGAACGCTGAATGCAGTGGATCTGAATAGTGGTAAACTTTTATGGAAAGTTCCTTTGGGTGAATATGCAGAGTTGATTAAACGGGGCTTTGGAGTAACAGGTTCACGTAATTACGGAGGACCGGTGGTAACTAAAGGTGGCTTGATTTTCATTGCGGCCACTCCTGATGAAAAGATCAGGGCTTTTGATAAGAATACCGGAAAAATACTTTGGGAGGCTAAACTTCCTGCAGCCGGTTTTGCGAGTCCATCAACCTATATGATTGATGGTAAACAATATCTGGTGATTGCCTGCGGCGGAGGAAAACTGGGGGTAAAATCGGGAGATTCGTATGTTGCTTTTGCCCTTCCGGATTAACTCAATTAAGCCTCAAAGTATCAGGTTAAATCTGAAAGAGTAAAAAGGCCTTGTTTGAGTCTTTAAAACTGTGCCCCTTGTTTTAAGATTTAAATGTAAGCCCCCCCCTTCATAACCTTTCCTCCCTCTATCGCCGGGAGGGCTCGGTGTTATTCACCTTTTGTTTATTGTTTTTAAAGGTGTTCATGCTTTCGCCGCTGAAGGGCGGCTCAGGTTTGACGGCCAAAAGTACCCAAAAGCCTCTTTCAATCCCTAGGTGCCTTTGGCCACCAGTCAACCGCACATCAAAAAACAGCGATCGCTGAATTGGGGGATATTGCTATATGAAAGCATTCCTTATATGATCCCAAAGTCTAATGCTCGGTATTGCTATTTGATTTAATTTGCTTCTGTTTTTTGATCTTGCTGGCATAGGTCCCGGTTTAACACCGGGAGAGTCGTCCTTCGGTACCCCCTGTATACTATTAACGTTGGTTGGAATCCTGCCATGACTGACAATCATTCATAACTTGCAGGTATTGAGCCTTGCAGAGATCGGCCTTCCGGGATTTGGCAGGAAAGGCGCATTTTATCCTTTATTTTAACAATCATAAAGCACAGGTACTAAGCAATCCGGAGAAGTGTTGCAGAAACATTCATATCTCACCACCATGGATACGGTTTGGATTGCACTTACAGGATAAAATGTGGATTTACAACAAATACCGGACAGCCGCGGCGTTACTCAAGTTTTTTATGTCTTTTAATTGCTTTCGTGGTCTCGCCGCTGAGGGTGGCTCGGCATTGCTTCCTTTTCCAGCTGCAGGGAAAAGGAAGTGCCCAGCGGCATGAGCGAAATTTTTTCAGTGTGGTTAAATCAAATGTAATTAACCAGGTAACAATTAATTAAGCCTTTGGAGAAACAATGGTCTGCCTTATTTAAGCAGTCCCATTTTTACCAAAGCATAAAATATCCCACTGGTATGAAGGGCCTGTCCGAATTGATTTTTCAAAACCAATTCTTTTAATTTTTCAGGGCTTACCAGTTCAATATCAATTTCTTCACCTTTGTCCAGTTTCTGCCCGGCAACTTTTTTCCCGCCTGTAGCCAGATAACAATAGGTCTTATTATTAGCTGTGGCCGGATTCCCGTAAACAGTAGAAAGGAATTCAATTTCGTTGAATACATATCCCGTTTCTTCGAGCATTTCCCTTCTTAAAGCTTCTTCCGGAGTCTCATTCGCTTCCATACAACCTCCGGGAAGTTCCAGAATAACTTCTTCAGCGGCATGCCGGTATTGTCTTACCAGGATAACTTTTCCATCCCCGGTCAATGCAATTGCATTAACCCAATCGGGATATTCAAGTACATAATAGTCGGGAATGATGGTTCCATCAGGCATTTTGCAGGAATCAACCCTTAGAGTAGCCCAGTTTTCTCTGACGAGATATTTAGATGACAGTTTTTCCCAGTTGAGATGACTCATATTCAGATCTCTTGAAGCTTTATCCTTTGAGCTTTTGGCTTTCCCCTTTTCGCTAAATTACCAGCTGCCGCTTGACCCACCGCCACCAAAACTACCTCCTCCGAATCCACCAAAACCACCACTGTCAAATCCTCCGCCACCTCCGCCGAATCCTCCGCCATGTCCACGCCCCATCTGACTGCCCAGTAATAACCACCAGAACGGACTGGCACTACCACGGCCGCCGATAACCTCAGATCCGCCCCCGCCTTTTTTTATCGCAAGCAGGATGACTATAACTATGATAATGACAACGATGATATCAATACCTCCGCCTTTGCCTTTACGTTTCGGGCTATCGTTTTTGTATTCACCTTTAGTATAGGCGATAATGGCATCAGTTCCGGCAACTAATCCGCCGAAATAATTACCTTCTTTAAAGTTGGGTGTAATTTCTCTGGTAATGATTCTTTTGGTTATAGCATCAGGCAATGCACCCTCAATTCCGTAGCCGGTTTGAATAGTTACTTTTCTGTCGCCCAGAGATACCAGTAATAATACTCCATTATTGTTTTTTGCTCCGCCAATTCCCCAGTTTTCGGCCAAACGTACAGCATAATCAGCGATATCATAACCCTCAAGAGATTTAATAAGAACAACCGCGATTTGTGTAGAAGTTGAATCATCAAATGCGACCAGTTTTTGTTCCAGTTGCTGAATTTGTTCTGAAGATAGCGTTTGGGTATAATCATTTACAAGTTGATTCGGTTTTTCAGGGAAAGTCTGGGCATTTAGTCCCAATCCTGATAAAACCAGAATAAACGTGATGAGTATTTTATGAAATTTCATTTTTAGCTTGCTTATGTAATTATTTGCACCCATTATTTGCCATCCATAAATGAGATGTCATCTGATAATTCGTTGAGGTCGCCATCCTGATACGGGAAATAAGTCTGAAGCTGCTGTCCGGCAAGCCTGATCCCTGCAGTAATTCCTCCTGCAAGATCACCATTCTTAAAATAGCTGAGCATAACATCTTTTGTACTGTCCCAGAAATTATCCGGAACAAGCTTATTGATCCCTGCATCGCCAATAATTGCAAAACGATGATCTTCTGTTGCAATGTAAATTAGCACACCATTCCTTTGCACAGTCTTATCCATTCCTAGTTTTTTGAAATAGTTGGCTGCACGATCCAGTACATCTTCACTGCAGGTTTTTTCTACACAAATACGAATCTCACCGGAGGTAAATCGTTCAGCTGATGCAACTGCACTGCTGATTTGCTTTTGTTCTTCTTCACTGAAAATTGACATGACTGAAATTTAAATCGCCGGCTCAGAGTCCGGCGATCTTGTTAATTAATGTATTAGCTGTGATAAGTTTTAGAATTCAACTTTAGGAGCTTTGCTTGCTCCTTCATCAGCTTTGAAATACCCTTTTGCCTTGAATCCAAACATTCCGGCAGTCAGGTTATTCGGAAATGTTCTGATTGTAGAATTGTACTCCTGGGTAACTGTGTTAAATTTTTGGCGTTCAACAGTAATTCTGTTTTCTGATCCTTCCAGTTGTGCCTGAAGTTCAAGAAAGTTCTGATTCGCTTTAAGTTCAGGATATGCCTCCACTGTAGCAAGTAATCTTCCCAGAGACTGGCTTAACTGTCCTTGCGCTGCCTGAAATTGTGCAATAGATTCCGGAGTAAGCTTGGTTGGGTCAACACTAACTGAGGTGGCTTTTGCCCTGGCTTCAATAACCTGAGTCAGGGTTTCTTTTTCAAAATTTGCCGCTCCTTTAACAGAGTTAACCAGATTTGGAACAAGGTCAGCACGGCGCTGATAAACATTTTCTACCTGTGCCCATTGTGAAGTAACCTGCTCGTCCAGCTTTACCATGCTGTTATATCCGCAGGAGCTTAATGAAAGCACTGCGAAAAAGCCTATGATACTGAATACTATTCTTTTCATGATTGATTTTTAGTTTTTCTTAAATTTACATGATAGGAATCAATTTTCATACCTTTGTTACATATCCGGGATAATACCCGGCAAAAAAATATGATCAAAGAGATTGAACTGGTTCTCCCTCCGGAGCATTCATCTGATGAGTCCTTCATCAGAAATTCAGCATGTAAAGCCTTAAATATTAGTTCTGAACGTGTAAATGAGGTTAAAATACTAAAACGTTCAATTGATGCACGAGGCCGGAAAGTGGTCTTCAGATTAAAAGTCAATGTATTTATTGATGAGTTTCAGGTACCTGAAATAATTTCCGTTAAATACCAAAATGTCAGCGACAAAAAGCCGGTTTTGATCATTGGTGCCGGACCAGCTGGATTGTTTGCAGCCTTGCGTTGTATAGAACTGGGACTCAAACCCATCATTATTGAACGGGGTAAGGATGTTAAACAGCGCAGAAGGGATCTTGCATTGATTAATAAGCAGGGAGTTATTAATCCTGATTCTAATTATTGCTTTGGTGAAGGCGGAGCAGGAACCTATTCTGATGGTAAGCTCTATACCAGATCAAATAAAAGAGGGGATATTCAGTACGTTCTGAAGACTTTTGTGTCTCATGGCGCTACAGAAGATATTCTTATTGATGCCCGGCCGCATATAGGTACCAATAAACTTCCGGGAATTATTACCTCAATTCGTGAATACATATTAAACGCCGGTGCGGAGATTTATTTTGATTGCAGAGTTACTGATTTTATTATCAAAGGTGGTAAAATGAAAGGGGTACTGGTCGGTGACCGAAAATTTGAGTCTGATCATGTTATTCTGGCAACGGGTCATTCTGCCAGAGATATCTATTATATATTAAGAAAGAATAATATCCTGCTCGAAGCAAAACCATTTGCGCTTGGGGTTAGGATTGAACATCCTCAGGAGATCATTGATCAGGCTCAGTATCATTGTGCTGTCAGGGGGCCATATCTGCCCCCATCGTATTACAGTTTGGTTGAGCAGGTGGATAACCGGGGTGTTTTTTCATTTTGTATGTGCCCCGGAGGGATCATTGCACCTTGTTCAACTGATGAGAATGAGATTGTAGTGAACGGATGGTCGCCATCGAAAAGAAATAATCCATTTGCAAATTCAGGTACAGTGGTGCAGGTAAATCTTGAGGATTTACCCGGCTCTGCAGAAGACCCATTCAAAATGCTCAGCTTTCAGGCTGACATTGAGAGAAAGGCGTTTGTAGCGGGAGGAGGCAATCTGGTGGCTCCGGCTCAGCGCATGCTTGATTTTGTAAATAATAAACTTTCAAATGACCTTCCTGTGAATTCCTATATTCCGGGTACAAAGAGCGCAGATTTGAGAACAGTACTTCCTGAATTGATTTACCGGAAATTGCAAAAGGCGCTGCCTGCTTTCGGAAAGAAAATGAATGGATATTTTACTAACGAAGCGATTCTTGTGGGTGTTGAGTCAAGGACATCTTCACCCTTAAGAATTCCGAGGGATAAGGAAAGCTTCCAGCATCCCGGTATGCCGGGTTTATTTCCCTGTGCTGAAGGTGCCGGATATGCAGGTGGAATTGTTTCAGCGGCCATTGATGGGATGAATTGTGCGGATGCGGTTTTTAGGGCTGTCAATTAAGATGAACCAATGTCTTTGTGTTTGCTGAAAGATTGAATATGATTTCTGCTTTCGTTAATTTTTGATGATCAGGAAATCAGCTGTGTCGCTCTTTTGATCGGCAGTCCTGCTTTTTGCTCATACTTCACCGGCCTTAATCACAGGCCGGTATCCGCTTCAATCAGGTTTAAAAACTTTGGAATTGCTTTCAAATCATAACGAATTGAAAGAGAGTATCAGACCTTATTCTGTACAAAATCCTGATGCTTTATATATGAATAGAAATCCCGGGATGCTTTTACGAGATTAAATTACAGATGGAGTCTGCATTTTAGCTTGCCATGCACTGAATGTGTAAGCTTACTGACTGAGGCCAAGTTCTGTCCATAAGGCACTCAAATCTGATTATTTGACAATAGTTAAATGTAGCTAAGACTTATGTTCGCCATTTATTGGTCGTTCATAATTGTCATAAAGACGACCAATATACGACGAAGAGACGACTAATAGACGTCGAAGACCAGGTATTGGTACAGATATGTCTCAGCTTAAAGTGGGGTGAATAGCCTTCCCTGATTTTTTGGGTGTTCAATACGAAACGAACCTTTGATGCTCATCACTCTCAAAGTACGTGTTTAGTAGATGGTTCAGTTCATCAAAATCTTCCACAGTGATAGATGAGGGAATGTTATCTGCTTTAAAACCTGCTGTGAGATTTTAGTACGCCAATGCCTTTCTTACGAATTCCTTGTATATTTGATTTTTAGCAATCAGGCTTATTTTTAAGGCAGATTGCTATTACATCCGGCTCAACTCAATCTAATCTACCTCAATACCAAATGAAAAAAACTTTAATACTTGGAGCAAGCACCAATCCCTCAAGATATGCTAATCTGGCAGCACACCGTCTGGTAGCATATGGACATCCGATTATTAATGTGGGTATAAAACAGGGTGAAGTTGCAGGTGTTCCGATTGAAAAGCCTGAGCAGATTCATACGGATCTGGATACCATTACCCTTTACCTGGGTCCGCAGAACCAGCCTGAGTATTATGATTACATCATAAAATCAAAACCCAGGCGCATTATCTTTAATCCCGGTGCTGAAAATCCGGAGCTTGAAAGTCTGGCAGAAAAGAACGGTATTGAAACAACCGAAGCCTGTACCCTTGTACTTTTATCCACAGGACAGTATTGATTTATACTACATTCGGATTGGTTATTCTTATTTCCTTCGGAAAATAATTATTTAGCCGGTTGTTCAGAATTTTGGCCCAGCCAAGCGGGTGGCCTTCATAGCACATCAAAGCCCATCCCCTGTGCTCTGATTCAATTTTTAACTCATCCCTTTTTAAATAGGATATAGATTCTTCTCTGCTAAGGCTTATTTGGGGAATATCCTTATGATATATAAGGCTTACTGCAAGTTCATGATTTGGCACCACGTCCTTTCCCATAACCTTGCCGATTCTGACCCCTGATTTTTTAAGATATAGTTTTGACTGGAGGAATTGAAGGTCTGCTTCATGTGCCGGGTTCAGCGCATAATACTCATCCAGATGATTGATCATACTTAACTCTGATGAATTATTGAGCCATCTCTTAATGATATCATCATTTTTTTTGTTTCCTTTATTTTCTTTCGCCCTCTTTATCTGTGCTGAAACTGCTATGTCCTTTTTTCTGAAGGCAGCGATAAAGAAACCTTCTCCTTTTACTTTATGCGGGTAGAAACGGTATCCATAACATTTATGCTTATCAGATTGTGTTTCCACGATACCCCATTCTGCTTCTATGGGGATACGTAAGCTTTCCAGATTAAAGTTATTGCAAAGCCAGTCGGATATTTCTTCATTTTCTTCCTTTGAGTAGGAGCAGGTTGAATAGATCAGCGTTCCGTTTTCTTTTAATGCAGGATAAATATCTGCAAGAATTCGCTGCTGTCGATGGCTGCAAAGCTGGACTGCACTTTCAGACCATTCGCTGATTGCATCCGGATCTTTTCTGAACATTCCGGAACCGGAACATGGGGCGTCAACAACTATGGTGTCGAAGTAGCCGCCCAGCCTTTTGAAGTCCTTCGGGTCATTATTGCTTACAAAGGTGTTCTCCATGCCCCATTTATTCAGATTGTCGCATAATACCGGCACGCGTGTTTTGATAATTTCGTTGGCGAGCAGTAAACTTTCTTTAGTAATAAGAGAGCTGATCAGGGTGCTTTTACCTCCGGGGGCTGCGCAAAGATCAAGCACTCTCTGGTTTTCTGAAAGGTCTGTTGAATATTTAAGTACCTGTTCCAGAAACATGGATGAGGCTTCCTGCACATAATAACAACCGGCATGAAACAAAGGATCGGCAGTAAATGAAGGTCTTTCTTTCAAATATCTTCCGGTTTTGCACCATGTTACCGGTTCAGCATCATTGAATAGGCCTGTTGGCTTAAAAGGATTTAATCTGACTGATGTAAGCGGTTCAGAACTATCATGTGTTTTGATAAACAGTTCATCTTCAATATGATGATTCACTATTAATGATCTGATCAATGCCGGGGGTAGTTTGCTGCTCATAATTAGATCAAAAATACAGGAATACTTGTTATAAGGCTGATGTGAAATTGTTTTTAATTTTTTTCATCTTCAGGTTCAGGCAGTTAGTAATTTTTGCAATTTTTTTCTTGTCAGGAGTTGTGTGGAGAGGTAAAAGATGTTACCTTTGCAACCCCGCAACGAAGGAGATGTGGGGTTGTTGTTTGAGAAGGTTTTAGGGTTTAGGTTTAGGATGAGCGTGGTTGAGGAGAGCAGTGGAGAGAGGTTGAAAAAAAACTTTAAAATAAATTTTGCAGGAGTGGAAAATGTTTCTACCTTTGCAGTCCCAAACGAAAGGGGAATCAAAAAACACACCGGCGGCGCAAGGCCAAAGGGAACAAAAACTGAAAGATTTACGATCCTGCAATTGCGGGAAAGAAAATATAAGCTGCACCGTGAAGGGAAAGCGCCACGTTCTTTAAAGAAATGTCAATAGAAGTA
>NZ_JARKMZ010000003.1 GCF_029360775.1 Daejeonella sp. H1SJ63 | reverse complement strand
TCTCTTTAACTTTCGTATAGATTTAATAATTCTTAAGAAGGTTAAACCCGATTTTACCGAAAGTTGAAACAAAACAATTCTTAATTGAACGAATAAAATAATACTGCTTTGGCAGTAACAATAATCAGTTTAAAATAACTCAATAATCTTAAACCCTTGAATCTGATGTATCATGAAAAACTATACTCTTACATTCTTGATCCTTCTTCAGGCTTTATGTTCTTTTGCCCAGCGGGATTCTTCAAAGATTCTAAAGAAGAAAAGCCTGTTGTAACGTTTTTAGTTTTTGTTTCGTACTAATTAAAAGGTTATCTCTTATAATATATCTACCTATATGCTAAAGGGGAATCATTTTCTGCTAATCATCTGCTTGTTCGGGCTTTTATTGGGCTCATGTAAGAAAAATATGAATAGTGAAAAACAACGGCCTTTCCCGCCGGGATAATTGACTTTAGCCTTGTTGACTATGGACCTGTTTGGAGCCCATATGGAAATAAATTGTTTATTCTGATTGAGGAGCTATACGGCAGGCTATAGATCATGGCTGCAGAGGGAGGCGGGAAACACCAGCCAACTTTTCAGGTAGAATTTAAACTTTATGAAATGAGGAAATATTTACCATACATTATTACTTTGCTGATCTTTTGTGCGACCATTAGTTCGTGTAAAAAAAGCAAGCCACAAAATGAAGACGCTTGTCCCGGCTTTGATCTTGTCCCCTCCTCTCCTTATGAAGATCCTGTATGGCATCCTTCAGGAAATATTATCGGCTTTAACCATACACCCCTAAAAGAGATCAAATATACGTATGGATATGATTGCCCCCGCCAGGCTGCTTACATTTACAATCCGGATTCTACCGGCTTCTGGCTTGTGAATGCTGATGGTACCAATAAACGCAGAATACTTCCTTACAAACTGCAAAACCCTGCCTGGAGCCCGGATGGCAAATGGATAGCATTTGTACAAGGGACGCAGATCTATAAAATGCCTTTTGACGGGGAGAAGTTTGATGAAACAGCTAAAGTACAGCTAACCTTCAGCGGAAGGAATTTCTTTCCTGCCTGGAGTCCGGATGGAGAGTGGATTGCATATGACTCTAATGCAGATAGTCCCACTGGGCTAAATTTTATCTGGAAAATGGATAAAAATGGGTTTTCAAAGAAAAGGATAGCGTTTACTCCTGATCAAGGTGAAACCAGAATGCCATCTTGGAGTAACAATTACTCAATAGTACATCAAAGATATATTAATATAACATATCCAGAAGTTTTTAAAATGGACTCAGCTGGAAATAATGTCCTAAGATTAACCACTAATACAAATTTTGAAAGGTGTCCAAAGTATTCTGCGAATGGGGCACAAATAGCTTTTACCTCACAAAGTAGTTCTAATGGCGATGGAGTGCAAGTATGGACTATCAGCAGTGATGGTACTAATATGAAGCAATTAACAACGGATGGTACAACCGGCTTTTCCTGGTCGCCGGATGGTAGAATAGTATATGTCAGGTTTGATTATACAAGGCTTGACGAAAGCAGGGGGGTATTGTGGACCATGAATTCAGATGGCAGCAACAAGAAGCAGTTAACTTATAATCAGTTTAAAATAACTCAATAATCTTAAACCTTATGTATCATGAAAAACTATACTCTTACATTCTTGATCCTTCTTCAGGCTTTATGTTCTTTTGCCCAGCGGGACCCTTCAAAAGAAATACTGGTATTTTTTAAGGAAGGCGTTGAACAAATAGTCTTACAATCACACGTTATGATGATAAAGTGATTTCCGGTACCTTTTTATTTAAACTTAGATCCTCAGATGGTGCAACAGTTTCTATTACTTCAGGCAGGTTGGATATACCGGTTAAATAAAGAGATAAAAATACTCATGACAAACACTTTATACATGGCATTAATCTAACTACAATGATGAATTTTAACTGTAACTTAGTTGTTATAATAACTTAATAATCAAAATGAAAAACCTTGTTATTTTTTTATCGATAGCTTCTATAGTGTGCTTATTAGGATTTTCCTGCGAAAAAGAAGGAGTAGCGGATTCTCTGCCGCCTGCCACAACTACCGGCGCATCCACCATGGGCTTTTTAGTTGACGGAAAAGTATGGGTTGCCAAAAGTGATGATTTTAAACTTCCTAAAACCGGAGCTAAATATTGGACTTCTTTTGGACTGGAAATATATGGTGTCAATTCAAAGTCTCGTTTAGAATTGACACTTAAATATCCTAAAAATGGCAAGTACCAATTTACAACTGAAGATGCTATCAGATATATTCTATATGATAATTCCGCCCCATTTTTATTAGATATAACAGATCCTTCAAATAGTCTTACAATCACACGTTATGATGATAAAGTGATTTCCGGTACCTTTTCATTTAAACTTAGATCCTCAGATGGTGCAACAGTTTCTATTACTTCAGGCAGGTTTGATATACCCGTTAAATAACGTATTTAATAATTCTATTATCCTCGTTGGTTCATAATTTAAACTAATAATTATATAATATTTGAACTTTAATTTTATAAATATGAAGAGATCTTACCTGATATCCTTTATTCTTACAATCCTGTTTAATGCTCATGCTTATTCGCAACAGGCCGATAGTTTAAAGCAAGCTCATATTAAGTACATAAGCAAGAGTCTGGCTGTTCCTGAAGGTATAGCTCAACAGGTAGCTTTCATACTTGATCAGTACAAGGAAAAAGCTAAAGCATCCATCAATGATAAAAGCCTGACAGGCGATTCCCTTAGAGTAAAACTGGATCAGTTAATAGACGATAAAAATAGCAAACTGAAGAAGATATTAACAGAGCAGCAACTGCAAAAAATAGTTCCCACCACAGAAAGGCGTAAAAATGAGCCTTCCTCCGGCACATAGTTAAAAACACAGTTTAAACTTTAATTAGAAAACGGATTGTATCAACTGTATAGAAAAACTATATGCAGTCTGGTCGCTTCACGCCGTTAAAAACCACTATACTTTCTAAATTATTCTGCTTTAACAAGCTAAACCTAAATATATGGAACAAATTTACTTTACAAGGTTGATTACAACAATTGCTGTTTTTGTATTTACTATATTCAGGGTATTTGCCCAGCCGGCCGGAGCCAATATGAGCAATGCCATAAATATAGGCAC
>NZ_JARKMZ010000029.1 GCF_029360775.1 Daejeonella sp. H1SJ63 | reverse complement strand
CTAAGCACACAGGGTTGAGCCATAGAGCTCGAGGATGAAATTTTACAACTCTTGGCTGTGTTTTTTTAATTAATTAACAGAAGTATAAACCCGTTGACTTTAACTAGTCAACATTAAATATTTACGGATGAAACGTAATAAAATGTTAATAAGATGGTAAGAAGTAAAATGAATGCAATAAAGAACTGGATTAAATCTATGGGATTTGAGCTGGTTAACACTCATGACCTGAATGGCAGGAGCGTGAAAATTAATTACTACAGTCTCGGAAATTTTGGTATTTACGAAGAGATATCAAAGAAAGGGAAGGCTGCTGACCAGCTGCGCTTCATTTCCTGGAATCCGTGGGGAGTAGATTTTGAAGTCCATAGTGTGAAAGAGCTTTGTGAAGCTTATCAGGATAACAAGAGTTTTAGTCCGGAATTGTCTGAAAACTAAGGGATAAATTCATTCTTATCCTCTAAAAGATTAGAATTCGCGGACCAGTTTGTCGCCATTTTGGTATATGAAAGCTGAAAGTTCTTCTATCGGATGTTTTAGAATTTTTCCGGTTGAAATATTTTTGGCTTCACAACATTCTCTCAGGATATCTTCAAAGTGATAAGCAATTGATCCAACGAAGTGACAGGTATGTTTACTTGCATCAGGATAGGACTCCAGAATAGTGTCTATAAATTCATTAAATCCTGTTCTCAAAAGTTCCTGGATGTAAGGATGATTTTTATGCTCTGTCATGAAAGGTGAAAAACTCGCAAGGTAGAAATTCGGGTATGATTCCTTGTATATCTTTTTGATAATCAATTCTTTATCGATATTGAATTTTTTATCAAATGATTCTCTTAAGTCGGATGGCATAGTTTCGTATAAAAAACCTGTAACCAGCTTTTTCCCAAAATATGTACCTGAACCTTCGTCACCCAGGGCATATCCAAGTCCATGTTTGCTTTCCTGAATCTTTCTGCCGTCGAAATAAGTAACATTTGACCCGGTACCCAGAATGCAACAGATCCCCTGAGATGTACCTACTGTAGCATAAATAGATGCGATAACATCTATGTCGACACTTACAAAGGCATTCTTAAAGATTTTTGACAATGCATTGGATATAAGTTCCCGTTTGTCGGGACTGGAACAACCGGCTCCAAAGAAATATACTTCACTGACCTGTTCTGTATAAGGGTGTATTTCAGGAGTATTCTGGAATGCTTTTATGATATCCTTCTCAGATACAAAGAAAGGATTGAAACCATTGGTTCTGAAAGAGATGGTTCGTTTATCCGGGAGTGTTAATATCCAATCGGCTTTTGTTGATCCGCTGTCTGCAACTAATAACATAGTAAAATTTAAATTTCTTCGAGAATCTGATTGGTAAGGGGTTTGCCAATAAATTTCGAAACAAGATGGTTCTCGTTGGCTTTCTTGATGTCTTTAGGATCAAGTGAAGAGGTAAGCACATAGATTTTCATCTGTCCGGGCTTTAGCTCCGGAAGTTCAACTAATGCTTTTAAAAACTCAAAGCCATTCATTACCGGCATCCTCAGATCAAGAAATATAACCTCAGGTAACTCTTTTCCGGTTTTTAATAAATCCTTTATCAGTTTATAGCCCTCCATCGGCGATTCCATAACTGTAATAGATTCAGCATAGTTGCTGTTATCCAGAATCTTTCGATTGATCAGATTATCTATATAGCTGTCATCAATGAGCAGAACATTTTTATGTTTGAAAGAATTCATTCTATCAAAATTACTAATTCTTTGCATTTAAGCAAATGCAAAGAATTCAGGGCTTATTTCAGGTTTAACTTTCCGGAAATTTGCAGCAGGGCAGTCTCAGCCAGTTTTGCGTCATATTGAGCATTGGTATATCGTGCACTTGCGTCGATATAATTTCGTTGTGCTTCTCTGAATTCAAGAGGTGCAACACTTCCCAGTCTGAATTTTTCCAGGGTGATATCCATGTTTTGGCGGGCAACTTCCAGGTTTTGCTGCTCAAGCTTTACGAGTTCCAGATTTGTGAGAAAAGTTTGATAGAGTGATGCCAGTTGTGATGAGATGCTTTGATTTACTTTTTCAAATTGCAACCGGCTGCTTTCAATTTCAAGTTTTGCATTTGTTTCATTTCTTTTTTGCAGGTAACCATTGAAAATATTGATAGAGGCGCTAAGTCCGTAATTTAATCCCCGGCCTACTGAACTTCTTGCAAATCCCAATTCAGAAGTAGATTTGTTGAAATTATATCCTGAAGTAAGATTGACTACCGGATAGCGGTTTCCTTTAACTTCTTTCAGGTTAATTTCTGCGATCCTGCGGTTAATTAATGCCGATTGAAGGCTGGGATTAAGTTTAGCTGCAGAATTCTGTAATTCTTCCAAAAGTATTCCTTCAAGAATGGCGATAGTGTCTGAAACACTGAAATCTGTATTGATTTCCCTTGCAAGAAGTTCGTTAAGCCTGATTTTAGTGCTTCTGTAGCTATCAATCTGTCTGAGCAGGTTGGTGGTATCTGTATTCAGGTCAACGGATGCGGCAAGCACTTCAAGCTTTGCTGCTTTACCTATTCCATACCTGCTTTGTGAGTTTTTTAATCTTAATCTGGAAATATTAAGAGCCTCATTTAATGCTTTGATCTGCTGTTGCTGCTGTACCAGATTATAGTAGCTGCTGATTACGTCAGCAAGGGTGTTCTGTACGGTAAGCCTGAAACTAGCTTCTCCGAGCTGTTCTATTTCTTTCAGTTTATCATATCTGGCAAACATCTGAAAACCATCGAATACCTGCCAGTTTAATACCGGTCCGTAAACCAGACTGGAGTTTTTGGCCCCGTTTCTTTCCTGAATAACACCACTTGATAATGTCTGCCTGGTATTTGAAACAGTATTATTTGTGTTAAAATTACCTGTAACAGCAGGCAGCATTCCTGCAATAGCACTGTTTACATTATTTTTTGCAATTTCAACATCATTTTTATTCAGTTTGATATCATAATTGTTTTCCAGAGCCAATTGTACAGCCTGTTCCAGACTTAATTTCTCCTGTGCCTGAATAGTGTTGCCAGCAAGCAATACAATCAGGAATAAAATTCTTTTCAATGTTCTTCTGTTCATAAACAATTTATACAGGTATTCTCTAAAAGCTTTAGATTAAGCATTTGTCAATTCCACTTCCTCCTGCTTTTCCTTCATTTCCGGACGGGTCTTATGCTCTCTTGACCACATAGAGTAAATAGCCGGGATAACGTAAAGAGTAAGTATTAGCGAGAATAATGTCCCGCCGATAATCACAATACCCATACTCATCCTGCTTTTTGCTGCCGCACCCAAAGCCATAGCAATTGGCAATGCACCTAAAGCAATGGCAAGACTCGTCATTAAAATCGGTCTTAAACGGGCTACTGCTGCCTCAATGATTGCTTCCCTGAGTGGTTTTCCCTGTTCTTTCAGCTGATTGGCAAACTCTACAATCAGGATACCATTTTTTGTAACGAGTCCGATCAGCATGATGGTTCCAATCTGACTGAAAATATTCCAGGTCTGGCCAAAGAGCCATAGTGAAAGAAATGCTCCTGCTACAGCCATTGGAACAGTCAGAATGATGATAAAAGGATCTACAAAACTTTCGAATTGTGCGGCCAGAATCAGGTAAACAAGTAAGAGTGCCAAAGCAAATGCAAATAGTGTATTGGATGAACTTTCCCTGAAGTCACGCGACTCACCGCCGAGGTCAGTAGTAAATGTATCGTCAAGTATTTTGGCAGCCACTTTGTCCATTGCATCAATGCCATCTCCTAAGCTTTTTCCCGGGGCAAGTCCGGCAGAAACTGTAGCCGACATGAAACGGTTATTATGGTACAATTGAGGAGGAGTACTTGTTTCGACCATTTGTACCAGATTGTCAAGCTGTATTAATTCGCCTTTATTATTGCGCACAAAAATAGAAGTCAGATCGAGTGGATCATCACGGTCTGCACGTTCATACTGGCCGATAACCTGGTATTGTCGTCCATTCATCTGGAAATAGGCAAAACGCTGGCCACTCAGGGCAAATTGCAGGGTTTGCGCAACATCCAGAATGGATACACCCAGATTTTTTGATTTTTCCCTGTCAATCGAAATGTTAATCTCGGGTTTATTAAATTTCAGATTTGCATCAGTTACAGTAAATGTTGGATCCTGGCTGATCTCATCCATAAACAGAGGCAGTTTCTCGCGCAGTTTTTCGAAATTCGG
Source organism: Daejeonella sp. H1SJ63 (assembly GCF_029360775.1). Classification (GTDB taxonomy): domain Bacteria; phylum Bacteroidota; class Bacteroidia; order Sphingobacteriales; family Sphingobacteriaceae; genus Daejeonella. The sequence continues at coordinate 14,725 of NZ_JARKMZ010000029.1, read as the reverse complement.
TGCCTGGATAATATAATTTACCGGTAAGCCGCCTCTTCGTGTAACCGAAATTGTTGGCTGCTGAATAACGAATACCCTTCCTTCAGTATAGGATTTGGTTACTTTGGTCAGCTTTTCAGCTACCTGAGCCTGCGTAGTTTCCCTTTCTGAAGGATCACTTAAACGAATCCTCAGAAATCCGGTATTTGCAGCACCCGATCCACTGAATCCCGGAGAGGTTACAGTCAGGTTAAATTCCTTTTCAGGAATTGAATCATCTACCATTTGTGAAAGTTTCAGAATGAAATTATCGGTATAGTCGTATGATGAACCTTCGGGAGTTGTAACCTGCATATTTACGGCAGCACGATCGTCATAAGGAGCTGTTTCTTTTTGTAAAACTGCCCAGAATAAAACAATCAGGCCGATACAGGCAATGATTATTGGAAAAGCTGTCCACCGCTTTTTCATAAAGTTGGTCAGTGAATCAGAATAACCCGAAGTCATTTTTTCGAAGTAAGGTTCTGACCAATTGTAGAATTTGGTTTTCTTTTTATTGGCCTTCATCATGTATGCATTCAGCATCGGAGTTAATGACAATGACACGAATGCCGATATTAATACCGCCGAACCAATGACGACTCCGAATTCCCGGAAGAGACGCCCTACAAAGCCTTCGAGAAAGATTACCGGAAGAAATACAGCCGCAAGGGTAACGGAAATCGAAATTACTGCAAAGAAAATCTCATTTGAACCTTTTATTGCCGCTTCTATAGGGCTATATCCTTCTTCAAGCTTTTTGAAAATATTTTCCGTAACAACAATTCCGTCGTCTACAACCAATCCGGTTGCCAGTACAACCGCCAGAAGCGTAAGTACGTTCACAGAAAAACCGAAAAGGTACATGATAAAGAAGGTAGAGACCAGTGATACCGGGATATCAATCAGCGGCCTGAAAGCGATACTCCAGTCTCTGAAGAAAATATAAATAATCAGAATAACCAGAATCAGGGAGATCAGGATTGTTTCTGCCACCTCTGTTACCGAGCGTTTGATGAACACGGTAGTATCCAGGGCAATGTCAACCTTGAAATCTTCCGGTAGTTCTTTCTTTAACTGCTCATAGCGTTTGTAAAATTCATCAGATATTTCGAGGTAGTTAGCGCCGGGTTGAGGGATCAAACCCATTCCTATCATCGGTGTGCCTGATGAACGAAGCATTGTTTCCTCATTTTCAGGCCCCAGAATAGCAGTGCCGATATCTCTCAGCCTGACGATATTGTCGCCCGAACTTTGTATGATGAGATTGTTAAACTGTTCTTCATTGGATAGATTTCCCAGTGTCTTAACAGATAACTCGGTTGAGTTTCCGGTAATTTTTCCGGATGGAAGTTCAACATTTTCTCTGTCCAGTGCATTTTTTACATCAAGCGCAGTAAGTCTGTATGCTGCCAGTTTTGCCGGGTCGATCCAGATACGCATGGCAAAACGTTTTTGCCCCCAGATTTGAACGCCGCTTACTCCCGGTATTGTCTGAAGGCGTTGAGAAATAACATTTTCTGCATAATCGCTCAGCTCCAGCTGATTTCTGCGATCACTCTGAAGGGTCATTGACAGAATTGCTTCTGAGTTTGCATCAGCCTTTGAAACAACCGGCAGACCATCAATATCTTTAGGTAAGTTTCTTACGGCCTGTGAAACCTTATCGCGAACATCGTTCGCTGCTTCTTCCAGTTCTTTATCGAGGTTAAATTCAATATTGATATTACTGGTTCCCTGATTACTTGATGATGAGATATTCTTGATGCCTTCAATACTGTTTATTGCTTTTTCCAGCGGCTCGGTAATCTGCGATTCTATAATATCGGAGTTTGCACCCGGATAACTGGTACGTACCGAAACAACCGGAGGGTCAATGGAAGGAAACTCTCTGACTCCCAGGAATTTGAATCCAATGACACCGAAAAGAACCAGTAAAAGATTCATTACGATTGCCAGAACGGGTCTTTTTATACTGGTGGTTGATAAGCTCATGTTGTTGTTTTATGTTTAAAAACTAATGTAGAACTAAACTCAGAGGGGGGGATTAATTACCCACTATTACATTTACCGGCATGCCTTCTTTCATTGACATAATACCAGTAGTTATTACTGTATCTCCAACATTTAATCCGGAAGTGATTAAAATCTGTTTGTCTGTTCTGGTCCCGGTTTCTACCATTACTTCTTTAGCTTTTCCCTTAGAACTGACATATACTTTTTTACCCTGTAGAACCGGAATTACTGATTCGGTAGGAATCAGTATGGCATCATTTGTGCTTGAGAGGGGAAGATCAATCTTTGCAAATGACCCCGGAAGGAGTTCCCCTTTGGAATTAGACGCTTTTGCTTTAAGCTGAAGTGTACGTGTTGCAAGGTCGATGCCCGGTTCTATCGCATAAATACGGGCATTGTAGGTGGTTTTTGATCCTGCTACACTGAAAGCGATGTCGGTATTCAGTTTTATTAATCCGGCATATTTTTCAGGAATTGAGAAAAGGATCTTTACCGGGTCAGTACTCACCAAACGTGCTATGGTACTTGAAGGAGTTAAATACTCGCCTGAAGAGATTGATCTTAACCCGATTTTACCACTGAACGGAGCTATAATCTGTGTTTTTGCCAGCTGGGCTCTGATTAGCTGTGTTTGCGATTGCAATGAGCGGAGTTCTGCAAGAGCAACATCATATTCTTCCTTGCTGATAGCTTCTTTTTCCAGTAATTGCTTAGCACGTGATTCAGTTTCCTGCGCAAGTTTTTGCTTGGTCAGTGCCTGAGAAAGCTGTGCCTGAAGTTCCTGATCATTGATTTTGATCAGTAATTTACCTTTGCTTACAGAGCTTCCTTCACTGAAATATATTCCGGTTACCAGTCCTGAGATCTCACTTCGTATATCTACCTGTTCATTGGCTTCAATCGAACCTGCAACTGAAAGTGAGTTCGAAAAATCTTCGGCTTTAGTTATTATTCCGCTGACCTTCATTGGGGCACTAGCACCCGCCGTTCCACGACCACTGCCCTGCACCTGCATAGCCTTATTTTTATTCAGACGGTAGTAAACCATTGCCCCGATAAGAAGCGCAATAAAGAAATATACGATATACTTAGTTTTCATCTGTTTTGTTTTTGTTTTTTTTAATGTTGATGAACCTGCCTGCCGGTAGGCAGGCCTGCCTGCCTACCGGCAGGGCACTCATGATTTTGATAATCATACCGCTGCGGGTTTTAGCAAAATCATGATGGTTTCATATAATTGAATGGGTTTTCGTGTATGTAGAATAGGATTTTTTAAGGTTGCCGGAAACGATTTTTACCAGGTTATCTTCTATAATATGTAATACTTCGCAGAACGTTTTTTTCTGTTCATCGCTAAGGTTCTCAAGTGATGCATCGTTCAGAATTGCAATAGCATCCCTGATAACAGGAATGTCCTCTTTGGCTTTTAAAGTAAGCGTTATCAGCTGCTCCCTGCGATCCTGAGGGTTTTTTTCTCTATGTATGTAGTCTCTTTCCTCAAGATAATCAAGTATGGTAACCATGTAAGATTTGTCAATATTCAATATCTCTGCAAGTGCTTTTTGGGTTAACAACTGTTCATGCGAATCTATTAGCACCAGAACATAGTGATATCTGTCCAGAGATAGCTGATGTACCATTCTGGAGAGTACATTCAGATATTTTTTAGAGACTGCTAGTAAAGGATTGGCTAGTGGTTCCCTCATAATTGGTATTACAAATCTATTTTTAAACTTCACAAATAGTTGAATGTAGCAACTATTTTACAGCTTAGTTCAGTATGCATTTCTAATGAATGTATAAAAAGCTATTTTTGGCCACCAATTATTTTTTATGAAATATATTTTCTCTTTTATCATTATTGTATTTATGGCCAATAATCTGAATGCTCAAAATAAGATTGCATTTGAAGTTTCATTTTCGGAACCCCAGACGCACTATGCGGATGTTGAAATGGAAATTTCGGAGTTGAAATCGGCTTATATAGATCTGAAAATGCCTGTTTGGACTCCCGGCTCGTACCTGATCAGGGAATTTGCAAAAAATGTAGAATCTTTCCGGGCTTTTAATGCTTCAGGAGCTGAGCTGCCGGCAGAAAAAATTAATAAAAATACCTGGAGAGTAAGTTCCGGAAACACCGGCAGAATAAAAGTAAGATACAGAGTGTATGCTTTTGAAATATCTGTAAGAACCAGTTTTGTTGATGAATCGCATGCATTCTTATCACCTGCAGGAATCTTTATGTATCCTGACGGACAGCTTAATGCATCATCTGAAGTTAGTATTAAGCCATACAAAACCTGGACGAAAATTTCAACAGGTTTAGAGAAACTGGCATCTAAAGCAAATACTTTTATTGCTTCTGATTTTGATATTCTTTATGATTCGCCGATAGAAGTGGGTAATCAGGATGTTTTCGAATTTGATGCAGAGGGCGCCAGACATGAAGTTGCAATGTATGGCGGAGGTAATTACGATAAGGAGGTTCTGAAGCGTGATATGGCAAAGATCGTTGCAGAGCAAACCAAAACATTTGGGGTAAATCCGAATAAGAGATACGTATTTATCGTCCATAATTTCAATTCCGGAGGAGGAGGTTTAGAGCATCTGAATTCCACCGTTTTGGGTGCAAGCCGTAATTCTTATAATACAGAGGCAGGTCTTTTAAGATTTCTTGGCCTTGTATCACATGAGTATTTTCATCTCTGGAATGTGAAGCGGCTTCGCCCGATTGCATTGGGTCCGTTTAATTATGATCAGGAAAATTATACCAGCAATTTATGGATCGCCGAGGGTTTTACTGCATATTATCAGGATATCTACACCAAGAGGGCAGGCCTGCAAAGTGCAGAGCATTACCTGATGAATCTGGCCGGTACAATCAGTTCTGTTGAAAATCAGCCGGGAAATCGTGTTGATCCGGTAAGTCAGGCCAGTTTTGATGCATGGATCAAGCAATATCGTCCGAATGAGAATTCAGCAAATTCTACTATATCTTATTACAGTAAGGGTGCTTTGATAGGTTTGATCATGGATCTGGAAATTATTAATTCTACCAAAACAAAAGCCGGACTGGATGAGGTCATGAAAGCGATGTATGATGAATATTATACAAAAAAAGGCCGCGGATATACCGATGCTGAGTTCAGATCAATGCTTGAAAAGGTGTCAGGGAAATCTTTTGAAGATGTTTACAGGGATTATGTTAACGGAGTAAAGACCATCGATTACAATAAATATTTTGCCTATGCAGGACTAACATTGATCGACGATGCGGCTGTGGGTAAGGATGCCTATCTGGGGGCAGTAACAGCTTTGAAGGATGGTAAGATCGTAGTAACCAATGTGAGTCGACAGAGCCCGGCCTGGAATGCCGGCCTGAATGTAAATGATGAAATTTTGTCTATGGATAATTATCGTATCAACAATGTTTCTGATCCGCGGTTATCTGAAGTTGATAAATTCATTTCAGGCAAAAAAACAGGCGATAAGGTAAATATTACTGTTAACCGTGATGGTTTGATCAGGGATATTGAAGTGATTCTGGTTAGAAATCCGAATCATAAATTCAGGATTGCCTCTTTACCGAATCCAACTGAAGCGCAGTTGGCTGTTAGAAAGAGATGGCTCAGATTGTAAATCTTTTAGCTGATTATTGATCTATTTATATGAAATTATTAACGATTATTCGGGGATTTGATCAAAATTCGATCAAAAGATCGTTCTTATGAAGCCGTTTTGAACAAAAATGGAAGAAAGATTTATTGTCGTTTGTTGTTTTATATAGAAAAAGCAAAAAAAAGCAGGGTGCCCGAATTTTTTGGACACCCTGCTTTTTTTTATAAATCCTATCAGAATGTAAATCGTAATGCCAATCCTACGTCTCCTGACCCGAATCCGGTATTTGGAGTTAATTCAAGTCGTGGCCTCCAGTCAATAGCCAGATTGATCGGGGCCTCTGCGATTTTGTAATCCAATCCGATAACACCATCAGCACTCAGGAACATCTCGCCCTCAAAATCTTTCACTTTATAAGATCCGATACTACCACCTGCGCCATAGTACCAGGTTAATCCCGGAGCATTATTAATGGGATTATGAACTTCATACAATCCCGTAAAAATAAAACGGTTCAGATTATCGTTATTTCTGAAAGACAGGTTAAAATCCAGAGCCTTGTTTGATTGCAGAAAAGTTTTGTAGTTCAGTCCATTGTAAGAACCCAGTCTTACCCCAATGGCATTATTGTAAGATTGTGCATTTGCATTTGAGTCAGCAAATAAAATTAATCCGACTGTTAAACAAAGTAAAAATAGCTTTTTCATATTATTCATAATTTAATAACAGGATATACCCAAAAACAATGCCAATGGTTAGAAATTATTTTTTAGAATTATTTCTCGATTCAGCAGCCCTTAATTTTAGCGAATTTATTAAATTACACTTGAATATGAATCGATGATATGGGAGAAATAACACGGGTTTTTGATCTTCTTACACATTCTCTGGAGAATCATCGTAAGGATGATATGGTAGCAGCCAAGCGCGATGGTAGCTGGGTGAAATATTCTACTGAAAGCTTCATTGAGCAGGTTAATTTGTTAAGCCTCGGCTTGATAGCAAGGGGGATAAAGAAGGATAGCAAGGTGGCAATCATGTCGCCAAACCGTCCGGAATGGAATATTTGCGATTTCGGGATTATGCAGATTGGTGCTGCCCAGGTGCCGATGTATCCTACCCTGGCTGAGAGTGATATTAAATTTATTATTCGTGATGCTGATGTCAAGATCGTATTCGTTTCGGATCTGTCACTGTATAATAAACTGAACAAAGTCAGAACTGAAGAGGACATAGCATTCGAAATATTCAGTTTCGACAGGATTGATGGAGTTCCTCACTGGTCGGATATTCTGAAGTCTGGTGCTGATGCACAATTTCAGGATTTGGATGCATACCGGCAAGCCATTAGTCCGGATGATCTGCTAACCTTAATCTATACTTCCGGAACTACGGGAACCCCGAAAGGTGTCATGCTCACTCATGATAATCTGGTCAGTAACTTTAAAGCATCTTCTGTTTTATATCCTGAAGACTTTAAAAAGGCATTAAGTTTTCTGCCTCTTTCTCATATTTTCGAACGCATGGTGCTGTATATGTATTTCTATCTTGGCATATCAGTTTATTATGCACAAAGTATAGATACTATTGTTGCTGATCTGGCAGAAGTAAAGCCACATGGTTTTACAACCGTGCCCCGTTTGCTTGAGAAGGTATACGATCGCATTGTTGCAAAAGGAGCTGAATTAACAGGAATAAAGAAGCAGTTATTCTTCTGGGCCCTTAATCTTGGGCTCAGGTATGAACTGGACGGTGCAAATGGTTTCTGGTATGAGTTTCAGTTGAAGATTGCCAATAAGCTGATATTTAAAAAATGGAGAGAGGCTTTAGGAGGAAATGTTATTGCACTGGTATCAGGAGGGGCAGCACTTCAGCCACGACTTGCAAGGGTATTCAGAGCTGCAGGTATGCCGGTGCTTGAAGGTTATGGTCTAACTGAAACATCACCCGTGATAGCAGTTAATGGTCTGGGACCTGGTGATTCCAAATTTACCACCGTAGGTAAACCGATCAGGGGGGTTGAAGTTAAAATTGCCGAAGACGGAGAGATACTTTGTAAGGGGCCTAATATCATGAAGGGCTATTATAATCGTCCGGATCTCAGCGCTGAGGTAATCGATAAAGATGACTTTTTTCATACCGGGGATATCGGTGAAATGGTGGATGGGAAATATCTGCGGATTACCGACAGGAAAAAGGAGATATTTAAAACTGCCGGAGGTAAATATATTGCTCCGCAAATTCTGGAGAATAAGTTTAAGGAGTCGCCCTATATTGAACAGGTCATGGTAATCGGAGAAAATGAGCGATTCCCGGCGGCATTGATATTGCCTAACTTTCCTGCCATCCGGGGATGGTGTGATCGGAATAATATTGCTTATACCACGAATGCTGAAATGGTTAAAGATCAGCGTGTGATTAATAAGATACAATCGGTAATCGATCATTTTAATCAGGGTTTTGGGCATTGGGAGCAGGTTAAAAAGTTTGAGCTGCTTAGTGATGAGTGGAGTATTGACGGAGGGGAACTCACTCCAAAACTGAGCCTGAAGAGAAAGGTAATATTAGAAAAGTATAAATCATTAGTAGAAAATATTTACAGGAATGTATAATTTAAGAATGAGCAGAAATTTAAAGCTTATAGCAGTCATACTCAGTTTGGGTATTTTATTGACAGCATGTGCGGGCGGACAAGTTGCACAGAATAATAGCGGGCAATATAAAAACGGTATGGTGGTTTCTGCCCATCCTTCAGCTTCAAAAGTGGGACTGGATATCCTTAAAAAAGGAGGAAATGCAGTTGATGCAGCTGTTGCCGTACAGTTTGCACTTGCGGTAGTATATCCAACAGCAGGTAATCTTGGTGGTGGTGGGTTTTTGGTCTATCGTTCTGCCGGGGGGGAGGTAGCAACACTTGATTTTCGTGAAAAAGCTCCGGGAAAAGCAAGCAGGAATATGTATCTGGATGCTGCAGGGAATGCCATACCTGAGAAAAGCTTATTTGGTCATCTGGCTGCAGGTGTTCCGGGAAGTGTGGACGGAATGGTTAAGGCTCATGAAAAATTCGGTAAGCTGAGATGGGCTGATCTTGTTCAGCCGGCAATTGATCTGGCAAGAAATGGGTTTCCTGTTACTGAAAAGCAGGCCGAAGAACTGAATGAAATGCAGGAGCCATTCAGGAAATTCAATCCTGACAAAACCTATTTTATCAAGAGTAAATTTACCGGCGGAGATACCTGGGTTCAGGAAGATCTGGCAAAGACTCTTGAATTAATCAGGGATAAAGGGCGTGAAGGTTTTTACTCCGGTGAGGTAGCGGATCTTATTGTAGCTGAAATGGCTGCTGGTGGTGGCTTAATCAGTAAAGAAGATCTGAAGAACTATCAGGCACAATGGCGCGAACCTTTGATTGGGAAGTACAAGGATTATAAGGTTATTACCATGCCTCCGGTATCCAGTGGCGGGATTGCCCTGCTGCAGCTTCTTAACTCTGTGGAGCCTTTCCCTCTAAAACGTTATGGACATAATTCTGATTCTGCTATGCAGGTAATGATTGAGGCAGAGCGAAGGGTTTATGCCGACAGGGCCACCCACCTGGGAGATCCTGATTTTTATAAAGTGCCACAGAAACAGTTAATTGATCCCTCTTATTCAAAAATGAGAATGAACAATTTTAACTGGAATAAAGCTACACTGAGTACAGATGTAAAGGCAGGTGAATTTCCGAAAGAAAGTGAAGAGACTACCCATTTTTCTATTGTAGACCGCGAGGGGAATGCAGTTTCTCTTACAACCACCCTGAATGGGGGCTATGGCTCCATGGTTTTTGTGAAGGGAGCAGGATTTCTGCTTAATAATGAAATGGATGATTTCTCGGTTAAACCGGGGGCTCCGAATATGTACGGATTGCTGGGTGGTGAAGCGAACTCAATCGTTCCTGAAAAGCGAATGCTAAGTTCTATGACCCCTACCATACTGGAAAAGAATGGCGATCTTTTTATGGTAGTTGGCACACCGGGTGGATCCACAATCATTACCTCTGTTTTTCAGACTATTCTGAATGTCATTGAGTTTGATATGAATATGCAGGCTGCGGTGAATGCCAAACGTTTTCATCATCAGTGGATGCCGGATGAGGTAGTTGTTGAAAAGGGGAGTCCGGATAGTTTAACAAGACTGAAACTTGAAGGTAAAGCCTACAAATTCAGAGAAAGAAGAGCAATTGGCAGGGTAGATGCGATACTGAAGACCCGCTGGGGTTATTACGAAGGTGGTGCTGATCCGAGAGGAGATGATACCAGGCTGGGATGGTAGAAGCAAACCGGTTCAAACATTCATTCAATTTGTTCTGGCTTGCTATTCTTAATAGCAGGACCGTTGAATGATAGTGATTCATCCATTTTGTAGCTTGTGTAAGTGGTCCAGCTTTTTCAGATCATGCTTTTATACTGAAGGATACCTGATTCAATTATGGTATCTGGGTACTTATTTATTTTGTTAAAAAAATATCCTTTTGTGATAATAAGTTGTCTGTATCAATAACGGGGGAATTTTTTCTACAGTTTTGATGAAATTATTTCGTTTTGAAGTGTTTTTTTACCCGTTTTTACAGGTTTCCCTCTGTTTTTTTAGTATTTTAGACTAAAGAAAAGCTTTGTTTTTTTGGCAGGGTTTATGTCATGTACTTTAGGTACTCCCGAACAGCGAAATATGCCATCATTGCTACTCTGTTTTGGAGAAAAGAATAATGAGGTTAAGAGTACTTTTAATATTTTTTCTTACCCTTTGTCTGGGGAACATTGCATTTGCTCAACGTACGGCAAGTGTTAGTGGCGACTGGAATAGTACTGCCACCTGGGGTGGTCAAACGGTTCCGGGTTCAGGAGATGCCGTAACTATTAATCCGGGAATAAGTGTGACAGTTAGTTCGGCGGCTTATGCAGCCTCTGTCTCACTGGGGAATGGTTCATTAATTACAGTAAATTCTTCAGTCACTTTAACAGTTAGTGGTGCAATTTCTATTCCGCATGTTGATCTCACCAATGTTAGTGTCGTCTTTACAGGAGGCGGAAGCATTGCTGCAGCTTCATTAAATATTGGAAATGCCACTGTTGCCTCGGGAAAAGCGACTGTTTCAACTACACTTACGAGTGATCTGGGAACTTTATCCCTAAGCGGTAATCTGACTCTTCAATCAACACAGGGATCCAATGCACAGCGATTGCAAAATGCTGTGCTCAGTCATGATGCCGGTGTGATTACTGTTGGAGGTACTTTTACTACAATAAATGGAGCCAACAGTTCAAGCACTTATACAATGGGTGCGGGAAGTCCGGAACTTGTTCTTTCTGGGGCTACACCTTTCACCCTGAGTGGTACGGGGGTGAATACCCTGACTTTTACGGGTACCGGAGCAACAGTAAATTATGCATATAACGGTGCCCAGTCGCTTAGAGCAGCCACTTATACAAATCTTACCCTTTCAGGTTCGGGCAATAAAACAATTCCGGCTTCAACTACTGTAAATGGTACTGTTTCTATGCAGGGGACAGCCGCTGCAATCAGTAATGCTATTGTTTATGGGGGTTCAGGTACTCTTGAGTATAAAGGAAGTGCAGTTCAGACGAGTACTTCGATTGAATTTCCTGCGAGCAGCGGCCCCCTTATTTTGAAAGTTAATAACAGTTCCGGGGTAAATCTGCATGCAGCAAGAACTGTTGGTACCCTGACAATCGGAAATGTTATTTCTGGGAGTATTTTTAATGATAATGGAAATCAGCTTACTTCAACCGGAACCCTGAATCTGACATCCGGAACATTGGCTTTGGGAAATGGCATTAGTTCAACCAGCTTCCCTGCTTTTGCCACAGTGAATATTGCGGCTCAAACAACCGTTGATTATAAATCCACAGCTGCTCAAACCATCGCAGCGGTCAATTATTATCATCTTTCAAACAGCGGAAATGGTAGCAGAACACTCTCGTCAACAGGAACAATTGGTGTAGCAGGAGCATTTACACCAAGTACCGGAACAAATACGGTGACTTCAAGTACGGTTAATTTTAATGCTCCCGGTGCACAGACAGTTCCGGCGTTCAATTACTATAATCTGACGATTTCAGGGAATATGGGTGGTGCCAATTTAACACTTGTAAATGGCGGAACAATTGGTGTTGCGGGCGTATTGTCATTTGAAGCCACTAATGTTGTATATGTAAAGACAGGAAATACCATTGATTTTAATGGAAGCGGTGCACAGACTATTCCGGCCTTTAATTATAATAACCTCAGCATTTCAGGAAGCAAAGGTGGTGCGAATGTGACTCTGGTAAATGGCACTATTGGGGTTGCAGGTACATTTTCTGCTACAGCCACAAATACTAATTATATCATTACCGGAAATACCTTCGATTATAATGGTGCCGGTGCTCAAACCATATCAGCACTTAATTATAATAATCTTACTATTTCCGGGAACAGGGGCGGTACGAATGTGACTTTGGTAGATGGTGGCACGATTGGTATTGCGGGAACATTCTCTGCTACGGCCACGAATGCAAGTTATATCATTACTGGAAATACTATTGATTTCAATGGAGCAGGAATACAGACTATTCCTGCTTTTAATTATAACAATCTCAACATTTCAGGGGACAGGGCTGGTGCGAATGTAACCCTGGCAAATGCAGGTACAATTGGGATTGCCGGAACATTTTCTGTCACAGCCACAAATATTATTTATATTAAAACAGCTAATACAGTTAATTTCAATGGCTCGGGATCTCAGAGTATTCCGGCATTTGAATTTAATAACCTGACGATATCGGGCTCAAGAGGTGGGGGGATCATTACCCTTGTTAATGGAGGTACGATAGGGATTACAGGATCACTTTCCATTACAGCATCGGGCACAAGCTATACTATTACCGGGAATACGATAGATTTTCACGGAAGTACTTCTCAGGCAATTCCAGCATTCACTTATAATAACCTTACACTCTCTAATTCAGGAGGAGCTACCATTAGTGCTGATATTAACGTAAACGGGGTATTATCATTTAGTTCCGGAATCATTACCACAGGTGTTAATAAAGTAATTCTTGGAAGTTCTGCCTCAATTTCAGGTGCCGGAAGTGGTAAATATGTATATGGAAATTTAAGACGGGGAATACCTGCAACAAGTAACTTTTCAGCGGATTTTGCTATTGGAGATGCTTCAAATTATACTCCGGTTACAATTCTCTTTTCCGGGACTCCGGGTGGTTCCGGAACCCTTGATGTTTCTACTGCTGCTGAGCAACCGCCTCTTGCTTCAGGAATAAGTCAAACGAAATACCTTAATCGTAAATGGACACTGGTTAATAACGGTGTTACATTTACTTCTTTCAGTTCCACATTTAATTTTGTTGCCGGAGATATAGCAGGTTCAGCTAATCCATTAAATTTTATTATTGCTAAAAATGATGGAGGTACATGGTCTGCACCAGGTATCGGAAACAGAACCAGTACCAGCACGCAGTCTGTTAGTCAAACATCTTTTAGTGATTATTATATCGGAGAGTCCGTTCCTGCAACAAGGCTCGTTATAACAGGTAACAGTACTCAGACTGCCGGCGCAGCTCAAAACATTACTATTACTGCTAAAGATGATGCCGGCAATACCGTTACAGGCTATACCGGGGATAAGAGTCTGACTTTCAGTGGTGCAAACTCCTCTTTGAGTCCTGTCAATGCTCCTACAGTTTCTGATAAGACGGGTATTGCGGTTAATTTTGGAACAGGAACAACAATTACTTTTACCAATGGTGTTGCTACGGTATCGGGCAGTAATAACGGGGTGCTGAAGCTGTACAAGGCAGAGGCTGCAGTCATTGCAGTTACTGATGGTACCATTAGCTCAACAGGAGCAGATCGTTTGAGTGTAACAGTCAGTGCGGGTGCCTTTAATAAGATGACAGTAAGTCTGGCAAGTCCGCAGATCAATTCGACAGCTTTTACGGGAACCAATATATTGACAGCACTTGATGCTTATGGTAATACGGTTACCAGTTTTGATGCTTCATCAAATAATATTACAGTTACTTCCAGTCTTAGTGGTTCGATCAGCGGATTGAGTAATGGTGATAAATTGAATAATATCGCAGATTTCAGCAATGGTATTGCAAATTTAACTACTAAGCTTACCTTCACCGGAACTGCCGGTACAGGCACATTCACTTTTACACCTGCCTCAGGAACGGCTGTTACCAGCAGTAATGTAACGGTTACGGCCGGTAGTCCGGCACAGCTGACGATCACCACCCAGCCTGTTGGCGGGGCCAGCGGAGCGGTTTTAAGCACTCAGCCTGTAATTGCCATCCGTGATGCGCAGGGGAACCTGACGGGCAGTACAGCCAGTGTGAGTGTGGCGATCAAAACGGGTACGGGCGGAACTCTGGGTGGAACAACATCAGTTACTGCCGTAGCAGGTACGGCGACGTTCACGAACCTGACCTTAGCCGGAACTGTTGGGGAGAACTATACACTTGAATTTAGTTCTGGTTCGCTTGTTGCAGTTGTCAGTACAAATGTCACTGTATCAGCGGGTACTCCGACTCAGCTTGTCATTACAACTCAGCCTGTTGGCGGAGCCAGTGGAGCTGTCTTAAGCACTCAGCCTGTAATTGCTATCCGTGATGCGCAGGGAAACCTGACGGGCAGTACAGCGAGTGTGAGTGTGGCGATCAAAACGGGTACGGGCGGAACGCTGGGTGGAACAACATCAGTTACTGCCGTAGCAGGTACAGCGACCTTCACGAACCTGACTTTAGCCGGAACTGTTGGAGAGAACTATACGCTGGAGTTTACTTCTACCGGGCTTACAGCAGTGACCAGCAGCAATGTAACGGTTACGGCGGGAAGCCCTTCACAATTGACAATCACGACCCAGCCAGTTGGCGGGGTGAGTGGGGCTTTATTAACGACTCAGCCTGTAATTGCTATCCGTGATGCGCAGGGAAACCTGACAGGCAGTACAGCGAGTGTTAGTGTATCGATCAAGAGTGGTGCTGGTGGTAATTTAGGTGGAGCGACT
>NZ_JARKMZ010000028.1 GCF_029360775.1 Daejeonella sp. H1SJ63 | reverse complement strand
TTTTTTCTATTCAGGCTATCTAAAATCTATGCCTAAATTTTCTATCCCCCCAACTTTTCGTCATGATCCCCCATTATTGCACCCAATTTTTTATAAAACAAAAAAATGGCGTTTCTTGATATCAAAAAACGCCATTTCTAAAATGTGGTGCGGAGAGTGAGGGATTCGAACCCCCGGACCTATTACAGTCAACAGTTTTCAAGACTGCCGCAATCGACCACTCTGCCAACTCTCCGCCGCAAAAGTACAAACTCAGACTTAATCTGCAAACAAAAAAACGCTTTTTTAGATTATTCTGCATAACTCACAGAAAGTGAAGCAGAAAGAATAAAATAATTTTGAAAATCAGGGCAGCCCTGGTGGGTTTTCTGCGGCAGGGGGACTCTTGAAGCTGTTAAATTTCGGTTTTATGATCTTAATACTCCGTTTGGAAAGGTCAATACTGGCGTTTAGTTCAAACCCGACAAGTATAATCAAAGAGTTTAAATACAGCCAGATCATTAATACGATAAGAGTACCGATTGATCCGTAAAGTTTATTGTAGTTACTGAAATTATTGATGTAAAATGAAAAGCCCCAGAAGGTAAGAACGGCCAGAATAGTAGCCATCCAGGAACCCGCGCTGAAAAATTTCCATTTCTTAGCATTTGCCGGGCCATATCTGTACAACAGGCTTATGGTCACAAAGTAAATTACAATCAGTATAAACCATCGAACCATATTAATTACATATATCCAGAAACTGTCTTTGAAAAGCAGCTCGGATTTTAACGCATTGAAAACATACTCTCCAATAGTCATAATGATCAGACCGAGGATAAGTGCAAATGAAATCAGTACAGTAAGATACAGTGCAACGAGTCTTTGCTTAAACCATGATCTTGTCTCTGATATCAGCGATGATTTGTTAAATGCTTCCATCAGCGTATGTACCCCATTGGTTGAAAAGATGAGTGCAAGCAGGAAACCAAAAGACAAAAGTTTGGAATTCTGGTTGCTTACAATATCCACCAGCGTGGATCTAACCGCGATATACGCTTCGGCCGGAAGAATTAATGCAATTAATGTCAGAAGTTGATTCTGAAAGTTGTCAATCGGCACATAAGGGATTAATGTGAACAGGAAAATGATAGCCGGAAATATCGCCAGCATAAAATTGTACGACAGCGATGAAGCTTTATTAATAAGCTCATCTTTACCTATTTCCTGAAAGAAGAAAGTTGCAACAGTATACAATGGCAGGGGACTAAATCCGGGAAGGATAAGAATTTTAGTCCACTCTATGAGCAGATGATATGGCTTAAACCTAAGAAATATATTGTGCAGCCTGATCATTAATTAGCCTTATTAAAATATATCTCGAGCTTATTCAGAAAATCAGCAGAGGGAAGACAGGGTCTGTTTCTTTCCTTGTTAATAAAAACCAGTGAAGTTTCTCCTGTATTTATTAACTCATCTCTTTCATTATACAACTCATATTTGAAATGTATCCTTACCGAAGGCATTTGCTCCATAATAACCTTCACTGTGATCTCTTCATCATATAGTGCCGGTTTTATGTATTTGCATTTTAAATCAGTTACAGGCATTATAATACCTGATTCTTCCATAGATTTATAGGTCAGTCCAAGTTCTCTGAGCATTTCAACACGCCCAACCTCATAAAATTCAGCATAATTACCATAATACATATATCCCATCTGGTCAGTATCTGCATAACGAACCCGGATTTTAGTGGTACTACTGAACATTATTTCTTGATATTACGTTCATTTAAAGCCTGCTGGAATTTTTTAGCATTTACCAGATGTTCAGAAAGGGTAGATGCATAATTATGATATCCTGAGAAATCTTCTTTGGCACACATATAAATATAGTCATGCTTTTCATAGTTCAGTACGGCATCAATGGCATTAATGCTGGGCATAGAAATAGGTCCCGGAGGAAGGCCTGTATTTAAATAGGTGTTATAGGGTGAGTTTATCCTCAGATGTTTGTTCAGTACCCTTCTGATACTAAAGTCATTATTTGCAAAGATCACGGTTGGATCGGCTTCGAGTTTCATACCTTTTTTCAGTCGGTTCATGTATAACCCTGCAATACGCGGCATTTCATTGTCGTTTAATGCTTCTCCATCAACAATTGAAGCCAGTATGCTTACCTCAGTCTGGCTTAAGCTGATCTTTTTGGCTTTTTCCCTGCGTTCTGTATTCCAGAATTTTACATATTCATCATGCATTCTTTCAAAGAACTTTTCTGCACTAGAATTCCAGTAAACTTCATAAGAGTTCGGAATGAACATGGTGTATACATTCTCTGTACTGAAGCCATATTTTTGTACAAAAGCAGCAGAATCAAGCAAAGCTGAAATAGAAGCAGAATCTGTTTCAAGCTTTTTTGATACCATTCCTGCAAGTGTATGCTTTAGCCTGACATTTTGAAATGCAATTTTTACGGGTTCCTGATTCCCGGCTTTCAGCATATTGATCAGGGCACGGTTTCCCATTCCCTTTGTCAGGCGATATCTGCCGGGCTTGACCTTGCTTTTATACTCCATATTTTCAGCCGCATACAGGAATGATTCCGGATTTTTAAGTATATTTTCAGATTTCAGGGTGGCATAAACATCTTCAAATCCTGATCCTGTCTTTATATACAAATATTCTTTATTGCCGGTAAGGTTTGAAGTGAAGTACTTCAGGTAGAAATTAATACCGGTTCCGGCCAGTATCAATAGGGTTAAAGCAAGGAATGAGAGTAATAATTTCGTTTTAAAACTTATGTTATTTGATTGTTTTGAAGCCATTGTATGAATCGGGGATAATATTAATCGTTTAATTTTCTTAATGCCAGTATTCCTCCCTTGAGGTTTCTGACGTTGGAATAGCCGTATTTAAGTAATTCCAGCTTCGCGGTTTTACTTCTGAGTCCTCTCTGACAGATGACTATGATTTCCTTTTCTTTGTTGTATTTAAGATCAGCTGCTGTTTTTATCAGTTTACCCAATGGGATGTTATCGCCGCCAAGGTTAAATGTCATGAATTCAAGTACTTCTCTTACATCAATGATCTGAAATGAATCAGATACTAAAACTCTTTGCTGAAATTCTTCAGCCGTAATGTCTTTTGATTTATTTTCCTCCACTCAATACGATATCAATTGCTGTGCCAATGCTTACTTTATTTAAAGTATCACTTAGTGCAGGAAATTGTTTGATTACTTTTGCATTTACAGAATCTGCAGGGCCTTCAAAACTAACATTTCCAAGATTTAATGAGGAACCAAGAAGTGACATTCTTGCTTCGCTCAGGTTCAGTCCCACAAGGTTTGGAAGATCCACTTCACTGGCACCTAAACCATCACCAAGAACAAGGTCTATTCTGGATCCTTTGGGTATCTGCTGTCCCTTCCTGATAACTCTTCCTCCAAGGAGGGCTTCCAGAATGACATCTTTTGCCACATCAGATTTGTATGTGGTGTCTCCAACCTTTAACTGATAATTATTCAGGATAGAACGTACCTCCAGAAATGTTCTTCCCTCAATATCAGGGAATTTGGTGTCGGGTGCATCTCTGGTTACAATCAGATAGATGGTTCTGTTAGATTTTACGTTTGTATTTGGATCAGGATCCTGTTCAACGATAACACCAGGAGGCTGATCCAGCAGATAGACTGAATCATTAATCTGGTAGCGCAAACCTTGTTCTTCGAGCAGTTCAATCGCCTTTGCAACCGGTAATCCCTTAAGTTTCGGAACAGGCATACCCTCACCATGATGTGTGTAAAAGCCCAGGCTATAAAATAATAACAGCAGGAAAGCAAATATAGATCCGGTCGCTATAATGAGATTTTTACGGAATGTTTTGGTTCTCAGGTACTCAATAAATTTACTCATCAGGATACGGATAGATTATGTTTATGGTTCAAAATTAAACCAAAATTAAGCAATACCGAAGATAAATATTAGCAGGTTTATTGTTCAATACTTTTATCAATTATCTTTGATGCTATGAAAAATACTATTGCACTGGTAACAGGTGGATTTACGGGTGAATCAGTTGTTTCTTTCAAAAGCGCCGGTTTTGTTGAGACACAGATTGATCAAACGAAATATGAAGTTTATAAAATCATTATTCTGAAAGATAGCTGGTATTATGAAGATATCAATGCAGTTAAACATCCGGTTGATAAAAATGATTTTACGATTATTTTGAATGGTCAAAAAATCAGGTTTGATGCCGCATTTATTATGCTGCACGGATCTCCGGGTGAAGACGGGCGGCTTCAGGGTTATTTTGATATGCTTGGAATTCCATATACAAGCTGCGATGCCCTGACATCTTCATTAACTATGAATAAAGGTTATTCAAAGGCTATTGTTAATGGCATAAAAGACCTTCATGTAGCCCGTTCTATACAATTGTTTGAAAAATCTGCTATAGCTTCTGCTGATTTGCTGGCATCACTGGAACTGCCATTGTTTATCAAGCCTAATAATGGAGGAAGCAGTATAGGCATGAGTAAAGTAAAACAGGCTGATGAACTTCCTGAAGCATTGAATAAAGCATTTAAAGAGGATACCCAGGTGCTGGTTGAGGAGTTTATTCAGGGCCGCGAGTTTTCTATTGGGGTATATAATACAAGAAATGGCATTAAAGTATTGCCGGCTACCGAAGTTATTCCATCAAATGATTTCTTTGATTATGAAGCCAAATACACTCCGGGTGCTACTGAAGAGATTACTCCGGGTAGAATGACTGATGAGGAAAAATCGAGAGTTGAGCGGATTGTTACAGATATTTACCTGAGACTTAACTGTAAGGGAATGGTTCGGATTGATTATTTCCTTCAGAAGGATACTTCGAATTTCTATTTTGTAGAAATCAATACGATTCCCGGACAAACGGCTCAAAGCTTTATTCCGCAACAGGTTCGTGCTGCAGGATTAAATATCAGTGAGTTTTACGGGGAGCTGATTGAAATGGCTTTACAAAATAAAGTCTGATAAATTAATACAGGTTTCAGACGGAGTATTTCTGAATCATTTCGTCTGAAACTTTAACACTTTTTCCATTGCTGGTATTGATCATAACATAATCGAACCATCCGTCGCATGCAATTTTGCCTGTCTTACTGATTTTGATGGAAAACTTAACTCTGCAACCTTTTGAATTAATTGTTTCTATTCCTGTTTCTACGGTAAAAGTATCACCAAGCCCTAAAGCTCGTTTGTAATCTACAAAGGCTGTTCGTACAACCCAGCCATATCCCTGCTTCAGGAACTCTTCCATTGGCATTTTGTAGTGGAGCTCCATCTGCTCATATCTTGCCGCAAGAACATAATCAAAGTAAGTACTGTTATGAACATGGTTGAACATATCAATATCATCAGGTCTGACTTTGAATTCACTTGTGAATGTGCTGTATTTCGGACTGGAGTTCATCGCCGCGAAATTCGGAGTAATATTCGAGATTAAGAAATGGGGCAGGATTGGCTGGGAGTTACCAGTTGTCTGTTATCGGTTCAGTTAACTGACAGGCAACAATAGAATCATTTGCAATTGAACTTTCATTACCATATCTTTGCAGCTAATTAAAATAATTTATAAACGCTTTAATATTATTCAGGTAATGTATTTAAGTACAGAGTACAAGGCAGAAATTTTTGCCAAGCACGGAAAAGGTCCACAGGATACCGGTTCCGCAGAAGGACAGGTAGCATTATTTACCGCAAGAATTGCTCATTTAACCGGGCATTTGAAACAAAACAAGAAGGATTATTCTACACAATTATCTCTTCAGAAACTTGTAGGTAAGCGTCGTGCCTTGTTGGCATACCTTTACAAAAAGGATATCAACAGGTATCGTGCTATCATCAAAGCATTAGAGTTAAGAGATATTATAAAATAATCTTAGCAATACTTTGTAAAGCCATCCTCAATATGCGGGATGGCTTTTTACTTTGTAAAAAATTAAATCAACATAAAAAATGATGTGCTCAAAAGAGGAAAAGCATGTCGCAATTAAAACAAATGAGTTATAACGCAATTAAAAAAACATTCGACATCGGCGATGGTCGTATGATCGAAATTGAAACCGGAAAACTTGCAAAACAGGCTGATGGTTCAGTTGTGGTAAGAATGGGTGATACCATGCTGCTTGCAACTGTGGTATCTCCGCACGGTGCTAAGCCGGGAACAGATTTTTTACCTTTATCGGTTGATTATCAGGAGAAATATGCTGCAACCGGTCGTATCCCCGGAGGATTTCTTCGTCGTGAAGCCAGATTGTCTGATTATGAAGTATTGATCTCCCGTTTGGTAGACCGTGCTTTACGTCCGATGTTCCCTGAAGATTATCATGCAGATGTTCAGGTATTGATTTCTCTGATTTCTGCTGATAAAAATATTATGCCTGACTGCCTTGCCGGTTTGGCTGCATCTGCAGCAATTGCAGTTTCTGATATTCCGTTTAACGGACCGATATCAGAAGTTAGAGTTGCAAAGATTGATGGTAAGCTGGTTGTTAATCCATATCTGAGCGATCTTGAAAATGCTACACTTGATCTGATCGTTGCCGGTACTGATAAAGATATCGTGATGGTTGAAGGCGAATCGGATGAAATTTCTGAAGAAGAAATGGTGGAGGCTATTGAATTTGCTCATAAGGCTATTGCTATTCAGGTTCAGGCTCAGAGAGAACTTGCCGAAATGGTTGGTAAAACTGAAAAGCGTGTTTACAGTCATGAGGTTCATGATCTTGATCTTAAAGAAAAAGTGTATGCAGCTACCTATGATAAGGTTTATGCAATTGCTAAATCAAAATCAGCGAAGCATGAGCGTTCAGACAAATTTACTACTGTAATTACTGAATTTATTGCTTCTCTTGGAGAGGGAATTGATGAAACTACTGAATATCTTTCAAAGAAATATTTTCACGATGTTCAGTATGATGCTATCCGTAACCTGATTCTTGATGAAGGAATTCGTCTGGATGGCCGTGATTCACGTACTGTTCGTCCGATCTGGTCTGAAGTAGGTTATCTTCCTTCAGCTCATGGTTCTGCTATTTTTACCCGTGGTGAGACTCAGTCGCTGACTACTGTAACTCTTGGAGCTAAATCTGATGAGCAACTTATTGATGGTGCTTTCTTCAACGGTTACCAGAAATTCTTATTACATTATAATTTCCCGGCTTTCTCTACAGGTGAGGCTCGTCCTAACCGTGGTACCGGCCGTCGTGAGATCGGACATGGAAATCTTGCAATGCGTTCTTTAAAGAAAGTATTACCGGGTGATGAAAATCCATATACAATTCGTGTTGTTTCTGATATTCTTGAATCTAATGGTTCTTCTTCAATGGCTACAGTTTGTGCAGGTACGCTTGCATTAATGGATGCCGGTGTGAAGATCAAAGCTCCGGTATCGGGTATAGCAATGGGATTGATCTCTGATGAGAAGACCGGTAAATATGCTATTTTAAGTGATATTTTGGGTGATGAGGATCATTTGGGAGATATGGACTTCAAAGTAACTGGTACTGAAAAGGGTATTGTTGCCTGTCAAATGGATCTAAAGATCAATGGTCTGAAATGGGAAGTTTTAACTGCTGCATTAAAACAGGCAAATGAGGCTCGTCTTCATATCCTGAATGAAATGAAGAAAACAATTGAAGCTCCGCGTGAGGATTACAAACCACATGCACCACGTATTGTTACCCTGAAGATAGATAAGGAATTCATCGGCGCTGTTATCGGTCCGGGTGGTAAAATTATTCAGGAAATGCAGCGTGAAACCGGTGCTACCATTGCTATCGAAGAAAAAGATAACTTAGGTATTGTACAGATCTTTGCAGATAATAAAGAAGCTATTGATAAAGCTGTGGGCCGTATTAAAGCTATCGCTTCTAAACCTGAAGTGGGTGAAGTTTATGAGGGTAAGGTTAAAACAATTATGCCATTCGGTGCATTTGTTGAGATCATGCCTGGTAAAGACGGATTACTTCATATCTCGGAAATTGACTGGAAACGTTATGAGTCAATGGATGGAGTATTGAATGTAGGCGATATTGTTAAAGTAAAACTTCTGGAAGTAGATAAACAGGGTAAATTAAAGCTTTCACGTAAAGCATTAATTCCTCGTCCTCCTAAACCTGAAGAAACAAAGGCGGCCGAATAATCCGTTTTTTAACATCTTTTAAAACCTGTTCGCTTGCGGACAGGTTTTTTTATATTTAACTATTACGATAATAATAACAATGCCGATAGGATTGGAACTTTAAATTTCAATCAAAATCGTATTTTTGACTTATGAAACACCTAATTGCGCCGTCCGTTTTATCTGCTGATTTTGCTAATCTTCAGGATGATATTGAAATGATTAACCACAGTGAAGCCGACTGGTTTCACATAGACATTATGGATGGTGTTTTTGTCCCTAATATTTCTTTTGGATTTCCTGTTCTTAAAGCCATTCAGAAGCATGCACTGAAACCATTGGATGTGCATTTGATGATTGTTGACCCTGACCGTTATCTGGCAGAATTTAAAGCTGCAGGAGCAGAAAATATTACTGTTCATATTGAAGCGTGTACTCATCTCCACAGAACCCTGCATGCGATAAAAGATCTGGGTTGCAGGGCAGGGGTTGCTGTAAATCCGCATACTTCAGTTGATTTACTGGAAGATGTCATCGAAAACCTTGATATGGTATGTCTGATGTCTGTAAATCCGGGTTTTGGCGGACAGAAGTTTATTGAGAATACTTATAAGAAGATTCGTACTTTAAGAGCAATGGCTGCAGGCAGGAATGATAATCTGCTTATTGAGGTTGATGGAGGGGTATCTAATACTAATGCACTTAAATTAATTCAGGCAGGAGCGGATGTTCTTGTTGCAGGAAATGCTGTTTTTTCGGCTAATGATCCGGTATTTGAGATCTCAGTATTGAAAAGATTGTCATGAGCTTATGAGAAAATTATAATGTGAAGCATAAAATCAAATCTTTCAGAGGGCTATTATTTCTACAACCTGTCTGCGGGTATTTGATACCTGTGCTACAAATTATTTTCTGTTGCTTCATTCTGTTATTTCCTGAAAAATCCATTGGACAGGAACTGGCATCACTCAGGGGGATCATTAGTTCTGAGGACGGAGAACTTCTTAGCGGAGTTACAGTTCAAATAAAAAATTCCAATCTTATTACGCAAACTAACCGTAATGGTGAATATAGTTTTACCAAGGTTTCTGTAAATGCAATTATCCTGTTTAGCAGACTGGGTTACAAAGATCTAAGTATTGAAATTGACTTGATCCCGAATCAGGAAAATATTAGAAATATTTCATTAATAACTGATATACAATCACTTGATGAGATTCATATTACTGAAAAGTTTAGTAGTAGTAATTCCATAATTATTGATCCCGCAAAGTTTAGGGTATTCCCTCAGACAACAGGAAGTATTGAAAGTTTTCTGAAGAATATTCCCGGAGTTTCGGGGAATAATGAACTCAGTTCACAATATTCTGTAAGAGGAGGAAACTTTGATGAGAACCTGGTCTATCTGAATGATGTTGAGATTTTCAGGCCAATGCTTATTCGTAAAGGACAGCAGGAGGGCCTGGGCTTTATAAATCCCGATCTGGCATCAAGTGTTCATTTTTCTGCCGGAGGTTTTGAGGCAAGATACGGAGATAAGCTATCATCTGTTCTGGATGTAAGATACAGCAAGCCTGATACATTCTCGGTTGATGTTCAGGCTGGTTTTCTTGCAAACTCTGTAAGTTTTAAACTCCCGTTAAAAAGCAGCTATATTCTGGCCGGTATCAGAAACAAAAGAAACCAAAGCTATTTAAGCAGACAGTATATTGATGGTAATTATCATTCAGATTTTTCTGATTATCAGATTTTGTACAAGCAGAATATTACTTCAAAATTCAGTCTGACTTTTTTTACTGATTATAATAGAGGGGAGTTAAAGATAAATCCTGAAAAGAGAATAACAGAGTTTGGGACATCTGATGATGTATTAAGGCTTTTTGTTAATTACAGTGGAGATGAAAGCAGCAAATATAAATCTCTTACCAGTGCAATGACCTTTGGGTACAATTTTAGTAAAAGCCTGAATTTAAAATGGATAAGTTCCTATTCAGGAAGTAGTGAATATGAAAATTCAGATTTGTTAGGATGGTATTCATTCAATGAAAAGGATGGAGGCCTCGACCCGATGTATACTGGTTCTTTACTTGGCAGGGGTTCAAATCATAATTATGCTGATAATTTTCTGAAAACCAAGATATATAGCTCAGAACTGCGTATGTATAAGCAGCTCCGGAATTCATTTATTGAAACAGGACTTCGTTTTCAATCGGATAAGGTAAAAGATATTCTGGATGAATTCACCTCCTTTGATACCACTTCTTATTCTTTCCCTGCCTCAGGCAACTGGATGTATTCAGGACAGATCAGACAGGATAATATTGTTGAAATTCAGCGTCTGACCGGTTTTGTGCAGAACACCTTCAACATTATTCCTAATCTGACCATGGCAGCCGGAATCAGGTTTAATTATAATAACTACTCTAAAGAAAATTTAATAAGTCCGAGAGTTTCAATCATTTATTATCCTTCTGTAAAGGATGAGTTTTTATTCAGATTTTCTGCCGGCTCATACATTCAGGCTCCATTTTACAGAGAGCTGAAAAACTACAATGGTATACTGAATGCGGATGCCAGATCGCAGAGATCTTATCAGTTTATTGCCGGAACAGATTATAAGTTCAATGGTTTAGGCGCAAGGTTAAAATTTAGTTCTGAGATCTATTACAAATTGCTGAGCAGGATAACACCATATAAAATCGAAGATCTTAAAGTCAGATATCTTTCAGATAAGTATGCTGAAGGTTATGCAGCAGGCGCTGATTTTAGTCTTTCGGGCAATTTTGCGAGTGATCTTGAATCTACTTTCAGATTATCTCTCATGAAAACTGAAGAGGATATCAAGAACGACTTTTACTATACTAAAAATCCATCAGGTAGTCAGGAAATAGTATACCCGGGTAAGTTAAAACGTCCCTCAGATCAGTTGTTTAATGTTGGAATGATGTTTCAGGATAAACTACCTGATAATCCGACTTATAAGGTTCACTTAAATTTGATTTATTCGTCATCCCTTCCTGTTGGTCCGCCGGGACCTGATCGTCATACTGATGTATTTAAAATTCCGGCATACAAGAGGGTTGACATTGGTTTCTCCAAAGATCTTGTAGCTCCGGAAAGTAAAAAGGCCTCAGTTTTTTTAAAAAAACATTTTTCAATGCTGAGCCTGCATGCTGAGTTATTCAATCTTCTGAATTTCAAAAATACCGGTTCATATCTCTGGTTAAACGACAAGAAGAATAATCAGTACGCTGTGCCGAATTACCTGACATTCAGAAAATTTAATTTCAGGGTGATTGCCAAAATCAAAAGCAGGTAAATATTCGTAATTAGACCTCAAAAACCACTGATCTCTCAAATTATTCTGTTATTTTTGCAGCATAAAAATTTCACGTTATGACACATAATTTTGGTGCAGGTCCATGCATTTTACCTCAGGAAGTTTTCAAGCAGGCATCACAGGCTGTTTTGGAATTTAATGGTACAGGTTTATCTATCTTAGAAATATCACACCGTACACCTGAGTTTGAAGCTGTTGTTGATGAGACGGTTCGTTTAGTTAAGGAATTATTGAATGTTCCGGAAGGTTATTCGGTGGTTTTATTACAGGGCGGGGCAAGTTTGCAGTTTTCTATGGTTCCAATGAATTTATTGGGTGAGGGCCAGACTGCTGCATATCTTAACACAGGAGTATGGGCATCAAAGGCACTGAAAGAAGCAAAATTATTCGGTAATGTAAATGTTGTTGCTTCATCAAAAGAAGAGAACTACACCTATATTCCAAAGGATTTTGAAATTCCTGCTGATTCAGCGTATTTCCACTATACTTCAAACAATACTATCTACGGAACCGAGTTGTTTGATGTACCTGAAACTAAGGTACCTGTAGTTTGTGATATGTCATCAGATATTTTCAGCAGAGTGATAGACGTATCCCAGTTTGAATTGATCTATGCCGGTGCTCAAAAGAACATGGGTCCGGCGGGAGTTACCCTTGCAATTGTGAAAGACAGCATTCTCGGTAAAGTTGAGCGTAATATTCCATCAATGCTTGATTATAAAGTCCAAATAGATGGAGGATCAATGTATAACACGCCTCCTGTATTTTCAATTTATGTATCAATGCTTAATCTTCGCTGGTTAAAATCCAAAGGCGGTGTAGCGGCTATTGAGAAGGAAAATATCTCCAAATCAGAAGCATTGTACAAGGAAATTGACCGTAATTCATTATTCAAAGGAACCTGCCGTATTGAAGACAGATCCAGAATGAATGTCTGTTTCGTGATGGAAAATCCTGAACTGGAGAAGCCTTTCCTGAAGTTTGCAGAAGAGCGTAATATTATCGGGATTAAAGGCCATCGCAGTGTTGGTGGGTTCCGTGCCTCTATGTACAATGCATTGCCAATAACAAGTGTTCATGCTTTGATCGATGCAATGCAGGAATTTGAAGAAAAGCATAGGGCATAATTCAATCAATGTTCTTTAGTTAATCTTTTTATAAATTTTAAAGTATTTAAATACAATTCTATGTTCCGTATACTCGCCAACGATGGCATTGACCCAATAGGTAAAGAATTATTAGAAAAAGCAGGTTTTCAGGTAGATACTACCCATATTCCTCAGGCAGAACTTGCTGAAGGTTTGAAGAACTATGATGGAATAACCGTCAGAAGTGCAACAAAGCTTAGAAAAGAGCTTATTGATGCCTGCCCTAATATCAAATTAATAGGCAGGGGTGGTGTAGGTATGGATAATATTGATGTTGACTATGCCCGCGAACAAGGCATTGCTGTTGTAAACACTCCGGCGGCCTCATCATTATCTGTAGCAGAACTTGTGTTTGCACATTTATTTACCGGTATTCGTTTTTTACAGGACTCTAACCGTAAAATGCCTGTTGAGGGAAATACAAAGTTTAATGACCTTAAAAAGGCTTATGCAAAGGGTATTGAATTGCGTGGCAAGAAGATTGGTATTATCGGGTTCGGTAGAATAGGCCGTGAAACAGCCAAAGTTGCATTAGGACTTGGAATGGAAGTTCTTGCCTATGACCTTTTTGCGGTTCCATCTGAAATTGAACTTGTTCTTGGTGGTAATGTTAAGGTGAGTTGTCCGGTTAATTCCGTATCAGTTGAACAATTGATCCGTGAATCAGATTTTATCAGTCTTCATGTTCCATTTGCTGAAAAGCCGGTATTAGGTAAAGAAGAATTTGCGCAAATGAAAAATGGTGTGGGAGTGGTTAACTGCTCACGTGGTGGTACAATTGATGAAGATGCATTACTTGAAGCTTTAAATTCAGGTAAAGTAGCTTTTGCGGGATTGGATGTATTTGAAAATGAACCAAGTCCACGTGCCGATTTATTAACTCATCCTAAGATCTCTCTGACACCACATATTGGTGCTTCGACCAATGAGGCTCAGGAACGTATTGGAACCGAACTGGCAAATTTGATTATTGATTATTTTAATAATCTAAAAGCCTGATCTTTTTTCGGTTTTTGATACCGGAATGGTATAATTTAAATTCTGATGCCTAAGATCAAACCATTCAGAGGAATTCATCCTGTCAGACAAATTGCTGATCAGGTAATTGTAAACCTCGAAAATTTAAGTATCAGTGATGCAAAGGTTATTCAGCAGGAAAATCCATACTCGTACGTGAATATGGTTGTTCCAAAGCTGGATAACCTTTTTTTATTGGGTTCAAAAAATGAACTTGCCTACAAAAAAATCAATGAGAACTTCGAGGAGTTTCTTGAGAAAGGTATTCTGGTACGCGATCCAAAATCTTCATTTTATATCTACAAATACATTAACTCAGGTATAGTTCAAACCGGAATATGGGTAACCACGTCGATTGACGATTATCTTAGTAATGTTGTAAAAAAACATGAATTGACTAAGCGGGATCGTGAAGAATCGCTTATTGAATACCTGCAGCAAACCGGCATTGATGCTAATCCTGTCTTAATTACCTATCAGGCAATACCCGGGATTGATCAGATTATTGCTCAGTCAACCCGGAGTAATCCTGAACTTGAGTTCTCAAAGAATGGATCAGGATATAGTTTGTGGAAAATCGATGAAGATCATATAATTCTTGAATTGACCGGTTTATTTGCTAATCTGGCATCAAGTTATATCGCAGATGGTCATCACAGGGCAGCTGCGGCGTCTTTGTTAGGTATCCAGCGTCGTAAATTGAATCTGAAACATCAGGGGAACGAGGAATATAATTACTTCAGCTCTGTTTATATGAGTACAGATCAACTCCGCATTTACAGCTTTAACAGAATTGTAAAGGGACTAAACGGTTTATCTGAGGAAGAACTCATTAATGAAATTTCTGCTTGTTTTGTAATAAATGAAGCTGAAAGCCACTTTATCCCTGAACAGATCCATCAGTTTGGAATGTATTTGAGAGGTAAATGGTATAGCCTGATTGCAAGGGAGATTATTATTCAGGATGATAATCCGCTTACAGCTCTGGACGTTAGTCTTTTACACGATCATGTTTTGAGTCCGCTGTTAAATATTAATGATCCGAGAACAGACCCAAGGATAAGCTATTCCAGCGGTTCAACACCACTCGTTAATCTGGTAGCTCAGGTTGATTCAGGTAAATATGATATAGCTTTTATTTTATATCCAACAAGTATTGACCAGTTAATGAAAGTTGCTGATGAGGGAGAGGTGATGCCACCTAAATCGACCTGTTTTGAGCCTAAATTTGAAGTCGGACTATTGATCCATGAGATTAATTAAAATTAATCCAGCTGATAACAAAATCCCTTCTTTGCAATTTCAACATTATAATTTTCATTATTCAATGCTTCATGAAGTGCTTGCAAAGAATTGCTTTCTCCGTGAACCAGAAAAACCTTGCGAAGCTTGTTTTGATCCTGCTGTTTAACAAAGTTCAGCAGGTCTTTATGGTCGCCGTGGCCACTAAAAAGATCAGTTTGCTTAATTGTAGCGAATACAGATAGTTCCCGGTGTCTTAAAGTAATTATCGGATCGCCCCTAAGTAAACGATGACCAAGTGTTCCTTTGGCACAATAACCAATAAAAAGTATAGTGCAGTAATAATTGGAAATGTTATAATAAAGATGATCCTGAATCCGGCCTCCTTCCAGCATTCCGGCTGAAGAAATAATAATACAAGGCTCAAAGTAATTGGATATGGCTTTACTGGCATTCATATCCTCTACATAATCCAGATTTTCAAATTCAAATTCATCACCCGATTTCCTGTAAAACTCCTGAGCTTCGTCGTTTAAGAGATGATGGTGTTTTCTGAAAATATCAGTGGCATAGGAGGCAAGCGGACTATCTACAAATACTTTTACACGAGGGACCAAACCTTTGCTGAATAGTTTGTTTAATGAATAGACCAATGCCTGTGTACGGCCAATACTGAATGCGGGAATAATTAACCTTCCCGGCGATTTTATACAGGTTTCTTCTATTGTTTCTGCCAGAAGTTCATCAATACTCTGTTTGCTCTGATGCAATCTCCCCCCATAAGTTGATTCACAAACCAGATAATCAACCTGAGGTAGTATTTCCGGATCTTTGAGTACAGGATAATTCATGCGGCCGATATCTCCGCTGAAAGCGATGGTTTTTTGAATGCTGTGTTCTTCAACGGTGAGCACAACAGCGGCAGCGCCAAGTAAATGGCCTACGGGAATAAATTTCAGACTGATTTCGCCGTTAATTCTGAACTCTTTATTGAAAGCGATGGTTACAAAGCGGTCAACCGTTTCCATAACATGTTTCTGCAGGTATAAAGGTTTCGGACCCGATTCGGTTCCTCTTTTTCCCTTACGGCGTCTTCTTTGTTTATTCAGAAAGATATTAACCGAATCAAGCAAGAGCAATTCTGCCAGGTCGGCAGTAGGAGGGGTACATAAAATCTGCCCCTCAAATCCAAAGCGAATAAGCGTGGGTAAATTGCCTGAATGGTCAATATGAGCATGTGTAAGTATGACCAGATCAATATCGGATGGATTAAACGGAAATTGTTCATTCTCCTCCTGCCAGGTATCACGTTCATAATCCAGACCGCAATCAATCAGAATGCTGTAATTGTCTGTTTCCAACAGATGCATGCTTCCTGTAACCTGTTGTGCAGCACCCCAAACTGTGAGTTTCATAAGCTAAATACGAACGGATCTATGTCTTTGGAATTCTGATTTATTCTGTTTTTGTTTCCTGACTTTCCAGTTGCAGCTGGCTAAGGTAACGATACAATCCTTCTTCATTATTCATCAATTCTGAATGATTACCACTTTCAACAACTTTACCTTTTTCGAGTACAACAATCTTATCAGCTTCGCGGATGGTTGAAAGACGATGAGCAATAATGATGGAAGTTCTGTTCTTCATCAGTTCTTCAAGAGCTTCCTGTACAAGTCTTTCAGATTCTGAATCCAGTGAAGATGTTGCTTCATCAAGGATAAGAATTGCGGGGTCTTTCAGAAGTGCCCTTGCGATAGCAATTCTCTGACGTTGTCCTCCTGATAGTTTTATTCCGCGTTCACCAACCATGGTGTCGTATGATTCAGGAAAACCACAAATAAAATCGTGGGCATTAGCCCTTTTTGCAGCTGTAATAATATCTTCTTCACTTGCGTTTAGTCTGCCGTAAGCTATATTCTCTCTGATCGTCCCTCCAAATAATAACACATCCTGAGGAACGATTGCAACTTGTTTTCTGATATCTGTTAAAGAGTAATTGTCTGATGCACTTCCATCAAACAATATTGAACCATCCTGAGCATCATAGAAACGAAGTATCAGACCTGCAATGGTTGACTTGCCGGCACCACTTGGACCAATAATTGCCACTTTTTCACCTTTCCCTGCCTTAAAGGATACTCCATTAAGAACAGTAATTTCCTTTCTTGAGGGATAGGCGAATTTGACATCTTTGAATTCAAGATTACCCTCAATTTTCCTGCTGATGGCATTTTTTTCTTCATCCATGAAGATAGGCTCATTCACTTCAGCAAGAATTTCCAGAACCCGTTCACTGGCACCAACTGCTTTCTGCATGGTGGCATATAATTCAGGAAAGCTGCCCATTGCCGCCCCTACAAACGTTGAAAGCAGAATAAAGGTGACCATGCTTGATAAACTGATTTCACCGTTTTGAACCAGGTGGGAACCATACCATACTACAGAAACAATGGCCCCAAACAAGCAGAAGATAATAAATGAGGCAAATACACCCCGGAATTTGGCGCCACGCATGGCTATATTTACCACTTCCCGGATGCTTTTATTATATCTGTTAACCTCAAATGATTCATTTACAAAAGCTTTTACATTTGAAATTCCATGCAAAGTTTCTTCAACTATAGTGTTCGACTCGGCCAGTTTATCCTGAGCCTGTCTGCTTAGTTTTCTTATAAACCTTCCAAATATTACTCCAACTGTAACAAGAACAGGTAAAACAGCAAGCAGCATTAATGTTAATTTACCTGATACCAGCACCAGAAAAATAATACCACCTGTGAAAGTGATGATTTGCCTGATCATCTCTGCCAATGTGGTAGTAATTGCATCCTGTATCTGTGAAAGGTCAGCAGATAAACGGCTGTTTAATTCACCTACGCGTCTTTGTGAAAAGAAGTTCATAGGTAAGGTAATGAGTTTATGATAAGTGTCTCTTCGTATATCTGCAAGACCCTTTTCTGCTACTTCTACGAACAGGTTAATTCTGAAAAATGAAAATACTGATTGAATAAACAGTACCGCCATCAAGATTAATGCAACCGAATTGATTTCTGTAGGGAATACATCAAGAATCTCATTCGGAACCATTTTTGTGCTCTGACCTGCCTGAACACCATTCCCAATCAAACGACCCAGTAACAGAGGAAACAGAAAGGTACTTGCACTGGATAGAATAAGACATGCAAATCCGAGGAAAAATTTGGTCCGGTATGGTCTGAGGTACTTTAATAACCTCATTACCTGTTTTATACTGTCTTTATTGATTTTAGCTTTCGGAAGTTCTTCAGCCTGAGCGTTACCGCTGTTTAATCGAGCACGTGCCATTCTTTCTTAAAAGTAATTTTGCTAGTTCAATAGCGGGATCAAAAATAGCTTAAATTGATCATCTTTTAAGTTTTACTTATCAGATCATCGTAATTTTATTAAAAAGAACAATTGATTAATCAGCATTTACAAGGCTCCATGCCTCAGCCCTTTTTGAAAAAAGAGGTTTTACTTTAGACCAGGTACTTTTGAAGAGATAAGAATCCCGGTAATTATTCAGGTCATTTTCAGTACTCCACAAACTTATCGTAAAATAAATAGAGTCATCGCTCAAATCCCTGAAAAGATCCAGTTTTAAACATCCCTCAAATTCACTGATCATTTTTTGGGATCCATCAAAAATTTCTCTGAAAGTTTCAGCACATTCTGGCTTAAAACTCATTTTCACAATTCGGGTGATCATGATTTGAATTCAATTCTTACGATGTCATTGAGGTTCAGCCCAAGCAGGCCACTGGCATTTCCTTTGTTAATGGCAATCTCCAGGTGATTGCTGATACCAAAAAGACAAAGTTTTTCACCTTCCGGTACCTCATTATAATGCCAGCTAAGCTGCTTGATTGTTTCATTACGTTTAAAATGAAGGGTAAAGTCCCTGTTTTTCTGAACCTTTGTAAATATTTCCTTGGTAATATTTGTGATGATATTTTGAAATATATCAATGTAAATAACACTTCCCCGAATCATATCACGCTCAATGACAGGCTGCAGGGTCATTTTCTCTTCTATTCCAGACACAGGAATACCGATCTCGCTTAATTTTCCTCCCTTTGCAAGGTGACTTACAGCTTTAGGAAAAATATCTGAAAGCGGGAAATGCAGAAATTTAAGATCCTGCATAATATTAAGCTCAACGATCTCGCTTGGTTTTTCATCAAAAAGCAAAGAGAAAATTCCATTATCAGAGCCTACGAAATAATGATCGCGATATTTCAAAGCAAGATATTTGGTATTTTCGTTAAAAACTGAATCAATCCCGATCAGATGTACAGTACCTTTTGGGAAATAATGGAATGAGTTTTTTAAAATAAATGCTGCCTGTGGGATATTAAATGCAGAAATTTCATGACTTATATCCACAATATTAGCTGTCGCAAGCTGGCTCAGGATGCTGCCTTTTAAGGCAGCCTGATAAAAATCTTTATGCCCCAAATCGGTTGTTAAAGTAATTATTGCCATTTAAAATGTGAATATTTATTGTTATCCTTGCGATAGATAATAGTGCTACAAATATTGAATTTTAATCTCAAATAAACAGCCCTGTCTTAAAAATAACCATAACTTGAACGAACTGATCCTAACAATTGATAATGTAAATCCTATAGTATTATGGGGTTCTAACAATGAATATTTTGAGGTAATTAAAAAGCATTTCCCCAAAATAAAAATTGTAGCGAGGGGAAGTGAGGTCAAAGTGCTGGGTGATGAGAATGAACTGAAACAGTTTCAAATTAAATTTCAGGAGATTATCGATCATATCGATAAATTTCAATCATTGAATACCAATGATCTCGGGCATATTCTGGGTACATCTGTTCAGGTTAAAACTGCAGAAGATAGTGTGGCCGGTAAAAGCAGCGGAGGTGGAGAACCAATTGTCTTTGGCCCCAACGGGATTGTTGTGAAGGCCAGAACTGCTAATCAGAGAAAAATGGTTGACAGTATCAGCAATAATGATATCATTTTTGCTATCGGCCCGGCAGGTACTGGTAAAACATATACGGCTGTTGCTTTAGCAGTCAGAGCCTTGAAAAACAAGGAGATAAAGAGAATTATCTTAACCAGACCTGCAGTTGAAGCAGGAGAAAATCTTGGGTTTTTACCAGGTGATCTTAAGGAGAAGATTGATCCCTATCTGCGTCCTCTGTATGATGCATTAGATGATATGATTCCTGCTGAAAAACTAAAAGTATTTCTTGAAAACAGAACAATAGAGATTGCACCTCTTGCCTTTATGAGGGGAAGAACCTTAGATAATTGTTTTGTAATTCTGGATGAAGCACAGAATGCTACAGATATGCAGCTAAAAATGTTCCTGACCAGAATGGGGCCTTCTGCAAAATTTATAGTTACCGGTGATGTTACTCAGATAGATCTTCCTAAAAAGCAGCAATCCGGTTTACATACAGCACTTCGGATTTTGGGTGAGATCAAGGGAATTGATATCATTTACCTGAATGGAGATGATGTGGTAAGGCATAAACTGGTTAAAAATATTCTGAGAGCTTACGGCGATATCCAGTAATAAATATTCTCAGATTAGGGATATTTTTCAGATTTTTACACAAAAATAAAATAGCCATTTACATGAGCGCAATAAAAGAAACACACTTCAATTTGCCGGGTCAGAGTCATTTTTACAAAGGCAAAGTCCGTGATGTTTATACTATAGAAGATAAATTTCTGGTTATGGTTGTAACAGACCGTATCTCAGCGTTTGACGTTGTTTTGCCAGAGCCTATTCCCTTTAAAGGCCAGGTACTGAATCAAATTGCTGCAAAATTTCTGCAGGCTACACTTGATATTGTTCCGAACTGGGTACTTGATGTTCCTGATCCGAATGTAACTATTGGAAAGATTTGCGAACCCTTTAAGGTTGAAATGGTTATCAGAGGTTATCTTGCAGGCCATGCATGGCGTGAATATCAGGCAGGAAGACGCTCCGTCTGCGGGGTTACACTTCCTGAGGGACTAAAAGAAAATGATAAGCTTCCTGAGCCAATCATTACTCCAACAACTAAAGCTGCTATAGGGCACGATGAGGACATTTCCAGAGAAGAGATCATCAGTAGAAATATAGTATCTGAAGAAGATTATATTTTGCTTGAGAAATATACCAAAGCATTATATCAGAGAGGAACAGAGATGGTGGCAGATCTGGGATTGATTTTGGTAGATACCAAGTATGAGTTTGGTAAGGCTAATGGCCGTATCACGCTGATTGATGAAATTCATACTCCTGATTCTTCCCGTTATTTTTATAAGGAAGGTTATGAGGAGCGCCAGGCTAAGGACGAGCCGCAAAAGCAATTATCCAAAGAATTTGTTCGTAAATGGCTTATTGATAACGGTTTTCAGGGTAAAGAGGATCAGGTAGTTCCTGAAATGACACCAGAATTTGTAAAATCGATTTCAGAGCGTTACATTGAACTATATGAACATATCACCGGAGATAAGTTTATTAAACACGATCATTCTGATGCTTTAAAAAGAGTTGAAAATAATATAATTGAAGCTCTTAAAAGACTTTCATGATTATGTCAGCCAAATAGTGATTGTTTATTAAAATTAAAAGAATAATGAAATTTACAGTAGATAAGCACGAAAAGTATGTTCTGATTAAACTTGATGAGGACAAGCTTAATAGTTTGATTTCTCCACAATTGAAATCTGAGTTGATATTGAGTAATTCTGAAGGGCAACGAAATATAATTCTGGACCTTTCCAATGTGAAATATTCTGATTCATCGGGTTTGAGTAGTCTTTTAGTTGGTCACAGAATATGTAAGAACTCTGATGGTATGTTTATTCTGACCGGAATAAACGATAATATTAACAGACTGATTGCGATATCTCAGTTAGAGAATATTTTGAATATTGTGGCCAGTGTAGACGAAGCGGTAGATCTGATTTTCATGGAAGAGATTGAGAAAGAATTGAAAAGGGATCCGAATTAATCAGTCTTAATCAAAACAGATGAAATTTGAAGTCACTATTTTAGGTAGCAGCTCTTCAACTCCGGTATTTAACAGAAATCCATCCGCTCAGCTTCTAAATATTAATGAGAAGTATATACTGATTGATTGCGGCGAAGCTACGCAGAATCAATTATTGCATTTTGGGCTGAAAGCCAACAGAATAGATCAGATATTTATCAGCCATCTTCATGGCGATCATTATCTTGGATTAGTCGGTTTATTATCCTCCCTTCATTTAAATGGCCGCACTAAGCCAATGGATATTTTTGGTCCATCAGAGCTGACAGAAATAATGAATATTCAGTTCAAACATTCTCAAACTGAATTAAAATATCCAATCAATTTCCGGGCTACAAGATCTGACGGGCCTGAAAAAATTTTTCAAAGTTATGATGTGATTGTAGAATCATTTCCACTTGATCACCGTATTCCCTGTACTGGTTTTAAGTTTACTGAAAAGCAAAGACTCAGAAAGATTATTAAGTCTAAAATTGAGGAGCTTTCTATTCCAACAGAAATGATTCCATTAATTAAAAAGGGGTATAATTTCACAGATAAAAACGGAAAGGTTCATCAGGCAGAAGATTTAACTATTGAAGCAGACAAGCCTAAGGTATATGCTTATTGTTCTGATACTGTTTGCAGCTGGAAATATTTGTCAAACATTGAAAATGCAGATATGCTGTATCATGAATCAACCTTTATGCATGATATGCTCAGCAGAGCAGAGGAGACTTTCCATACAACGGCATTACAGGCCGGTGAAATAGCACAAAAAGCCAATGTAAAAAAATTGCTTATAGGTCACTTTTCAGCGAGATATAAAGACTTACAACCATTACTTGAAGAAGCAAAGACTGTTTTCTCTGATACACAACTGGCAATAGAGGGTAAGACTTTCGAAATCTGATCTATTCTTTCTTACCACCAAATACTGAGAAGCTCACATATCGTTTAGGATTTGCTTTCAGATCAATCATCAACTTGTCAAGATTGCCGGCCGCATTATTCAGATTGTTATACATACGTTCATCATTGATCAGCTGGCCCAGTGTTCCGGTTCCTGAATTGATTTTTGATACAATGGTTTGAAGATCTGCTACGGCTTTGTTTGCCTCATTGATTGTCTGGGCAAAATTTGCTCTGGCCACATCATCTGAAACCTTTTCAAGATTATTCATGATGGCAGAAATTTTTTCATTATTGTTTTTAAAATTGGCAGTAATTGATTCAAGATTACTCATGATACCGGATATTTTAGAGCTTTGTCCGCTGACTAAACCATCAACCGTTTTACTTGTTTTTTCCAGATTTTCAAGTGTCCTTGCAATGCTGGCAAAGCTTCTGTCAAAATTTCTCTGGAATTCAGGATTCAGTGTACTGTTAACAGATGAAAGTATTGAATCCATACGTGCAATAATTTGTTCAGCCTTCTTCTGAACAGGTTCTACCTGCTGCATCAGATCTTTCTGAACGTTGGCATTTAAAGTATCACCATTTATTGCATAGTCACTTCCGGTTCCCAATTGAAAGACTATCGCCTTGCCACCCAAAAGATCAGTACTTTCAAGTTTCGCGACAGTATTTTTAGGAATTGAAAACTCAGGACGGACTTTAAACTGAACCAGGATCTGCCCGTTAGGGAGTAAG
This sequence comes from Daejeonella sp. H1SJ63, assembly GCF_029360775.1. Lineage (GTDB taxonomy): Bacteria > Bacteroidota > Bacteroidia > Sphingobacteriales > Sphingobacteriaceae > Daejeonella. The sequence goes on along the minus strand of NZ_JARKMZ010000028.1, from coordinate 730,811 downwards.
GTAAGCTGCGAAACACGACCAATCTGATATCCGTTTACAAGTACAGGTTTGGATGCAGTAAGTCCGTCAACACGATCATATTTAGCATAAAACTCATTTTCTCTTGAAAATACGTCGTTACCTTTTAAGTAACTGTAGCCTACAATAAGTACTGCAATTGCTACTGCGGCTAATGCACCGACTTTAGTTTCATTCGTTATTTTCATTAATTTCATTTATTTCATTTCCGGATAATTACATCAGGAAAATAATATGAAGCTTGTATTATTGTGTATGACTGAGTTTATTCCAACTCTGCCTGCTTTTTATAGGTTTGAATCGCTTTCAGAAGATTGCTTACTATTTCATTCTGACCCAGCTCAGAATTCAGATATTCTTCTTCTTCGGGATTTGACACAAAACCAATTTCTGTCAGAACCGCAGGCATGCCGGCCTTTGCCAGCACAGCCAGACTTTGTTCTTTAACCCCTCTGTCAATTCTGCCACTCTGCACATATTCTTCCTGCATATAGGATGCCAGTTTAATACTTTGCTCTCTGAATGCATTTTTCATTAAAGATAAGAGAATTATACTTTCAGGATCTTTAGGATCATAACCTTCATAATTATTCTTGTAGTCCTTTTCCAGTAGAATAGATTCATTCTCCCGCATAACAACATCCTGCTCATCTAATCGTCCAAAACCCGACACAAAAGTTTCGGTTCCTTTTGTGGAAGTACTTTGAACAGTTTTATAAATTGGAACTCTTCTTCCGCGACTATCTTTTCTATATCCGCTGATCACTTTCTTAATTGGCATTGAATTACAGTGTATCGAAATAAAAAGATCAGCTTTAATACGATTTGCTAAGCCAATACGTTCATACAATGGAATGAAAATATCTGTAGATCGGGTATAAACTACTTTAACATCTTTGACATTTTCTTCAATAGCTTTGCCTAAACGAAGAGCGACCTGTAATGCTATATCTTTTTCTTTGGAAAATATACCTCTGGTAGCACCGTCAGTGCCTCCGTGACCGGCATCTACAACAATTGTTTTGATTTTATAGGGTGTATCATTCAGCGACTTAGCAAAAGAAAGGGAACAGGATAGTAATAAGACAGTTAGTAATACGTATTTGTGTCTGATCAATGGTATATTTTTCATTAATTTTGAGGGCATATTATTATCTAACATTGCAAAAATAGTATTCATCATCGAATTTGAAATTTATTAGGCCCATTTTTATCTATTTTTCTGTAGTAGGCTACCTTGTATTGGGTTCTGTTATTCCCTCTAATGCTCAACAGCCGCGTCTACGTCCTGATAACGCTTCATCTGGTGTAAGATTGCGTTCAGATACTGTAAAAACAGATACTGTAACAAAGAAAATAAATAAATCAGCTTCTCTGAACTCTAAAGTTACTTATTCAGCTGAGGATTCTATCATTGCCGATATGCCTAACAATATAGTCTTTTTGTATGGAAAGGCTAAGGTTAAGTATGAAGATTTCGAACTTGAAGCCGACTATATCAGACTTGATCAAAAGAACAACAGCATGTTCGCGAGTGGTTTAACAGACCCTAAAACCAAAAAGTATAATGGGAAACCACTTTTAACTCAGGGATCTGAACCACCCCTGACAACTGATTCACTGTTTTTTAACTATAAAACCAAAAAGGGCAAATCATACGGGGTGTTTACCGATGTTGAAGGTGGTTTTCTTCAGGCTAATCAGTTCAAGAAAAATGAGTATGATGAGGGATTTTTTAAAAAGGGTATCTACAGTACCTGTAACCTTCCTCACCCTCACTTCGGGATACATATAACCCGCGGAATTGCTACCGACAAGCAAATTATCACAGGTCCTGCTTTTCTTGTTATCGAGGATATTCCTTTGCCGCTTGGGGTGCCATTTGGATTCTTCCCAAAGCCTAACAGAAGATCAGGCGGACTTTTATTTCCAACCTTTGGTGAAGATACGAGGGGATTTTTTATGCGGGATCTGGGTTATTATCTTGGTTTGAATGATTACTGGGATCTTTCTACCCGTGGTACCCTGTACTCTAAAGGTTCTTATGAATTAGGTACATCTGCCAGGTACAGAAAAAATTATAAATACGACGGTAATCTTAATTTCAGATTTGCTTCAACCAAAAATGGAGTTGAGGGCACTTCATCCTATAAAACTCCAAATAAGGATTTCAACCTGACCTGGAGTCACACACAAAGCCCTCTTGCAAACCCCGGAACCACATTCAGCGCTTCTGTAAATGCCGGAACAGGGTCTTATTTTTCCAATTCCGCAGCTGCTGGTACTTATAATCCGATAGAAATGACAAGAAATACCCTTTCCTCAAGTATTAGTTACGGGAAGGTATTCGCTAATGGACTATTCAATTTTTCTTCCAGTCTTTCTCATCGGCAGGATATTCAGCAACAGTCTGTATATCTGGAACTTCCAAATTTTAGCTTGAATATGACTACGATTAATCCTTTTGATTCTAAAGATCGAACTGGAGAGCAAAAATGGTATCAGCGCTTAAGTCTTGGTTACAGTATGCAGGGTAGAAATTCAATTGATACCAAAGAATATAAATTATTCAGAAAGGAGTCATTGAAAGATTTCAAAAATGGTATTCAGCATGATATCCCGATCAGTCTTTCATTTAATGTTTTGAAATATTTTCAACTCACTTCAGGGATACAATACAGTGAAAAATGGTTTTTACAAACCTTCAGAAAACGGCTTAATCCGGTTGCATCGGGTTTTGATATGGTAACTGATACTATTCAGGGATTCAGCAGAGCATACGATTACAATATGAGCTCAGGATTAGCTACCAAGCTTTATGGTAAATTCAATTTCAAAAAGGGGAATTTGATGGCAATAAGGCATGTAATGACCCCCACTGTGAATTTTAATTACAGACCTGATTTTGGCTCAAGCAAGTATGGGTACTTCCGCAATATTCAGGGAGATACCTCCAGATTAGGTGACCGCTATTCCATTTATGGTAATACTGTTTTTTCTGCTCCTTCTGCCGGAAGAGTTGCAGGCATCGGTTTCAGTGTTGATAATAATGTTGAAGCTAAAGTAAGATCAACGGCAGATTCAAGCAAGAACTCAGTGAATATACCTATCCTGCAAAGTCTTTCTTTTAGTGGTAATTATAATTTTGCGGCTGAATATTTTAAGTTGTCGACCATTGGCTTTTCAGGAAGAACAGCATTTTTTAAGGAGAAGATTGGTGTCAATTTTTATGGCACCCTGGATCCTTATAAAATCGATGCCGATGGAAACAGGATCAACAAATATACAATTGAATCAGGTAAACTGGCCAGGCTGACCAATTTCGGACTCTCTACTGATTTTAGTCTTAATTCAAAATCTGCCCAGAAAAGAAATGAAAATCTGAAAGAAATAGACGGCCTAAAGCAGGGACTGTCGAGAGAACAGCAGGCAGAATTGAATGCGATCAGCCGTGATCCCAATGCTTTTGTGGATTTTAATATTCCCTGGAATGTTAGTGCAGCTTATAGTTTTAATTACTCAACAAATGGACTTCAGAGCAGTATATCAAATACCCTGAATTTCTTCGGGGATTTTAATGTGACACCTAAATGGAAAGTTCAGTATACCTCAGGATATGATTTTCAGTTGAACAAGCTCAGTCTGACTCAGTTTTCAATTTACCGTGATCTGCATTGCTGGGATCTTTCTTTTCGCTGGTCGCCGTTAGGTACTTACAAATTTTACAGTGTTGATCTGAGGGTTAAAGCCTCAATATTACAGGATCTGAAACTAAGCAAGAGACGCGATTTTTATAACAACTTCTGACATGATAGCTGAAATTATTACAATAGGAGATGAGATACTGATTGGGCAGATAGTAGATACCAACTCTGCCTGGATGGCTCAAAAGCTTAATCTTGCCGGTATCAGGGTAAAACAGATCAGTTCTGTATCTGACGACCGTCAGCATATACTTGATGCCCTGGATCAGGCTGCCCAAAGAGCAGAAATTATTCTGATCACCGGAGGTTTAGGACCTACAAAAGATGATATTACCAAAAAAACACTTGCCGGATATTTTGGCTGTGGTTTCAGAACCGATTATGATCAGCTCGAGGTTGTAAAAAGAATATTTTCCAGGTATAAAGCTCCATTACTTGATATCAATATTAAACAGGCAGAGGTTCTTGATAATTGTATTACCCTTGTTAATACTAATGGTACAGCCCCCGGAATGTGGATCAGTCATGAAGGCAAGGTTTATGTTTCCATGCCCGGAGTGCCTTTTGAAATGATGTATTTAATGGAAGACCTCGTAATTCCTAAATTGCAGGAGACCTTTAGTTTACCCAAAATTTATCATCATACCATTCTGACCGCCGGTATTGGTGAGTCAATGCTGGCCGAGCGTATAGAATCAGTTGAAGACTCATTGCCTCAACATATCAAACTTGCCTATCTTCCGAAACTGGGAATGGTTCGCCTGCGCCTAAGCGGTACCGGATCTGATTCTGAACTATTGAAAAATGAGATCAATGATTACGCTAAAAGGATAATCCGGCTAATTGCTGAATTCGTAATTGCTGAAATTGATATAGCTCTCGAAAAGGCTATTCTGGATTTTATGGAGTCAAAAGGATTAAGTTTATCTGCAGCCGAAAGTTGTACAGGAGGTTATATCTCTCATTTACTCACTCAGCATGCCGGTAGCAGCAAGGTATTTAAAGGTGGAGCTGTGTCCTATTCCAATGATTTAAAAATCAGTATGCTCGGAGTTTCTGACCAAACATTAATCAATTATGGTGCAGTAAGTGAACAAACTGTGATTGAAATGGCTGATGGTGCAAAGAAGAACTACAATTCAGATTATTCCTTGTCTGTTAGCGGTATTGCAGGCCCGGGTGGAGGCAGTGAAGAAAAACCCGTTGGAACAGTCTGGATAGCAGTTGCCGGCAAAACAAAAACAATCAGTAAAAGATTTAGTTTCGGTAATAAAAGAGCGCAGAACATAGAAAGAGCAGCAATCAGTGCACTTACCTTACTTTTTAAATTACTCAAAGAAGAACAGGCTTAAGCGAAAAAGTTTAATTTTGCCAATACTTAACCAATTCTTTTAAAATATTCGAATATGGCTTTATATGAATTAGTTCTGCCTAAAATGGGTGAAAGTGTTGCTGAAGCTACTATCATAAAGTGGGTGAAGCAACCGGGGGATATGATTGAAATTGATGAATCTGTACTTGAAATAGCCACAGATAAAGTTGACTCAGAGGTTCCTTCACCAGTTGCGGGTAAGCTAATTAAAACCTTTTTTAAGGAAGATGATATAGTTCAGGTAGGTGCTGTTATTGCTACAATTGAGACTGATGCTTCTTCTCAGATTATGGAATCTAAGGCAGAGCCTGTTCAGGATATACAACAGCCGGTTATTGCCGAACAGCTTATCAGTACTCAGCCGGTTCAAACCGCAACAATTGCTCAGCCGGTAAGGTCAGATAAAGCAGATTTTAGTGGTGCAAGTCGTTTTTACTCTCCGCTTGTAAAGAGTATGGCAGCGGAGGAGGGGATTAGCCTGGCCGAGCTTAATACAATTCAGGGTTCGGGTTCAGAAGGCCGTGTTACAAAACAGGATATTACTGAATATTTAAAGAACAGACAAAGTTCGGGTCATGTTGTTGCAGCCGCTAAGCCTGCGATGGCTCCTGAACCTGCGATTACACAGCAGTCAAGGCCATCAACTGTTACTTCATCTGCCCCGGTGAGTTCAGTATCAGGTGGTGACGAAATCATTGAAATGGATCGAATGAGGAGACTTATTGCCGATCATATGGTGATGAGCAAACAAACTTCTCCGCATGTAACTTCATTTGTGGAGGCCGATGTTACTAATCTTGTTGCATGGCGTGATCGGGTGAAAAGCAGTTTTGAAAAGCGGGAAGGAGAGAAGATAACTTTTACTCCGATTTTTATTGAGGCAGTGGCAAAAGCAATTAAAGATCTGCCAATGATTAATATTTCAGTAAGCGGAACTCAAATCATAAAGAAAAGGGATATTAATATCGGAATGGCTGCAGCGTTGCCCAGTGGCAATTTGATTGTTCCTGTAATTAAAAATGCTGATCAGCTTAATTTATTTGGATTAACTAAAGCTGTAAATGATCTTGCATCAAGGGCTCGTCAAGCTAAATTAAAACCTGATGAAACTCAGGGTGGAACCTTTACCTTAACAAATGTTGGAACATTCGGAAATGTGATGGGTACCCCGATTATTAATCAACCTCAGGCAGCAATTCTGGCTGTAGGTGCGATTAAGAAAAAACCAGCTGTTATTGAGACTGAGTTTGGTGATGTGATAGCGATCAGACATATGATGTTTCTTTCATTATCTTATGATCACCGTGTAGTTGATGGCTCACTGGGCGGGTCGTTTGTTAGAAGAGTGGCAGATTATCTTGAAGCCTGGGATGTGAACCGGGAGATATAATCAATTATCAGCCTTTGAATTAATTCAGGAAGAGTATATATTGCTGTATGAAAAAAATGAAGTTATTCATACTCACAATATTCCTGTTTCAGGGTATCTGTACCAATGTCTTTTCTCAGCAGAAAATCCCATTTCAAAGTTCAATAGATGCTTTCAGGAAGCAGGATAGCATAAACTTTCCGCCTAAAGGAGCAATTCTATTGGTAGGTAGTTCCTCTTTCACAAACTGGAAAGACGTTCAAAGTTATTTTCCGGGTCATACCATAATAAACCGCGGATTTGGTGGATCAAGCTTACCGGATGTAATTCGCTTTGCACCTGAGATAATTTATCCGTATCAGCCTTCACAGGTTTTGATTTATTGTGGAGAAAATGATTTCCCATCAGGTATAAATATAACTGCAGATACTGTTTTTTACCGTTTTTCAAGGTTATTCAATATGATCAGAACAAAGCTGCCTAAAACAGAAATTGTATATGTTTCCATGAAACCAAGCCCCTCCAGATCAAAATATCTGGCTGAATTTCGACGTGGAAATGAAATGATCGAAAAATTCCTGAAGAAAAAGACGAACACTGCTTTTATTGACGTTTATTCGAAAATGATTCTTAAGGATGGAAGTCCCATGACCGATATCTTTCTTGAGGACAAACTCCATATGAACAAAAAAGGGTATATGATATGGCAGAAGGCATTTAACCCTTTTCTCAGAAAATAAAAAAGATCCTCCATAATTCCTGGAGGATCTTTTTTTATTTATGCTTTTTCAAGCTTTATACCTTTTAATTCTTCGAACTTTTCGGTAAGTGCACCAGCCTGGGCAAGGAAGGCCCCATCTTCAAGTATCTGATATTTTTTAGAGATCAATTCACTGATCTTAACACCGCCAAGTACATACTTAATTTCCATACTCTTGTGCTGTTCAGCAATGAACTCGAAATGAATATCATTAATCAGATCATCATGGTTATAACGGATATAAACAGGGATAACATGATCATTTTGAAGTTTTAATTTCGATTCCTGATGATATTTCTTATACTCATAACGGTAATCATATCGTAATGCAGCAACATCCGAAAGAACCGCCGAACCGGTTGGATGGCCTCCGGCTCCTTTACCGTAAAATAATTGCTGATCTGCAAATGCAGCTTTAACTGATACTGCATTGTATTCATTCTCTACATTATACAGGAAGTCGCTTTTTGGAACCAACTTAGGAATAACATATAATGCAAGCTCTTTTTCATTTAGTTTCTTTGCCGTTGGCACCAGTTTAATTTTAAGATTATGTTCCTGTGCAAAATGTAAATCTGCAGATGAAAAATTCTGAATCCCAATATTCAGGACTTCTTCAGGTCTGACAAAAACACCATAAGCATGAGCCGCTGCAATAATTAATTTAAATTTCGGATCATAACCACCAACATCAAGAAGGGGATCTTTTTCAGCAAAACCCAGGTCCTGAGCCTGTTTTAAAGCATCAGAATATTCCAATCCTTCATTGGCAATCTTTGAAAGAATATAATTTGATGAACCATTAAATATACCACTGATAGAGTGGAGCAGTTCATTATCATAATACTCTTCCAGGTTTCTGATAATTGGAATACTTCCGCAAACTGCACCTTCATAAAGCAATGATGTACCATACTTCTCCTGTAATTCAACCAACTCATCCAAATGCTCGGCAATCATCTTTTTATTAGCAGAAACAACATTTTTTCCTCCGGACAAAGCTCTTGAAACAATTTCAAACGCTGCATCGGCATCATTAATGAGCTCAATTACAGTATTAATCTGCGGATCATTTAATATTTCATCAGCATCAGTCGTAAATAATGATGCTGGAAGAGATCTTTGTTTTTCGGGATTCTTTATTGCAATTTTTCGGATCTCAATATTCAGATCTTTAGTACTTATGATATCATGTAAACCCTGACCTACAACTCCAAATCCAAATAATCCAATTGTTAATCTTTTACTCATGTTATGCTATTTTATGCAGGCTGATCACCGGATTTTCAGAATCAGCAGTTTTTAAAAAAATTCCTAAAATATGTGTAAGTACTTCTGTTTCAATTAAAAACCCATCATGTCCGTACAGGGAATTTAATTCCGCAAACTGGGCATTAGGAATATATTTTGCCATAAATTCTTGTTCCTGAACAGGGAAAAGAACATCGTTAGGTATACCAATGACAAGCGTTTTAGCTTTTATTTGTTTTAAAACTTCTTCTACAGTTCCTCGCTTACGACCTATATTATGACTGTCCATTGCTTTAGTTAAGTACCAATAACTGTAAGCATTATAGCGATTTACAAGTTTTTCGCCCTGATAACTCTGATATGAAGAGGCTTTAAAATCACTTACTTTATCAGTATTTATCTCCAGCTGGGTTGTAGCATATATTTCGTAGGTTCTGTATGAAAGAAGTGCAAAACTACGTGCAGCTTTTAACCCTTTACTTCCACCATCAGGTGTTTGGGAATAAAATGTACGATCGGCAGTGATAGCAAGACGCTGACTTTCATTAAATGCAATTCCCCAGGGTGAATGCTGTGCATTTGTGGCTATAAGTACCAGCCTTTTTATTCTGTGGGGCTCCAGAATAGACCATTCAATGGCTTGTTGTCCACCTAAGGAACCGCCAATAACCATGGCAATTTGCTCAAGGTTCAGATAATCAGCAAGAATTTTATGGGCAGCAGCAAGATCTCGTACTGTAAACTCAGGAAATGAAAGATAGTAGGGTAGTCCGGTAGTGTGGTTTATACTTAGGGGGGAAGTTGTGCCATAATTAGAACCAAGAACATTTGCACATACAATGAAATGATCTTTTGGGTTAAATAAACAGTTCTCACCAAAAAGACCTTTCCACCAATCGAAAACATCAGAGTTTGCCGTTAATGCATGACAGACCCAAATGACATTATCTTTCTTCTCATTTAATGATCCGTAAGTATGATAAGCAATCTCGAGATCTTTAATTTTTTTACCACTTTCCAGACTGAAAGTTTTTTTATGCTTATATGATTTTACAGTATTCATTTTATTCTTTAAGCATGCCTGATCATCGATCAGGCATGGTATTTCTTTAATTCCGGATTATTTTGCAGCAGCAAATGCCTGTTCAATATCTGCCTTTATATCATCAATATGCTCAATTCCTACAGATACCCGAAGTGAAGACGGTTTAACACCCGCAGCTAATTGCTCTTCATCACTTAATTGTTGGTGCGTGGTAGCGCTTGGCTGAATGATCAGGGTCTTTGTATCGCCAACATTTGCGAGATGACTGATCAGTTTAAGGTTATCAACGAATTTGATTGCAGCTTCTTTACCGCCTTTTATTTCAAACGACAGGACGGCTCCAAATCCATTTTTCAGATATTTTTTAGCTTTCTCATGGTAAGGGCTGCTTGGAAGTCCGGGATAAACAACTTTATCAACCCGGGGATGACTTTCAAGCCACTTTGCCAGTTCCAGGGCATTGTCTACATGACGCTGAACACGAAGCGACAAAGTTTCAAGTCCCTGAAGCAGCAGGAATGAATTAAATGGCGATTGTGAAGGGCCAAAATCACGTAAGCCTTCAACACGAGCCCTTATTATGAACTGAATATTGCCGAATGGACCGCCAATTCCAAATACACTATTAAAAATTAAGCCATGATAACCTTCAGAAGGCTCTGTAAATTGCGGGAACTTTCCATTTCCCCAATTGTAATTTCCCGCATCAACTATTACACCTCCAATACTGGTTCCATGCCCGCCGATCCATTTGGTAGCTGATTCAACAACAACATTAGCTCCATGCTCAATAGGACGGAACAAGTAACCTGCCGCACCAAAAGTATTGTCTACAATAAGAGGGAGATCATGCTTTTTTGCAATCGCCGATATTTTTTCAAAATCAGGGATACTGAAACTTGGATTACCGATAGTTTCTACATAGATAGCTTTTGTCTTTTCATTAATCAATGATCCGATACTTTGCGGATCATCACCATTTGCAAATTGCACATCAATCCCTAAGCGCTTGAAAGCCACTTTAAATTGATTATAAGAACCTCCATAAAGGAATGATGAGGATACGAAATTATCTCCGGCTTGCAGGATATTGTTTAAAGCAATAAACTGCGCAGCCTGGCCGGATGATACTGCCAAAGCAGCAACACCACCCTCAAGGGCAGCTACGCGCTTCTCAAATACATCTGTAGTTGGGTTCATCAAACGGGTATAGATGTTCCCAAATTCTTTTAACGCAAACAAATTAGCTCCATGCTCTGAGTTTTTGAAAACGTAAGAAGTGGTCTGGTAAATAGGTACGGCACGTGATCCTGTTGTTGGATCTACTTCCTGACCTGCATGTAGTTGTAAAGTTTCAAATTTTAAGTTTTGTGCTGACATGATAATGTTTTTATAGTTTATGAAAAAAATATTGAATAGAAATCGAGCTTAGCTCAACAAACTGAATTGTTATTAGGGCTTTTTTCCGGAAAGGAATGCACTAACAACAATAATATTCAGACATACACATACAACACATTGTTGCACAAGTTTCTTGAAGAAATTCTTGGCCTTTTGCCGAAGCATCCGGTAACGGAAATACGGGAGTGGATCTTGTTACTTGTTTCATCTTAAAATAAATTTATAGTTTCCCAAACGGGACAGGAATTGGCACCTTCCCCGAATTAAGCGGGGGGTTGTCAGTGGGTCATAGAGCCTGATCTCTCGCCACTTCTGTATAAATCAATAAAACAACTTTATTGAAGACAGATTGGTATTGCTACCAAATATTATTTCAAATATATATTTAATCAGGTATTGAAACCAAATTTAATTCTTATTATTTATGTAAACACTTGTTTTACAGCTACTTAATTTTGCCAATCTTTAACAGAGCCATTCCCAGATCCTCTATAAGATCATCAGCGTTTTCCAGCCCGACAGAAACACGAATTAAGTTTTGCGGTGTTTTAGTTTCAGGTCCTTCGATTGATGCTCTGTGTTCAATCAGACTTTCAACTCCTCCAAGGCTGGTAGCCTGCGTAAATATTTTAACAGAATTAACTACTTTTCTGGCTTCATCAGAGCCTCCTTTTACAAGGAATGAAAGCATTCCGCCAAAAGCACTCATCTGACTTTTGGCTATAACATAACCTGTATGATCTTTTAATCCGGGATAAAATACCTTTTCAACAAGAGGATGATTATTCAGATATTCTGCTACAATAGCTGCATTTGAACTGTGTCCCTTCATACGATAAGGTAAAGTTTTAATTCCTCTAACGGTTAAGTATGAATCAAAGGGAGAGGGGACTGCTCCTGCAAGCACCTGAACATTCCTGATTTTTTTCCAGAAGTCATTGTTTGTATTACATGCAAGTGCCCCGCCTATCACATCACTATGCCCGCTCAGATATTTTGTTGTTGAATGCATTACAATGTCGCATCCAAGCTGAAGAGGCCTTTGGTTAATGGGGGTACTGAATGTATTATCACAGACAATAATGATATTTTTTTCTTTTGCCAGTGTTGCGATTGATCTTATATCGCAAACTTTCAATAATGGATTAGATGGGGTCTCAATCCAGATTAACTTTGTTTCCGGTCTTATGGCAGCTTTTATGGCTTCAATTGAGCTCTGGTCAACAAATGAGACATCAATAATGCCCTTGAAAACCTGAAGTAGCTGATTTCTGAGGCCATGATACATATCATCAGGAGCAATGATATGAGCACCTGTACCTAATGCCTGAAATACTGCAGATCCGGCGGCATTTCCTGAAGAGAAAGCCGCTGCATCTTCTGCACCTTCCAACTTTGCAATAACATTCTCAAGTGCGCTTCGGTTTGGATTATCAATTCTTGAGTAAATGAAACCTCCCGGATAATCACCATCTTCACCACGTTCAAATGTAGTTGACAGGGTTATGGGTTGAATTGCTGCATGGGTATCCTTATCTTTTCTGTTTCCTGCATGAATTGCAATAGTTTCAATTTTCATCTGTTTATTTTTTTTTAATGGAGACGAACCTGCCTGCCGGTAGATAGGCAGCGCGCTCATGATTTGATAATCATACCCCTGCGGGTTTAAGCAAAATCATGATGGGTTCATATCATCAGATTTAACGTTCCTGAACAAATTTCAGGCAAGTTAATTAAAGATTAAACGATATCAGAAATAATTGATTTATTGCAGACATTGTGTATTTTGATTTTTTACAAAATTTACTGCCTTTTACAAGCAAATGATAATGATTGAAGTACAATATTGTATTTTTGTGCAAAGAAAATAATGAACGGCGAGCCAAATATAGATCTGCTGATCCGGGATGAAAATCTTCCTGCTGAACTTAAAAAAATTGCTGAAAAAGTACGGTCAAATGAGCGTATTTCCTTTGACGAGGGTTTATTGCTGTATGAAAAAGCCGAATTAGGATATCTTGGCGTCCTTGCCAATTATATTCGTGAAAAACGCCATGGCAACAAAACCTATTTTAATCGGAATTTCCATATTGAACCCACTAATCTTTGTGTTTACGACTGTAAATTCTGTTCATACTCCGTATTAATCAAGGAGCGTTCAGAAGGATGGGAGTATACCATGGATGAAATGCTGGATATCGTTAAAAAGTATGATTCACAGCCTGTAACGGAAGTTCATATTGTTGGTGGGGTTCTTCCGCAGTATGATCTTAAATTTTACTCAGACCTGTTCACAGCTATTCATAATCACAGACCAGATCTTCATGTTAAGGCATTAACCCCTGTTGAGTATCATTATATATTCAAAAAGGCAAAAATCGATTATGCTACAGGCATGAAGCTGATGAAAGAAGCCGGTTTGGATTCAATTCCCGGTGGAGGCGCTGAGATTTTTGCACCTGAAATCAGGGAAAAAATCGCTAAAGATAAATGTACCGGTGAGCAATGGCTTCAGATTCATGAAGAATGGCATAAACTGGGAATGCGATCTAATGCAACAATGCTTTACGGTCATATTGAAGAGTTTAAACACCGAGTTGATCATATGGATCAATTACGCCGGCTTCAGGACAGAACAGGTGGTTTTCAAACCTTTATTCCTCTGAAATTCAGAAATCAGGACAATCAGATGTCGCATGTACCCGAAGTTTCAGTAATTGAAGATCTCAGGAATTATGCGATTTCCAGAATTTATCTTGATAATTTCGACCATATAAAAGCTTATTGGGCTATGATCAGCAGAAGTACTGCGCAATTGTCGCTTAACTTTGGCGTTGACGATATTGATGGCACCCTCGATGATACTACAAAGATCTATTCTATGGCTGGTGCTGAAGAACAGCATCCGGCAATGAGTACCAGAGAACTGGTAGATCTTATCAAGCAAGTTGGCAGACATCCGGTTGAGCGTGATACATTGTATAATGTGGTTACTGATTACCAGAATTATAATTTCCCGGAAGAGAAAAAGCCTGAATTCTATAAACTACCAGTCATCAATTGAATAAAACTATCTATATCATCCGTCACGGTGAAACAGATCTGAACAAACTGGGTATTGTTCAAGGACGTGGAATGGACACCAGCTTAAATCAAAAGGGCAAAGAACAGGCCGAAGCATTTTATCGTGCTTATAAGCATATTCCATTTGATAAAATTTATACTTCCACATTAAAACGTACTCACCAAACTGTTCATAAGTTTATTGACAGCAATATTCCCTGGGTTCAATATCCTGGTTTAGATGAATTGGGCTGGGGCATTCATGAAGGAAAAGAAAATACCGAAATGATATCAGTTGAATTTCATGAATTGATCAATAAATGGAGAGCCGGTGAACTGCATCATAAAATAGAAAGGGGTGAAAGCCCTCTGGATGTTAAAGAAAGGCAATTAATTGTGCTTGAACATCTGATAGAGGATAATGATGATCAAAATATCCTTATTTGTATGCATGGTCGTGCAATGCGCTTATTTCTATGCCTTTTAACTGATCGTCCGCTTTCAGAAATGGATAGTTTCCCTCATTCAAATACCACTCTTTACAAAGTTGAATTTGATGGAGAGAAATTTCATATCGTCGATTTTAATAATACCAGCCATTTAAATTACCCATTTGATCAGTTTTGAATAAGATAAAAGTATCCGCAGTATCATATACCAATTCTAAACCCTTTGTCTATGGCCTGCTTCATTCAGGCATATTGGAAAGTATAGAATTAAGCTTAGATATTCCTTCAGATTGCGCCAATAAATTGATTGATAATCAGGTAGATATAGGTCTTGTCCCTGTTGCTGCCCTGCTTCATGTTGATAATTATCAGATTGTATCTCAATACTGTATTGGTGCTGTCGGAGCCGTAGATTCTGTTTTTATCTTCAGTCAGAAACCAATAAGCGAAATAGAAAAAATAAAACTTGATCCCCAGTCGCGTACCTCAAATAATCTTTCAAGAGTATTATTAAAAAATTACTGGAAGATAAGTCCGGATTTTATAACAGAAGGAGAGGCTGATGCTTTTGTACAAATTGGCGATCGCACTTTTGGTAAAAAAGACCTATATCCATACTACTATGATTTAGCAGAAGAATGGTTTAAGTTTACCGGACTTCCATTTGCTTTTGCTGTTTGGGCATCAAATAAACCTATTCCTGAAGATTTTAAGGGATCATTTAATGCAGCTTTGAAGTTGGGTCTTGATCACAGAAAAGAAGTGATTGAACAAATTGAAAATATCGGGAATTTTGATCTTGATGATTATTTGATGAATAAGGTTGATTTTAACCTTGATGATAAAAAATTAATTGCGATCAGCAAATTTCATGAATTTATCAAAGCTCTTTGATCTGAAAAAAACTAAGTCAGGCGACTTAAAACAAGTTCAATGGCCTGATTTATTATTTTATGGGGTTCGGGAGAAAATTCAAATTTAACTCTGCTTGCCAGTATCGCATTAACAGAAACTGCCCTGTGCCCAAGGGCTTTTGCCAGTGCATAGATACCTGCAGTTTCCATTTCAAGATTACTGATTCTGTGTTTTCCTGAAGAGAATTTCTGAATCAGATGAATCATTTCAGGAAAAGCATTTTTGGCTCTTACTTCCCGTCCCTGCGGAGCATAAAACCCCGGAGCTGTAAGTGTTATACCGCTCATTAAATCTTTTCCTATAATTTTAAAAAGCCGGGTATCTGCAGCCGTGATGTACGGAGAAAGGCCTTTGTGATGATGAAAATGAGATTTAACAGCATCAAGTAACATACACTCATCACCGCTTAATTCATGCAGATAATAATTCATCAGTGCATCAAACCCTAATCCATACTCTGAGATAAGAATACTTCCAATCGGGATATCTTCCTGAACAGAACCGGAAGTCCCAATGCGAATAATGTCCAGACTTTTCAGTTCTTTTTTAACCTGTCTATTATCAAAATCAATATTGACCAGGGCATCCAGCTCATTCAGAACAATATCAATATTATCTGTCCCTATGCCCGTTGAAAGCACTGTAATACGCTTTTTACCCAGATATCCGGTATGGGTTATAAACTCACGCTTACCTTTTTTTAATTCAATACTATCAAAATATCTGCTTATTTCAGTCACACGATCGGGATCTCCAACTGTAATAATGGTATCCGCAATATCTTCGGGCATTAAGTTAAGGTGGTAAATGCTTCCGTCAGGATTTATAATCAGATCGGCTTCAGATATTTTATTCATAATGTATAATTTCTATAAAGTATTGCCAGGATACAATTTCTGATTTTGTCTTCTAATTATTGATATTTAAGAGTCAAGCCTTCAATTTTTTCAAGCCTGCCAGTTACTTTATTGACCTGCGATTGTCTGATTTCAAGGTCTAATGAGCAATTCAGGTCAAAATTCTGATTGAAAATCCGGATATCTTCTTCTTTAATTATGCGCATAACCTCATTCATTTGAGGATGCCCGAAATTAATTCTGCAAATAACATTAATTGTTTTTACGATGATCTCAGACTCTTTAACAGCTTCAAGTGTTGCTGTTTTATAGGCATTTATCAAACCCGGAACCCCTAAAAGAGTTCCACCGAAGTATCTTACTACAACAGCAAGTACATCTGTAAGGTCATGAGACAGGAGTGTATTCAATATTGGCCTTCCGGCAGTTCCTGAAGGCTCTCCGTCGTCATTTATCCGAAAAACAGTTCTGTCAGGACTTAAACGCATAGCCCAGCAATGGTGCCGGGCTTTAGGATGCAGGGATTTCAGACTTGCTATAATATCCTTTAGCTCTGTTTCAGACTTGATAGGGTAGATGTAAGCAATAAATTTGCTCCCTTTATCCTTAAAAACACCTTCAGATGGTGCTTTTATAGTTTTATAAGTATCATCAAACAACATGAAATTTAATTGGAGAAATATAAAACTGTGATCGAAATCAAAGCTAAAACAATACCCAGATAATTTAAACGGCTAAGTTTTTCTTTAAAGATAAGAACCCCTACAGCCGAGCCCAAAATAATCACTCCGATATTCATCGATGAAAATACCATGGAAGGTGAATTTGCCAAAGCCTGATGCGCTTTGAGATAAAACAGGATATTGCCAAAATTAGCAATTCCCAATATCCATCCGCAGATTAAATTGATAAGACTGAACTTCATTCTGCCTCTTAAATAAAGATAAAGCAGGTATGAAATTGAAACAAGAAATGCCAGAAGAAATACAATGATCAGTGAAGATGTAAACGGTATCGAGGTGGTTTTAGCGATTTGTTTAAATAGAATATCAATGATACCCATTCCTGCAAAAACAATTAAGGGGTAAAGCCAGCTGCTACGGGCTTTTTTATTCTCTTTTTGCCATGGAATTGAGAAAATAATAGCAGCAAAGGCAATTAATATCCCAATTATTTTGAGTATTGAATGTATTTCTGAAAATAGAATGAATGAAGCCAGAACCGGAATAAACAGGGATAGGCGCTGAGCAATATCTGTTCTGACAATTCCTGTATAATGAACTGAAAGAGCCAGCACAAGGAAGATTGATGGCAATAAAACTCCTAAAGAAACATAAAGGGCACTGATTTCAGGAATTTCAGGCTTATAGATGAGCCATGTTAACAAAGCTGCAATCGAATAATTCCAGGTGATAGCTTGTTTATTATCTATTTCATACCTTTTTGCAAGTTTCAGCAGAACTGAAACAAATACACTGCAGCAAACACTCAGTAATATATAGATCATATTAAGTATGATTATGCCAGATTCTCAAAATATTGGTATCTATGTTTAGTTCTTCATATGGCTCTCCGGTAATTAGAGGCGCTTTTAGACCTTCATTCCATATCTGTGGCCCTGTAAACACACGGGCTTCATCCCATAGCCCGGTTTTTATAAACAAATTAAGAGTTTCTGCACCTCCCTCAATTATTAAGGATTGAACATCCATAAGATAGAGTTGATAGGCAATCAGCTGCGGAAGGTAATTGTCAAAATCTTCTACTTCCAGATATTTTATTTTTCCATCAATATCTGTTTTCTTTTCATTAAAGATGATGGTTTCCTGGGTTTGATCAAAAATATGCAGATCGGAATTTAAATCAAGTCTTCTGTCAATTACAATGCGAATAGGGTCTTTACCCGGCCATTCTCTTGAGTTTAATCTTGGATTATCAGCCAGTACTGTGTTTTTCCCGACAAGGATTGCATCTTCTTCTGTTCTCCAGCGGTGTGCAAGAATTTTTGATGCTGCAGAGCTTATCCATTGTTGTGAACCATTGTTTGGTGCAAAATATCCATCTGATGTTTGGGCCCATTTCAGGATAATATAGGGTCTTTGCTTTTGAATTCTGGTAAAAAAACGTTTGTTTAATTTCAGGCATTCATCAGTTAAAATATCTTCAATTACCTCTATACCAGCATTTTTTAGTTTTTCTATGCCCTTACCATTAATTTGATCAAACGGATCGCGGCAACCTACAATAACTCTTGGTATTTCATTTGAAATGATCAGATCGGCACAGGGTGGAGTTTTGCCAAAGTGAGAGCAGGGCTCCAGATTTACATAAATAGTAGAACTACGGAGCAGTTCTTTTGCATTTTCATGTTTCGCAAAGACATCATTTACTGCATTCACCTCGGCATGAGCCTGACCAAATTTCATGTGATAACCTTCACCTATGATCTGATTATCATAAACAATTACTGATCCAACCATGGGATTCGGACTTACATATCCGGCACCCTGAAGGGCAAGTTCAATGCAACGCTTCAGATATTTCTGATCTTCAACCATGCTGCAAAAATAACATATGAGATTCTTAATTGTTTCTTATTGGACTTTTAAATTCTGACCCTTGTAAAAACTTTGGCCCGCGGAATTCTCGAGCTAATTAGTTTACTTTGCGGACATGACTTATTCTGAAGCAGAAAAATCATTTATTGATAATATCAGTACACTATATGACCCACTGGAAGCGAAGAGCCTGGCCTGGCTTTCAATGAATCATGTATCAAAACTTGAGAGAGCTAAATATTTAAGTATTAAGAATGAAGAAATGCCTGCAGAACACATGCAGGCACTTTATAATATTCAAAATGAATTAGCAAGCGGAAGACCGCTTCAGTATATTATAGGGGAAACAGAATTCTATGGATTAATTTTTTTAGTGAATCCTGATGTACTTATTCCCAGACCAGAAACAGAAGAACTTGTTGACTGGGCATTAATAACCCTGCGTGGAATAGAAAAAGATCCGGTTGATTTAAAAATTCTCGATATCGGAACCGGAAGCGGATGCATCCCTGTTGCAATTAAAAAGTTTTTCCCTGATCCTGAAGTTTATGCATTGGATATTTCATCAGGTGCTTTGGCAACTGCCCGGAAAAATGCCTTGTTGAATGAAACTGAAATACACTTTATTCAGGTTGATATTCTTTATCCGGTAAATGATATTCTTCCTGGCTTAAAATTTGACCTGATTATAAGCAACCCGCCTTATGTAAGGGATTCTGAAAAGCAGCAAATGCTGAAAAATGTTATTGATCATGAGCCTCATACAGCTTTATTCGTTCCCGATTCGGATCCATTGTTGTTTTATAAAAGTATAGCTGATTTCGCATTCAACAATCTTCAGGATGATGGTTATCTGCTTCTGGAGATTAATGAAAATCTGGGTACAGAAACCTGTAAAATGTTAGTTGAAAAGGGTTTTAAAAACATTGAATTACGTCAGGATATTCGTGGTAAAGACAGAATGATCAAGGCATCCTTAAAATAATTTCATTTATACAATATGGTAACTTCTTTTGAAGCAGCTCTTGAGCAACTTTCAGTCCATCGTACAGGTAATAAGCTCCAGAATGAGTTTTATATTCTGTCTGATCTTCCTCTGCAAATTCAGGATGAAACACTGAAAACACTCTTAATGCAGTATTTTTTATCACCATTTGAAAAAGGTAATGAAGTTTACCGGTTTATGCATTCGAGCGATGATCTGAATTTGAATGAAGTGTTTCATTTCTGCTCTCTGATATTTGCAGATCCTGATTCATTTCATGAGCAAAGTGCCAATATTACCAGGCATTTGTTCAATGTTTCAAACCATCCTAAAATTAAGTCAGGCGAATTGTATGTTGCTATTTTTAAGGATCTGCAACTGGAGGGGGAGCTTGTGGATGCTATCGGAATATTTAAATCTGAAACCAAAGAAAGCTATCTTAAAGTTAATCCAGATAAAGGCGGATTTAGCTTAAGTTATGAGGAAGATGCTATCAACATCCAAAAGCTGGATAAGGGATGTCTGATATTCAATACTGAAATGGAGGATGGCTATAAAGTAATGGTGATTGATCAGACCAACAGAACAGATGCCGTCTACTGGAAGGATGAATTTCTGCAGTTGAAGATCAGAAACGATAGCTTTAATAAAACCAATACTACTTTAGGAATTTGCAAAGACTTTATCACTACAAGGCTGCAGGATGATTTTGAGATCACTAAAGCGGATAAAATCGATTTACTGAATCGTTCAATGAAGTATTTCAAGGAAAAGGAAAGTTTTGATATAGATGAATTCTCAGAAGAAGTGATCGGAAATCCAAAAGCTATTGAATCTTTCAAAAATTTTAGCCGTGATTACAGTGAAGAGTTCGATGCCGGACTTGATCAGTCGTTCGATATTTCAAATGCAGCAGTTAAAAAGCAGGCCAGAGTGTTTAAAAGTGTCCTTAAACTTGACAAGAACTTCCATATTTATATTCATGGAAATAAGGAGCTTATTGAAAAAGGCTTTGACGATAACCGTGCAATGAATTATTATAAAGTCTATTATAAAGAAGAAAATTAGAATCAGCTTCTCGGGTGAAACTGAATAATGGTATCTCTTAAATAATCACGGTCGAGATGGGTATAGATCTCGGTTGTAGTGATACTTTCATGCCCCAGCATCTCCTGAACCGCTCTTAGATCAGCGCCACCTTCAATCAGGTGAGTGGCAAAAGAATGTCTGAAGGTATGCGGACTAATACTTTTCTTGATTCCGGCAGATTGTGCAAGATCTTTTATGATCAGAAATACCATTACCCGGGATAATGGGCCTCCGCGCCGGTTCAGAAAAACAAAATCCTCACTGCCTGTTTTTACAGGTATATGAACCCGGATTTCATTAATGTATATTCGCAGATACTTAATTGCTTCTGAACCAATCGGTACAAGACGTTCTTTATTACCCTTTCCGGTAATCTTAATAAAATCAATGTCAAGATAAAGATTCGACAATTTAAGCCCCGTTAGTTCAGATACCCTTAAGCCGCAGCCATATAAGATTTCAAGTATTGCTTTATTCCTCATTCCCTCAGGTCTGGAGAGATCAATGCAATCAATTAGCTTATTGATTTCAATAATATTCAGGGTATCGGGTAATTTTCTGCTCAATTTAGGGCTTTCAAGCAGGGCAGAAGGATCATTTTTGATCAGTTTTTCCAGAATAAGGTATTTAAAAAATGCTTTTAAGCCGGATAATACCCTTGCCTGCGTGGGCGGAAGCATCCCAAGTTGATTTACCCATACCAAAAACTGCTTGAGATCCTCAGAATTGACATCTGAAGGAACATTTTGTACAGAATTTGTTTGAAAATACTGATAAAGTTTTTCTACATCACGCAAATATGCATCAATTGTATTTGCTGATAATGAACGCTCTAATTTTAAATATGATTTAAAGCTTCCAAGTGCTGACTTCCAATCCAAATTATTTTATAAGTTTGAGTATTAAAAAGCTTAAATACCGAAATAGTCCATGAAAATACAGATAATTAACGGTCCAAATTTAAATTTACTGGGTGTTCGCGAGAAATCAATATACGGAGACAGTAGTTTTGAAACTTATTTAGAAGAACTCAGATCAAAATACAGCATTATTGAAATTGATTATTTTCAAAGTAATGTTGAAGGAGAAATTATCAATAAACTTCATGAAGTTGGATTTAGTTACGATGGTATTATCCTGAATGCAGGTGGATACACCCATACATCGGTAGCTATATCTGATGCAATAGCCGGGATAAAAACTCCTGTGGTGGAAGTCCATATTTCAAATATATATGCACGGGAAGAATACAGACATGTTTCTCTGACCGGGAAAAATTGTAAAGGTGTACTTACCGGATTCGGTCTCAATGGCTATCGTCTGGCTTTGGAAAGTTTCTTATAAATCCCTGAATTTTTTAATGTCTTTTACAAAGTATCGCCAAACAATGCTTTTATTATACATACCGGCCTGATTAAATTGGTTTTTACTGATAGATCGGGCCTTTTGCATATTCTTCAATAAGTTTTTAAAGAAGTAAACATGTGCTTTGCTTACGGCCCCTGCATTTTGGGGCTTACCATCCAGCAAAAACTTTATAAGTGAAATCAGATCGAGCCAGAACCTGATAAAAATTATGGGTAGTGTTTTATTTGAGGGGAGGTTTTTTAGTAATAAAACCAGATTGTTTCTGAAATTCAGATAGGTTTTGAACGGATTTTCGGCATTAAGTGTGCCTCCTCCAACATGATATACCTTAGAATCAGAACAGTACATAATTTTATAACCCAGATTTTTTAAGCGCCAGCATAGATCAATTTCTTCCATATGGGCAAAGAAATCTGAATCCAATCCACCTGCTTCAATCCATTTACTTCTTTTTATAAATAAGGCCGCACCTGAAGCCCAAAAGATTTCAGAATTACCATCATATTGTCCTTTGTCCTCTTCTACAGTATCAAAAATTCGTCCTCTGCAAAATGGATATCCATATTTGTCGATAAATCCACCTGCAGCCCCTGCATATTCAAAGAGGTGTTTATTAGCATACGCTAATAGTTTAGGTTGTGCTGCTGCGATCAGGGTATCGCTTTCCATTAGTGAAATTACCGGTTCGATCCAATGCTCAGTTACTTCAACATCTGAATTTAACAGGATAAAATAGTCGTGATCCAATTGCTCCAGAATTTTATTGTAACCACCCGCAAACCCATAATTCTGATCATTTTCAATAATCCTGGCATCTGGAAAATTATCAGACACAAAGGATACTGATGCGTCTGTGGATGCATTATCACCTATAATAATATCCAGATTCGGATAGGTTGATTTAAAAACTGAAGGGAGGAATCTTTTCAGATACTCCAAACCATTCCAATTCAGGATAACTACTGCAACTTTAGGCTGATCTGTCATTTTTTAGTTTTAAATCTGATGGACTAAATTTCCACCTCTTATGTGACCATAACCAGAATTCGGGAGCCACTAATATGTTTTTTTCCAGCTCTTTAGTATGAATGTTGGTAATTTCAAATTCTTTAGTCGATTTAGGATTATCTACTATTAGTTCAATTGCGCACTCATAATAACCTCTTTTTATGCGATTTATATTAAAATAAATAACAGGGTTATTATACCTTACTGCAATTTTTTCTACACCTAAAAATACCGCAGTTGGCTGATTCAGAAAACCTGTAAAATAGTTGGACTCTTCTCTTGGCGGCGTTTGATCACCTACCAGAGCCAATACATAAGGTTTACTTTTGTATTCAGTAAGCTTTCTCAGGGTGTTTTTCATGGGTACCATGATTGCACCGAATTTTGACCTTGTTGAATTAATTAATTTTTCAAACCGCTTATTGCTTAATGGTTTATAAACAATGAGCACATCCTCCTTTAATTGCTGCGCTATCGCTATAGAAGCCCATTCCCAATTACCATAATGTCCGGAGACCGCGATTACTGATCTTCCGGCGTCCAGATTTGAACTAATCGCAGATAAATTTTTGAAAACAAAACGTTTTCTGATCTCTTCAGAACTTATTGTGAATGACTTAACGGATTCAACGATCAGGTCGGCCAGATAATGATAATAACGTTTTTCTATAGATTTAAGCTCATCTATAGATTTTTCAGGAAAAGAATTCCTCAAATTATTAAAAACGACCTTCCTTCGGTAGCCGGTAAGGTAATAGAGAATAAAATAAAGGAAATCCGAAATCAGATAAAGTATCCAGAAAGGAAGCAAGGATATTAAATAGAGCAGCCCTGAAATGAGTCTGAATGTAATTAAGTTCATCTGATGGTACAAAATTAAGAATACAAAACAGAATCACTCAATCAGAACATTCTATGGGTTATGATCGATTTTTTGTTAATTTCTGCATCTTTACACAAACTTAAACAAACGATGGAAAAAGGAGCAGTCTTCCCTTTATTTTATCTTCCACCTATTGAGTATTTCAGTAAACTTTCTGAATACAGATCTGCTATTTTAATTGAAAATGCAGAACATTTTCAAAAACAGAGTTACAGAAATCGTGCAAGTATTCATTCACCAAATGGCAAACTGGATCTGGTTGTTCCGGTTATAAAAGGCTCGAAAGTACATACCAAAGTAAAAGATGTTAAGATTAGCTATGATTTCAGATGGCAAAGGCTGCATTTAATGAGCTTACAGACCTGTTACAGAAGTTCAGCATATTTTGAATATTATGAGGATGATCTATCCATTTTTTATGAAAGGAAATGGGATTTTCTGTTTGATTATAACGAAGAAATGCTGGCTTTAATTTTAAAATTTCTTAAGATAAATATCACCTGTTCTTACACCGGTACATTCGAGAAAAATTATAACGGCTTTGATGATTTCCGTAGCAGTATACACCCTAAAAAGCACTCAGGAATGATTTTTAAACCCTACTTTCAGGTTTTTGAAGAGAAAAATGGCTTTATTCCGAACCTAAGTATTGTTGATTTATTGTTTAATCAGGGTCCGCAGAGCATTAAATATTTATAAATATGGCAAAGATCAGGCGAATCAGATTAAAATCTAAAAAGTATGAGCCTGCAATTGGTTTAAGTCCGGGTTCTGTTCAATTATATAAGGATGCTTTAAAGCCGGCAATTAACTTACATATATATAATGCAGAAGAATACCAATGCATCCCGGTAAATTATATCACTGAACTTGAAACTCGGTTATCGCAATTTTCTGAAATGAAAATGTGGATTGATATTCGAGGAATTGGAGATTCAGATTTATTAATATATCTGCAGAATAAATTTAGTATCAGTAAGCTGTTAATAGAGGATATTGCGGAATGCCGTCAAAGACCAAAACTTGATGAATATGGAGAGTATATGTTCTCTGTGAGCAGAATGCTTTACGTTAACCCTGATCTTGAAATTGAAAACGAGCAATTTTCGATTATACTTTTTTCAAACCTGTTGATTAGTTTTCAGGATAGTTATGCTAATTTGATGGAGCCGGTAATTAACAGATTGAAAGGGGGGAAGGGTAATATTAGAATCGGAGGCCCATCTTATCTGATGTATGCCCTGACTGATGTGATTATAGATAACTACTTCTCTTTGATTTATAAATTAGGGGATGAACTTGAAACAATCGAGGATCTTCTCTATAAAAAAGCAGATAAAACATTGATGTTTCAAATACAGAACATTAAAAGGGAGATGATCATGATCAGAAGATGTGCGTGGCCTGAACGCGACAAAATTAATGATCTCCTCAGAACTGAATCAAAATTACTTACGAAGCTTTCCAAAACTTATCTTAAAGATACCTATGATCATTGCATGCAGGTTATTGATCTGGTTGAGGGGTATAAAGATTTGACAACAAGTCTTATAGACTTAAACCTTTCATTAATCAGCAACAGGATGAATGAGATTATGAAAGTGTTAACCATCATTTCTTCCATTTTTATTCCGCTGACGTTTATAGCCGGAATTTATGGTATGAATTTCGCTTTTGAGGATCCTCAGACCGGCAAGATTCTAAGGAATAATATGCCTGAGCTCTATTCAGAGAATGGATATGTCTATACGATGGTGGTGATGCTTTTAATTGCCATTTTACAGCTGATTTATTTCTGGCGAAAGGGATGGTTCAATAAGAATTGATAAATTAAATCAGTACAATAAAAGGGTTTTAATCTTCATATTTCAAAGTATTTCCTACTTTTATTATATGCAGTCTTTTGAGCTAGATAAATCAGACCTTCTTAAAATCAAAAAGGCCCTCGAAGAGGATGATTATGTCTTGAAAGATCTGATTTCAGAATATCATCCTTCAGAAATTGCTATCCTTTTTGAAAGCATTTCCCAGGAATCACGCGAACGTATCATCAGCATACTTCCAGCTGAATTTGCCTCCGATATCATCTCTGAAATGGACGCAGAATTCCATCCTGAGCGACTTCTGGAAAACTTAAATCCTGAAAGACGTTCTGAGATTGTTGAGGAACTTGACTATGATGATGCAACTGACATTATCAGTCAGTTGCCTGAAGAGCAGCAACTGGAAATTCTTCAGGAGCTTGATGAAGAAGATGCTTCCAATATCCGTTCTCTGCTAAAATATGAGGAAGATACTGCCGGGGGATTAATGAATACCCAGGTCATCCGGATAAATGAATTTCTGTTAAAAAAAGATGCACTGGAAGAGGTAATCCGGCAATCGGAAGAGATGGAAGAATTCTATACCATCAATGTTATCGACGACAATAATATATTAAAAGGGATTGTATCATTAAAGGATATCATTAAGGCCCGTAATAATGTACGGATTCAGGATCTGATTAAAGCAGATTTTGTTTATGTTAAAGCAGATACCGATCAGGAGGAAGTTGCAAAGTTAATTTCACAGTATAATCTAACCAGCATACCGGTAGTTGACGACAATATGCACCTTCTTGGGCGAATCACATTTGATGATGTGATTGATGTTATGGAGGAAGAGAATACTGAGGATATCCTGAAAATATCCGGGGTATCTGAAGATGAGGAACTGGCAGGTAACTGGATGGAGGCTGTCAAAAGCCGTCTACCCTGGCTTGTTTTAAACTTGGGAACGGCGTTTTTAGCGGCTTCAATAATACGATATTTTGATACCACTATTGCCCGGATGGGATTACTTGCCGGATATATGGTTATTATAGCTGGCATGGGTGGAAATGCCGCAACACAGGCACTTGCGGTAACGGTAAGACGTATTTCACTGAATGACCTTACTGATAACCAGGCTTATCGTACTGTTTTGAAAGAATTTACAGTTGGCCTGATTAATGGTGCAGTAGTAGGATGTATTGTTTTTCTGTTTGCCTTATTTTACGACCATAATCCTTTACTTGGACTGGTTATTTTTATTGCGATGACCGGAAATCTGATTATCGCCGGGATTGCCGGTTCATCAATCCCGCTTATGCTTAAAAGAGTAGGCATTGACCCTGCAATAGCTTCCTCTATCATTATTACAACCTTTACAGATGTGTTTGGATTCCTATTGCTACTGGGACTTGCCAGCAGTCTGATTTTATAAAATCTATCTCTTCTGACCGTTTCCCTTTAAAGGTTGCCGATATTATTATAAATTTGCCCTAATCCTATTAAGGGAATCATTTATATGGCTGAGATCAGAAATAACTGGACCAAAGAAGAAATTGCTGAAATATATAATAGTCCCTTGCTGGATTTAATCTACAGAGCCGCAACCGTACACAGAGAGAACAAGGATTATTCAGAGGTACAGATCAGTAGCCTCTTATCTATAAAAACCGGTGGATGTCCTGAAGACTGTGCATATTGCCCTCAGGCGGCACGTTATCATACAGATCTTGAAGTACAGGCATTAATGTCTGTTGAGCAGGTTACGGATGCAGCTCAAAAGGCTAAAGCCGCGGGTGCATCACGTTTATGTATGGGTGCTGCATGGCGTGAAGTCAGAGATAATAAAGACTTTGATCGTGTTATTGATATGGTAAAGTCTGTTAATTCTTTAGACATGGAGGTATGCTGTACTTTGGGTATGTTAACTGAATCGCAGGCACAGAGACTGGCCGATGCCGGTTTGTATGCATATAACCATAATCTTGATACCTCAGAAGATGATTATAAACGTATCATTACTACCCGTAGCTATGATGATCGTTTAAAAACAATTGATAATGCCCGAAAAGCCAAATTAACTGTTTGCAGTGGAGGAATTATTGGATTGGGGGAAACAGTTGAAGACAGGATCTCAATGCTGAAAACTTTATCGAATATGTCAAAGCATCCTGAATCGGTTCCTGTAAATGCACTGGTACCGGTTAAAGGCACTCCATTAGCCGATCAGCCAAGAGTTTCTGTTTGGGATATGGTAAGAATGATTGCCACGGCCAGAATAATTATGCCTAAAACTGTGGTGCGTTTATCTGCAGGCAGAACAGAGATGAGTCTTTCTGATCAGGCATTGTGCTTTATGGCAGGCGCTAATTCAATTTTTGCCGGAGATAAACTACTTACAACACCTAATCCTGCATTTAATGAGGATATGCAGATGTTTGAAATTCTGGGTTTAAAGCCCAGGGAAGCATTCAAAAATGGCCGTCCCGAAAAGTGGTCTGAGATTTCAGCTGAAGCATAATTTCCCCGAATGGAACAAAGAATTAAAATCATTTATGTTTATGATGCTTTTTGCGGCTGGTGTTATGGTTTTAGCCGGGTTATTAAGGATTGTTATGAAAAGCATGTAAATGATTTTGACTTTGAGGTAATCAGCGGTGGTATGATGACCGGTGAAAAAGCCGGCTCTATTAATCAGGCAGCACCTTATAGTAAAACAGCTTATCATACTATTGAAGGTATGTGCGGAGTTAAGTTTGGCGAACCTTATTTAAAGCATCTGGAGGAAGGAACCATGATTCTTAATTCCGAAATACCCTCAATTGCCCTTTCTGTATTTAAGTCTGTTAAACCCCAATTATCTGTTCCATTTGTACACGACCTGCAGCAATCCATTTATTTTGATGGAAAAGATCCTAATGATTTTGGCTTATACCGCTATCTGGCAGTAAATTTCGGGATTGATCCAGACGAATTTGAGAACAAAATGAGGCTGGAAGAATTTAAAGAAGCCGCTTATTACGATTTTGCACTCGCTAAACAGCTCAGAGTTGAATCATTCCCGGCAGTACTGATGCAATTAAGCGAAACTTCCTTCTACCTGATCGCGAAAGGTTATACTGATCCGGAGACCCTCGAATTAAGGATTAATAATGTAATAAAGGAAGCAGGTATTTAAATTTTATTCAATTTCTGGATATCCTGAATTAGTTTATTAACTAGCTCCAACTGCTCATAAAGTAATTTTGAATCATTAGACCGGTTTGGCACAGAAGCAATCTCAGGGACATTGATTTCAAGTTCCTTAAAATCAGTTACACCCATAGCCTTGATCAGTTCTGATAAAGAATATAAAGATTTACGGATCATTCTTATGTGAGAAATATCTGCAATAGTTGACTCATATTGATTCAAATTCATAATCAGAGTGGCGGTATAGGATGATATCATATGGTTCAGAACCACGAATTTATGAATGTCTTTGATATTCTGCTGTTTACTTTTAGGCTCTGATAACATACGCTGAAACGCACTTCCCAGATTGGCTGAACTTACATACACATCCTTCCTGACCAGTTTAAATGAGGTTATATCCGGTGTTTTACCACTTAATTTTTGAGCCACCTGATACAGATAATTGTAATTAGCAATCAATACATCCTTCATTATATCCTTTAATTGATAATATTCCCAATTGGGTAATACCACAAAACTTGATATCAAGGCAACGAACGATCCGATAAAGGTGTCCAAAACTCTTTCCTTAACAATATTAATGTTATTGGCACCGAGAATACTGAAAAGAATCAGGATATATGGTGTCATGAATAAGACACTTACAATATAATTCAGCCTTTGAAAGCTATAGGTTCCAACCATAAAGATCATCAGTAATATAAATCTGCTGGTTTGATCTTTAACCAGATACAAAATCAATGCACCCAGCAATCCTCCAATTACTGTTCCGATAACCCGTTCTATATTTCTTTGTTTGGTCAGGCTGTAGGCAGGTTTTAAGATAACAAGAATAGTTAGCAGTATCCAGTAACTATGGTATCCGACAGGAAAGAGCTTTGAAATAAGGAATCCTGTAAAACACATTAATGATACTCTGACAGAATGCCTGAAAACAGACGATTTAAGACTGAAATTTTCTTTTAATATTTTTGTATCATAGTCCTGATGCGATACGAATTTACTGTAATCAACATCAGTTAAGTTGCTGATTTGTTGTTGATTGAAATAGGCATATATTTTCTCAACCCTGTTCAGCATATTTCTGACATTGATCAGAATTTTCTTAAGCACCAGTACATTTATACCTGATTCTTCAGTTTTATCAATACCGGCTTTTAATTTCTCGAGTTCGGGTCTGAAATCGTATAATGGCTGAGGTTTATCATTACTTATGATATAATAGCTTAAGTTTTCAAGCTCATCAGCCATTTTTATGATAATCCTGTTGAATTCATGTAATGATTCCGTCTTTCCAAAAGTGTTGCGGATGGCCTGATAGTCATAATGTGTAGCCATTGTTTGTTCAAAAAGGTCTACAATATCAACAAATACCACAATGAGTAAGCGTCCCACAGGCGTCGATTCCTTGACCATTATTCTGGTCTTAAACAGGAGTTCCCTGACTGAATCCTGCTGTTCATGAACTATAACCTGTTGGGCAACAAGCTTTTTATAATTTTCATCAAAATCACTATGTATATCATAAAAATCAGCTTTCAGTTTTACATACCTGGCAACTTCCCTGATGCATTCACCCATTGCCTGCTGAGCAAGTCTGAAAGGTCTGATCTGAGATAATGATAAACTTAAAATCATATACCAGATACCCCCGCAAAGAATATATAATGAATGTTTCCAAACACCATTCGAGGAAATGGCTTCCTGATCTATGGTAAGTATCATGATGAGTAAGGCCGCTGTACCAATGGAAGATGCCCTGTTGCCATAAACAGAGAGCATGGAATACAGAAAACATAAAACGAGTATTTCAAGTCCAATCAGGACAGGATAGCGATTTAAAAGTCCTGTAAGAAGAGCTGTAAGAAATACCAGAATATTACAATAGAGCATCCCATTTCGCTTATGATTAATCGGACCCTGAGTATCTGCAATACTGATACAAACTGCTCCAAGGGAAATGGTTAATCCAACAGACAGCAAATTAAGATGATAAAATATTAGAGAGGGGAGTAGTACCCCTATAGTAATGCGCAATCCATCAGTAAAATACTGACCGAAAATAAAAGATTTAATCTCACGCGATTGCTTCATACTGATTATGAATGAGGAAAGCAGAATGATTGCTTATCAGCTAAAATACTCTATTTAGATTATAAATCTGCCGGTGTATTTGTTTAATTATGTTAAGCTTTCAGGGAAGACAAAATTAAATACAAGAATATTTTTTGTTTTTTTATTTAAAAGAATCAGGAAAATGTTTAAAACTTCTAATTATCAGATAGTTAATTATTTTATCAGAATTTACCGGAAAGCTTAAAAACAGATCAATTTAAGTGCTTTTTATAAGCTTATTGGATGTTAATAAATGATAATTAATTGTTTATAAGCTGTTTATAAAATATTCTGATAATATTTGGACATAGAAATATTGTCTGTTACCTTAGTTATAATAAGACGCACGTTTTTTGACAGCCTGAAAAAAGATCCATAGGAATGCTGAGTTTTCGGACTTCAGTTTTTCCCGGATTATTTAAACTCAGAACCTGATGTTCGAAATCGCAAGATGAAGGGCTGAAGTTTTGAAGTCAGAATGACAGGCAGAAATTGAGTTACAACATTATTCTATGGAAGAGGTTGTAAGGATAATGAAGGTGACAGGTAATTGCGTTCGAAAGAATGTTAAACCATGAGCCGGTTAAACCACGGACATCTTATGCTTTTGAACAACTACGGTTGTGAAAAAAGTTGAAACGGAGGTCAGAATCGCAAGATGATGATCTCCGTTTTCTTTTTTATATTCAAGCCTGATTTTTATGATATTGCCTGCACGCTAAAGTTTTAAAGAAAAACATATTTTTCAGGAAGATTTGAGCAAATTCATAAAACTTAATTTTTATCAAAATGTATAGAAACTTAATAGTAACTATATGTTAATAAACTTGAAGTTTTCTTGTTAATATTCTTATAAACAATTATTTATACAATTTTACAATCGATTTAATTGTTAATAACATCGATTTAATTGTTAATAATTTGTTTAAAATTAGCAATCGATTTTTCTTGACAAGTGCGTTTATTAACTTTACATTAGTATTGTTAAGTCGCTCGTACTTTGATAGCCTGAAATAATATCCTAACGAATCCGAAGCTCCAGGGCTTCATCAGATTACGGATAATTTAATTTTGAAAACCAGTATTTGGCCGAAAGGTTAAGTTTGGCAGACAATATCTCAAAAGACAGGCATTGCCTATGTTGTAAACATTTCACGGAATGCTTGCAATGAAAAAGTAAAGGGAATCGAAAACAAAAAGTTTGAAAAAACTGATGTAGCGGCCCGATTAAAGTAATGAAGACTTAATACTTTTGAGCAGCTACGGTTGCAAAAAAAGTTGAAACGGAGATCTGAATCGCAAGAGGATGGTCTCCGTTTTCTTTTTATACAAATTTTCAAGGTATACTCAGCTTCGGTCGATTTTCTCTAAATTTGGTTAAGATGGCTAAAGATAATTCAATAAAGGTTCAGGCTAAGATATTTGTGCTCGATACATCGGTGATACTTTACGATCATGATGCATTCCAAAATTTTAAGGAACACGATGTCGCAATTCCTATTCAGGTACTTGAAGAGCTGGATAATCTTAAGAGTGGTAACGATACCAGAAATTATGAAGCCAGAAGTTTTATCAGGCTGATGGATGATATCTCCAGGAACAAATTGATTAACGAATGGGTACCGTTAAAAGGGAAGGGCAGAGGCAAATTTAAGGTGGTTATGGACGACATTCCTGGTAAAGTTAATGCTGAAAAGGTTTTCGGTGAAGGTAAATTTGATCACAGGATATTAAATTCGGCTCTTAATCTGCAGGAACAACATCCTGAAAAAAAGGTTATTTTGGTTTCAAAAGATATCTGTCTGAGATTAAAAGCAAAGGCTTTAAACCTTTATTCAGAGGACTATGAAACCGGAAAGGTTAAAAATGTTGAAGAGCTTTATACCGGAAAAACCGTAATAGATAAGTTTGATGATAAACTTTCGACTTTACTCGTTAAATCAGGTTCTATATCGGTATCAGAAGCAAATTTCAAATTACCTGGCGAAAGTTGTTTTCTCATTCTTAAAAATAAGCGCAGATCAGTTTCCGCATATTATGATAAGAAAAATGAGGTGTTTCAGTATATACCCAGGCGATCAGTTTACAGCATTGAACCAAGAAATCCGGAGCAGGCATTTGCTATACATGCTTTAATGGATCCGGCAATTAAACTTGTAACTATTCAGGGAAATGCAGGAACAGGTAAGACATTGCTGGCTTTAGCCAGTGCTCTTGAGCAAAGAAAAAATTACAGGCAAATCTTTGTTACCAGACCAATTGTACCTTTAAGCAATAAAGATATTGGTTTCTTGCCTGGTGATATCAAATCTAAAATTGATCCATATATGGCACCTATATGGGACAATTTAAAGTTTATAAAAGATCAGCATGCTGACGATGAAAAGACACAGGCTAAAATTGATGAACTGATACTAACTGAAAAGATAAGCATTGCACCACTGGCTTATATAAGAGGAAGGACCCTTACCAAGATATTCTTCATTGTAGATGAAGCTCAAAACCTTACACCACACGAGATAAAGACAATTATTTCAAGAGCTGGTGAAGAGACTAAAATTGTATTTACCGGTGATATTTATCAGATAGATACTCCATATCTGGATGCTGAAAGTAACGGATTATCTTATCTGATTGATAAGGCTAAAAATCATCCTCTGTATGCACATATTACCTTACAGAAGGGTGAGCGAAGTGAACTTGCCAATCTTGCGAATGATTTACTTTAATAAATTATATAAAATCAGCTGATATTTTTGATATTAAACAAGAAAAGCACGTCTTTCGACATGCTTTTCTTTGTTCAATGATATATGTTGATTAGTATACAACTTTCACATTAACAGCGTTAAGGCCTTTTTTGCCACGCTCTACTTCGTACTGAACCTTATCGTTCTCACGGATTTGATCAATTAGACCAGATGAATGAACAAAAACATCCTCATCACCTGATTCTGCGGGAACGATGAATCCGAACCCTTTAGTTTCGTTAAAAAACTTTACTGTACCTTCTTTTTGCATTGTGTTATTTATTAATATAATAATCAAAGGTAATTAAATAGATTGACAACCTAAGAATTATTTTCAGTCTATTATTTTGAGTAGTGCATTTCTAACCATCATTTTTAAGGTTTCGGTCTTTGTTTTCAAAATATTTATTGTCTTATAATTAATATTATGTTAAATAAAATATTTATCTACCCCCTTCTTAAAGTACTCTATGACCATATATTGTTCTCCAAAGGAAATATCTTATTTGAAATATTCATACCGCCCCCTGTTAAAACAGATAAATAAAAAAAGAGCTTAAACGTTATTGTTTAAGCTCTTTAAAACCGATATATTAAGAATTAAAGCTTTTCAATCTGGGCTGATATCTCATCAACCTTAGCCTGATTCTTTTTAATTATGTAATATGTTTTTAAATTTTCAAGTGCAATTCGCGACTTAGGATCAAGTTCATTGGCCTTGCTTATATAAGGAAATGCCTTTTCAAGGTCTTCACCTGCAGCTTTAATCATTGCATCGTATTCCTTTTGCTGATTCTGAGGAAGCTGATTTGCTTTATTAAATAAATTAATTGCCTTATTTAATAAAACACCACCCACGTTAATATATGCATCTGCAAAGTTTCCGTCAATTTTAATGGCTTGAAGGTAAGATTCTTCAGCTTTAACAGCCTCACCGATAGTGCTGTATGCTATACCTAAGTAATATGGATACAATTTATTGCTTGGATTTTTAGCTGCCTGATCAGAAATTTTGGTAATTACTTCCTTTTGCTTTCCTGACATCAGGCTTAATTCAATTTCCTGAGTAGCTAATTGTGAATCATTGAATTTACTTGCGCCTTCAGAAGCAATGCTAATAGCTTTTGCTGTGTCGCCTTCCATGGTGTATAAACGGGACAGATCAAGATAAATTGATTTATTAGCAGAAAAATTAGTTTTGATCAGGTCTTCATAACGTTTAATACCATCCTTATAATTTTTGGCATTTATAGCTGATAAACCTGCATAATAAGTGATTGTAGTATCACCCGGACGGAATGCCAAAGCATTATTGAAATAAGTATAGGCATCAGCAAAACTACTGGTTTGATATGCTTTAACACCCTGATTTAATTCATATTGGCTGAAAATTGCACTTGATGCATTATCAAGGTTAGCTTTGTTCTCGCCGGCTTTATCTAATTCAACTGCTTTTTTATGTGCTGCTTTCGCTTCTTCAATTAATGGTTTAGAACTTGCAGGAACTGTATCAAGTAAAGCTAATTCGCCATAAATCAATGCTTTATAAGTCCATGCTGCAGGATCTTCTAAAGTTTTAGGATGAACCACTGCCTTATCAACAGATGATTTTGCAGTTTGCAGATTAGGAACAGCTAACATCATTGAATTAGCTTCCTTTAATCCCAGGAATTTTTCATAGTTACTTTTAGCACTTGCAAGCTCTCCTTTCTGTGCAAAGGCAAGTAAAGAAGAAGCTGAAAAAACAGCTGCTAAAATGAAAGATTTAATTTTCATGTTATTTAATTTAATTTGAGTTGGTTTATTCTGTTATTGATTTTTTGTAGTTCAGTAGTTTCGCCGTTATGTTTATACAAAATAGACAATGATGTAAGCGATTTTAGTTCGTATGGATCTATCTCATTTGCCTTGGTCAGGTAAAATTTAGATAAATACATTAAATTATCTTTCCCCTTGTCTTTAAGATATAAATTTAAGTAAAGTAATCCTAACGCATAATTTGCTTCATAATTATTCGGATTGATATTTAATATTGCTTTATAATACTCCTCTGCTTTTGGAATATTACCGGTCATCTCATACGAAAAGCCTGCCAGATAGTTCAAATTAATGTTATTCTCATCTAATTTCAGAGCCTGAGTGGTAAAATTAATAATATCCCCATACTCATTTCGGTTTAGAAGAATATTCAATAATTTAAAAACAAGATCACGGTTTGCAGGATAAGCATTACTTCCCTCGCTAAGTACCCGGATAGTATTTCTTTCATCATTTAATGTCTCATAAATGTTTGCTAAGACCATATAATATTCAGGTTTAGGTCTTTTTGAGATCATTTTTTCATAATATCCTGCAGACCTCTGATAATAACCCAATTCCTGACAAAGCAATGCAAGATTATGAGTAATGGAGATATTGTCTTTATCTATGGAATCGAGAATCGTGAAATACTTTAAAGCATCTGCATATTTCCTGTTTTTAAAAGAAGTATTAGCTCTGTAAAGGTAAGTCTGCCTTAACTGTGCTTCTATATAAGTTATTTCAGCAATTGCATCCTCTCTGTATTTGGAGTTATTGATAAACTTTAGCGAATGAAGGGCAACCTCTAAAGGATCTTTTTTATACGAATATTTGAGGTTTGAGTCGACCCTTGCCAGCGTAGAATAAACCAATGTTCTAATCAGGTTATTCTTAAAAGTATTGGAATCTGATTTTGTTTTATAAGCATCATCAATAAGTTTACGGGCATTCTCCAGCTTTTTAATATCCTTACCGGAGGTATATTGCGCAAAATTATTCATTGCATCTTTGGTAACAGGTGTCTGAGCCCCTGCTTTCGCAAGGGTCAGAAATACAATACCAACAAGAAGTATGAATACTTTATTCATATTTATTCATTTTCTGGAACTCCGGTCTCAGAATCACTTATTTCTCCTTCCTCTCCGGTCTGATTATCTTCATCTTCCTCCTCGCGTTCAACTTTTGCAATGGACGCAATGGAATCGTCGCCCTTCAGAGTAATTAATCTTACACCCTGAGTTGCTCTTCCCATTACACGAAGATCACCAACCCCTATTCTGATTACAATACCTGATTTATTAATAATCATCAGGTCATCATTATCTGTAACATCCTTAATAGCAACAAGTTCGCCTGTTTTATCAGTTACATTGATAGTTTTAACGCCTTTACCTCCTCGGTTAGTAACGCGATAATCTTCAATATCTGTACGTTTACCATAACCATTTTCTGAAACTACCAGTACTGTTATTTCAGGATTATTGATACTGATCATACCTACAACCTCATCTTTATCATGAGCAAGGGTAACACCACGTACTCCTGTTGCGGTTCTTCCCATAGGACGGACAGTAGATTCATTGAAACGGATAGCTCTTCCTGAACGTAAAGCCATCACAATTTCACTTTCTCCGTTTGTCAGACATGCCTCCAATAACTGATCGCCATCATTAATATTGATAGCATTAATACCATTTGCACGCGGACGGGAATATGCTTCCAGCGAAGTCTTTTTAATAGTACCCTTTTTGGTACACATGATGATAAAGTTGTTGTCCAGATAATCCTGATCTTTCAGATTTACAACTTTAATGTATGCTTTAATATTTTCCTCTTTCGGAATATTAATCACATTTTGAATTGCCCTTCCTTTACTGGTTCTTGTACCTTCAGGAATTTCAAATACTCTAAGCCAGAAGCACTTACCGGTTTCAGTAAAGAACAGCATGTAATTATGGTTAGAAGCAATAAGCATATGCTCTATGAAATCTTTATCTCTTGACTGAGATCCCATAGAACCTTTACCACCTCTGCCCTGCTTACGGTACTCAGTTAATGGGGTACGTTTGATATATCCCTCATGAGAAATAGTAATCACAACTTCTTCATCAACGATGAAGTCTTCCATACGCATATCTTCTGCAGAGTGGGTTATGGATGTGCGGCGTTCATCACCGAATTTATCTCTGATCTCAACAAGCTCTTCGGTAATGATACGCATACGTAAACCTTCATCAGCCAGAACTGATTTTAAGTACTCAATGGTATTCATTAACTCTGCATATTCTTCTTTGATCTTATCACGCTCAAGTCCTGTTAAACGACGTAAAGTCATATCCAGGATAGCTCTTGCCTGAAGGTCGGATAAATTGAAACTTTCCATCAAACCTACACGTGCATCATCCGGACTGTTTGAAGCCCGTATCAATTTGATCACTTCATCCAGATGATCCAGTGCTATAAGTAATCCTTCAAGGATATGTGCTCTTTTCTCTGCTTCTGCAAGATCAAATTTAGTTCTGCGGATAACAACTTCATGACGGTGATCAACAAAATGCCTGATCAGATCCTTGAGATTTAACATCATCGGACGACCATTAACCAAAGCAATATTATTTACACTGAATGAAGTTTGAAGTGCGGTATATTTAAAAAGGTTATTTAGTACTACAGAGGCGTTCGCATCGCGTTTGATCTCGTAAACGATACGCATTCCATCCCTGTCAGATTCATCCCTGATCTCACTGATCCCTTCAATCTTCTTATCATTAACAAGGCCCGCAGTTTGCTCGATCATATTAGCCTTATTGACCTGATACGGAATCTCATTCACAATGATCCGTTCGCGATCACCTTTATAAACTTCGATCTCGGCCTTGGCACGCATTACAATTCTGCCTCTGCCTGTTTCAAATGCTTCCTGAACACCAGAATAACCATAGATAATTCCTCCTGTCGGGAAATCAGGGGCTTTAACATAATGCATGAGTTCAGCCACGGTTATCTCATTATTACCAATGTATGCTATCGTTGCATTAACAACTTCAGTCAAATTATGAGGAGGCATATTGGTTGCCATACCTACTGCAATACCCGAAGCGCCGTTTACCAGTAAGTTTGGAATACGGGATGGAAGAACAGTAGGTTCTTCCAGTGTATCATCAAAATTAAGCTGAAAATCAACAGTTTCTTTATTGATATCTGCCAGCATTTCTTCAGCAAGTTTCTTTAAACGTGCCTCAGTATAACGCATTGCTGCCGGAGAGTCACCATCAATTGATCCAAAGTTACCTTGCCCGTCAACCATCGGATAACGCAAACTCCAGTCCTGAGCCATACGAACCATGGCAAAATAAACAGAAGAATCACCATGCGGATGATACTTACCTAAAACATCCCCTACAATACGGGCAGATTTTTTATGGGGCTTAGTGCTCGTTACACCCAGATCCAACATGCCATAAAGCACTCTCCGGTGAACCGGCTTAAGTCCATCGCGAACATCGGGAAGAGCCCTGGAAACAATTACTGACATCGAATAATCGATGTAAGCGGATTTCATTTCCTCTTCAATATTAATTGGAATTATTCTGTCGTTCTCGGGTACTAAATTATCATTTTCTGTATCTTCAGCCATGTTATAATTGGTTCTGATTAATTGTTTAAATTCTCAGGCATGAATTGATTTGCCGTAAAAAAATATTCACATTTACCTAAGTGCGAAGTTAGTAATTTTCGTGGTTTAAAAGGCCACGAAGGAAAAATATTCGGGCAGAAATTAGTCTTTTTCTATGAGATGATAAGGAACGCAAAGTGAATCAGAATATTGAAATAGTTCTACTCCAATACGCCCTGTTTATAAACTTCCAAAGCTCTTTTTCTGGCAAACTCATGGTCTACTACCGGGATAAGATAATCGGCCCTGAAGCCTGGTATCCATTTTCTGATATATGATAGTTTTGGGTCAAATTTCAGTGTTTGTGCTGAAGGATTAAAAATTCTGAAATATGGCGCTGCATCACAACCGCTTCCTGCCGCCCATTGCCAGTTGCCATTATTTGCGGAGAGGTCATAGTCAAGTAATTTATGGGCAAAATATGCCTCACCCCATCTCCAGTCTATCAGTAAATGTTTGCAAAGAAATCCGGCTGTGATCATCCTTACCCGATTATGCATTAATCCGGTTTCATTAAGCTGTCTCATTCCGGCATCAACTAAAGGATAACCAGTTTCTCCCCTGCACCATTTCCGGAATTCGTCTTCATTATTTCTCCATTTAATCTGGTCGTATTTCTTCTTGAAACTACCATTTACCACGTATGGGAAATGATAAAGTATCATCATAAAGAATTCTCTCCAGATTAATTCATTTAACCATTGTTCATTCCATTTCAGGGCTGACTTAACAAGTTGCCTAATGCTTACTGTGCCAAACCGCAGGTAAACACTGGCCATACTTGTTCCTTCAACTGAAGGTAAATTGCGATACTCATGATATTCACTGATTCTTTTTTCGGATATATTAATCTCCGGGAAATGAAAATCTGCATCTTCAAAGCCTAAATCATTCAGAGAGGGAATAGTAAAAGACTTAGTTTTAAACAAATTAAACAGATGATTTTCTGAAGGGAGCAATTGAATATCCTCTTCTTTCAGACTTCCCTTCCATTTTCTGGAATAAGGAGTAAAAACTGTATAGGGTGTTCCATCTGATTTAATTATCTCTGATTTTTCAAATACAACCTGATCCTTAAAAGTTCTGAATGGGATATTTTTTTGACTCAGCATTTTTTCTACTGACGAATCTCTTTTTATGGCATAAGGCTCATAATCATGATTAGTATAAACTGCTTTTACAGCGAACTCTGTAGTTAATTTATCAAATGCATCTTCAACAGAACCATAGATGACATAAATACCTGATCCCCTATTAATAAATTCAGCTTGAAGCTGACTTAAGCTTGAATGGATAAAAGCTACCCTCCTATCTTTTTTGTCCTGAAGCTTATCCAGTATTTCAGTATCAAAAATAAAAACAGGCAAGACCGGAAAATCTCCTTTTAATGCATGAAATAAGGCTGACTGATCATTTATTCTAAGATCTCTCCTGAACCAGCAGATACTAATTTCCTTTTTCATTCAGAAACAGGATTAGTGTGAATAGATCTCCTTTAATGCATCTTTAAGGCCCGGATAGCGGAAGTGAAAGCCCATATTAAGTAATTTTCGGGAAGATGTTCTATTGCTGTTAAGTATGACTGTGCTCATCTCGCCTAACAATGCTTTAAGCACAAATTCAGGAACATTAACCGGCCAAACTGGTCTGAAAAGTACCCTTGCTAAAATCCTGGTAAATTCTGAATTGGTTACCGGCAAGCTGCTGCATGCATTATAGGTACCTTTATATTCAGGATTAGCTACTGCACTCTCGAAAATTGCAAGCAGATCGGTAAGATGAATCCATGGCATCCATTGTTTCCCTGAACCTAATGCTGCACCCAGGAAGAAATTAACAGTTCTTGCCATTTCAACCAATGCCCCCCCCTGACGTGCAAGGACCAGACCGATTCTGAGTTTCACGATACGCATATTGAGTTGAGCACCCTCATCAATAGCTCCCTCCCACTTTTTGCAACATTCGGCCAGGAAATCAGAGCCGCCTGAACTGTCTTCAGTCAGAATCTCGTCTGCCCTGTCGCCGTAAAAGCCAATTGCAGAAGCAGATATAAACGTTTTAACAGGTGATTTTGTTTCTGAAATAGCCTTGTAAAGTAATTTAACAGATTCCACTCTGCTATCAATTATTAACTGTTTCCGGCTATTGGTCCAGCGTCTTTCAGCAACCCCTGCACCTGCAAGATTAATAATCGTATCTATTCCTGCGAATGCATTTTTGTCTATCTGCTTATTCTCAACATCCCAGTGAAAGGCTTTTGCTCCTTTGATATTTTCCGGACTTCTGGAAAGTACTGCAACTGTATGTCCCTTTTCCTGAAGGAATCTGATCAGTTTAGAGCCAATCAGTCCACTTGCACCTGTAATAAGAATACTTTTTGTAGAGGTATTTGCTGAATTATTCATTGATTATTAAATAGCCTGAATTATCTGGTTATATATCTGTATCAAAACTGGTCATTTTTGTTCAGGTTTTCTGAAAATCTGATCCAAAACTTTTGCCCGGAATATAAAAATATTTTCAACCTTTTTCCTAACAAGTATAGAATGTGCCATTTGACCAATTATACCTAAAGGCAGCTGATATCTTACTTCATCTTTCATCAAAACTCCATTTTCCTGCTGAATAAAGGTATGCTTATGTTCCCACAATTTATATGGCCCTTTCAATTGACGATCAGCAAAACAGTTAGGTTTATCAACCATAAATATTTCTGTTTGCCAATACAGCGGAAGCCCGAACAATGGTTTAACTGTATAGTCAATAAGCATACCATCATAAATTTCAAGCTCCCCAGGATCTGTTAAAACTTTAAAGTCCATTTCAGGAGGGGTAATCCTGGCAAGATTTCCAGGCGAAGAGAAGAATTCCCAGGCTACCTCCATTGTAACAGGTAATAAATGTTCTGAATTAAACTGAAATATCATATTTAAACCTTGATTTAGTAATCTGCTTTTTTAGTTTCGGCAGGCAGATCTTTAGCCATGGGGTATAATTTTCAGGATGAATTAAAATTTCAGATTCAAGCTCATTTAAGCCAATATATCTCCAGCTTTTAACTTCATCTTTATTCAGAACAGGCTGATCATTACTAATGCCTATAAAAACATGATCAAATTCATGCTCTGTCAGGCCATTTGTAAATTGATATTTATAGATAAAGCTGAAACTGAACTCAGGTTCAACTACCATGCCCATTTCTTCTTTCAACCGACGCTTGCATGCATCAAGAGTTAGTTCCTCGGGCCTTGGGTGACTGCAGCAGGTATTGGTCCACAATCCGGGGGAATGATACTTTGTGTCGGCGCGCTGTTGAAGGATAAGTTTGCCTTCAGTATTAAAAATAAACACAGAAAATGCCCGGTGTAACAAACCTGATTGATGTACTGATAATTTATCCTGAATACCGATTTCTTCATCTTTTTCATTAACTAAAATCATCGGTTCATTATCTGTAGCAGTAGCTTTAGTTAAACTCATGTTTTTTTCAAATAATTGTTAATTGCTTGCTTTAGTTCATGATCTTCCAGTGAAGCCAATGAGGAAATGAGAAACTCTTTATCCTGCTTTTTATTCTGGCTATAATTTAAGAACGCAGGAACACTGTTCTGAATTGTATATCTGAGGAATCTTAGTTCTACATTATTCTTATCAGTATTAATAGCCTTTTCTAACATAATTCTGCCCTTTTTAAAATAGGATAATTTACTGAACGGGTTAATAACGTGTTTTGCCATCAGCATAATTGCTCCTGCATGATAACCGGAATATAAGGGATTAATTTTTACGTTAAATGGCTCCAATATTTGGATCAGCTTTTTACATTCCTGTTCTGAATTAACAGATCGGTGGAACATCTTCCTGACTTCTTTGATTGGCAAATTATTGGCAAATAAAGAAGATGACTGAATTAAAAGAAATATAAATACAAGCTGTTTCACACAAGGTTTAATTTATTTTGAACCATACAGTTGATCATAAGACTTAATTTTCTGCCATTGTTAATTCTTACGCGTTCTGTCATCACCCGGGCAGCAGGAATTTTTTTTATTTTTTCAAATAATGATTTATAATATATATATGCCAGATAAACTCCTCCTTTAGAACTTGCAGGCAGCATCCTGATACCCTGTAAAGCAATTTTAAAATCTGCTTCAATCTCAAGCTCAATTTGCTCCTTAGCCAGAGTATTAAACTCTGATATATTAACATTTGGAAAATAACTCCTTCCCAAAAGCTGATAATCATCCTTCAGATCCCTGAGGAAGTTTACTTTCTGAAAGGCTGCACCAAGTTTCATCGCATACGGCTTAAGCTCATTAAACTGCTTTAAATTGCCTTCAGTAAATACATGAAGGCACATCAGACCAACAACTTCTGCAGATCCAAGTATATATTGCTCGTACCTTTCAGTATTATATTCAATCTTGTCCAGATCCATTTCCATGCTTTGAAGAAATATATCAATCAGATCTGTACAGATATTATACTGATGCACGGCCTGCTGAAAAGAATTCAGGATTGGATTTAACGAAATTCTGCTTTCAATAGCTTCATGGGTTTCCTTTTTAAATTTTTCAAGCAAAAATTTCTTGTCATAGCCCTCAAAGCTGTCTACGATTTCATCAGCAAGCCGGACAAAACCATAAATTGAATAAATTGAATTCCTGAATCTGTTATTCAGAAAGTAAATACCTAATGAAAAACTTGTACTGTAAGCACGCGTTGTCATTTTACTTACTTCAACTGAAAGGTTATCATACAATAGTTTCATCGGACTATTTGTTTAAATATTTATGCAATTGTCCTGCAGCCACTTTTCCCGAAATTATTGCAGGCGGGACGCCGGGACCGGGTACAGTCAGCTGACCAGTATAAAACAGGTTATTTACTTTTTTATTTTTCAGGGATGGTTTCAGGATCGCTGTTTGCATTAATGTATTAGCCAAACCATATGCATTGCCTTTAAATGAATTATAATCGCTTATGAAATCGTTCACACAATAAGACTTTTTATAATCAATGGACCCTGAAATATTTTCGCCAATATACTTTTGCAGGCGATCCAGCATAATCTCAAAATACTTTTCTCTTAGCTCTTCCAGATCATTTAATCCCGGTGCCAAAGGCATTAAAAAGA
Organism: Daejeonella sp. H1SJ63; assembly: GCF_029360775.1. Taxonomy (GTDB): domain Bacteria; phylum Bacteroidota; class Bacteroidia; order Sphingobacteriales; family Sphingobacteriaceae; genus Daejeonella. Next base: position 686,232 of record NZ_JARKMZ010000028.1, on the reverse strand, counting down.
ATAAATTTTCATGACCTTCAGGCGCTACTGAATCATCAGACCTGGAAGGACAGCACACATAAAACAGTGGCTTATCAGGCCATTTTGGACTCTTGTAAATTTCAATTGCGTGTTTCTCCAGATCCTCGTCAAAAAATAAGGTATGATGATTTATTGATTTGATTTTTTTATTTAAGCCTACGTAAAATATCAGACAAGAGGGCGCAAATGTTTTCTTATCCCAGTATTCAGGCCGATAATTACGATACTCAGCCGGAAGTAATTTGTTCTCAGTATGATGATAATCTGATGAAGCAATCAGGGCATCGCAATCTATCTTTTCGCCATTGACTATCACCCCTGTAACTTTATCGTTTTCCAGAACAATCTGATCAACAGGTGAATTGAAATTATATTTTACACCATTCTTTGTACCGATTTCCATCATAGCCTCTATTACCTTCCCAAAGCCACCTTCCGGATACCATGTGCCAAGTTTCAGTCCCGCATAATTCATTAAACTGTAGAGTGCCGGAGTATCCTGAGGCATTGCGCCAAGAAAAAGTACAGGAAATTCCATCAGAGCTACAAGCTTCGGATTTGAAAAGAACTTTCTGACATGCTTTCTGAAAGAACTAAATACCTGAAGCCGTAAAGTTCCCTTCATCAGATCCAAGTCTGCAAATTCTGTCCAGGATAATCCTGGTTTGTAAACAAGGCTACCCATTCCGGTCTCATATTTATACTGAGCTTCATTCATAAATTGCTTCAACCTTGTTGCACTTCCCTTTTCTATTGACTCAAACAATAATTCAAGTGCTGAATATGTTTCAGGAACACTTAATACTTCGCCCTGAGGGAAAACAATATCAAACGAGGGACTAAGTAATTTTAGTTTGTAGAAATCAGATACTTTATATCCAAAATCATTAAAAAAAATTTCAAATACATCAGGCATCCAATACCAACTTGGCCCCATATCAAAAACATAGCCCTTATCTTTTAATTGTCTTGCCCTTCCTCCCGGAGTACCGTTCTTTTCAAGCACAAGAACTTCATGTCCGGCAGCAGACAAATAAGACGCTGTACTTAAACCGGAAAAACCAGACCCAATGACGATTATCCTTGACATTATTAATTTGAATGAACTTCTGAACCTGATTTTAAAGTATTTTCAAGACTATTAATGGAGTGCAAACACTCTGTTCTATCAGTTAATTTGAGACCTGAAATCAATTTAGGATTTCCCGCTATATAAAACTTATTACCCTTAAAATAATGATTTAATTCAGCTATCTGCTCCTGAATCATTTCAGCATGATCAAAATGAACTAAAAACATGAGCAGGTTATCCGGGTTTACATCATTAATAGCTGAAATGACGGATTCCAACGGAACATCACAGCCCAGATATATTACCTTCCCACCATTGTCCCGGATAATAAAATGAGCAAAAAGCAAAGCAATTTCATGAAACTCATTTTCGGGGAGAAAGAGTAACCAGCTTTCTGAATCTGCATCGGGTACCCTGGTTGATTCAATTATAACTGAAAGCTTTTGCCTGATTATATTACTAATAAAATGTTCATGCACAGTTGGTAATATGTCTGCTGCCCACATTAATCCTAAACGATTCATAAGAGGGAGAATGACATTAATATATGTGCCCCTTAACCCTAAAGTTTCAAGAGCTTTTGCAAATACCTGATTAAAATAAATATCGTCATACCTCATTCCTGCCGAGAGAAGCTGAGAGATGTAATATTCATTTGCACTCTTGTCTGGCTCAATCAATAATTTTCTGACAAGTTTAAAAAGTTCATCATCGCTTAATATCCCTAATGCAGAAACCTTATGACCGCTTTCCATCATACTAACGATATTAAGAAGACGGGATAATTGCTTGTCGTTATAATATCTGGTATTTCCTTCTGAACGCTGCGGACTTAATGCATTGTATCTCTGCTCCCATATCCTGATGGTATGGGCTTTAATTCCGGAGAATTGCGATAACTGAGAGATTGAGAATAAATTCATTGTTTAAATTTATAGTAAAAAATTTAAACAAAACTATTTTCAAATATTATGACAATCTGATGTTAATAAAAGATTCCGAAAATATGCTGAATTGATACTTATTTAATTTTTTTCCAGTATTCTTCTACAATCATTCCATTGGGAAGAATACCGTTGATGGTTAATTTAGCATCATTAATTGAGAATTTGTATGCTATTCTGACATCTGTGTTTTGAGAAGGTCTGCTGCTGAATTTGCTGGTGATGTAAATACTGTCAGCTCTGATTTCATATATGCCTGAGTTATACAATTCAGGCTCATTACTCCCTTCAAGCATAAAGGCTTCATACGTATCTTTTGCATAAGTTCTTTGCAAAAGAAATTCAGTTGATGCTTTCTGAGACCTGCCATTGTATATTCCACCGTCATATTGCCAGGTACCGTTTAATGGTCCGGAACTGCAGGAGCTGATAATTATCAGACAAATGGACGGCAGTATAAATTTCAGATGCTTTTTCATTTCAACATTTCATAATTAAACCCAATTGATGCCTTTTTTTAAAAGATTCAGGGTATTTTCTTCCTCAGATCCGGTATCAGGTTTAAAATCGTAAGTCCAGTTAGCCTGAGGTGGTAAACTCATCAGTATAGATTCGATCCGGCCATTCGTTTCAAGTCCGAATTTAGTACCTGCATCATAAACCAGATTAAATTCAACATAGCGGCTTCTGCGCTGATATTGCCAGTCTTTATGTATATCGTTATAGGTCTTATCCTTATTTCTGCTGATCAATTCTGAATAAACAGGAACAAAAGTTCTGCCAACTGCTTTTGAGAATTCAAAAATAGATTCCCAGTCCAGTCCGGTAGATTCCGGATTTAAACGATCATAAAAAATGCCACCAATACCCCTTGTTTCATTCCGGTGCTTAATGAAGAAATAGTCATCGGCCCATTTTTTGAATTTTGTATAGAAGTCGAGTTTAAAACGGTCGCAGGTATCTTTCAGGGCTGAATGAAAGAATTGAGCATCCTCCTTTATAACATAGTGCGGTGTAAGATCAATACCACCTCCAAACCAGCGTAATTCCCTGCCTGCTTCTCCGGTCATCTCAAAATACCGGATGTTCATATGAATGATCGGAATCCAGGGATGGTCAGGATGTATTACTATGGAGACACCGGTTGCAAAAAAGTCATCTGTACTAACGCCAAAGGCCTTTTTTATAGCATCCGGCAATTTACCATGAACTGCAGAAAAGTTTACTCCACCTTTTTCAAGAAAACTACCGTTTTGAATAATCCGGGTACGTCCACCTCCTCCTCCATCTCTTTCCCATAACTCTTCCCGAAATTTTCCTTTACCATCAGCCCGTTCAAGCCCGGCACATATTTCATCCTGAATCTCCTGATAAGCTTCAGCAATCTGCTCCTTCGTAATCATGAATCAAAAATGAGGTTTTTATTAATAAGACGAAAGGAATTCTAAAATTCAGGGATTAACTTATTTCAAGATAGTCGAGATCCTTGCCAAAAGTTTCCTTCAGCTGATACAGAGCAATCAATGCAATGATCAGGGATATAAAACCGACTACCAAAGCACTGTTTATTATACCAATACTACCCTTTAAAGCTGTAAAAGATAACGTTGCAAGTACAAGAGAACCACGAACAAAATTAGGAACTGTTGTAGTTACCGTAGCCCTGAGATTAGTCCCAAACTGTTCTGAAGCAATCGTAACAAATGTTGCCCAGTATCCTGAAGAGAACCCAAGGAAAAGCGTTAGCCATATAAACTGTTGTGAATTCATTCCTTCCGCATTCAGATATACAACAATGCTTACTGCTGTCAGAAGCAGGAAAATAAGCATAACTTTCTTTCTTGATCTCCACATCTGACTAAGAAAGCCTGCAACAACATCGCCGATAGCAATACCGATATAGCAATACATAATCCCGGTTCCGGCTGAAAGAGGTTCAGTTGCATTCAGCTCTTTGCCGAATTCTGGAGAAAATGTAACCAGCACACCCACAACAAACCAAAGGGGTATACCAATTAATATACAGCTTAAATATTTCCTGAAGCGTTTCCCATCAGAAAACAGCATAAATATATTGCCTTTACTTACATTATCCTGCTGCAGATTTTTAAACATTCCTGATTCTGCAAGACTAACACGCATTGCCAGAAGCATTAGTCCCATTACACCTCCGATGATATAAGATGTCTCCCATGTATAATGTTCGCCAATAATTGCGGCAGCTACTGCTCCCATCAGCCCCACACCGGCAACAATCATTGTACCATAACCACGGTTCTCTTTACTCATAGTTTCAGTTACCAAAGTAATCCCGGCACCCAGTTCACCTGCCAGACCTATTCCGGCAATAAAGCGAATTGCTGCATATGCAGGGACACTGGTGACAAAACCATTGGCAAGATTAGCAAGGGAATATAAAAGTATAGATCCGAATAATACACTTATCCTGCCTTTCTTATCGCCTAATACACCCCAAAGAATACCTCCAAGTAACATTCCAAACATCTGGCTGTTAATGAGCATGGTTCCTACATCAAGCAGATCAGCATCAGGCACGCCAAGTCCCTTAAGACTTTTAACACGTATTACTGAAAAAAGGATCAGATCATAGATATCTACAAAGTAACCAAGGGCAGCTACTAATACTATCATCCTTACATTTTTGGCATCGGTTTTATTCGTATCCATCATAAATATTTGAGATTCCCAATCTACAAACAAAATTGAAAAACCGAAACAGTTGAATGGATATGTAATCAGATTGTAATTGCTGCAGTCTGATTTTATTAATCAGGGCATTTTTTTGATATTAGCTTCATGTTAATTTCTGAGAATACGTTAAAGTGGGCAATGAGATTTTATCCACCCTTATTTTTTCAAAGAATATGGGTTCAGAAATTTGATAAGGACTTCACCGGTGTTCATGTGAAAATTTTCAGGAGTTTTATCAATATTAATTATAACCGTTCAATTTTTGGAGGGACTATTTTCAGCGCTTCCGATCCTTTTTATGCTTTATTGTTTGATCAGATATTAAAACGAAAAGGTATAAAATGCAGGGTATGGCTTAAAAGTGCAGATATTAAGTATTTAAAACCCGGCAAAACCAATCTTTATTTTAAAATCAGTCTTACAGAAGATGAGATTAATGAAGCGGAAACCACATTAAAGACTGTTGGAAAGTTTGTGAAAGCCTACCCGGTTGAAATATATAATAAAGATGGTGTACTTTGTGCAACTGTGAACAATGAAGTATACATACGTAACTTGTTTAAAGGAGAGGAACATACCATCGCTTATTAAGAAATACTGCTATGAATATCAGGAGGTTAATTCTGGAAGGTGAGGGTGTAAGTCTTGATTTCAAGAAGAAAATCACCAGCTGCGAAAAGATCGCCAAAACAATGGTTTCTTTTGCCAATAATAAAGGCGGAAGATTATTGATTGGTGTTTCTGATAATGGTACAATAAGTGGTGTAAAGTCTGAAGATGAAGAGAAATATATGATCACACGGGCTGCCCACTTCTTTTGTAAACCTGCACTTGAACCAATATTTGAAGAGATTTACATTGATGATAAAACTGTTCTGGTAGCAGAGATCAGAAAAAGTGAAATGAAGCCTCATTATGCACTTGGAGAAGATAAAAAATGGTGGGTTTATATCAGGGTAAACGATAAAAGTGTGCTGGCCAGTAAAATTGTAATTGATGTACTGAAGCACGAGAACAGCGATCAGGGAGTTTTGCTAGAATATTCTTCAAAAGAAAAAGCACTGCTCGAATATCTCCATGAAAATGAACGTATCACATCCAGAGAGTACAGCCACATGCTTAACCTTTCCCGGCGAAGAACTCAAAGAATACTTGTAAATCTGGTATTGTCAGGTGTTATAAGACTTCACACCACAGAAAAGGAAGAATATTATACTGCTTCCTGATCTTCATTAAATTCTTTGTCATCCTATATTTTAGGATTTTAACTTAATCCCAACAGGTGAAACGTATTTATTACAAATATAAACCCCATTATCAGAGTAACCTGACATTAGCTTTACCTGTGGTAATATCGCAGCTTGGGCATACTCTTGTTCATACAGCAGATAGTATCATAGTGGGACATTTTGCCGGTACAATTCCGCTCGCGGCAGTCTCGCTGGTAAACAGTATTTTTATTGTAATTCTGGTTATCGGAATGGGAATATCCTACGGACTCACACCACTCATCGCTCAGGAAAGCGGAAGGAAAAATTTTAAAGAGTGCGGGAAATTACTTGCAAACAGTCTTCTGATAAACAGTATCATTGGTATATTTCTTTTTGTGCTGATCTATTTCGGATCACTGCTGCTTATCGATAAAATGGGACAATCGCCTGAAGTAGTGCGGCAATCAAAACCATATCTTGGCTTACTTGGTTTCTCTATTGTGCCTTTAATGATCTTTATGACTTTCAAACAATTTGCAGAAGGTCTGGGATTTACCAAACAGGCAATGATGATCTCATTATGGGGAAATGCCATCAATATATGTCTGGGAGTAATTTTCGTGAAGGGCTTATTTAGTATTGAACCTATGGGCGTTAGCGGAGTTGGCTGGAGTACGCTGATTGACCGTACTATTATGGCCCTGGTAATGGCAATATATGTGCTGAAATCAGTCCATTTCAGAGATTACATTAAATCATTCGGACTAAGGGCAATTAATAAGGTAAGATCTTTTAGTATCTTAAAAATCGGTGCCCCGGTAGCGATGCAGTATACTTTTGAAGTTAGCGCATTTAGTGGGGCCGCTGTCCTGATTGGAACCATTGGGGCAGTTGAACAGGCAGCACATCAGGTTGCTATTAATATGGCTTCAATGACCTATATGATGGCAAGCGGAATATCTGCTGCTGCAACAATTAAAACAGGAAATAACTTCGGCAAGGAAGATTTCTTAAATCTTAGACTATCTGCAATTTCCAGCTATCATATCGTGCTGATCTTTATGACCTTCACTGCATTATTGTTCTCAGGTTTAAATGAAATCCTGCCCTGGATTTATACTTCAGATAAAGCTGTAATAAATGTTGCAGCACAACTACTTATAATTGCAGGTATTTTTCAGCTATTTGACGGTACTCAGGTAGTTGGACTTGGTATTCTGCGAGGAATCGGTGATGTGAATATTCCTACTTTTATCACCTTTATTGCCTATTGGGTTATTGGCATGCCGGTAGCATATTATCTTGGAATTACCCTTGATATGGGAGCAAATGGAATCTGGTATGGATTAACCCTTGGCCTGCTTGTTTCAGCTGGATTACTCTTTACCAGATTCCACTTCTTTTCTAAGAAGCTGGTTCGGCAAGTTCATAAACTATAGCTGCAACCGGTATTTTAATCTCATTAAAGATTTGAGACTGCATTTTTTTCAATCTGTCTGTATGATCATCCAGACGATCATTAATACTCATATACCTGATCAGATCTCCGGTACGTGTATCAATAAACCTGTACCGGGTAAAGTGTTGTTTTTCCATTTAGCAAAGATAGTCTAAATTTATTGAAAATCAGCATTTTAGATCTCAAATCATGATGATTAACAATACAAATCGTGTGCAATGCGATAGGTATTGCAGTGAGCATCAACGATATCTGATAATTTGGGCGAATAGCCCCCACCCATACTTATCTGAACAGGAATGTTAAGGTTTTTACAGGTTCTGAGTACAATTTCATCCCGCCTTTTGCAGCCGGCACTTGAAATATTTAATTTACCAAGCCTGTCAGTAGATAAAATATCAACACCTGCGAGGTAAAAAATAAAATCAGGCTGATGCTGTGAAATGATGCTTCCGAGATTTGAATTCAGCAAATCGAGATATTCATCATCGCCGGTTCCATCTTCAAGGCCTATATCAAGGTCAGATATTTCCTTTCTGAATGGGAAATTCTTTTCTGCATGCATGGAAAAAGTATATACCCGGTCTTCATTCCTGAATATTTCAGCAGTACCGTTACCCTGATGAACATCAAGGTCAACGATCAAAATCCTGCGGACAAGGGTTTCGGACAATAAATAGTTTGCAGCAATAGCCTGATCATTTAAGAGACAAAATCCCTCTGCCCAATCTGAACCGGCATGATGTGTTCCGCCTGCAATATTAAAAGCAACTCCATACTTTAATGCATGTTTACTGCCATTAATTGTACCCTGAGCAATTCTCAATTCGCGTTCAACCAATGTTTCTGACATTGGAAACCCTGAGCGTCTGATTTCTGCAGCTGATAGTTTTTGATCCCGTAAACGTTCCCAGTATTCCTTCCTGTGGCTTAATAAGATGACAGATTCATCAGGGATGCCGGGAGAATGTAAATTATCCTGACTGATCAAACCTTCATAAAGCAGCTGCTCCGGAATAAGTTCATATTTAAGCATCGGGAATCTGTGCCCTTCAGGAAGCGGATGAATATAAATCGGGTCGTAAGCGATATAAAGCAAAAATCAGGTGTTTACAGGTTTAAATCAGTTTGAATTTTTATGACAGGTTTTTGATTAAAGATACGAACGGCTCACATAAATATTTCCCTTCAGATAAAAACGCCAGGGTATTAATTTATAAGGCCCTTCAAAGTTTAATCCTATTCTGGCAGATGAATTTATTTCATCTGCAGAATAGCTCTTGCCCGAATCCTCTATCCATATCATATCCGACAGGATATCTGCGCCATTATGCGATTTATTTAAACCCATAGCCTTTGCAAGTGAACCCGGTCCCTGGCATAAACGCCTGTCATTGTTAAAAAGATTTCTCCTTTCGCGCATATATTCAATTCCGGTATGAGGTTCAATAGCTCTGATCAGAATTGCATGTGAACTTCCTTCTGTACCTGTAACGATATTAAGCATATCATGAATACCATAGCAGATGTACATATAAACTTTACCTCCTGCACTGTACATCATTTCATTTAAAGGGGTTCTGCGATTATTGAATGCATGTGAAGCTCTGTCTTCCGGTCCGCGATAAGCTTCAGTTTCAACAATTGTTCCGGCGCATATTTTTCCACCAATACAGGTATACAGATCCTTCCCAATCAGATCGGAGGCAATCTGCACCACATCGTCACAGCGATAGAAATCTATTGGTATTTTTTTTGCCAAGCTCAGAATGAAATAAGTTGCAGTATTTCAGAAAGGTAAGTTGCATCAGTTTCATCAAAGCTGTTAAGCTCATCGCTATCCACATCCATCACTCCGATTACTGTTCCATTTCGGATAATGGGAATTACAATTTCTGATTTTGAGGCTGAACTACAGGCGATATGCCCCGGAAAAGCTTCCACATCGGGAACTATAAATATTTTTGATTCATTCCAGGAAGCGCCACATACTCCTTTTCCCTTTTGAATCCGGGTACATGCTACCGGTCCCTGAAATGGGCCGAGTACAAGCTCATTGTCTTTGACCATATAAAAACCCACCCAAAAAAATCCGAACTGCTCTTTCAGGGCAGCGCAAACATTTGCCAGATTGGCAATCAAATCGTTCTCACCATCAAGTAAAGCAGACATTTGCGGGATCAGGGACCGGTATTTATCAGATTTATCCCCTTTTGATATTTTAAGATCTTCAGCCATACCGCAAAATTATCATTGATATTAGTATTCATTGTCATTTAATTAAAATATTCCTGATCAATGTCATATTCAATGTTTAAAAAATGACCTGAAGAATAGATTTTGATAAATTACCTTTGGATGCTGTAAAACAATACCCTTAAGATCAAATATGATCGTTTCAATAAGCATCGTCAGATATAAGCCGCTAATGGTTCCATTTGCTTTATTAGCAATGGCAATACATCGGATCCCTCTGTTATTAAACCATAAGTGTAAATTCTGGAAACTAATGGGAAGTGGCAAGAATGGCACCTTTGATCTGCAGCCCGACTGGCAGCAATGGGCAAGTCTTACCGTTTGGAACTCCATTGAGGAATCAGACCGTTTCAATGAAAGATCTTTCATCTCTGCATGGTGGAAACTGTTCTGTTCTGAAAAACTGACTATATTATGTGTTCCTTTAGCCAGTCATGGTCAATGGGATGGTAATGATCCGTTTAAAATAAATACATACGATAAAAACTACTCTGGCCCTGTTGCCGTTTTAACCAGAGCCAGTATCCGCTTCAGTAAATTGAAGCGCTTTTGGTCGCACGTTGATCCTGTTGCTAAAATCATGGGACAGGCAAAGGGCTACATTACTTCAGTTGGAATTGGAGAAGCACCCTTCTTCAGACAAGCAACACTTTCTGTATGGGATAGCATGGAAAACATGAAATCATTTGCCTACCAATCAAAAGAACATGCAGAAGTGATCAAAAAAACAAGGCTTGAAGACTGGTATAGTGAAGAGTTGTTTGCCCGGTTTAAGATCATATCCACTTCAGGAAGTCTCCATGGGAATAATCCTCTGTATTCAATTGACATAACAGCAGAATGAGTAAAATAAACTAAAGCTATAGAATGAGAATAATTGCAGAACTGCCGCACCCCGAATGTAAGATCACCATCTTTTCAATGAATCAGAAGTATATTATCAAACTTGAGAAGGGGGTATTTGAACAAGTCTATAAAATATCAGAGCTGGATATTCCCGATGGAGTGAATGGAGTATTCAGGATTCTGGATGATCAATTCCTGAAAAATGCATCTGAACGCTTTAGCCAAATGAGAAGCGATTTTAATGAAGCTTATAAAAGATATGAGATCTGAAAATACATAACTATCTGATTGTCAATTATAATACATTTCGAACAAAATTTAATTTGGCAAAATGAACCATTTTCGGACCTTGTTTATTAAGCTATATAAATAAATACATTTATATAAACTACATAAAATATTGATATTTAATTATTTATATACTCAAACAAAATAATATTTTTTCATTAAAAATGCCAAATTTATGCTAAGTAAGGCATTTTACTCAATAATTTAAATCTGTTTAAAAGCAAAATAATTTTTCCTATTTTTGACATATGGAACACATCAGATCACCTCGTTTTATTGTATTGAGTCTATTAGTAATTGCTGCAGCATCAACACGGGCTCTACCTTACCTGCTTCCTCATATGTGGAACTTTTCGGCAGTTGGCGCTTTAGCAATTTTTGCCGGAGCTCAATTCAGTGATAAGCGTTTTGCTTTCATTATGCCAATCGCGGCAATGGCAATCTCAGACGTATTCATCGGAAATGGATTCAGCATTCTGGTATATAGCGGATTTGCTGCAATGGTAGCCTGCGGATTTCTGATCAGAAACAAGGTCAGTTCAGTGAATATCCTGCTTGCTTCATTTGTAAGTGCAGGGGTTTTCTTTCTGATTACCAATTTCGCATTCTTTTATCCAAGCACCTTATACCCAAGAAATATTTCCGGAATATTAACTTCGTATGCTGCGGGACTTCCTTTTTTCAGAAATATGCTGGTAAGTAATATTTTATTTTCAGCTGTTCTTTTCGGAAGTTTTTATCTTCTTTCGAAGCGTTTTCCTGCTTTGGTAAAAGCATAAGACATTTAAGACTTTAACAGTAAGCCCGATCGGAAATACCGACCGGGCTTTTTTATTACTCTACTTTTAGCAGACGATCCACCAGTTCGGGTACACCTGAATTTGCCCTTGCTCTGATCACATCAAAATTTCTGACTGAATTCACAGACACATTTGGGTCAACGAGGTATTTTTCGGCCTTCGAAGGTATTAAATCCAAAAGACCGGCGGCCGGATAAACCTGCAGCGAGGTTCCAATAACTATAAATATATCAGCATCCTGACATAGTCGGACAGCAGGTTCAATCATTGGTACAGCTTCACCAAACCATACCACATGTGGCCTGAGTTGTGAACCCAATTCACAATGATCCCCCATTTTTATTTCTGAACCATTAATGTCATAAGTCAGATCCGGATTCAAATCTGATTGAGATTTAGTTATTAAACCATGGAGATGTATAATTCCGGAAGAACCTGCTCTTTCATGAAGATCATCTATATTCTGCGTAATGATTGTAACATCATACATTTCCTCAAGTTTTACAAGAGCATAATGAGCTGCATTGGGCTTAGCTTCAAGCACAGACTTTCTGCGTTCGTTATAAAAATCCTGTACCAAAACAGGGTTTCTTCGCCAGGCTTCCGGAGTAGCCACATCATATACATTATAACCCTCCCATAAACCATCCGAATCCCGGAATGTTTTTAATCCGCTATCTGCAGAAATCCCTGCTCCTGTTAATACAACAAGCTTTTTCATGTATTTTCTAAAGAATATCCAGATATAAAAAACCGCTTTCTTCGGTTTTATCGCTTTGCCTGATGTTTACCGGTTTAAACACTATCTCTCCTGTTTTAAAGGCTATTTGCCTATTGAATACCGGACCATCATAACAAAAGGTATGGTATTCCCCATTTTCACCGCATGGATCAGCTCCTGCAGGTAATTTGCTGAAAAAATCAGGGCCTAACTGTCTTCCGATCCAATCCATCCCTAATCCATTCGATTGAACACAACAAGTAATTGCCCGGAATCCGGTATTTGTAAACTCTGCCACAAGCTGATCGGCAGGAATTTTCCATAAAGGAAAATGCACCTTCAAACCTGCCTTATGAGCCAAATTTTCACGGTACATCCGAAGATCATCCAGGAAAATATCCCCGAATACAAGTGTATCTATTCCTTCATTCTTTAATTCTCGGCATAATTTCAGAAATGCTTTCTCATAAGAGCTATTATCCGGATCATCCGGAACCCACATTTTAATGAGAGGGATTCCCAATTGTCCGGATTGCCTGTCCAGCATACTTTCAGAGATCCCATGCATGGAAATTCGTTTGTATCGCTCATTAAGCGTCGTGACCAGAGCCATAATTTCCATTTCAGGATCCTGCTGCAACCTGTTTAAAGCCATAGCCGAATCTTTACCTGCACTCCAGAAAAGCACTGCTTTTGTCATAGTTCAATCTGCTTAAAACAAAAATAGCGATGAATTCTTATCCATCGCTATTTCCTGATTTATATAATTCAATAAATTATTTGATGTCGAGTCTGAATCCGGCATTGAAGTTTATTCCCCTGGTTGTATAACCAGAATATTCAATATAGTTTTCATCAAGCACATTTTTCACATCACTGAACAGGGTTAATTTGTTAAGCGGTTTATATTGAATGTATACATCCAGTAAATTAAATGAATCCAGATTTGCTTCTACAGTCTTAAAGCTGGAACCATCAAAATATCTGTCTACACGCTCTCCTGTATGTTTGTAGATCAGATTCATGCTGATTTTGGGACTAATATCAATACCTGCATTTAGTCCGTAAGAATGCTTCGGCCTTCTGAATAAGTTGTTGAATGTTTTTGCAGGGGTAGTTACTTCACCATCCACATAAGCATAATAAGCATTCAAATTCAGAGCAGAGATTGGCTTTAACCCCAATTCTGCCTCAAAGCCTTTATCCTTTTGAAAGTTCTGATTGATATAACCAAACTTGCCTGCTGAAATCTGTCCGAAGTCGATCACATTATCAATATCTCTTTTAAAGTAGGCTAAGGAAAAGTTAATATTATGCGAAAAATTCAAATCAAAACCGGCTTCATAACTTGCTGATGTTTCAGGTTCAAGAGCCATATTTCCATAAGCTGAAAACAGCTGATAAAGAGACGGAACGCGGTAAGCCGATGATACATTAACAAAAATCTTGTATCTGTCTGCAATCAAATATGAAGGATTGATTGTATAGGTTACGTTTGAGCCATATTCACTATGACTGTTGAATCTTCCACCGATCTCAGCCTGAAAGCCTTTACCTGATCTTAAAAAGAATGAACTAAACAAACTTTTAATATTATTTCCTGCAAATAATGGTGCACTATAAGGATTATATTGATCAGTTTTCAGATTTCTGTATGAAACACCGCTTGCAAGATCAATAAAATCATTAAACGCATAGTTGAAATTGGTTTCAAGATGCGTGATATCCCCGCCGTTATTGGTTCTTGATCCCTGATTATTATACTGATTCTGAACACTATTCTGATTCAGGCTAAAATTAAGAGATCCTTTATTCAGTTCAAGCTTTGCGCCTAATCCGGCAACTAATGCAGATTTTGAGTAAGTATAGTTTTTAGCATCCGCAAATGCTCCGTTATCTAAATCGGCTGTATTATTGCTGGCCTGAAAATTTCCTCTCAGCGACAGTTTATTGCTGACCTTTTGACCAAGGTTCATTAAGAATGATTTTTGGTGAAATCCATCTCTGTCAAATCCCGTTTGCCCATTTGAAGGAGCGGCAGAAGAAAAGTTTTTCGAATCAAAATTAGTAGCATTAATTGAAACAGATGTAGCTTTAATTTGACCGTTTAAGCCCAAAGCCTGCTTATAGCTATCATAAGAACCGGCAGTTCCTAACAGATTAGCAGACAGGTTGCCATTACCCTTTTTAGTAATGATATTGATTACGCCGGCAACGGCATCAGATCCGTATAAGGTAGAGTTTCCACCCTTTAGAATCTCGATCTTTTCGATCTGATCAATAGAAATAGCTGAAATATTATACTCACCTGAGATTCCAGATGCATCATTTGCCGGAATTCCATCAATCAGAATCAGTGTATTTGCAGCGCTTGCCCCACGCATGTAAACCGCTTTCACATCAGCGGGGTTACCACCGTTACCTCCGATAGTTAATCCTGCAACGTTGTTTAATAGTTCCGGTAAAGTTCTGCCCTGACTTCTTGCAATTGTTTCTGCATTGATAACCCTTACCACTTTCCCGATCTCAGAAATTCGCTTAGGCGACCGGCTTGCAGTTACCACTACCTCGTCAAGCATTCCGCCAGGTTTTTCCTGAGCTGAGATACCGCTATTCAGCAATACCAGTTGTGCAAGTCCCAGACCTACACCAACATAAATTTTTTTTGTTTTCATTTTGTTGTGAGTTTTTGTCCCACAGCAAACAGATAATGAAGGAAAATCAGAAATAAGACTATCTGCACAGATAATCTTTCTCCAAGCTTCAATCCCCGAAAGCTATGAATTGTTTATGCAATGGCAGGTCTTCTGACTTACTCCCGTTCATCCTGCCTTCCCATGCTGATGGAGATCAGCACAGTGACATAAATCCGGATAAACGTTATAGAGAACACAGCAGCGGGACTGTCCGGGATTCTAACCCGGTTCCCTTTTAATTCCGATCATGAAACCGGAAACCAAATGCTTTGCAAATGTAATATATCAGTCTAATTATTCAAATCCTTTTCTTAATACTTGTCTATGTTTTCCTCTTATTAATTATCTTTAAACAAATACAGAAAGTTTAAAAAACATAAATTGCTTTTTTTGACTCCTTTTTATATCCGGGAATAAAACCATATCATGAAAGAATTGCCATTAACAGTTAAGAGATCGATTGAATTATTAGGAATCTGTTTACTGGGCGCAATACTTGCTATTGGGCAAAATATTATTATGCCGGTACTTCTGGCATTTTTTTTAAGTATAGTTCTCCTCCCCGTTTACAGATTTCTCCGGGCGAAAAAATTTCCGGAAATCGTTTCAATAATATTGCCAATCCTGCTTGGAGCAGTATTCATTTCGGCAGTAATCTGGTTTTTTTCCATTCAGATAAATAATCTTGCTGCAGATTCGCCTCAGATCCAGAAAAATATTTCATCACACCTGAATACTCTGAGCAAATGGATCAGTAAAAAGACAGATATCAGTACTCAGGAACAATTACAATTCATCAGCGATCAAAGCAATAAACTATTAAATTATGCAGGTGATCTTGCCGGTGGAGCTGCTAACTCACTTACTTCTGCTCTCATTTATATTGGCCTGGTTCCTATTTATATTTATTTATTCCTGACTTATAAAAATTTGCTTCTTCGTTTCGTTTTTGTCTGGTTTGAAGAAAGTGAACACAAAAACGTAAGGGAAGTAATGAAAGAGACTGAAGGAATTATTAAAGGTTACCTCATCGGACTGGCGATACAAATAACCTATATCATTATACTTCTGGGGGGAATACTGTTATTATTTGATATTCCTCATGCACTGTTAATAGGTGTTATCTTTGCTCTTTTAAACCTGATACCCTATGTTGGTGCATTAATAGGAAATATACTTGGTGCATTATTAACGCTTACCTCCTCTCAGGAAATATTGCCGATATTTATTGTTCTTGGAGTAATTGCTTTCGTTCAGTTTCTTGACAATAATATTCTGATGCCCAGAATCGTAGGATCAAAAGTTAAGATTAATGCATTTGTAGCTATTATAGGCGTATTTGTCTCAGGGAGTCTGGCAGGATTAACCGGAATGTTTCTTGCCTTACCTATCATTGCAATATTAAAGGTGATTTTTGACCGCTCAGAAATGTTTAAGCCCTGGGGAATATTACTTGGCGACGACAACCCGGTTAAAAGTCCCTTTAGCTTTGCAAAATTCAGGATTGGGAAAAAGAAATTACACGATCAAACAGAAAATACTAAATCCGCCTTTTCTCAAAGTGATAAGGATTTATTCTGAAATTGCTCTTCTATTCCCAGGCCAAACAAGGCAAAATCATATTTAACCGGATCGGCCGGATCAAACTTTTTTAAATTTTCAGTTAATTCAATTGCAGTAAGCCAGTCTACCTGCTTTCTACTGATTAGATTTAACTTTCTGGCCACGCGTTCAACATGCAGATCTGTCGGACAGATTAGATCTGCAGGTTTTAGTTGATGCCATATCCCAAAGTCTACGCCATGTTGATCATTGCGTACCATCCACCTGAGAAACATATTCAGTCGTTTACAGGTTGATTTTTGTCCCGGAGAACTCACATGCTTCTTTGTTCTTAAGGGATGATCAGGTAGTGAAAAGAAATAGTTTCTGAAATGATTCAATGCAGCTTCAACAGGTGATTCAGTTGAATTTGCATTCATTTCTGAAAGATAGCAGGGCGCCGAAGACATTTCAATGTTTTCGTCCAATGAAAGATCATCTGTTATAAAATCCCCTCTGAATATACTTTGAACAGGTTTAATGAATGCAGATTCAAGTGTATCAGAATGCTGATAATGTTGTTTGAAGAATTCAATAAAATAAAGGGTATCGGTATCATTAAAGGTTCGATGCTTAAACGCCAGAAAACGCTTCAAATCAGATTCCTCATGATTTACTATAAAGTCATACGGAGCCCCATCCATCAATTGAATGAGTTCACGGCATTTATTAATTATCGTTTTTCTTTGTCCCCAGGCAAGAATCGAAGCCCAGAATCCCATGATTTCAATATCCTGCTTCAAACTGAACTGATGTGGTATACAAACCGGATCATTCGCTATAAATTCAGGTCTGTTATACCGTTCTACTCTTGAATCAAGAAAATCTTTCAGCGACTGAAAGTTTGTAATTGAAACAGGATAATCGAACATCGGCATCAGAAAACTGAATAATTATTAAGCCAGAGCCTGCTTCAGGTCTTCCAGAAGATCTTCCACATCCTCCACTCCAACACTAAGCCGCAGAAGATTATCTGTAACACCAACTTTATCACGTTCTGCCTTAGGGATTGAACCATGAGTCATAGAAACAGGATGATTGATCAGAGATTCAACACCACCCAAAGACTCGGCCAGAGAAAAAACTTTAAATGAGGAAGCGATACGGAATGTTTCATTAAGATCAGCACCCTTTAAAGCGATAGAGATCATTCCTCCAAAATCACGCATTTGCTTTTTTGCAATATCATGATTTGGATGATCAGTAAATCCGGGCCAGTAAATCTTTTCAACTCTTGGATGCGTTTTTAAAAACTGGGCAATTTGCCTTCCGTTTTCACAATGTGCTTTCATTCTGAGATGAAGAGTTTTCAAACCCCTTAGCACAAGGAAACTATCCATCGGGCCAGGCGTTGCACCACAGGCATTGTAAATGAACCAAAGTCGTTTGTAAAGTTCGTCATCATTGAGCATAAGAGCCCCCATAACCACATCAGAATGTCCGCCAAGGTATTTGGTTACAGAATGCATCACGATATCAGCCCCCAGATCAATCGGATTTTGAAGGTAAGGTGATGCAAAAGTATTGTCAACCGCCAGCAGGATGTTATTGGCTTTTGCAATAGCAGCAACAGACTCAATATCAACAATCTGCATAGTTGGATTGGTAGGCGTTTCGATCCAGATCAGTTTAGTGTTCTCATTTACATATTTTTTGACATTCTGAGCATCGTTCAGGTCTATAAAATGAAACTTAATGCCATAATTGGAAAATATTTTGGTAAATATGCGGTAAGAACCCCCATACAGATCATCGCCGGTAATCACCTCATCACCCGGACTCAATAATTTCATTACTGCATCCGTTGCTCCCATTCCGCTGGAAAAAGCCAGACCATGTTTTGCATTTTCAAGCGCTGCCAAACATGACTCCAATGCCTTACGGGTTGGATTAGTACCTCTTGAGTATTCAAATCCCTTATTATCACCCGGAGATTTTTGCCAGTAAGTAGAAGTCTGATAAATCGGGGTCATTATTGCCCCGGTAGCTGGATCGGGTTCCTGACCTGCATGTATTGCTTTAGTTCCGAATTTCATGATCTTATAATTTAAATTAGTTATTGAAAAACCCGAAGCAACACTACAGATAGAATGTGTTTAACTCCCTGATCATTTTTTCTGGCTGATCGGTCTGAATTTATCATCAAGCTCAGTTTTAAATTTATATCCCATACGTTTTCCTGTTGGATATCCTGAATTTGAGCCCATAAATTGTTTCTCTTCCAGGGTGATCTGTTTCACAGTTTCAAAAGGAGGAGTTAACAGGTCGAAATCCATGCAATAGATTATTGCAAGTTCCAGAATCTTCCTGATCTGATCTTTTTTTAATTTACCTTTCCAGAATGAGGGAAACAGAAATCCCAGCTGACTTTGTCCATCCACAAAGAAATGCTCTTCCCTGTTAATAAATATCCTTCCGATCAGATCGCCTATATCTGTCCCTCTGTTATATTTCAATGAATCTGCCAGAAAGTTATGAATATGAATGATCCCGCAATATTTTCTTGATGGATCTTCGATCACATATTTTAACTTATTAATTTCATGTTCAGGCGGAAAACTAAAAACATTGCTATGCATGGATAAGACCAATACATCTCCTGAAAACTTAAGCTGGGCTTCAAAATCACCTCTTTCAGAATAGCTTATTTCAACATTCTGGTCCTTATCTGCAAAATCAGAATGCATATCCGCACCTATTTGCTGCAGAACCGATTTAAACTGGTAAAAAACAGATGATGTGGTCTGAAAAATCTGTTGCTTCACAGAAGCTTTATTCGCCAAAAGCTTCAGAATATGCTCGTATGATTCAACTTCTTCCTTCATTTTTTAATTTTTAATATGCTCTGGCAAATAATACCCGCTGTGCGGAGGGTTTACCTGTTACCATACAGATTCCATTTTCCAATTTATTATTCAAAGGAATACAACGTATGGTTGCTTTAGTTTCGTCTTTTATAAGCTTTTCAGTTTCAGGAGTACCGTCCCAATGGGCTGAAATAAATCCGGCTTTAGTATCCAGAAGTTCTTTAAATTCTTCATAAGAATTTGCTTCCCGGGTATTTTCCTCTCTGAAACTTAAAGCCTTATTGTATATATTTTGCTGAATATCCTGAAGAAGATTTTCTATGTAGGAAACTAAACCTTCTCTGGAAACTGTTTGTTTTTCTTTAGTATCACGTCTTGCAATTTCGGCGGTCCCGTTCTCCAGATCACGTCCACCTATTGCTAAACGAACAGGAACACCTTTCATTTCATATTCGGCGAATTTGAATCCCGGACGAAGTGTATCACGATCATCAAATTTTACTGAGATATTTTTCTCTTTGAGTTCTCTGGAAAGCGTTTTAGCTATTTCAGAGATTTTCTCAAGTTCTTCGTCCGATCTGTAAATAGGAACAATAACAACCTGTATCGGAGCGAGTTTTGGCGGAAGCACTAAACCGGAGTCGTCAGAATGTGCCATAATCAGGGCTCCTATCAAACGGGTAGATACCCCCCAGGATGTTGCCCAAACATAATCAAGCTTACCTTCTTTACTGGTAAATTTAACATCAAAAGCTTTCGCAAAGTTTTGTCCCAGAAAATGTGAAGTTCCAGCCTGAAGAGCCTTGCCATCCTGCATTAATGCCTCAATACAATAAGTATCTAATGCACCGGCAAAACGTTCATTTGCAGTCTTTTTGCCTCTGACTACAGGTACAGCCATCCAGTTTTCTGCAAAATCAGCATATACCTCCAGCATTCTTTCTGTTTCCTCAATAGCTTCCTGAGCTGTTGCATGTGCTGTATGTCCTTCCTGCCAAAGGAATTCGGCAGTTCTTAGGAACAAGCGGGTTCTCATCTCCCACCTTACAACATTAGCCCATTGATTAACCAGGATAGGAAGATCACGGTAAGATTGTATCCAGCCTCTGTAGGTATTCCATATAATCGTTTCAGAAGTTGGCCTTACGATCAATTCTTCCTCAAGCTTCGCATCTTCATCTACAATAATATTTCCGCTTCCGTCATTTTTAAGACGGTAATGCGTTACAACAGCACATTCCGTTGCAAAACCCTCTACGTGCGAGGCCTCCTTTGAAAAAAATGACTTAGGGATGAATAATGGGAAATAAGCATTACTATGACCGGTTTCTTTAAACATTTTATCCAGAGCTGCCTGCATATTTTCCCAAATCGCATAGCCATAGGGTTTTATGACCATACAACCCCGAACCGCAGAATGCTCGGCCATATCTGCTTTCGCAACTAACTCATTATACCACTGTGAATAATCCTCTTCTCTACTGGTTAAACCCTTGCTCATTGTACTTATGTGTCAAAAAATTACGTATATTTATATAATTTAAACTTTTGACAAAGTTATAAAACTAGACGATGTATTATAATATTTTGAGATGCAACCATTCCTGATATAATCTCGTCTGTATATTAAGCGTTATCATTAAAATAATACGGCCATGATTAAGAGAATCATTTATTTTTCGGCACTGTACACTATAGTATTTATAGGAATAAGTCTTTCTTCATGTATGAGTACCAAAACAGCTCAGATTACTGGAGATGACGATGATGTTTATTATTCAGTTGCCCGGGCAAAAGAAGAGGTCACCCCTGTTTATGCAAGGGAAACTGATGTGAAAGATCAGGATTATGTTACTGAAGATGAATTATATGGCGACAGATACAATAATTCGGGGTATATGACTGATTATACTTCCCGTTTTTATCGTTTCAGAAACTATTCGCCTTATTCAAGCTATTACAACAACCTTTATGGTTATAACTATTATGATCCTTTTTTCAATAATTCTTATTATCCATACAGCTATTATGGCAGTCCTGCCATAAGCATGGGCCTTACATTCGGATCTGGATATTATTATAACCCGTGGAGATCTTATGGATATAATTATGGATCCTCATTCTGGGGGCCATATTCCTACTATAATTCATGGAATCCTTATGGAATGGGTAGCGGATACTATAATCGTGGTTATTATTCAGGAATATACAGTAGCCCCGCATTTACAAGTCCAAATTACAGAGCAAGACCCGACAGAACTATTGATAATCTTTCAATCGACAGGGGTTCTGTAATTGGTAATCCTGGTGGAGTGATTATAAAAGATAACAATGGCAATATCATTCAGTCCAGAGGGCGTGCTGATCGTTATGGAGATGAAATTCGTAATAACCCAACAGGAAACAAAACATCAACCTCCAGGCCACAACCTGTTGCAAGACCGGAAAGAGTAAATCAGGCGCCACCGCAAAGGGTTGTACAACCTGAACGGATTTACAGTGCACCAAGGCAGGATACCGGTTCAGGTTCCCGTGGTTCATCGGCTCCATCTAATAATGGAGGAAGTAACAGCGGTGGTGGAGGCAGACCTTCAAGAGGCAATTAGAAAGACAGATCCTTATGAGATTCAGAGTATTATTATCTATGGTGGCCATAGTGGCTGCTACAGGAGAGTTACATGCCCAGTATTCGGGTGATGCATTACGGTTTTCACAATCGCAATCAGGTGCAAATGCAAGATTTAAAGCTATTGGAGCTCAGACGGGCATTGGAGGAGATTTAAGCTCAATTGGTGCAAATCCCGCAGGTTTAGGCTTGTTTACCCGTTCAGAATTTAGTTTTACACCAGAATTCAACAGTTATAATTCAGAGGCAGAGTATCTTGGTCAGCTAACGTCAGGGAAGAAAGACCAAATGAGCCTGGGACATGCCGCAGTGGTATGGCACTCAAAAGTTTCAAAGCCTAAAGGAGCCAAATTGGATGAAGGCTGGATCAGCTTTAATTTTGGTCTTGGCTATAACAGAACAAAAGCATATACAGACAATATTCTGTTTACCGGAACTAATCCTACTAATTCTATTGCAGATTATTACTCTCAACTTGCCACAGTGAACTATGGAGCTCCAAGCACTTTACCTGCCGGAACTCTCGAAAGAATGGCTTATGATAACTATCTGATAGCTTATGATAGTGCTAATGGCGATTATTTTCCTGAAACGGATGTAAATAACGTTCAAACTAAAAATGATATCAGATCAGGATCGCAGTCTGAGTTCAATTTTGCATTTGGCGCAAACTATAGCAATCAATTCTATATCGGGGCTTCTATCGGGATCTCTAATATTAATTACACCTCTGCTGCAAACTATAAAGAAAGAGGTTTTAATGTGACTGAAAATAATGATTATGACCTTTCATATCGTCAGTCTCAAATTACAAAAGGTTCGGGAGTTAACGCAAAATTGGGTGTTATTTACAGACCAATTCCGGCAATACGCATTGGTGCCGCCATTGAAAGTCCGACCTGGTATACCATTGATGACACCTATTCAGAAGTATTGGATACGAAATACGGAAAGAACCGGGTGGATTCCCAATTTCTGAATCAGGAAGAATATTATGATTTCAGTTATAAATTACGTACCCCACTAAAGTTCAGTGGAGGTATGGGTATATTTTTCAACAAACAGGGATTTATCTCTGCAGATATTGATTATCTGGATTATTCAGGCATTAGCTTTTCTTCGGCAGACAATAACCCTGGTGATGTTATCCTTGATAATAACAGAGCTGTATTAAACAATTATAAGAGTGCCATTAATTATCGGATTGGGACTGAGTATAAAATTGAAAAATTTATGCTGAGAGCCGGATATGGAATTCAGGGCAGTCCTTACAAGAATCTTGACAAAGAAAGGTTTAAAACAACCGTTTACAGCGGAGGTTTAGGTTACAGATTCAATAGTTATTATGTTGATATGGCCTATCAGAACATGGTTTATAATTCAGATATTAAACCTTATACTTTAAATCCGGGTGTTACTCCTGCAGCTTTAATCAAAAACAACAGAAATAATATCTTTTTAACTGTCGGCAAGAGATTCTAGATTCTTTCTGACATTAATTTCATGATTTAATCAGGAATAATGAATATTTTATTCCTGATTAAATCAATTGCTTTATTTTTGTTGATCAAGATTATGACTGAATCAGTCCCCTCACATCTCTTTTCTCAAAAAATCAATGGCTTCATCTGGAAAGTCCTGATTAATTCAGATCTTACTTATATCGCAATAGAATCCCGTAATTCTGAAACTAAACTGGTTACCTTTTCTGCCCTGAGTCTTGAATCAGGTGATTTTTTATTCAGGGAAATAAAAATGGAGGAAGATTGGAATCTGAGTCTGGCATTTGCAGCCACCAGTAATTTAATCATCACTGCATTTGATCAATCCTTAATTCCGGAAAGCAAAGGAATTATTTCGCTTCATATAAATGATGGCTCTGTAAACTGGCAGCGATACAATTTATCACTAAATTATGCAGATGATCAGGGTCTTATGGTGTTTGATTCAAAGATTCAACCAAGAAAATATTACAGAATCGATCCCGGAACAGGGGAAATCTTAACAGAAGCCAACGAGATCAGGGATACTGAGAACCGATTAATTTTTCCTGAAATTTTAAGTTCATATAAACTTCCTGATTGGATCGATGAACAAATGATCAATGGCAATATATCTGCACTTAAGTACCATGACCTGGAAATGGTCAGTTTTCATCAAAAAGCATCAGGAAGCTTAGAACAAAGATTGCTTGTCTATCAGGGAGATAAGGTTTTTATTGATGATATATTGATATCCGGTATACAAAAACTGCAACCTGAATCGTTCTTTATCTGTAATAAGCACTTGTTCTACATCAGAAATAAGAGCGAAATCATTTCATATTTAGTATAATTGCACAATTTTTTAAACACGGATTAATGCTGAAACAATTTTTATACACAATTTGTTTTTCTCTGTTAACATTAACAACCAGTGCTGCGATAGATTCAATCAGTGTTGAGAACCTTAACGGGAATAAAAATATCGTTCATAAGGTTGAGCCAAAAGAGACTTATTATTCAATTGCCAGAAAATATTATGTAAGCCCCCAATCGGTTATACAGTTTAATAATAACAAAGCATTACAAATTGGGACCATCATCAGAGTACCCACCGATCGCCCCTTTAATGAGCCGCAAAATGTAAAACCGGCCTTAAACCAAACTGCAAAAGTCGCAGTTGTTGACTATAAAGTTGGGCCGAGAGAATACCTTCTTGCTATTGCCAGAAAATTCAATACTACTGTCGAGGATATTAAAACCCTGAATAACCTTAAAAGCAACAATCTGGCTGTCGGACAGATCATTAAGGTACCTTATGGAACATCTGCACCCGAACAACAAATGGCTCCCCCTCCGGCTGCACCAATTGATACACCTATTGCTGAGAAAAGAGTATCAACTTTACAAATTGACAGTAGTAAAAATGCCAGTGAGCGTTTAAAACTTCCTCCTGCAAGGTACGGTTTAAGAGAGGTTAATGAACGGGGTGTGGCTGTTTACATTGCAGATGATAATATTGACGCAACTAAAATGCTGGCTCTTCATCAAACTGCACCTATAGGCACGGTTGTGAAAATAACCAATCCAATGACCGGTAAAAGTACTTTCGCCAAGGTTGTTGGTAAATTCACACCAAATGAATCAAATAAGGATGCAATAATTGTAGTTACAAAAGCAGCTGCAGATTTAATCGGAGCATTAGATAAAAGATTTCAGGTAAATTTAGTCTACGGTGTTCCAAATGAATAAAAGGCCTTTTGTGATTGGCGTTGCCGGTGGCAGTGGATCAGGAAAAACCTTCTTTTTAAAATGTTTCTTAAATCACTTCAAACCTGAAGAGGTTTGTCTGGTTTCACAGGATGACTATTACTTCAGGGTTGGTCATACCATGACAGCTGAAGAAAACAAACTTTACAATTTTGATCTTCCCAGTACAATTGACATCGACTTGTTTATCCACGATATTAAAAAACTGATCGATGGAGAAACTATATATCACAAAGAATATACATTCAATAATAACAATACTGAACCCAGACTTCTCCAAATAAAGCCGGCACAAATTATAATGGTTGAGGGTTTATTTATTCTTCATTTTAAGGAAATTGCTAATCTGCTTGATCTGAAGATATTTATTGATACTGAAGAGGAAATTGCATTACAGAGAAGATTAAAAAGAGACCTTCTTGAAAGAGGTTATCCTGAACAAGATGTTCTTTACAAATGGCACAATCATGTTGTTCCGGCCTATAAAGACTTTCTGCTGCCTTATAAAGATGAATGCGATATAATCATTACAAATAACAGTCATGTTGCCGAAGATATCATTGAGGTGACAAAACAAATTTCTAAAAAACTCAAAGAAACAGCTCTGAAAGCCTAATTTCAGATAGTCATTTCAGGTATTTCACCCTCTATGATCAGTTTTCCGGAGGTGGCATTCTTTATTTCCTCAACACTTACTCCCGGTGCACGTTCCAGCAACCTGAATCCACCGTTTTCGGCAATCTCTAATACAGCCAGCTCTGTAACGATTTTCTTCACACACCTCACTCCTGTTAGTGGTAGTGAGCATTGAGTGAGTAATTTACTTTCACCCGCTTTATTCACATGCTGCATGGCAACAATAATATTCTTAGCTGATGCCACCAGATCCATTGCCCCACCCATCCCTTTCACCATTTTACCGGGAATCTTCCAGTTCGCTATATCCCCATTTTCGGATACTTCCATAGCTCCAAGAATAGTCAGGTCTACCTTTTGTGAGCGAATCATTCCAAAACTCATTGCAGAATCAAAAATTGCAGATCCCGGAAGAGTCGTAATTGTCTGTTTACCTGCATTGATTAAATCAGGATCCTCTTCACCATCAAAAGGAAAGGGGCCCATTCCCAGCAGGCCGTTTTCAGACTGCAGTACTACATTTATACCCTCCGGAATATAGTTAGCCACCAGAGTCGGAATCCCTATACCCAGATTAACATAGTAACCATCTTTAATCTCTTTTGCTATGCGTTTTGCAATTCCGGTTTTATCAAGCATGTTGTTTGATTTGAAAATTTGATAATTTGGTGATTTGAAAATGGGATGAGCATTATACAGATTGTGAGGATGATATGATTTTTGATGATAGATTGATGATAGATTGAATTTGTTCAAGTGGTAATTCTATTATTGGCAGATCATCAGATTGGTGTATTAGCTGAAGATAATATTCAACTTCATCTGCTTCCTTGGCAGCAATCTTCATTTTATGAATAAAGTCAGCTTTACTCTCAGCATTTTGAGCCTCTCTAACATTTGCTCCTATTGAAATACCCGATCTCAACAATTGATCTGCTAATGAGTAATCATGTGACCTTTGTAATTCCCTTGTGCATTTTAAAATTTGAAGTGCAAAATCAAATGTCAGTTTGACAATTAAATTTTCTTTATCATCTCTCATTACATCATCAAATTTTCAAATCCTCCAATCTTCAAATTATTTTGTCCTTACCGTTCTCTGCTCAATCCTTTTTTCATAATCAGAGCCCTCAAATATCCTGTGGACATAAATACCCGGAGTATGAATCTGATCCGGATCAAGTTCTCCGGGTTCTACAAGATGCTCTACTTCAGCAATTGTAATCTTTCCGGCCATTGCCATCACAGGATTGAAATTTCTTGCAGTTGAACGGTATATCAGATTACCGGCAGTATCACCTTTCCATGCTTTTACAATCGCAAAATCAGCTTTAAAAGCCATCTCCATCAGATAGTCTTTACCGTTAAAATTCCTGACTTCTTTACCTTCAGCCACTTCTGTACCTACCCCTGCAGGTGTAAATATTGCAGGCATACCGTAACCAGCTGCCATACAACGCGTTGCAAGCGTACCCTGAGGTATAAGTTCAACTTCAAGTTCATTACTCAATAATTGCCTTTCAAATTCAGCATTTTCTCCAACGTATGAAGAAATCATCTTCTTTACCTGCCTTTGTTTCAACATCAAACCGATTCCGAAATCATCAACTCCGGCATTGTTTGAAATACAGGTAAGTCTATCTACACCTTTCCTGACCAGGGCGGCTATACAATTTTCCGGAATACCGCATAAACCAAAACCTCCTAACATCAGGGTCATTCCGCTTTCAATATCCTTAATGGCCTCATCGGCACCAGAAACAACTTTATTGATCATGTGTGATTTTTCAAATTGAGATTGCCAATTAAGTAAAATTACTTCAAATTAATTCTGCCTGATAACAAGTATTTTATCATTAGATCCGTTACTTGTGGCTACATAGACTTTCCCATCAGGTGCAACACATACGTCCCTCAGGCGACCATAACTTCCTCTGAATATTTCTTTAACTTCATCGATCTTATCTGCTGAAGTATTTAACTTTAAGTGGTACAATGTCTGATCCTTTAAAGTTGTCAGCAATATGGAATTTTTCCACTGCGGGATGGCATTATGATTATAATAATCAATTCCTGAAACAGCAATGGTAGGTGTCCAGCTTTTTATAGGTTCAACAACATTATTGTTGGCACAGAATGTTTGTTCAGCACTTTCATTACAGAATCCATTGACATTTGGCCATCCAAAATTTCTGTTTTTTTGAATGATATTAATTTCGTCGTCCACATTAGGACCATGCTCAGAACTAAAAAGAATTGAATTAATAAAAACCAGACCCTGAGGATTCCTGTGACCAAATGACCATACCGGACTATTGCTGATGGGATTATCTGAAGGAATTGTGCCGTCCAGGTTCAATCTTAAGATCTTACCGCTTAATAAATTAATATTTTGTGCTGACAATTGATTAGCAGCATCTCCGGTACTGATAAATAGCTTTAAGTCTGGGCTGATCAGAAGACGACACCCATTATGGATACTTGATGCAGGAATATTGTCGAGAATAACTATTGGATTTGCCAATGAGGCACCATTATAGGTATATCTAACAATTTTTTCTGTATAAGAGCCTGCCTTATCGTAATTATAAGCAACAAATACATAGGGATCTGTACTAAAAGATGGATGCAGAACCATACCAAGCAGGCCACCCTCTCCTAAGGATTTTACATCAGGGATCGTATATAACAAAGTGGGTACTCCACTAACCGGATTAATCCTGCTTATTTTCCCTCCGCGTTCAGTCATCCAGATCATATTGTCAGATCCCCAAATCAGCTCCCATGGAAAACTTAAGTTTTGCGTTAAAATCTGAATATCAATATTAACTGCCGGCACAGCTGCTTCAGGTGTCTTTCTGGCTGACTTCTTACAGCCAAAAACAATAAATATCAAAGTCAGGAAAATTATCAGATGTTTCTTTTTCATAACCAGGAGTTATTTTGAAACAAGGTTTATTTCAGATAAACATAAGTTATCCCATCACCTCCCCTGTCGGCATGTTCATCCTCCATCTTACTTACCTGGGGATATTTACGTAAATACTCCCTGATTAGTTTACGAAGAATTCCATCCCCTCTTCCATGAATAATTTTGAGGGTGGTCAAGCCAAGCATTACTGCTCTGTCAAGATATCTCTCAATTTCATACAAAGCTTCATCTCCTCTTTTCCCACGCAGGTCAAGCTCGGTACTGAAGCTTGAAAAGCTTTCGGTCAGGTCTGTTGTATGTGATTTACGGATCTCTTTTGGTACCGATTTATTGGAAACCTTTTCAAGACGATTCAACTTAGCAACAGAACGTAAATCGCCCATTGCCAGTATAACATTATCTCTGGCAATTTCCATTACCTGAGCTACCGTTTCCGAGTCTATAAATTTAACCCAGTCGCCTACCTTCAATTCAGCACTATCGCTGAGTTTGGGAGCTTTCTTTTCCTGAATTTCATGCTTTTTCAGTTCCTGCTGCAAATTAGACCTGAGATTTTGCGTTTTAACCTTATCTGCCTTGCTTTCCCTGATCCCTGAGATCGTATTCTCAATTAATTTATTGGCATTTTTAATAATATTCTGAGCTTCAAGCTTGGCATCTTTCAGAATAGACTTTTTATTTTCTTCAAGATATGCCTTCAATTTCTCATTTTCAGCAAGTAAGGATTTTACCCGCTGCTCCTTTTTATCGACAGAAATACGTGCATCAATCAGTTCTTTTTTATCACGTTCAAGATCAACCAGCAGTGTGTCTACTTTCTTCTGGTAATTACCTACCTTCTTTTTGGCAGACTCCAGTACTTCCCTGCTTAACCCTATTTTTTGTGCTATTTCAAAAGCATAAGAGCTACCAGGCTTACCTAATGAAAGAATATACAAAGGCTGCATTTTTTCATTATTGAACAGCATAGATGCATTTTCAAGACCCGGTGTAGAATTTGCAAATGTTTTCAGATTTGAATAATGCGTGGTAATTACACCTCTCACCATTTTTCTGTTTAAAGTTTCAAGTACGGCTTCAGCAATAGGCCCGCCAAACTGCGGATCTGTACCTGTACCAAACTCATCAATAAGAATCAGGGTTTTGGCATTAGAAAATTCAATAAAGTGCTTCATCTTAGATAAATGGGCACTATATGTACTCAAATCACTCTCAATAGACTGGTCATCTCCGATATCTGCAAAAAGCTGTTTAAATATCCCTACACTGGAATGCTCATCAGCAGGTATGAGTAAACCTGACTGGACCATAATCTGCAGAAGTCCGACGGTCTTCATACAAACCGATTTTCCCCCGGCATTGGGCCCGGAAACCACAATTATCCGCTGCTCATCATCAATTTTAATATTCAGAGGCACTACAGTTTGCTGTTCCTTTTTGAAATTTAAAAATAAGATCGGATGCCGTGCATTAATCAGTTCAATCTCTGATTCCCTGATTAAAACGGGCATTTCAGCTTCAATACTGATCGCAAACAGTGCCTTAGCCCTAACAAAATCAAGCTTGGTCAATAAACTGTGATAGGAAAGCAATAAAGGCACATATGGTCTTAATTCGGTTGTCAGGGCAACAAGCAGTTTGATGATCTCTCGCCTCTTCTCAAATTCAAGGTCGCGAATAGTGTTGTTCAAATGAAAAACTTCGTCAGGCTCAAGATATACAGTTTGCCCTGAAGCTGATTCATCATGGACAAAACCCTTAATCTTTCTTTTGTTCTCAGCCAGAACAGGGATACAGAGTCGTCCGTCGCGTATTGTCAAACTCCCATCGGCAGTCCAGCCATTACCTTGCGCACTTTTAAAAATCTGATCGATCTTTTTCCTGGCCTCCTGCTCAGCTTTTGCAATACCGGAAGTAATGTTCATCAGCTCATGAGAGGCATTATGCTTTATCTTTCCCTTTGGATCAATAATATTTTCGATCTTCCGTATAATGGACTTTTCAATAGGAAGATGCTCAAATAAGGCCTCCAGATTCGGATATAACCCTTCCCTTTCTGTAAAATATTGAATAACAGAGAAAACAGTGCTTAATGATAAGGAAACTTTGAAAAATTCATCTTCAGTCAGATAAGTTCCCTCTACACGGGCCTTTTCAACCATTCCCTTTATATCAAAAAAGTTCTGAATAGCTAAAGGTGAATCGTTCTGAAGAATACTTTTGAATTCCTTGGTCTGACGCAGAAACTTATTGATATGATCATAATTGCTCATTACCTGAATCTTATCAACCATCTGCTGTCCCATACTACTCAGACAGTAAGATTTTATCAGTTCCTTAATTTCAAGAAAACCCAGCTTTTCAGCTGCATTGTCAGGGTATATCATTATTCCTTTAAAGGCTTATTGGGTTTGCTGATCAATTCCTTATTTAATTTGTGCTCTTTAGCCGCCAATATCAGTTCAACCTTTGAATACATACTATCCAGAAGCACCGGATTCATACTATAATATTTCAGACTTTTCTCATATTCAGCCGGAGTAACTTTATGCTTATCATAAATAGTCGCATAAAAATTCTTACCCTTTATCCTGACAGAGTCGTTATACATCAGCGACGACATATATCCGTCCATGATGTGAAGATCTGTCATAATACTGACCATTTTTTGTTCTTCAAGAATATTGGCAGGTTTGTTATTTTCAGAACAAGCCGTAATCACCAGTAAAAAGACCATCGTAAGTTTAATTGCCCTGGTTTTAATGAAAGAAAAGATCCCATGCTGATTATGATTATTCTGTTGCATATTACTGGAGTATCCCGTAGGTTTAAACTTTCAAATTTTGATTCAAAAATACAGATAAATGAGCATTGCAGCTAATATATCAGCGATAAAGAAAGAGATTGGTAATGGCGGTGTTAAGCTGATCGCAGTTTCCAAAACCAAACCTCTTGAAAGTATTCAGGAAGCATATGATGCCGGACAAAGGGTATTTGGCGAAAACATGGTGCAGGAGCTTGTTGAAAAGCAGGAAAAGCTACCCGAAGATATTGAGTGGCATCTTATCGGTCACCTGCAGACCAATAAA
Organism: Daejeonella sp. H1SJ63; assembly: GCF_029360775.1. Lineage (GTDB taxonomy): Bacteria > Bacteroidota > Bacteroidia > Sphingobacteriales > Sphingobacteriaceae > Daejeonella. The sequence continues at coordinate 654,263 of NZ_JARKMZ010000028.1, read as the reverse complement.
GTAAAATACATTGCCGGCTTTATCAGTATGATTCATTCAGTTGATAGTTTGAAACTTCTTCAGGAGATCAATAAACAGGCTTTAAAGCATAATCGTGTAATTGATTGCCTTTTACAACTTGAGATCGCTGATGAAGATACTAAATTCGGCATGGACCTTTCTGAGGCTATTGAATTACTGCGATCGGAAGAATTTGCAGAACTGAAAAACATTCGTATTTGTGGGGTCATGGGAATTGCTACCCTGACCGATAATCCAAAAGTTACAGCCGAAGAGTTTTATGAACTGAAAATGTTTTTCCAGGGATTAAAAGATACCTTCTTCAGAAAAGATCCTGCCTTTAAGGAGATCTCAATGGGCATGTCGGGTGATTATAAACTGGCTATTGATAAAGGAAGCACAATGATCAGACTGGGTAGCACCATATTTGGTACCAGGACTGCTAAATCAAAATAACAATCCCCATATTTTTACAATAGAATGGACATAACAATAAGAACGGCAATAAAATCAGATTGTCTAAGGTTACTGGAGTTAATACAGGAACTTGCCGTTTATGAAAAAGCTCCGGACGAAGTGACCGTGACTCTAAAAGAATTTGAAGATGCCGGGTTCGGCGATAAACCTGTATGGAAAGCATTCGTAGCAGAAGCAGAAGGCAAAGTACAGGGGTTTGGATTATACTATATCCGCTACTCAACATGGAAGGGATGCCGGATGTACCTTGAAGATCTTCTGGTTACTGAGGAAATGCGCGGAAAGGGAATCGGAAAGCTAATTTTTGACAGATTAATAGAGGAATCACTCGAAAAGGGCTTCAGAGGCATGACCTGGCAGGTACTTGACTGGAATGAACCCGCAATAAATTTTTATAAAAAATACGGTTCAGATTTTGATGCCGGTTGGATCAATGTTTCCCTTTCTGAAGATCAGTTAAAGGCATTATAATAAAGAACAGCGCATAGATGAAGGTATTTAAATTTGGTGGTTTTTCTGTATCCAGTGCAGCAAACATTAAGCAGCTTGTTAAGATTATTAAGCAGGGCAAGGATGATCAGATCCTGATCGTGGTATCAGCTATGGGCAAAACAACCGACGCCCTTGAAGCACTCAGTAATGCTTACAACAATGCACATGATGATACATTTCAGCTGCTAAGCGGAATAAAAAATTACCATGAAGGTGTAATGAAGGAGCTTTTCGGCACTGAACACCATCCTGTTTTTGATGAAATTGCCAATACTTTCATTGAAATTGAATGGATGCTGGATGATGAACCACATCCGGACCATGATTTCAGCTATGATCAGATTGTTTCTGTTGGTGAATTGCTTTCGAGCAAAATTATTTCAGCCTATCTTAAAGAATGTGGCCTGGATAATAAATGGATCGATGCAAGAAGCTACATTCATACTGATAACACTTACAAGGAAGGTGCAATCGACTGGGCTAAAACAAAAACATCGATTTCAAGGTTAAAAGATATACCCGGACAAAATATCATTATTTCTCAGGGCTTTATTGGTGGAACATCAGAAAACTTTACCACCACACTTGGAAGGGAAGGCTCTGATTATTCAGCAGCTGTATTTGCTTCATGTCTTGGCGCTGAATCACTAACCGTCTGGAAAGATGTTCCGGGCATTATGAATGCAGATCCTGCATTATTCGGAAATGCACAAAAATATGAGAGATTACCATATTCAGAGGCACTCGAGCTGGCATATTATGGTGCCAATATCATCCACCCCAAAACAGTCAAACCATTACAGAATTCGGATATTCCATTATATGTAAAGCCCTTTCTCAGTCCGGATGAATCAGGAACAAGAATAGATGGAACTACAGAATTAAATACTGATATCCCGGCAATTATTGTTAAAAAAAATCAAACTTTACTTACCGTATCGACGAAGGACTTCTCTTACATGGATGAAACTTTGTTAAGTATTTTATTAAAAGGACTTGCAGATGCTCATATTAAGCAAAATATGATACAATTGTCTGCTTTAAGTGTTTCACTCAGCCTGGATAAGGATGAGATTAAATTGAAAAAATTGACTGATCAGTTAAGTGAGATGTTCGAATTTTCTGATATTCAGGGCTTGTCTTTATTGACGATTCTGCATTTCAACCCCCGGGATATTGACTCTTACATTTCAGGAAAATCAGTATTGATGGAACAGTTCAGTAAGAATAAAGCACAATTCATACTACAGTAAGACTTTGAATAAATCTATTCTAAATACTGAAATACAGAACTTTATCAATGATAATTTAGATACTGATATACCTAAACTGAGTCTCAGGAAAAGTCCTTTTGCATCAGTTAGTTCAACAGAGCTGGCAGTACAAATTGATAGTAAAAAGCGCTGTGAAAACAAACTGCCTACCTGGTTTAAAACCAAAGGAATTTACTATCCACCGAAGCTGGCCATTGAACAATGCTCATCAGAACTGGCTGCTGCTTACAAAGCTGATTTAATTAATGGCGAAGATATCATTGATCTGACCGGAGGGTTTGGAGTTGATTCTTATTATTTTGCACTAAAGGCCGGGAATGTGAGCCATTGCGAAATAAACCCCGAATTATCGGAAATATCAAAACATAATTCTAAAAAACTTGGTGTAAAGATTAATTATCTCAATACAGATGGTATAGCTTATCTAAGAACAAATAAACACCAATTCGATACGATTTATATTGATCCCTCGCGCAGAATCGCAAATAAAAAAGTATTTCTACTTAAAGATTGTGAACCTGATGTTATCAGTAATCTGCAATTATTATCAGAGCGTTGCCGTCTATTGATGATCAAAACCGCTCCCCTGCTGGATATTCAATCTGGCATACATGAATTAAAGGCTGTTAGTAGTGTACACGTGATCAGCATTAGAAATGAGTGTAAGGAATTACTCTTTTTAATTAATAATGGTGAAACCTCAGCTGACCCGATAATTACCTGCTCTTTTCCGGCGACTTATGAAGGTAGTACCTATTCATTCAGAATCAGTGATGAAAAAAATTATGAGATCAGACAATATTCCAGGCCTCTGGAATATGTCTATGAACCAGATGTAGCCCTGCTTAAAGCCGGATGTTTCAAGCTGATTACACGTGATTTTGCTTTGTTTAAAATCCATCAGCATACCCATTTATATACCTCTGCCGAATTAAACAGATCATTTCCGGGCAGGATATTTAAACTGAAAAATGTCTGGGAGTATGGCAGGTTCATCAAAGAAAATTCAATCCGAAAAGCCAATATTATTACCCGGAATTTCCCCTCTAATCCCGAAGAACTGAAGAAAAAATTAAAAATCAATGATGGAGGCGATGAATATATTCTTTTTTGTACCGGTCCGGATAATAACAGAATTGTAATTCAGTGCACGCGCATATTAAATCAGAACAACATAATTTAATTTAAAACAAAAGATCCGGGCTATTGACCCGGATCTTTTAATAATTTATGAAATTTATAATTTATATCTTTTTCACCCGAACAGCCTGAAGCCCTTTTCTTCCCTCTTCAACTTCAAATTCAACCTCATCATTTTCACGGATCGCATTTGCTCCTCCATCTATGTCTTTAAAATGAACAAAAATCTCTTTACCATCTTCCTGAATGATAAATCCGTAACCTTTTTGGGTATTAAACCATTTTACTTTTCCAGTTTTCATAAAAATATTCTTAAAAATTTGCCCTCATTGATCTGTCTGGTTTAAGAGCATTTCAACGATGATTAATAACTAAATATAAAAAAAATGAATTCATTTATCAATCACTGCAAAAAAATCCTATTTGTTTGGCTGGGGTGTCATTCGCAGATATGGTTTAATCACACGATGCCCTTTAGGGAACTTTGCAGGGATATCTTCCGTCTTAATTGCAGGAACTACCACAACATCCTCTCCCTCTTTCCAGTCGGCAGGAGTTGCTACACTATAATTAGCAGTTAACTGCAAGGAATCAATCACCCTTAATATTTCCTGGAAATTACGTCCGGTAGAGGCAGGATAAGTGATCATTAATTTAATCTTTTTATCAGGGTCTATAATAAACAATGAACGCACTGTAAATGTCTCAGATGCATTTGGATGCATCATACCATACATTTCTGCAATTTCACGGTTCTCATCAGCAATGATCGGAAAATTTACTTCCACATTCTGTGTTTCATTGATATCATTGATCCAGCCTTTATGCGATTCTACAGAATCAACACTTAATGCCAGAACTTTTACATTTCTCTTATCAAATTCATTTTTCAGTGATGCAGTCTTACCCAGTTCTGTAGTACAAACAGGTGTATAATCAGCCGGATGTGAAAACAATACAGCCCAGCTGTCGCCCAGGTAATCATAAAAACTGATCTCTCCCTGAGATGTCTTTGCTTTAAAATTTGGGGCTAAATCGCCCAGTCTTAAACTCATAGTATATATAATTAGATAATAGAAAAATTAATTATCTACTAAATTAGTAGATAATTTTGAAATAAAGAACACCGGATCTCCCGGTGTTCTTATTTATGACAAAATAAAAACTATTCTTTCTTCTTTAATCTCATCGGCTTATCAAGAAGCATCCCCTTAAACACGGTTTTATCCAAAACCTCATTCAAACGGATAGTTTCGCTTACTGACATACCACTGATACTGCTGATGGTATTGGGAATATTGGAAACAGCAAAAGTCCCTTTTTCAGAGTAATTCAGTGCTGCAGCCAGAAGCTTTTCAGAAGGATCGCCAAAATCTTTGGTCACATCATCGTTAACTGGGTAATCAACCGCCATACCATTATAATATCCGCCTTCGTTTTTTTGATTTTTTGTCTCAAACTGAGGAACATACAGGTCAAGATTATCGATCGCTATACCAAAAAAACCTACCGGCTTTCCATAGGTCTGCTGACCAATCAGTTTAATATCCGAAGAAGACATAACTCCTTTCAAACTATTAATAACCAATTCGCTGGCTGATGCTGTACCTTTTAAAACCAGGAAATATATTTTCTTAAAATCTGCAGTACCCTTCTTTTCAAAAAGCTCAACATTTCCGGCATCATAAGTAGGCTTATAATTGATATCGGCATAGGTTGCATATTTCCCGTTTACTCCGCCAGTAAAAGTCTGAAGCTTGCCATTTGCATCCAATAAAGGCTGATGAGCCAGTATTTTTGCATTGCCATCCTGCATCGTTTTAGTCCAGAAGGTGGTGTACATTACCTGCTGATTGGGTACTATACTGATTGGTGAAATCAGATTAATCAATACATCCGCAGTTGAAACAGAACCTCCGCCGTTATATCTTAAGTCAACGATAAGCTCTGTAGCTCCTTTACTGTACAGATCTGTAATAACCGTTGTCAAAGCATCTTTTGAATTCGTTGTGAAACTATTGTAAACTATATATCCTATCTTCTTACCTCCCCGTTCAAAAATTTTGGACAAAAAAATCGGACTATTTGAATAATTTCCTCTTGATATGCTCAGCGACTGCTCAGTGGCATCGGGTTTTACTACCGTTAATGAAACAGATGAACCGCTTCCAAATACAGCATTACTTACAAAACTAATATTAGCATCAACTGTACTGCTTAAATCTGTTCTGTTGTTTATTTTTATTATTTTATATCCTCTTTTTAAACCCGCAGAAGCTGCCGGAGAACCCGGAGAAACATATTTAATACGCAAATCATCAGAATTATTGTAAAAGACAGAAAATCCAAAATCACCACTTACACCACCCAACTCTGCTGCAAGTGAGCCATCATCAAGAAAAGAATATTTTTCTCTTGGCACATTATCAGAAGCAGAAGGTATCAGCGGCTTACCGGTTCCCGGAAGCGCTCTTATCGCATCAAGTAATGCCAGATTAGTAGCATAATTCCTTGGTTTAAAGGTTTCATAAGAAGGCATCTGATCATTCCAGTAATAGGTTTCCCTGGAATACAGGTAAATAGAATCCTTTGTTAACTCCACTCTGCTGCCGGTAACAACAGGTGTTGTTGTTACCGGTCCGATGCTGCTTGCTTTAGGATCCTTTTTACAGGAAACGGCAAGAGACAGAACTGTAAACAAGATCAGAACAGCATTTCTGAATTTTATCTTATTAAGCATATAATTAACTTTGTAATTAATATTATTTACAATAAATGCATATTTAATTTACATAATTTCGCTCACATGTAAAAAATCTACACCACAAGAAACAGCGAATTCACTATCCGTTTCATTGGCTCCAACAATCAGCACTTCGTCTCTATGAAGATTATATTCCTTCATAATATACGATAAAGCATCAGGTTCCGGTTTCAGGTTTAGTTCCCCTGCATAATAAACCTTAAGATATTGCTCCAGTCCATTCCATTCAGTCTGCCTGATCTTATTGATCTGTACCTCAGGTTTACCATTCGTTAGAATAAAAATCAGTTTTCGGTCTATCACTATATCCTGCAAAAATTTTAAAACATCATCAAATAATAACAGTTTTAAAGGAAGAACGGCAGTATAATAAAGTCTTTCAAGGTTTTCACGGTACTTTTCATCAATTCCGAATGCTTCCTTCACCCGATCAAAAATTCCGTCATCACCATGATGTGAATAGGTATTTTTCATAAACTCTGTCATATCTACGGCTGGCGGAAATCCCTCTGTGAACTCAATGAAATTGGAAAACAAATAATAAACCTGGAGGATATAATCCTTTTCAGGAAATAAAACATCGTCGAGTTCGAAAACAAAAGCTTTCTTTTTTGTGTCTATATCAGCATATTTAAAAATCTCAGACATGAAATGACTTATATTTTGAGTTAAGGAGATCGATTAAAATCATAAATTTTTTTCGCCTTTGCCAGGCATTATGCAATCAGTAAATAAATAGTACAGCAAAGACTATTCCATTTTACAAAACAAGGGCAGTTGAATGCAGAATTAAGAGAATATCAATACCGAATCCATTTATTCCGAAGGAGGAATCATCAATTTTATTCCGTATTCTTCAAACAATTGACGGGCATTTGACAATTCCCTGATTTCTCCATCTTTCAGCGGATAAATCTCATTTACCCCATAATCCATACAAATCTTTAGTATTTCGTGTGTAAAGGTGCCTGAATCGGGTGAAGGTATTTGTAAAAATAGCCTACCCGGAAGCAGAGGTAAAGGCTGCTGATCAGCAAATATAACATCTGATTTGCAGAGTATTCTCTCCAGTCTGAATGCTGCTGATTCTGCAGCAGATGTAATCAGTATAGCCATTTTAGTAATTTATAATCTGTCCGTCTTTCATTAAGACCGTTCGGTTTGCCATATTTGCCAGACTTTCATTATGGGTTACGATTACAAATGTTTGATCCATCGTATCCCGAAGTTCTACAAACAAGCGATGCAGGCTCTCAGCATTAGCAGAGTCAAGATTACCTGAAGGTTCATCTGCCATGATGATTGATGGATTATTGACCATAGCCCTTGCAACAGCTACCCTTTGCTGTTCTCCGCCCGACAATTCACCGGGCTTATGTCCTGCTCTTTCAGTTAAGCCTAAAAGCTCCAGCAATTCGGACGCTCTATGTTCAGCCTCTTTTTTACTCTTTTTAGCAATAAAGGCCGGAATACAAATATTTTCAAGAGCCGTAAACTCAGGCAGCAGATGATGAAATTGAAAAATAAAACCGATATGCTCATTCCTGAAGGCACTTAACCTTTTGGATGTTAATTTATTTACTTCAATATTGTTCAGGATCACCGAACCGCTATCCGGACTATCGAGTGTTCCGATAATATGCAGCAGGGTGCTTTTACCGGCGCCTGATGCACCTACAATGGTAATGATTTCACCTTTACTTACATCCAGATCAACACCTTTAAGTATATGTAAATTACCGTATGATTTTTGAATTCCCCTGGCCTGAAGCATTTATTTAGACATTGTGAATATGCAAAAGTGCAAATTGTTTGGCATAGTACCGCCGGGCTTAAATAAAATCGGTGCTAATTTAAAAAAAACGACATTTCCTCTTTTCAGGTTTACAAAAAAAAGGTAGTTTTACCACAAATAATAAGTAAATGAACATTCACGAATATCAGGGAAAAGCAATATTAAAAAGCTTCGGCGTAAGAGTTCAGGAAGGCATCGTAGCCGACACTCCTGAGCAGGCAATTGAAGCGGCAAAAAAGCTTAAGGCAGATTACAATTCAGACTGGGTAGTTATCAAAGCTCAGATCCATGCAGGCGGACGCGGTAAGGGCGGCGGTGTAAAACTGGCAAAAAATCTGGATGAGGTTAAAGAAAGAGCAAGCCAAATCATTGGAATGCAATTGGTAACCCCACAAACCGGACCTGAAGGTAAAAAAGTAAATAAAGTTCTTGTTGCTCAGGATGTTTACTATCCTGGCGAAAGCGAAACTAAGGAGTTTTATGTAAGTGTTCTTCTCGATCGTTCAAAAGGACGTAACATCATCATGTATTCTACAGAAGGAGGTATGGATATTGAAGAGGTTGCTGAACACACTCCGCATTTGATCTTTAAAGAAGAGATTGATCCAAAAGTTGGCCTTCAGGGCTTCCAAACCAGAAAGATTGCATTTAATCTGGGATTAAGCGGTGAAGCTTTCAAAGATATGACCAAATTCATTGCAGCCCTGTACAAAGCATATGAAGGTACAGATTCTTCCATGTTTGAGATTAACCCGGTATTAAAAACTTCAGATAACAAGATCCTTGCAGTTGACGCAAAAGTTAATCTGGATGATAATGGTTTATTCCGTCATCCTGATTATGCTGCGATGCGTGATATCACTGAAGAAGATCCAACAGAGGTTGAAGCAAGCAAGTCGAACCTGAACTATGTAAAACTCGACGGAAACGTTGGTTGTATGGTTAATGGTGCGGGACTGGCTATGGCTACAATGGATATCATCAAACTTGCAGGCGGCGAGCCGGCAAACTTCCTTGATGTGGGTGGAACAGCTAATGCAGAAACTGTAAAAGCAGGTTTCAACATCATCCTTTCTGATCCTAATGTAAAAGCAATTCTGATCAATATCTTTGGTGGTATTGTTCGTTGCGACCGTGTTGCTCAGGGTGTTATTGATGCATATAAAGAGATCGGAAACATTCCGGTGCCTATCATTGTACGTTTACAGGGCACAAATGCCATTGAAGCCAAGAAACTGATCGATGAATCAGGATTAAAGGTTTACTCAGCAATCCTGCTTAAAGAAGCAGCTTCACTGGTTACTAAAGTTCTTGAAGAGAACTAAGAAATTCAGAATAAGAGATAAAAAACGTCATTGGTCAAAGATCAATGGCGTTTTTTTTGTTAGAACAAGCCTTTGTCGGGCTTTATAAAGACCGGACCCGGAAGATTGGTTCCAAGCGTTTCATTGAATTTTTTGATTGTATAATCTGCCAGTATTGGGGTATCTTTTTCATCATGCTGATGAAGAAAGAAATATATCTTATTTAGGCCCTGATTTTTCCAATCAGCTAAACGATCAGCCCAGGCATCTATACGGCTAAAATCTGTAGGATGTAAACCATTTCCAACAAATCGTATAAATGCATCTGGAGTGCTTAGTTCCATATGAACGCAATCTCTTCTACCGCTTGCATCTGTTATGACCGATCCCTTGTTTAATGAATGCATCATATCAAAAAGCTCAGTTCTTGCATTCGTATCAGAGAACCAGTCTTTGTGTCGCAACTCTACAAAAACATCGTAATCTGCAGGAAGTTCTTCGAGATAGTTTTTAAGAATATCAAAATTTTTTGGACCGAAATTATCGCTCAATTGCAGGAATGCCGGACCGAGGGTATTTCCCAATGCTGATATACCTGTCAAATACTGTGAGGTTAATTCTTCGGCATCTTTCAATCTTTTAATATGACTTATGCTTTGCGAAAACTTAGGAAAGAACTTAAAATCTGTACGCGACGCTTCCGCCTTTTCCATCCAGGAATTTAATTGTTCCTTTTTAGGCATACCATAGAAAAGAGCATTCAATTCAATGCTGTTGAAATGCTTTACATAATGCGCTAAAAAGTCAGCCTCCTTAGTTTTAGGAGGATAGATCATCCCAACCCACTCCTTTCTGCCCCATTTTGCACATCCTACATACAGATCCGGCTTAGCGGGTTTACCTTCAACTTTTAAAACTTTTGTAATCAGAGCTGAATCCGGAGGTAAAGTAAAATCTACCGATGGAAATTCATGAGCAGCTAAACGACCGAAGTCCATAACACATATTTTAAATTATAATGAGATTTTGAATAAATCTATTCAAATTTTTATTCACTTAAAGCTCAGTGCATCTCCATTAAGAAATGTCCCCCTTAGGATTCAGCAAATCTGTTTTACGCGAATCTATCTATCCAAATAGACGAGAACTAATTAAAATTCATCGCTTTGAGATCTAAAGTCAGGCACAAAAAAAAGGGGCTATTGCCCCTTTTCATATTACTACTTAATGTGAATCTATTTTACTGAATCAACAACAGCTTTAAATGCTTCAGGGTGATTCATTGCAAGATCAGCAAGAACCTTACGGTTTAACTGATTGCCTTTAGCAGTTAATTTACCCATTAAAGCTGAGTAAGATAATCCATGCTGACGGGCACCAGCATTAATACGCTGGATCCATAAAGCTCTGAATTCTCTTTTCTTATTTTTACGGTCGCGGTATGCATATTGCAAACCTTTTTCGACTGTATTCTTAGCAACGGTAAAAACCTTGCTTCTCGATCCCCAATAGCCTTTGGCTAAATCTAAGACCTTTTTTCTTCTTCTTCTTGACGCTACTGCGTTAACCGAACGTGGCATGTTGTGTTGTTTTTTGGTAAGCGGTGTTTCTTATCTGAAACTTTAAGACCTGATACCTGGTTAAATTAATTTGTTAATTACTTCCCGATGCAAAGCATACGTTTAACGTTGCCTAAATCTGCGTCAGATACTAAACTAGTCTGACCCAGGGCACGCTTACGTTTGTTGCTCATCTTGGTTAAGATGTGGCTTTTGAAAGCGTTTTTTCTGTTGATTTTACCTGTTCCAGTAAGCTTGAAGCGCTTTTTAGCACTGGAACACGTTTTCATTTTTGGCATAACTCTATTTATTTATTTGTCAATTATTCGATTTGTCTATTTGTCTATTATTCGATTTGTCAATGACGGCACATCGTAACAGACAAACTGAATTATTTTTTACCTGCTTTAGGAGCAACAGTTAAAAACATCCGTTTCCCTTCAAGTTTTGGAAGCTGTTCAACTTTACCCACATCTTCCAGAGCCTGAGCAAACTTTAATAAAAGAATCTCACCCTGCTCTTTGTATACAATTGCACGGCCTTTGAAATGAACATAGGCACGTACTTTTTCTCCATTTTCAAGGAACCCGATCGCATGTTTCAATTTAAACTGAAAATCATGATCGTTGGTATTAGGTCCAAAACGGATCTCTTTGATAACCGTTTGTTTTGCATTGGACTTAATTTCCTTCATTTTTTTCTTCTGCTCGTAAATAAATTTGTTGTAGTCAACAATCTTACAAACGGGCGGAACTGCATTTGGGGAAATCTCTACCAGGTCAAGTCCCTGTTCTTCAGCTAAAGCTAAAGCTTCTCTAAAGGGATAAATACCTGTTACCACATTATCACCAGTCAAGCGCACTTCAGGCGCTCTGATCAAATCATTGATCTTGTGTTCTGCTTCTTTCTTTTTGAACGGAGGGCGTGGTCCTCTGTTAAAGCCTGGTCTTCCTAATGCCAAATTATGTTTACTTAAATGGTTATTTCTTTAATTAGCTGATTACTAAACTCTTCAATACTCATACTACCAACATCCCCCTGTCCGTGTCTTCTTACAGACACTATTCCCTCATTCATTTCCTTCTCACCAATGATGAGCATATAAGGTATTTTCTTCACTTCGGCATCGCGTATTTTGCGGCCAATCTTCTCGTCACGGGAGTCTATCAGGCCGCGAATATCGGAATTATTAAGCGATTCTAAAACTTTTTTTGCATAATCCTCATATTTTTCAGAGATCGGCAAAACTATAAACTGTTCAGGAATTAGCCAAAGTGGAAATTCTCCTGCACAATGTTCGATCAAAACTGCTACAAAACGCTCCAGCGATCCAAATGGTGCACGGTGTATCATTACCGGACGGTGTTTCTGATTATCGCTGCCGGTATATTCGAGTTCGAATCTTTCAGGAAGGTTATAATCTACCTGAATAGTTCCCAGCTGCCATTTCCTTCCCAGCGCATCCTTAACCATGAAATCGAGCTTCGGACCATAAAAAGCGGCTTCTCCGAGTTCAACTACAGTGATTAAGCCCTTCTCTTCGGCGGCTTCAATAATTGCTGATTCTGCAAGCTGCCAGTTTTCGTCGCTGCCGATGTACTTGGCTTTGTTCTCCGGATCGCGGAGAGAAACCTGAGCTGTATAATCGTTGAAACCTAATGCCTTAAATACATATAATACCAGATCAATTACTTTTTTAAACTCTTCCTTCACCTGATCCGGACGGCAGAATAAATGGGCATCATCCTGAGTAAAACCACGAACACGGGTTAAGCCGTGAAGCTCGCCACTTTGCTCATAGCGGTAAACCGTTCCAAATTCTGCATATCTTACCGGAAGGTCTTTATATGAACGTGGTTTGGTTTTGTAAATTTCACAATGGTGCGGGCAGTTCATTGGTTTTAAGAAGAACTCCTCTCCTTCCTGAGGTGTTTTTATAGGCTGAAATGAATCAGCACCATATTTTTCGTAATGTCCGGAAGTGATATACAGGTTTTTATGCCCGATATGCGGAGTAATTACCTGCTCATATCCTGATTTAACCTGAGCACGCTGCAGGAAATTAACCAGTTTTTCTCTGAGAGCCGCACCTTTAGGCAGCCATAAAGGTAAACCCATTCCAACCTTCTCAGAGAAAGTAAATAATTCGAGTTCTTTACCCAACTTGCGGTGATCACGCTTCTTGGCTTCTTCAATCATGTGAAGATAATCGGCCAGCTCACTTTGCTTTGGATAAGTAACGCCATAAATACGGGTCAGCTGTTTCCTGTTTTCATCTCCTCTCCAGTAAGCTCCGGCAACATTCATCAGCTTTACGGCTTTTATGAATCCGGTATTAGGGATGTGCGGACCACGGCACAGATCAGTGAAATTACCCTGGGTATAGAATGTGATTGAACCATCAGCAAGATCTTTAATCAGATCAAGCTTATATTCATCATCCTTCTCTGTAAAATATTCAATGGCATCGGTTTTTGAAACTGCTTTTCTGGAAAATTCCGACCTGGTTTTTGCCAGTTCCAGAATTTTGTCTTCAATCTGCTTAAAGTCATCAGAAGAAAATTCACGGTCACCAAAATCCACGTCATAATAGAATCCTGTCTCAATTGCCGGACCAATACCAAATTTTGTACCCGGATAAAGAGCTTCCAGAGCCTCTGCCATCAGGTGTGCTGATGAATGCCAGAAAGTAGATTTTCCTTCCTGATCATTCCATGTCAGTAAAGTAACACTTGAATCAGAATTAATCGGACGGGATGAATCCCATACCTCTCCGTTAACCCTGGCTGCAAGCACATTACGTGCCAGGCCTTCTGAAATTGAAAGCGCTATCTGATGGGCTGTAATCCCCTGTTCATATTCACGAACAGTTCCATCAGGAAGAGTAATCTTGATCATCTACAAAATGATTTATAAGTTATTTAAAATAAATTCAAGCGATCACCTACAAAGTGATCTTCTATTCAGGTGCAATAATACGACATTTTAACGATTTATCCTGCATATTCTCATGATTAACACAGAATTGTAATTTTACAAGCATAGAAGTACTTAAATACTTTTATTGATTATATTTGTTTGTCAAATCAAAAGAATTTATGGAAACTATCGAAAGCAATTACATTAATGTTCCTTTAATAGAACCGCGTTTAAAACACCCTACAATTTTCAGGGTGTTTGATGAATTAAACGAAGGCGAAAGCCTGATCATTCATAATGATCATGATCCTAAACCAGTATATTATCAGTTATTGGGCGAAAGAGGAGATATTTTTACCTGGGAATACCTGCAAGAAGGTCCGGAATGGTGGGATATAAAAATCATCAAACGGGTTGGCGATGAACAGAAAACAATAGGTGAAATTGCAGTAAGGGATTTACGCAAGGTTGAGGTATTCAAAAAATACGGGATAGATTTCTGCTGTGGCGGGAAAAAAACATTAGCTGAGGTTTGCAATGAAAAAAATATCGATGCTGCAAAAATACAGACAGAACTCAGATCTGTTGAAACTCAGGAAAAAGTAAGTGGTCTCTCCTATTCAGACTGGGATTTAGATTTCCTTGCAGATTATATTATAAACACACATCATGCTTATGTAAGAAAGTATTTGCCAGAATTAAATAACTATGGGACAAAGGTTGCTCAGGTACACGGAAATCTACATCAGGAATTACATCAGATTGATGAATTGATTAAAGAAATAAGCCGCGAATTAACCGGGCATCTGGAGCAGGAAGAAAAAGTACTGTTCAGCTATATCAAAAAGGTTGTTGAGGCCCGGAACAGCAGTATGCCTTTAGTTAAACAGGAAAAAGATTTTGAGAAGCTTATTGAAGACCTCGAAAGCGAGCACGACTTTGTTGGAAGAGCTTTTGATAAAATACGGGAATTAAGCAATAATTATTATCTGCCTGCTGATGCATGCGGAAGTTATAAATTGCTCTACAAAATGCTTCAGGAGTTTGAAGATGATTTACACCTGCACATTCATCTGGAGAATAATATTCTGTTTCCAAAAGCAATTGAACTGGAAAAGGCTTAAGAACAATTAATCAGATTAATGTTATGCTTTCGATTGTAAACTATTTCATCAAAATTTAAATACATGCTTATTAATTCACAAACTAAAATTGCGGCTTTATTGAAGCACAATCCGGATGCGCTTGAATCAATAATCAATTTAAGCCCTGATTTTAAGAAATTACGTAATCCTTTTCTGAGAAAGCTAATGGCAGGTAGAACAAGTATTGCCATGGCTTCAAAGATTGGAGGATGTAAGCCGGAGGACTTTTTCAATGTTCTGAGCCCTCTTGGCTTTGAAGCCGACGATTTAGCTGAGTGTGAAGATGAAATTCAATTAAATGACAAGTCACTTAAACAGTTTGTTTCAGACATTGAAAATGCGCACATCGTAAACCTGGATGTTCGCCCTATGCTTGCTGAAGGTAATGATCCATTGAAACTTATTCAGCAGCATATTAAAGAACTGAAGCATGGCCAGGTATTAAAGATCATTAATACTTTTGAACCCAGTCCGCTGATTGCTTTACTTAAGAACCAGGGGTTCAACACCTATGTTGATCACATCAGCCCTGATCTGATCGAAACCTATTTTTACAAGGGAAAAGCTGCTGAATTTAAACCTGAAACTTCGAATAAAGAGATGGCAAACTGGGACAACATTTTTAAGAGCTATGAGAATAAACTGGAACATATTGATGTAAGGAATCTGGAAATGCCCGGTCCGATGGTAGCTATACTTGAAAACCTGGACAAAATGCCAGCAGGAAAAGCTTTATACGTACATCATAAGCGAATACCTGTTTTCCTGTTGAACGAACTCAAAGACCGTGGATTCCATTACCTTATTAAAGAAATAAGTGAATCTGAGGTTAATTTAATCATCTTCAGAAGCTGATATGCTTTTATCCGGTACAGATTCAGAATTACAACAGACCACTTCGTATAAAGCGGTACTTCCGTTTTATATTTTCGCTGCTTTTTCATTTTTAATTTCCTGTATTCTCCTCTTACTGAATACAGGAATCATACAGGAGCATTATTTTCATCCAAAAACTCTGGCTATTACTCATCTGATGGCTTTGGGATGGGGCACAATGATCATACTGGGGGCAAGTCATCAGCTGCTTCCTGTACTCATAGAAGGTAAACTCGACAGTTACCCATTAGCAATTTTATCATTCATTTTTGCAGCAACAGGCATTCCCCTGCTGGTTATATCATTTTACTTATTTAATACAGGCTTATTAATGCAGGCCGGCGCCATACTGATCAATGCCTCAGTAATATGCTTTTTTCTGAATGTCATTGCCAGTATAGAGGGTAGTAAAAAGTATAATGTTCATGCCCTATTTATGGCAGCAGCATCATTGTGGTTATTTATTACCACATTTTTTGGACTAATGCTGGTATTTAACTTCAGTCGATCATGGTTGCCTCAAAACTCAATTGAATATTTGTCGCTTCATGCACATATCGGATTAGCAGGATGGTTTTTATTAATGGTACTGGGAGTTTCTACCAGACTGATCCCAATGTTTCTGATCTCTAAATATTCGAATCCCGGAATACTGTGGTGGATATTCGGACTGGTTAATACAGGTTTATTAAGCTTCATAGTTTTAAAGACATTGCAGACCAGTGAAGAATATTACTATGGTCCCTTTTTATTGATTCTTGCAGCCCTGCTTTTATTTGCAGGATATTGCTATCAGGCCTATAAAGAGCGCATTCGAAAACATGTTGATGAGCAAATGAAAATATCACTCCTTTCAGTGGGGATGTTATTTTTACCATTGATCAGTTTGCTGATTGTTATAGTTTTCATCACTGAAAAATCCGGATCAAACATTGTTTTGCTTTATGGATTCAGTATTTTTTTTGGATGGATTACAGCAATAATTCTTGGGATGACATTCAAAACCCTGCCATTTATTATATGGAACAAGAAATACAGAACAAATGCAGACATAAAAACGCCTGCACCAAAGGACCTTTTCAGTGAAAAATTGTTTAACATCATGGCAATTCTTTACCTGACAGGCTTTTTTATCTTTATTGCCGGCATCACTTCATTAAATGATATACTTCTGAAAAGCGGAGCAGTATCTTTGCTTATGTCGGCAATTGTTTATGTTTGGAATGTTATCAAAGTCGTATTACATAAAACCGGAAAATAATGGAAGTTTTAAGTAATAATGACCTTTATTGTACTGCGGCACTTGCCGGACTTTATCATGTTTATGATCCTGAAATCGGACTAAATGTGGTAGATCTTGGTCTGATCTACCGGATTGATTTTAATGAATCTGATAAAACTATTATTGTAACCATGACTCTGACAACACAATTCTGTCCGATGGGTGAGAGTATTACCGAAGGAGTACTACAATCAGTTAGTCATGCTTTTAAAGATTATAAAGTAAGCCTGAATCTTGTCTTTGACCCGGCATGGACATCCGATCGGATTTCAGAAGAAGGACAGGAATTTTTAAACAGATAAATATGCTTAGTTATACTTGTAAAACTGCAATAAAGGCTGTCATCTACCTTGCATCTAAAGGCGAAAGTCGGGATAAAGCAGGTATGAAGGAAATTGCTTCTAATATTCAGGCCAGTGAGCATACTGTAGGTAAAATCCTTCAATCTTTAGTAAGAAAAGGTCAGATCAACAGCAGTAAAGGTCCATCAGGAGGATTTTTTATTACAAAGTCACAAATGGATCATCCGGTAAGCGATATTATCGAATCAATTGAGGGTGATCAAATTTTCAGGGGATGTGGTCTTGGTTTAAGCAAATGTTCTGCAGCACATCCCTGCCCTATTCATGATGAGTATAAAGTAGCCCGGGATCTGATAGAGCAATTATTCAGAGAAAAAAAAGTGAAAGACCTGTGCGATCCGGTTAGCAACGGAATTGCTTTTTTAATTGGATAAAACCCTGAATTAAAACATTTATACGTTACCCCAGTTACTGGCAAGTACATCAGCAATGTGCATGGTTTTAATGTTCAGCTTATGCTGATCAATGTATGCCTGAAGATTGATCAGACAGGATGCATCAGTAGAAATAATATAATCTGCTCCCATTTCAAGCGCATTGTTGATCTTCTGTTCGGCCATGGCACTGGAAATTGAATCAAATTTAACGGCAAAGGTTCCACCAAAACCGCAGCATACATCGGTATCTTTCATTTCCACCAGATCCAGGCCGTGTACTTTACTTAATAATTGTCGTGGCTCTTCTTTAATATTGCATTCCCGGAGTCCGGAGCAAGAATCATGATAAACCGCTCTCCCCTCGAGTTCAGCGCCGAAATAGTCTTTTTTCAAGATATTGATCAGAAAATCACTCAATTCATAAATATTGTTCTGAATGTTTCTGCATTTATTATGTACAGCCGTATTGGTAAAAAGATCATTATAAGAATTTTTTACCATTCCGGTACAGGAAGCTGAAGGAGAAACGATATAAGAACTCTCAGAAAAATCATTTAGAAATTTGCCTCCCACAACTTTAGCTTCTTCCCAAAATCCGGCATTGTATGCCGGCTGACCACAGCAAGTCTGTTCAGAATTATACTTCACGCTGCAACCTGCCCTTTCAAGAATCTTAACGGTATTGAAAGCTGTCTGAGGGTATAACTGATCTATAAAGCAGGGGATAAATAATTCTACATTCATACAATTTAGTGCGGATTACATTTGCTTGCTAAATTCAGAAAAAAAAACTACTCTGAACGCACATAAGCTGAACTTTCTGTCTTATTCATAAGCATAGAAATTAAAACCAGAAGCCCAATCATAAAAAACCCGGCCAGACTGATTGCCGAATTTCGCATACTGCCTGTAAACTCCTCAATATAAGCGAAACTAAATAAGCCGATTACGATTGCGATCTTTTCAGTTACATCATAAAAACTAAAGAAAGAGGCAGTATCAGGGGTGTTTTCGGGCAAAAATTTAGAATAGGTAGATCTTGAAATAGATTGTATACCTCCCATAATCAACCCTACTACGGCTGCAATTGCATAAAATTGAAACTCATTCTGAATAAAATAAGCCGCTATACAAACTCCGATCCATACCATGAGGACGGCTATGATCACCTGGATATTGCCGTATTTCTTGGCAAAAAAAGACATAATTAATGCGCCAAGTATGGCTACAAGCTGAATAATTAAAATAATGGCAATCAACTTAGATGTCCCCAGCTTCAATACCTTTTCACCAAATCCGGCTGCCACAAGCATAATGGTTTGAACACCCATAGAGTAAAAAAAGAAGGCCAGAAGAAAGCGTTTCAGCAATGCCATTTCTTTAAGCTGATGCCATACCTTAACCAGTTCCTGAAAACCATTTTTGACCACGGCTTTGTTCAGCTTATTGTAATTCGGACTTCCTGAAGGTAATTTACTGAACGGGATCTGTGCGAATGAAATCCACCAGATTCCAACCAGTAAAAAAGAAAGCCGTGCAGGGAATGAAGCATCAGTTATCCCGAAAAATTCAGGCTTAAGCACAAAAATAAAACAGATGATCTGTAGAAGAACACTGCCAATATATCCGTATGCAAATCCTTTGGCACTGACTCTGTCCTGCTGATCGGGTGTAGCGATTTCAGGAAGATAGGAATTATTAAACATTACTCCGCCGATATATCCAATGGCAGCAAGTACAAAACAAATGATTCCGAACTCAAGAGTTTCCAGCTTAAAAAAGAATAACCCGGCACAGGAAATACTTCCCAAATAGGTGAAAACCTTCATAAAGATCTTTTTATTCCCTCTGAAATCAGCGATCGAAGAAAGCACAGGCAATAGCAATGCCATGACCAGATAGGCTACCGAAAGTGCATAATTTGAAAGTGCTGTATTGGTAAAAATCCTTCCGAAAAAGCTAACCTTATCACCATGCTCCTGTGTAGTGGTAATAATTGTATAATAAGCCGGGAAAATAGTAGAAGTTATGACCAGGTTATAGGCAGAATTGGACCAGTCGAACATGGCCCATGCTTTGATAGTTGCTTTATTATTTTGCATTTATACAGATTGGCAGGAAGCTGAATTTACTTCAGATTTTCCAAATTAAGAATTGAAATTAATGTTTTAAAATAAATCTTAACTCAGGCCCGTATACAATATTCAGGTATGTCAGATTTAAAGTATGTTGAACAGCGAAATCAGAGATAATAATACTCTCCGTTAACTTTAACAGTACCGGCATCAAGCAAGATACGTATTGCATCCAGTTTCTCTTTATTATTCCCTGTGTGAATCGATTCAACCAATTGATTCAGATGAAGTGGATTCTTGCTTAACTCATTGAGTATTTCCTTAATAATCTGATCATTATGAGTATTTCTTTTAGCTTTTCTTTTGTTTTCAAGACAAACATCACAGGTACCACAAAGTGGGGCATGACTTTCATTGAAATACCTCAGAATTTGCTGACTACGGCATTTATGTTCCTCTGCATAAGCTATAACCGACTGAATCTGCTCTTTGTATATTTGAAATCGTTCAAACAGATATTTACTGTCGATATGCATATTTTTACTATCTAATCGCTGGGTAATAAAATAGAGATGAGGCTTATCGGTCTGCTCTTCATAGCTGATAAGTTCCATATCTTTTAATTTTTTCAGCATGCTGATTACTTCTGATCTGCTGATACCTGTTCTTTTAGCAAGATCATTCTCATTAATTCCAACCGGACGATCAAATATACCTCCATAGGAACGGAGGAGAATTTTTATAAAATAATCGAATGCAGGCTGCTGAACCTGAAAACGATAAAGATCTTCCTGGCCATAAAGCACCTGAACCCTTGAAGGAAGATAAACAGTTTCACTTAAAACAAGGTACTCATCATGTTCAAGAAATTTGAGTGCATGCAATGTCCTTACCGGATCATACCTAAAGCGGCTACAGAATTCAGCAAGATCAAAGTCAAGAGTTAAGCCTTCCCCTGCCCCGTATGCAAGCTGATAATAGTTCCCAAGATTATGATAAATCTGTTTGATCTCATCAATTGATGGGAAATGTTGCTCCAGTCGTTTTTTAAGCAAGAGTTTGTCTGATTCATTATAAAGTAAAACTGCATAAGCCTTTAATTCATCTCTGCCGGCTCTGCCAGCTTCCTGATAATAAGCTTCCAGACTTTCGGGCAGATCAAGGTGCACTACAAACCGGACATCAGGCTTATCAATACCCATCCCAAAAGCATTGGTAGCCACCATAATTTTAACCTCAGAGTTTTTCCAGGCTGATTGTTTCTTCATCCGGGCAGGAGTATCCAGTCCGGCATGATAAAAATCAGCTGATATACCCTGAATATTCAACTGTCGGGACACTTCCTGAGTTTCACGTCTGTTTCTCACATAAACTATCCCGCTCCCTTTTACATTTTTTGCAACTGAGAGCAATTTTCTAAACTTGTTTTCTTCATTGTAGACCAGATAGCTCAGATTTTTTCTCTCAAAAGACTTCCTGAAAACCTGAGCTTTTTTAAAATTCAGTTTGTCCTGAATATCTATGGCTACCCTTTCGGTGGCAGAAGCAGTTAAAGCAAGAACAGGGATGTTCGGATGAAGCTCTCTGAGTTGGGGAATATGTAAATATGGAGGTCTGAAATCATAACCCCATTGGGAAACACAATGCGCTTCATCTATGGCGATAAGATTCACATTCATGTGTCTGATCCTTTCCCTTACCAGGTCAGATAACAATCTCTCAGGAGACAAATACAGAAATTTAAAATCGCCGTAAATACAATTGTCGAGAGCTATGTCAACCTCCCGCTTTCCCATTCCTGAAATAATGGCCATAGCCTTAATTCCTCTTTCTTTGAGATTTTCAACCTGATCCTTCATCAGCGCGATAAGCGGTGAAACCACAATACAAATACCGGGTTTATAAAGAGCCGGAATTTGAAAGCAAAGTGATTTACCTCCACCGGTAGGCATCAGTGCAAGGGTATCTTTTCCATCTAATACAGATTGAATAATATCCTCCTGAAGCGGGCGAAAGTTTGAGAAACCCCAATATTTTAAGAGGATATTATGTATCGTCATCAAGTAAAATTTGCCTTATATTTAAAATTGGCATCAGTTTTGCCAAATCGCAAACACTATCAAAACTATGAATAATTGCTAAATTGCAGGCCAATTATATAATTACATGAATAGATCAGTATTGTTGGCACTCAGTGTCATTTTTGCATCACCGCTGTTGGCTCAGCAAAGCCCGAAATGGAATATTGAAAAGCCTGCAGGACCTACAAAAACTGTTTCATTCCAGACCAGCGAAGGAACCTGGATGAATCTTGATGTAAGTCCGGATGGTCAGGAAATAGTATTCGATTTACTGGGAGATATTTACAAAATGCCAATAAACGGAGGTAAGGCTACTTTACTTGCAGGAGGTCTGGCATCAGAGGTGCAGCCACGTTATAGCCCTAACGGAAAGTTTATTTCCTATACCAGTGATAAGGATGGCGGAGATAATATCTGGGTAATGAATGCAGATGGTACAGGAAAACGTGCAATTACAAAAGAAAATTTCAGGCTTTTGAACAATGCGGTATGGACACCTGACAATCAGTATCTGATTGCAAGAAAGCACTTTACCAGCGGACGTTCGCTGGGAGCCGGAGAAATGTGGATGTACCATATTGCAGGAGGAGGAGAAGGAGTTCAGCTTACAAAACGTAAAAATGACCAGCAGGATGCTGGTGAACCTGAGATATCTCCGGATGGTAAGTTCGTTTATTTCTCAGAAGATGTCAGCCCGGGTCCTTTGTTCCAATACAATAAAGATCCGAACGGTGAAATTTATAATATTCGTCGTCTTAACCGGGAAACCGGAACCATTGAAACTGTGGCAGGCGGTGATGGCGGTGCTGTACGTCCGCAAATATCCCCGGATGGCAAATTCCTTGCATTTGTAAAAAGGGTACGATTAAAATCTGAGCTTTTTATACAGGATCTTCAAACCGGTGAAGAATGGTCGGTTTATGACAATTTAACACATGATATGCAGGAAGCATGGGCAATTTTTGGACCATATCCTAATTTCTCATGGACTCCTGACAGTAAGAACATCATTTTCTATGCTCAGGGGAAAATCAAAAACCTTGAAGTTCTTACAGAATTTGTGACAGATATCCCATTTGATGTAACCGTTAATCAGACGATTACAGAAGCACTTCATTTTGACCAGAAGGTTTATACCGAGGACTTTGAGGTAAAAATGATCCGTCAGCTCACCACTTCGCCTGATGGCAAGAAGGTTGCTTTTAATGCTGCAGGTTTTATCTACCTGAAAGATCTTGCAGATGGTCAGGCCCAACGTATTACTTCCGGAACCGACTTTGAGTTTGAGCCTGAATTCAGTCCGGATGGTAAATTCCTTTTATATGTAAATTGGAATGATGAAAACCGTGGTTCAATTATGAAGCTCGACCTTCAAACCATGCTTACAGTTAAATTAACTACTGAAAAAGGTTATTATTATAGTCCAAGATACTCCAATAAAGGAGATAAGATTGTGTATAGAAAGGGGGTTGGAAATGATGTTTTGGGTTATGCATTCGGTAAAAACCCTGGTATTTACATCATGAATACCGATGGAACCGGATCTTATATGGTTTTAAATAATGGGATCAGGCCTTTGTTCAGCTCGGATGATAAGCATATTTATTTCCAAAGTACAGAAGGTGCGAAAAAAGCTTATAAAAGCATGGATCTGAATGGTGGCAATGCCAGAACATTGTACACATCAACCTATGCCAATGCATTTAACCCCAGTCCGGATGGTAAATGGATAGCATTTACAGAATTATTCAATGTTTACATTACTCCTTTCACCAGTACAGGAAATGCACTGGATCTTTCTTCAGGAAATAAATCACTTCCTTTAACCAAAGTAAGTAAAGATGCTGGCACTTATATTCACTGGAGCAAAGATTCTCAGAAATTGAACTGGACACTTGGTCCTAAATACTTCTCAAGAGAGATTAAAAATTCTTTTAGTTTCCTTGGAACTGCCGACAAGGCAAACCGTGCAGATACTACCGGAACAGATATTCAACTACGTTTGAAATCTGATAAACCGGAAGGTAAAATTGCAATTACCAACGCACGGATCATTACCATGAAGGGCGACGAAGTAATTCAAAAGGGTACCGTTATTATTGAGAACAATAAGATATCAGCTGTCGGAGCCAATGTTTCTGTACCTGATGATGCTAAAATCATCGACGGAACAGGAAAAACCATCATGCCCGGTGTTGTTGATGTTCATGCTCATTTAAGAGCCAGTTCAGATGGGGTTTCACCGCAGCAGGACTGGAGTTATTATGCCAATCTTGCCTTCGGGGTAACAGCATCGCACGATCCTTCTGCTAATACCGAAATGATATTCAGTCAGGCGGAAATGGTAAAATCAGGTGTAATGACCGGTCCGAGAGTGTACTCTACCGGAACGATACTCTATGGTGCAGACGGCGATTTCAAAACGGTAGTTAACAGTCTGGAAGATGCACGTTCTGCCTTAAGACGAATGAAAGCGGTTGGTGCTTTTTCTGTTAAATCGTATAATCAGCCAAGAAGAGAGCAAAGGCAGCAGATTATTCAGGCAGCACGGGAATTACAGATGGAGGTTGTTCCTGAAGGAGGCTCCACTTTTGTTCACAATATTACCCATATTCAGGACGGACATACAAGTCTGGAGCATAACATTCCACCTGCTCCGCTGTATAAAGACGTGAATACGCTGTGGAATAAGAGTACAACATCCTATACTCCCACACTTATTGTTGCTTATGGCGCTCAATCGGGCGAGAACTACTGGTATGATCGTACCAATGTTTGGGAAAATGAAAGGTTGCTGAATTATACCCCAAGAAATATAATCGATTCAAGATCGAGAAGGAGAACTACTTCAGAATTTGCAGATTATGGACATATCGCTATTTCAAGAGCTGCAAAAGTACTTTCAGATGGGGGGACCAAAGTTAATCTGGGGGCACACGGACAGCTTCAGGGCTTAGGAGCTCACTGGGAGCTCTGGATGTTTGCACAGGGTGGCATGAGTGCACTTCAGGCTATCAGAAGTGCCACATTGAATGGCGCCCAACATTTGGGAATGGATAAAGAGATCGGTTCGATAGAAAACGGCAAACTTGCAGATATGATTATTCTGGATGCTAATCCGCTGGATGATATCAGAAATACCGAAAAGATCAAATTTGTGATTATGAATGGCAGGGTTTACGATGCTGCAACCATGAATGAAACGATCAGCAGGGAAAAAGCCAGAAATAAATTCTGGTGGCAAATGAGCAGATCAGAGAGTTTAACCATACCGCAGGGAAATGTGGAGACTTACACATTTACACATCCTGAATGTGATTAACAAAAAAGGCTGGCATTAATATTTGTCAGCCTTTTTTAATTAAATATTTTGTGCAATCACAAATCCGCTGGACCAGGCCCATTGAAAATTATAGCCACCCAGCCATCCGGTTACATCCACACACTCTCCGCCAAAAAACAAGCCGGGTATTTTTTTAGCCTCAAGGGTTTTTGAAGACAGTTCATCGGTAGCCACTCCTCCTCTCATCACTTCGGCTTTATCATAGCCTTTATCACCTGCAGGTTTCACATCGAAATGATGAATATACCGGTCAATTTTCTGAATATCTTCTTTAGTCAGGGAAGCCAGATTCTTTTCAACCGGTAAAAATTTTGATAGTGCATCAGCAAATTTCTTCGTAAACAGATCAGATAATAATCCTGAGAGGGTTTTACGGCCATTAATCAGTTTCTGACTCTGAATAAGTTCAGTAATCTTATCATGTGGAAGCAGATCAATTGAAATATGTTCTCCGGGCCGCCAGTAGGATGAGATCTGCAGGATTGCCGGGCCACTCAGTCCCCAATGGGTAAACAATATGTTCTCTTCAAAGCTGATCCTGTCATTGGAAACCCTGCTGAATATCGAATTCCCCGAAAGCTGGGCATACCATTCAGCATCCTTACCTGTAATTGTAAGCGGCACCAGTGCAGGAGCAGTTTCTGTAATCTTAAGACCGAATTGCCGGGCAACCCTTAAACCAAAGTCTGTGGCACCCATTTTCTGAACCGGTAAGCCACCTGTGGTGATCACTACCTTTGGAACAGTGATCTCCTTTAATTTTCCTCCACGGCTATAGCTGATCTTAAAGTTCCCATTTTCTGTTTTAAGGACCTCACTGACCTCAGCATTACATATAATCTGCTGATCGAGATCTGCACAAAGCGCCCCGAAAACCTGCACAATATCTTTTGCGTTATTTGTAACAGGAAATAACTGTCCGAGTGTCTTTTCTTTTCCCAAAATACCATTTGCCTCGAAAAAGCTAACGGTATCATCCACTGTAAACTGCGAAAATGCAGACTTGCAGAAATGAGGATTAGCAGAAATAAAGTTTGATTCAGTAGTGTAGAGATTGGTATAATTACATCGCCCACCGCCAGAAATCAGGATCTTGGCCCCTATCTTCTCATTTTTCTCAAGAATAAGTGTTTTCTTACCCAAATAACCTGCCTGTACCGCACACATCAAACCACAAGCACCGGCACCAATAATTACTGCATCAAAATGATCTTCCATACCAATCAAAGATATCAGGAAAACCTGTTCTTTAAAGCAGCAAGTTTTATAGCTATATCTGTTTCTGGTGTCTGATTATCCTTTTCCGGTCGTTTCTGCTGATAATTAGTTGAAGGTTTCTGAACAGGTTTAGCTCTTTGTTCACGCTTTTCATCCGATTTCATGGACAAAGCGATACGCTTTCTCGCTACATCAACTTCGGTAACCCTTACCATCACTTTCTGACTTACCTTAACAACTTCATTGGGATCTTTGATAAATTTGTCAGACATCTGGCTAACATGTACCAAACCGTCCTGATGAACACCAATATCCACAAATGCACCAAATGCAGTAATATTCGTAATAATGCCGGGAAGGGTCATACCTACATGCAGATCATTAATTGAATTTATCCCTTCAGAAAAACTAAAAGCTTCAAACTGCTCACGCGGATCACGTCCGGGTTTAGCAAGCTCATCCATAATATCAGTCAGGGTAGGCAATCCAACAGTTTCACTTATATAATTCTGTAATTTAATCTTCTTTCTTAATTGCTCATCCCTCATCAGATCCTCCACCTTGCAATTGAGGTCTTTAGCCATTTGCTCAACAAGCTGATATCTTTCAGGATGCACCGCACTGCTGTCTAAAGGTTGTTCTGCATTCCTTATCCTGAGAAATCCGGCAGCTTGTTCAAAAGCTTTATCCCCTAAACGAGGAATTTTTTTCAGATCTGAACGTCGTTTAAATGCACCATTTTTATTGCGGTATTCCACAATATTTTGTGCCAGCTGCGGTCCCAACCCTGAGATATAGGCTAAAATCTGCTTCGAAGCAGTATTCAGTTCAACACCAATTGAGTTAACACAGCTGATCACAGTATCATCCAATGAGGCCTGAAGCTGATTCTGATCAACATCATGCTGATACTGTCCGACGCCGATAGATTTAGGGTCAATTTTCACCAGTTCTGCAAGTGGATCCATTAAACGTCTGCCGATAGATACGGCTCCCCTTACTGTAATATCTTTGTCCGGGAACTCTTCACGTGCTACTTCAGAAGCTGAATAAATGGAAGCACCGCTTTCATTTACCATAACTACAACAATGTCAGTTAATTGCAATCCACGAATAAAAGTTTCAGTTTCTCTTCCGGCAGTTCCGTTACCAATGGCAATGGCCTCAATTTTGCATTTCTCTACCAGAAATTTAACTGTTTTAGCTGCTTCTTCTGATGCATTATTTCCGTTATGCGGATAGATTGTTGTATTTTCAATGAGCTGTCCCTGA
This sequence comes from Daejeonella sp. H1SJ63, assembly GCF_029360775.1. GTDB lineage: Bacteria > Bacteroidota > Bacteroidia > Sphingobacteriales > Sphingobacteriaceae > Daejeonella. Next base: position 626,508 of record NZ_JARKMZ010000028.1, on the reverse strand, counting down.
TCATCCAGACAAACCACCTTACATCCGGTACGAAAACCCGGGTCGACAGCCATAATTCTTTTCTGTCCAACCGGGGCCGCCAAAAGCAACTGACGGGCATTATCAGCAAAAACACGGATTGCTTCAGTATCTGCTTGTTTCTTTGTCAGCAAGCGAATCTCAGTTTCCATTGATGGTTTGATCAATCTCTTGTATGAGTCTGCCGCAGCTTGTTTAACCTGCTCAGAACACTCATTCGAACCCTTAATAAACATCGATTCAGGGATCATCAGTGCATCTTCTTCAGGAACTTCAATATCAAGAGTGAGTATAATTTCTTTCTCTGCCCTGCGTAAAGCCAATATACGGTGCGAAGGAGCTGTTTTTACAGGCTCTGTCCAGTCAAAATAGTCTTTGTATTTCTGACCTTCTTCTTCTTTACCTTTAATCAATTTAGAATGAAAACTACCTTTATTAAGGAATAATTCGCGCATTCTTGCTCTTAGTTCAGGCTGCTCAGCAATAAATTCAGCAATAATATCCCTTGCTCCTGCCAATGCCTCTTCAATATCAGAAACACCTTTTTCTTCATCAATAAATTTGGAAGCTTCTGAATGAAGATCAATCCTGTTTTGTTCCAGAATAAGATCTGCAAGTCCCTGAAGACCTTTTTCACGGGCAACTGAAGCCTTTGTCTTCCTTTTAGGCTTGTAGGGCAGATAAATATCCTCAAGAATAGTCATTGTTTCAGCCTCATTTATTTGCTTTTCAAGCTCAGGAGTTAGTTTCTCCATCTCTTTCATCGATTTCAGTATAGCCTCTCTCCTTTTGTCGAGTTCATTAAGCTGCTGAATTCTGTCGCGAATAGCTGCTACCTGAACTTCATCCAGACTGCCGGTCATTTCCTTACGATATCTGGCAATAAAAGGAACTGTACCTCCTTCATCAAGCAGATTGATGGTCACTGTTACCTGTTTCTCAGTCAAAGAGAGTTCATCAGCTATCTTTCTATGTTTATTTAAGGTCATGTTAATTTTCCTGATTTGATTGCGAATTTGAGGCTATCTGTTCTCATTTCAAAAAAAGCTTATCCACAAATCACTAAAAAGCTGAAGGAAATAATCAATTTAATATAACTGATTGCTCAATTTGCTTAAATTTGATCAATGAATGATCCTTCACAGATAAGCGAATTCGGCAAAGTATTGATATACCTGATCATGGGTATCTTATTTGTGCTGTTTACCTATTTCATGGGAAGCCTTGCTGCATTAAAAAAACCAAACCCGGAGAAGTTAAGCTCGTACGAATGCGGAGAAGAGCCTAAAGGAAGTTCCTGGATACAGTTTAATTCAAGATTTTATGTTATTGCCCTTGTTTTTCTGCTTTTCGATGTAGAAATGGTGTTTATATTTCCCTGGGCAACAGTTTTTGCACAGGAAAGTTTACTGAATGCTGACCCGAGATGGGGATGGCTGAGTTTAGGAGAAATGTTCGTTTTCATCGTTATTTTGTTGATCGGACTGGTTTATATCTGGAAAAAAGGAGATCTGAACTGGATAAAACCTGATTTGGTACCCTCTAAATCTCCTTCCCGTATTCCGCTCTCGGCCTACGAGAATTTAAATTCAGCTCAGTATAAGATCAAAAAATTCAGCATGGATATAACTGTTCAGGAACCGGAGCAAATAGTAAGCCAGGCTCCCAGGCCTGCATTCAGACCTAAATTTAACCGTACCACAACATGAGTTTAGAATTAAAAGGTGAAAACGGAGCAGTTGTAGTAGTTAAAATTGATGATCTGCTGAATTGGGCCAGACTTTCTTCATTATGGCCGATGAGTTTCGGTATTGCCTGCTGCGCCATAGAAATGATGGGCTCAATGGCTTCGACTTATGACCTCGACAGATTCGGGGTGTTTCCCCGTCCCTCACCCAGACAGTCGGATGTGATCATTATTGCCGGCACGGTTACCTTTAAAATGGCAGAACGCATTAAACGCTTATATGAGCAAATGCCAGAACCTAAATACGTAATATCTATGGGTTCATGTTCAAACTGCGGTGGTCCCTACTGGCAGCATGGCTATCATGTGGTAAAAGGTGTAGATAAGATTATCCCTGTTGATGTTTATGTACAGGGATGTCCTCCGCGCCCTGAAGCACTGATTGGTGCTATACTGGAACTACAAAAAAAGATTCAACAGGAAAGCATTCTGAATAGCTAATAAACTTATTAGCAACAAGATATACAAATATCTTATCCTAAAAAACATGATCCTGTTTCAGATCATTGGGATATGAAATTGAATAATCTCAGAGATTTGGACTAAATTTGCCTTATGAAAGCATTTTACGGCGACCTGAAATTAGGTATACTCGGAGGCGGACAATTAGGACGCATGCTGATCCAGGAATCCATCAATTTCAATATTACCACATACGTTTTAGATCCTGATATTCATGCTCCGTGTAAAGATCTTTGCGAAAAATTTGTTCATGGTTCTTTAACAGATTATGAGGCTGTCTACAATTTCGGTAAAAAGGTTGATGTTCTGACCATAGAAATTGAGAAGGTCAATGTAGACGCGCTTGAGCAACTGGAAAAAGAAGGAGTAAAAGTCTTTCCGCAATCACGTGTAATCAGGCTGATACAGGATAAGGGAATACAAAAGCAGTTTTTCAAAGAAAATGATATCCATACTGCTTCATTCAGACTTTTTAAAAATAAGGAAGAACTGCTTGAAGCAAATTTACCTTTCCCCTATATTCAAAAGCTCAGAAGAGATGGATATGATGGTCGAGGTGTAAATGTGATCAAAAATGAGGCTGATCTTGAAAAAGCATTTACTGAACCCTGCCTGGTTGAAGAAATGATTCATTTCGAAAAGGAATTGTCGGTAATTGTTGCAAGAAACGAAGATGGTAAGGTCAGAACATTTCCATGCGTGGAGATGGAATTTAATCCGGAAGCAAATCTTGTGGAGTTTTTAATTTCTCCATCAACTTTAAGTGATGAAATTCTTCAAAAAGCTGATCAGTTAGCTATAAAAGTTGCTGAAGACCTTAAGATCGTTGGTATACTTGCGGTTGAATTATTCCTTACTCCTGAAGGTGATATTTTAGTAAATGAAATTGCTCCCCGTCCGCATAATAGCGGGCACCAAAGTATTGAAGGCAACTATACCTCGCAATATGAACAGATGCTGAGAGCCATTTTCAACTTACCTTTAGGCGATACCCGTACAATCAGTAATGCAGTGATGATCAATCTTTTAGGCGAAAAAGGATTTGAAGGAACGGCAGAGTATGAAGGACTAAATGATATTCTGGAAATTGACGGTGTTTATATCCACCTTTATGGCAAGAAGATAACCAAGCCTTTCCGCAAAATGGGACATATAACCATTATGGATGATGATCGGGAAAAAGCTATAGAAAAGGCAAGGTTTGTACAAAAAACAATTAAAGTCAAATCTTAGATAATTAATATAATTATCTATATATAAACTAATTAATACTAAAAATGAGCAATTCAAAATCATCAGCTAAAAATATTCAGGTAGGAATAATCATGGGCAGTAAATCAGATCTGAATGTGATGCAGGATGCTGCTGACATATTAAAAGATCTGGGTGTTGACTTTGAAATCACTGTAGTTTCTGCGCACCGTACGCCTGAAAGAATGTTTGAATATGCAAAATCAGCGGCAGGCAGAGGATTAAAAGTGATCATTGCAGGTGCCGGTGGTGCTGCTCATCTTCCGGGTATGGTTGCCTCAATTACTCAGATTCCGGTAATAGGTGTACCGGTAAAATCCTCGAATTCAATTGATGGCTGGGATTCGGTATTATCAATACTGCAAATGCCAAACGGAATTCCTGTGGCTACAGTAGCATTAAATGCGGCTAAAAATGCAGGTATTCTGGCCGCTCAGATATTAGGAACTGCCGATCAGAGTCTTTCTCAACGACTGCTTGATTACAAAGAGGAATTGAAGAATAAGGTACTTGAAAGTGCCAGAGAGATGGAAGATTAATTTCAGCTGAGATAACAAACCTTAAAACTAAATACTTAAGCATTCATCCTTATAATTTCAACGTACAACGTATAACGTACAACTCTTAAAATATACTCCCTCAATTCCATTGCGGATTTTCAGGAAAGTTGGCTATATGTGCATATCTGGGGCCAAGTCCTATTACAACCTCACGCCATAAGTTCTCTTCATCCTGCACAAAGACCACTTCCGGATTGAACTTATTGCTAACCAGCCATGAATTCTCTTCAATTTCCTGATCAAGCTGACCCTCAGACCAGCCTGAATATCCCATAAAGAATTTGATTTCGTCATGTCCGATTTCGTTGTTTTTAAGAAGAACTTTAAGGGTTTCAAAATTTCCTCCCCAATAAATACCATCCCTAAGTTCAGCTCCACTGTTCATTTTATCATAACAGCAATGAACAAAATGCAGACTGTCGTTCGCAACAGGGCCACCAATATAAACAGGGAAATCAAGCAGACTTATCCCTTCGATCAGATCATTGAGCAACAGGTTGCTGGGCTGATTCAACACAAAACCAACAGCGCCGGCAGTTTCATATTCTACCAGCAGTACTACTGACCTTTTAAAGTTTGGATCCAGCATAAATGGCTCTGAAACAAGCAGATTCCCACTTTTAGGTTTTACAGGACTTAACATATTCAATGGTTTGATAAGTTTATTGTCATACTAATTTACAAAATAAGGCTAATAATAATTGAAATGAGAGAATACAAGGTGCATTTGTTAAGTTTGCATTATAGATAACATCTGTTCCATTTTAGATTATAAAAACTCAGTATGTCAGTAAAGAAAGAAACAATAGAGAATCTTCGTCAGGAATACAGTTCTGAAAAACTATCCAAAAGAGACGTCGCAAAAGATCCTATCAAGCAATTTGGTAAATGGTTCAAAGAGGCAATGGATGCGGGCATTTATGAGCCGAATGCGATGACCCTTGCAACAACCAGCATTGACCGGAAGCCGAGCGCGCGTATTGTCTTATTAAAAGGATATGAAGACCGCGGTTTCTTGTTTTACAGTAATTATCTGAGTGCAAAAGGCAAGGAAATTGCCAAAAATCCGGTTGTTGCACTGGTCTTTCACTGGGCTGAACTCGGACGTCAGGTTCGTATTGAGGGAACTGTGGAGAAGCTTAGCAAAGAAGAATCTGAACGTTACTTTAACAGCAGACCAAAAGAAAGCCGTATTGGTGCGCTTGTTTCACCTCAAAGCCAGGTTATTGAAACCAAAGATGAACTTGAACAAAACTGGAAGGAAGCGGAATTGCGCTATGCAGATAAACCGATACCTAAGCCTGCACACTGGGGTGGTTACCTTGTAAAACCACAGGTTATTGAATTCTGGCAGGGACGCCCGAGCAGATTGCATGACAGAATTGTGTATAAAAAAGCAGATAAACAAAGCTGGAAAATAGTCCGTCTGGCACCCTGATTGCATGATGACTTTTGATGAAATAAAGACCCTCTTAACTGATAAGTTTGGTGCAGATGCAATTATGGATGCCGAAACTTCAGGCTTGCAGCCTGCAATACTGATCAATCCGGAAATGATTGTTAAAGTATGCGAAGAACTGAGGGACAATGAAAAAACCTGGTTTGATTTTCTTTCATGTCTGAGCGGTATAGACCATGGAATTGAGAGTAATAAATTCTCTGTTGTTTATCATCTTGCTTCTATTCCCTATAACCGGCAACTGGTTTTAAAAGTAGTTAAGGAGCATAGCAGAAATTCGGAGAACCTTCCTGTTTTTCATTCCGTTTCCGGAGTTTGGCATACCGCCGAATGGCACGAACGCGAAGCCTATGACCTTGTTGGAATCCGGTTTGAGGGACATCCTGATATGAGAAGAATACTCTTACCTGATGATTGGGAGGGTTATCCTCTGAGAAAAGACTACCAGGCAGCTGAAGAATATAAAGGAATAAAAATCAACTGAGCATTTACCCAACCATAATCCAAATCATGCAGGTAAACAAAACCAGATATGATCTTTTAACAGAGAATCTCCAGCCCGAAGAGATGATCATTAATATGGGGCCTCAGCATCCGTCTACACATGGCGTATTAAGGCTTGAGTTGATCACAGATGGTGAAATAGTTAAAGAGGTTATCCCCCATATGGGGTACCTCCACAGGTGCTTTGAAAAGCATTGCGAGAGTCTGAGCTATCAGCAGATTATCCCATTTGTCGACAGGATGGATTATCTGGCATCTATGAACAATGACCATGCTTATGTTATGGGAGTTGAGCGGATGTTAGGCATCGATAAGGATATTCCAAAACGAATTGAATATATCAGGGTTCTGGTTTGTGAGCTGAACAGAATTGCTTCACATCTTATTGCAATCGGAACCTATGGCATTGATATTGGCGCCTTTACTCCGTTTTTGTGGTGTTTCCGTGACCGGGAGCATATCATGAATATGCTGGAATGGGCCTCAGGATCAAGAATGCTTTATAACTATATCTGGATTGGTGGATTATTTTACGATCTGCCGATTGGCTTCGAAGAGAGATGCAGGGAATTCATCACTTATTTCAAGCCTAAACTGACCGAGCTTAACCAACTTTTAACCGATAACCAGATATTTATTTCAAGAACTGCAGGAGTTGGAGTTTTATCTCCGGATCTGGCCATCAGTTACGGCTGTTCAGGCCCCATGTTAAGAGGATCAGGAATTAAATGGGATCTCCGTCGTGCAGATGAGTATTCTGTATATCCTGAACTGGAGTTTGAAATTCAGGTTGGCAAGGGCGAAATGGGCAGCAAAGGCGATTGCTGGGATCGTTATAAAGTAAGGGTTGACGAGGTGGCAGAGTCTGTTCACATTATTGAACAGTGCCTGAACAGATTGATGAATGAGCTGAAAAGAAGTCCGGATTTTGATCCCAGAGCCAAAATGCCCAAAAAGATCATTCCCAAAGAACAGGATTTTTATATCCGCGCAGAAAATCCAAAAGGAGAACTGGGTTATTATTTTATCAGTGACGGGAAAACCGAAATTCCTAAACGTGTGAAGGCAAGAGCACCCAGTTTTAATAATCTTTCAGTACTGCCTGAAATAGGAAGAGGAGTTTTAATAGCTGACCTGATCGCAATTCTTGGATCAATAGATATTGTACTCGGAGAAGTAGACCGATAAAAAAAGGCCTTGAAATAATTTCAAGGCCTTTTTTTAATACACCTTAACCATATAAATGTAAGGTTCCAATTTCTTAAACTGATCTTTTCTGCTTAAACCGGAAAGACTGTTTCTCTTATTCAACACTAACTTATCATCCAGAGAATCCTGAGGTATAGCTTCAATTGACTTCAGAATATAAGTAGACTTTATTGCAAAAGCTGCACCATCAGCTAAAGCTTGTTTTCCATTAATGATTCCGATCACATTGCCCCTGTTATCCAGCAAAGGCCCTCCGCTATTACCCGGATTTACAGGAATTGAAACCTGATAAGCTACTGTATCTCCGGCATAACCGTTTCTTGAGCTAACATAACCTTTACCATAAACCTGCTCATCTCTCGGAAAACCTATTGTGAACACATCTTCGCCTACATCAGATGGAGATTTTTTAAAAGTATAAGGCAAAGTGCCCAGATTTTTAAATTCGGGATCATTGATCTGAAGAACAGCAAGATCATAGGCAGGATCAATATAAATCATTTTTACTTTAAATGCTTCTCCTTCAGAATTCTGAACATAAACAGAATCAGCACCCTGTATAACATGATAATTAGTTACTACATAACCATTTGATGAAAGTGCAAAACCCGTACCACCAAACTGCCCGGGATCAGCAGGGCCGTGTGAAGGTTTATCTTTGATATCTTTGATGAGTGCATTCTGTGAACGCTTAATACTGTTGATTTCCCTACGCATAAGACTAACATTGGTAGAGATAGTTTTAGAAAAATAACCGGTTGATAATAAGGTACCGGCAACGGCTATCAATGCAACTGAAGCCGCAATTGCCGTATTTATTCTGTATTTTTTCCACAATCTCCTCACAAGCGGAGCTTCTGGTGCAACCTCTTCCCTGAGGGCCTGTATATCCAGAGATTCGTGTATGGCATTCATTTCTGAAGTAAGCTTTAAACGCTTAGCATATTCAGAAAGTTGAAGAACCGTATTTGAATGCTCAACTACTTTAAGGTCAAAATCAGAATCCGATAGTCTCCTTTTTTCAAAGTCAACCATTTCGGAAGCAGATAATTCACCCCTAAGGTATGCATCAATCTGACTTAACAATTCAATATCACTATTCATCTTCTTAAAATTAGGTTTGAAAAAATAGCTTTTTCAAACGTTGCAGGCATTTATATTTTTGAGTTTTGGCATTATCCGCATTGGTATACCCAAACTTATCAGAGATCTCCTGCATTGATCTGTTATGTATATAATAGTCTTCTATAATCGTTTTACAAGGTTCGCCTAATTGCCGTAGTGCATATTCCATCAATTCAAATTGCCTGTCCTTTTCTTCATGACTTTCAAGATCTTCCTCAACAGGAATAAACTCTGAAAAATCTTCAACATTTCTGACCGTACGGCTTTGTGCATTTAAACGTTTAAGCCATAATCTGCGGCAAACAGAGTAAATGAAGGTTTTAAGCTTACTGTTTAACTCAAAATTTCCACTCTTAACCTTATTGTAAAGAACAATAACAGACTCCTGAAATATATCTTTTGCATCATCTTCGTTTCCGTTGTTGTTCAGTATAAGCTGAAGTACCATCGGGAAATAAGAAACATACAATCGATTCAGTACATCTTTTGAATCATTCAGTATCCCTAATACAATTTCACTATCTGCTGGAACTGAACTTTTTATCTCTTTTTTCACTATTAATACTTTTTATGCGGAATTGTAACCCAATGATAGGGAAAATATTTTTTTATTTTTTTTCAATTGGCAGGGTTACCTTTTTAATTTAGTGGTATTAAGTGTAAATTATTTAAATAAATTTAATCTCTAAACGATGAAAAATTCTTTCAAATTCGGTTTCTTAGCTTTAGCTATTTCTTTATCAGTTGCTGCTTGTAACTCAAACAAAACTGAAGAAGCTGCTGTTGACACTGCTGCTACTGAAGTAGCTGTTGATACTGCTGCTGTTGATTCAGCTGCTGTTGATACTGCTGCTGCTGCTGCTGATACTGCAGCTGCTGCTCACTAATTAACCCAAAAATTACAAAAAGCCTTTCCGAATTTCGGAAGGGCTTTTTTATTGCCTTCAATTTTCAAAAGACGATTAACTATTCTCTCCAACTGATTGTAAATAAAAGGGGCTCTTGGATAAGAACCCCTTTTATTTATGCTTTTATACTATTAAGCTTTTGGAGATTTTTTAAACCAGCCTTTAATTCTTCTTGAATTCGAATCGCCAATCAACAGCATACAAGGAACCAGAATCAATGTCAGGAAAGTTGCAAAACTTAATCCAAATATCATGGTCCATGATAGCGGTCCCCAGAAGGCCACATTATCCCCTCCGAAATAAAGATTAGCATCAAAGTCGCGGAACAGAGTTACAAAGTCCATATTTAATCCTACTGCCAAAGGAATAAGTCCGAGCATGGTAGCAGTAGCAGTCAGCAATACAGGAGTCATTCTGGTGCGTCCTGCTTCAATTATAGCATCTTTAATACTCATCCCCTGCTCTACCATCAGTTCGGTAAACTCAACAAGCAAAATACCATTTCTGACCACAATACCTGCCAAAGCAACAATACCAACACCCGACATTACAATTGACATTTCCATCCGGAAGATGGTTACCCCAAGCAAAACACCAATGATACTAAACAAGATCTCACTTAAAATGATAAGGGGTTTTGTAATAGAGTTAAACTGAGTAACCAAAATAATCAGGATCAGCCCCAGCGATACCAGCATTGCAGATCCCAGAAATACCATTGTTTCCTTTTGTTCTTCCTGCTCGCCGGCCATTTTCACTTCAACTCCTGCCGGAGCCTTAAACTGATTGATCTCATTTTGTATATTGGTAACTACTTCGTTTGGATTGTATTCACCCAATACGTTTGAGGAAAGAATAATAATTCTCTTTTCCTGCTTACGCTTAATTCCACCATAAGTATTTACATAATCTATAGAAGCAAAAGACGACAATGGTACCTGACGGATAATACCTCCCATGGCCATATCTCTGTAAGTAACCTTCATATTTCGCAATGCATCCAGATTGTTTTTCTGAGATTCATTTGCACGAAGATTAATTTCGTAATCCTCATTCGCATCACGGAATTTCGAAACTTCCTTCCCAAAGATAGCGGTACGAAGATCCATTCCAATTTGTCCGGATGATATACCCTCACGATTGGCTCGCTCGCGGTCAATATCAAAGATAATCTCAGGCTTATCGTTCTGAAAATCAGATTTTAATTCTTCAACACCGGCTATCTGCTTACTTTCAAGATACTGTTTCAGATTTTCGGAGACCTTTACAAGAGAATCAAGATTGTCTCCGGTGATTTCAATACTGATTGGCTTGGCAGTTGGCGGTCCTGACTGCTCTTGCGCAACAGTAATTTCTGCACTTGGAACTCCTTTAACCGCATCTCTTATCCTGTCAAGATACACAGAAGTTGGCTCACCTGTACGTTTTCCATATTCTACAAAAGCCACAGTAACCTTACCCATATTAGGGTATTGTCCCTGGTCTTCACTTTGCGGATCAGTTACCCCAACAGTAACATTGGAAAGAATAGAAGATACATCCTTATTATCTTTACCAACAACTTTGGTAACATCCGCCTCAACTTTCTTCATCACTTCATTGGTATATGCCTGATCTGTTCCTACGGGTAAATGAACATACACATAAACAAAATTGGGATCACCTTTTGGAAAGAAAACAATTTTTGGTGGAACTATACCTATTATAAACAGAGTCAGGAAAAATAATCCAACCGTTGACCACAACATAATTCTTGGCCTTTCAAGTGCCCATTTAAGTACATGCACATATTTAGTCTGAACATTTGGCCAGATATTAGTCTGGAAATTATAAATAGCACGACGAAGATAGAAGTGATTCAAAAGGTAAAGCAGAGTAATAAATATAACAAGATTACCTAAACCTTTATCTACCAGATAGGCCAGCAATGTGGCACCGGCAAAAATCAGCAAATCACGCTTTAAAGCCTTGTCAAATCGAGGTTTATCAGTTATATGTTCTTCCGGCTGCATGAAATCTACAGCAAATACAGGGTTAATAATATAAGCTACCAGCAATGAAGCAAGCAATGTGATAATCAGTGTCATTGGCAGGAAGAACATAAATTCACCAATTACTCCGGGCCAGAACAATAACGGAACGAATGGAGCCAACGTGGTTAATGTACCTGAAAGAACAGGCAAAAACACCTCTCCTGCAGCCATTTTAGCAGCCTTTTTAATCGGGACTTTACCATTATCAAATATCCTGTGCGTATTTTCTATAACTACAATCGCATCATCTACCACAATACCCAAACCCAGAAGGAATGAGAACAGCACCATCATATTCATTGTAAAATTAAATCCCATAATCCCGCCCAATGCAGGCATAGCCATAAAAGCAATAAACATTGATAATGGAACAGAAAGAGCAACAAACAAAGCATTTGTAATACCCATAAAAAACATCAGAATTATTGTTACCAGAATAAATCCAATGATAATCGTATTGATAAGATCATGAAGTGTAACCCTTGTTCTGCTCGACTGATCACCTGTAACAGTGATATTTAAATTTTTAGGTAAAGAGGTATCTTTCATCTCCTTAATTAATGCATTGATTTTGTCTGATGCATCAATCAGGTTTTCACCGCTTCTTTTCTTTACGTTGAGTGTAATTACGTTCTTTCCATACAAACGGGCATAACTTTCCTGCTCTTTGAAAGAATCTTTAACTTCAGCGATATCTCTCAGGTATACAGAAGATCCTGATGGTGTTTTAATAATCAGGTTGGATATCTCTTCTGCACTTGCAAACTCCTTTTTAACATTCAGAGTTCTTCTGACACCATCCATCTTAATTGTACCTCCTGAAATGGTCAGGTTTTCATAGCCTACAGCACGTTCTATATCACCGAATGATATTTGGGCAGCAGCCATTTTATTTAAATCAGCATTGATCTGAATTTCCTGTTCAAGTGCCCCAACAATATCCACGCCAGAAATTTCCTTCAAACTCTCTACCTGATCCTGAATCTCTTCAGCATAATGCTTCAGGCTTTTCAGATCATAGTCTCCTGAAATATTCAGATACATGATCGGAAGATCAGAAAGATTAATATCCATTACATTGGGTTCATTAGGAAGGTCGGAAGGAAGGTCTTGTCTGGCCTTATCTACAGCGTCCTTAACCCTTTGCTTGGCATCCTTTATATCAACATTGGTATTGAATTCAGCGGTAATTATTGAGAAATCCTGATAGGAATTTGAAGTTATCTTCTTCAACCCTGATGCCGATTTCAATTGTTTTTCAATCTGCTTGGTCACCAGATTCTCCATATTGGCCGGAGAAGTCCCGGGATAAACTGTCTGAACAAATATTTTTGGAATAATCACCTCCGGGAAATTCTCTTTCGGCAATCCAATATATGAGAAGTACCCTATTACTGAGATGATAACTGTAAGCACATAAATGGCTGTTCTGTTATCAATCGACCAGCTGGAGGGTTTAAATTCTTTATTAAATTCTTCCATCTTATTCTGTATTATGATGAGCTCTTAAATTGTAAAACCTGATTAATTTGATTTCACGGTATCACCCGGACTTAATCCCTGCATTCCTGAAACAATAACCTGATCTCCGGTCTTTAATCCTGAAAGGATCTCGGCACGACCTTCCGAAACCTTGCCGGTTTTGATGTCCACACGCCTGGCTTTACCATTCTCAACAATAAAAACATAATCCCCATTTTCAGCTTTCTGGATAGAATTTACAGGAATAACAAGAGCTTTTGGATTTTGATAATCTGCAATTTTCAGAACAGTCAGCATATTCGGCCGGTAATTGCGGTCAGAAGGGAGCTTAATTTCCACGTTAAAACTTCTTGAAATCGGATCAATAGTTTTTGAGGCAAAGGTGATCTTAGTAGCGACTGTATCCGGTACATCAGGTAAAATAACCTGAACATTATCACCCTGATTTACTCTGGCTGAATAAGATTCTGCAATCTGTGCTTTCGCTTTAAGCTTACTTGTGTTAATTACTCTGATACCTGAGAATCCGGGTGATACAGCCTGCCCTAATTTAAGATCCATTGCATCAATTGTTCCGCTAATCGGAGCTTTGATTTTATACATTGAGATCTGTGAGCGTACTGTTGCTATACGGCGTTCTGCTGCCTCTTTCTGAGTCTTTGCACTCAGATACTGAACCTCAGTTCCAATTTTCTGGTCCCAAAGATTTTTCTGCCGTTCAAAAAGTGTGGAAGCAAGGTCAAGCTGATTCTGGAGTTCAGCAATATTCTGACGCAATACCTGATCATCGATCTGAGCCAAGATCTGACCCTTGGTAACACTCTGACCAATACTTACAAATACTGCAGTAATCACTCCCGGTGCTTCCGGAGTTACCTGTACATTCTCTTCAGCATCCACTTTACCCTGTACTTCAAGGTAATTCTGAAATGGAGTTTCAGTAAGCTCAAGAATACTTACATCTTTAGCATCAGAAGCGGCAGCTACTACTCCTACTTCAGCTTCGAGTTTTTCTATTTTAGCATTAAGCTCGGCACGCTCCTTCTTCAATGCTTCCAGTTCTGATTTTTTATCAGTGGGTTCCCCTCCGCAGGAGGCAAGAAAAATAGCTGTGGAGATAAATAATACTTTTTTCATTTTATGTTTCGTTTAGTTTTTACGAATCGCGCCATTAAAATTATCCGATGTGCGCCAATGTATCTGATTTGTTTTCTCTGTTAATAAATGATTTTTCCCAATGCTTTATCAAGATTTACTTTATTGATGAGTAATTCATATAATGCATTTATATAATTGTTCTGTGATTCTTTAAGCGAAGTTTCAGCTGTAGTAACCTCAATGCTGGAGCCCACTCCCTGCTCGTACTTAACCTTTGTTACCCTTAATACTTCCTGAGCAAGGGTCATATTCCGTTTTTGATTTTCCAGCGATTTAAATCCATTGCGATAAACGGTTTTTGCCTGCTCAACCTCCAGATTGATCCCATTTCTCAGATTAACTAAATTATTTTCAGTCTTCTGGATCTCAAGTTTGGCATTTCTTACCTGATAATTTCTGATTCCTCCTGAAATAATCGGAACAGAAACCCTGAAACCAATTACTGTCATTGGAAAACTGCGGTCAAATAACTCATTAAACGTATTCGACTGTAAACTTCTGGTGGTACTTCCAAAGGCACCAATTGAGGGTAAATACTGGCTTTTGTATCGTTTAAGATCCAGCTCATTTAATTTTTTCTGAGTTTCAAGCAATGAATATTCAATTCTGCTTTTGTATGCAGCGGTATCGTTCAATGCAACAGACTCTTCAACATTAAGGTTTGAAATAGAATCCTTTAAAGTAAGTGTACTATTAATATTCATGCCCATCTGAAACTTAAGTAAATGCAGGTTCAGATCAAGCAAACGAATGACATTCCCGCGCTCTGTTTCCAGGTTATTATTCAAAACCGTTAATCTGTCAAGATCAATTTTCTCAACAAAACCATTTTTGAACAAGGCTTCAGTATCTTTTAATGATTTCTTTAAACGCTCAATATTTGCATCGAGTAAATTGAGCTGTTCATTACTCACAAGTACAGAATAATAGGCCTTGGTTACGGCAACAGCAGTTTCAATACGACTACGCTGAAGACTTTTAGTAGAAAGCTCCTTATATGTCTTAGAAGCCTGTAAACCAACAAGATAAGTTCCATCAAATAAAAGCTGACTGAGTTCTACTCCTGCAGATGACTGATATTTAACACCAAAACGAACAGGGATCATTTCTCCGGGCTTGTCAAAAAACTCACCTGGCAATAAATTGGTAGGTACCTTTATAAAATCCTGAAAATTAATATTTGCATTTACCTGCGGCAAACCAATTCCCGTGGTTTTCTTTACTGTGTTTCTGGCAATTTCCTCATCAATTTTTGCATTAAGTATTGAACTCTGATGAGTTTGTGCATAATCTATAGCTTCCTGCAAAGTAAAAGCTGCCACGGTATCAGTCAATTGCGCTTTCGCTGAAAATCCTGCAATCAGACAAAAAACTAAGGTTAGATATTTGTATCTCATTTTTCTATTCTTCTTCTGTAATTTCCTTGTATTTATTAATCAATTTATGCCCTTTCAGGGTGCAGATACCGTATAAAAAATGTTCGGTAATTTCTGCCATTACCTGTGCAATCCCGTATTTCCCATGAGTATATGAAGAATTACTGTTAAAAATCAGGTCAATTTGTTCTAATCTCATTTGTGTCAAAATATCAGGCTTAATGTCTTCTCTGTAATACCCCTCCTTTATCCCTCTGATCAGATTATTCTGAATAGAGGTATAAAGAGCTTTCTCTCTGAAATCTCTGAAAAACAACCATGCCTGGGGATGATATTTTTGAAGATCGTAAAACAATGTTGGGTTAATATTAGACAGAAGCTCCTTCATATTTGTTACAGAATAAAAAACTTCATGAACAGCATTGGGTGATGCCTCAATATTATCTTTAATCAGGCACTTTTGAGAATCTAGCTTAGTTTGTATGACAATGTTAACAATCTCATTTTTATCAATAAAATGGCTGTAAATTGTTTTCTTCGACATTCCAAGATGTTTGGCAATATCGTCCATTGTAACACTCTTAAAGCCATACTGGCAAAAAAGCTTATCTGACTCTGAAATTATGTACTCTTTTATATGTAAACTCACGAAATTTAATTTCCGGCTAAAACTATGGAAACATTTTTTAATACCAAAGTTTCCGGTTATTATTTTTACCATGGTCAATTGTTTGACATAATTCCGACAAAACTTATCAGGGGTGACAAAGAGCCGGGATAAGGAGCTGATATAATTCAAAAATTGTAGATTTGCAAAAAATTAGTTTATGAATCTAACTCCATTATCCGCCATATCTCCTATTGATGGGCGTTATCATAATTCTACGAAGGAATTATCTGCATATTTTTCTGAAGCAGCACTGATCAGGTACAGAGTTTATGTAGAAATAGAATACTTCATTTCATTGTGTGAACTGCCATTACCTCAATTGGCGGGTTTTGAAACAGAAAAATTTGCGGCATTAAGATCAGTTTATCAAAATTTTAGTGAAGCCGATGCTGAAGCGATTAAGCATATTGAAAAAACTACAAATCACGATGTAAAAGCGGTTGAATACTTCATTAAAGATAAATTCTCTGAATTAGGTCTGGATCAGTATAAGGAGTTTATTCATTTTGGATTAACATCGCAGGACATTAATAATACCGCAATTCCGTATTCTTTTAAATTAGCCCTTGAAGAGTCATATATTCCGGCAATTAATGAATTACTGGAAAATCTTAAAATAAGAGTTAGTGAATGGGCAACCATTCCAATGCTTGCCCATACTCATGGACAGCCTGCTTCACCAACAGTACTGGGAAAAGAGATACAGGTATTTGTTGAACGTATTGAAGCGCAGCTTCAGCAACTAAAGGCAATTCCATACTCAGCTAAATTTGGTGGAGCAACAGGAAACTTCAATGCACATTACGTTGCGTATCCTCAAATAACCTGGACTACATTCGCTAATAAATTTGTGAATGAGCGGTTGAAATTAAACCGTTCTCAATACACTACCCAGATTGAGCACTACGATAATTTTGCTGCCCACTGCGATGCTATTAAACGCGTTAATACTATCCTGATTGATCTTGACAGAGATTTCTGGACTTATATTTCCATGAATTATTTCAAGCAAAAGATTAAAGCCGGTGAAGTTGGATCTTCAGCAATGCCCCATAAGGTTAATCCAATAGATTTTGAAAACTCAGAAGGTAACTTAGGTTTGGCCAATGCCATTTTTGAACATTTGTCGGCCAAACTACCTGTTTCAAGATTACAAAGAGACTTAACGGATTCAACTGTATTAAGAAATATCGGCGTACCCGTAGCTCATACATTAATAGCCATTAAATCTACTATAAAAGGGTTGAATAAGCTGTTACTTAATGAAGATGCTATCAGTAATGATCTGGAAGCTAATTGGGCTGTTGTTGCCGAAGCCATACAGACCATTCTGAGACGTGAGGGTTATCCTAATCCATATGAAGCGCTTAAGGATCTGACCAGAACAAATCAGCAAATAAATAAGGACACAATTGCAGAATTTGTTGACAGACTGGAAATATCAGAATCAGTAAAACAAGAGTTAAAGGCTATTTCACCTTCAAATTATACAGGAATTAAGGCGGTCATTCATGTGTCATAACTTGAATTGGTAAGATTACCCGTTTAAAATTTACTAATTTTGTATCTAAATTTTTCACCATGAGTATTGCAACATCAACCACAAACGTATATACAGAGATTACACCTAATCCGGCTACCCGTAAGTTTTTAGTTAACAAACTATTAACCAACAATAGTATCGACTTCCCAACAAAGGAAAGTGCAGAGAAATCTCATTTTGCAAGAGAACTTTTCAAGTTCAATTTTGTTACTGGTGTATTTTTTGCGAGTAACTTCGTCACCGTCACAAAATCAGAAACTGCTAACTGGGAGGATATAGAACCAATTTTAAAGGAATTTGTAAAGGGTGCGGTTGAATCAGAGCTAAAAATCCTTGAAAAAGAAGAAGCTACTGCTAATTTTGAAGGAACTGAAACTGAAATTAAAATTCAGCAGATCCTGCATGATTATGTACGCCCGGCTGTTGAACAGGATGGTGGCGCCATCTCCTACAAATCATACAATGAAGGAATTGTAACCGTCGAATTACGTGGTTCATGCAGCGGATGTCCTTCTTCAACAATTACCTTAAAATCAGGTATTGAAAATCTTTTAAAAAGAATGGTACCGGAAGTTACTGAAGTAGTTTCAGAAGCTTTATAAATAGAATTTTCATCGTTAACAAAAAAGGATCCCATATAGGATCCTTTTTTGTTTTATTCCTGTATCTGTTATTCCTTAATATTAGGCTGAATTTGAGCCCTTAGCCCTTTGGCCCAATCAGTGATCGTTTTTTGCTGATCAGCAGATAATTTGGCATTACCATGAATAATAGTGTATGATTTAAGCGGCATCTCACCTTTCTCAATCATTTCTATAAGTTCTTCCAATTTATGATCAGCCTTTTTGGGCTTATAGGTAGCAAATTCTGAAAAATTAAGTTCTGACTTCCCTTCGTTTACGTGATTTGCCAACCACCATGCCACAGGTTGAATGTTTGAATACCATGGATAAACGGTATTATTACTGTGGCAATCATAACATGATGTACTGATCATTTGCCGGAGACTATCAGGAGCTGCATAATGAACAAAAATATCATTTGGAGTTTCAGCTGATGACTGATTAAGTGCAGGTCTGAAAAACTGAATAATTACCAATACGGCAATGAGAAGAAGCAAAATTTTCCTTTTTAAAGTCATAATCTTAAAGTTTATATGATAAATCTATGAATTTATTATTTAAATTTTTCAGTAATAACTTTCAGAATATCTTCAGAAATAAATCCATTGGTCGCAATAATCTCTCTTCTTGAAATACATTCATTACCACCTCTGAAATCAAATACCTGCCCACCTGCCTCTCTCACAAGTATTATTCCGGCCGCAATATCATAAGAATTCAGATTATATTCAAAATACCCGTCAAATCTACCTGAGGCAACATAGGCAAGGTCAATAGCAGCAGAACCAATTCTTCTGATTCCATGGCATCTTTGCATAAATGCTTTAAGCACTTCAAGATATGAATCAAGCTTTGAAAATTCATAAAAAGGATAACCTGTTGCCAGCAATGAATTATCAATGCCCGGGGTTTTCGAAACAGAAATTCGTTTATCATTAAGATAAGCACCTCCATTCTTCCAGGCCGAAAAGCACTCATCCCTGTTTATCTCATATACAACACCCAATATAAGTTCATTATTATACTCAAGGGCAATACTTACTGAAAAGGTTGGAATGCCATGAATAAAATTGGTCGTACCATCCAATGGGTCAATTATCCAGTTATATTTTTCCCCGATAGTATTGCTTGTCTTCTCTTCGGTTACAAATCCGGCTTCGGGAAGTAATAAAGAAAGTCCTTTAACAAGATTCAGTTCAGCTGTTTTATCAACGTAAGAAACCATATCATGAAGTCCCTTATATTCAATACTCTTTGTATCAAAAACAAGAGCCTCCCCACGGATAAATCCCCCTACTTCTTTTGTAAGTAAAATTACTTCAGTGGTTAATTTCGAAAGATCCATAGATCAGGCTGTTTGATAGTTTTTTTCATTTTTCAGCGACCAGATTACTCCGATCACTCCTAAAAGTACCAGTATTGTTGAGATTAACTCGGCCTGTGTAAAACCAATTCCGAATGCATGATATTTAGAATTTACCCTAATGGTTTCGATCAGAAAGCGCTCAGCTCCGTTAAAGATGAGATAGATAGACCACATTAATCCGGGAGCTTTTATCTGATGTCTAAGCATCCATAAAATAGCAAAAATGATCAGACCCATGATTACTTCATACAAAGGAGTCGGGAACACAGGCATTGGCAATTCATTACAAAATGTACCAACACAGCCGGGAATTGGAACACCTTCATTCACCACATTATGGGGATATTTAAATGCCCAAAGCCAGTCGGGTGCCCAGCTTAACCAGGACGGCTTGGGAGTCATATTTACGATTCCCCAGTCACCATCTCCTGATAAGTGACATCCAATCCTGCCAACAGCATAGGCCAGCATCATACCCGGACCTGCAATATCCAGCATATGAATCCATTTGATCCCATATTTATTTGCATGATAGAGTACTGCAGCTCCCCCCATGATCAAACCGCCATAAAAAGTTAAGCCACTGAATGACAACAATCCACCAATCGGATCCTTCACAAAATCATCCCAGTACTCTAAATTGTGAAACAGTTTTGCTCCTAAAAACCCCCAGATTGCTGCCCACATCAACAAAGTACCCATCGTCTGGTATGGATGTATGGTTTCTTTAACAAGTTTAGGATGACTTAATTTTTGTTTATTCTTTTCAGTATAGGCCCAGTAAACAAATAACGCTGCAAAAATCAGTCCGCCTAAAAAGCTGCCCCTTGCTGATAAAATAAAAGCCTGCGGATTAGCTACAAAAGCAGTGTAATTAAGTAATCCATCCAGTATTTTATAGCCTACCAGAAATCCGAAAACTCCATTAAATGCAAGTTCCTGAACAGATGCAGGTTCTCCAATCTTTACTTCTCTGATGAATGGCTTAACCAGTCCCAGAGCTTCCTTTCTCTTAAACTCCTGCGATAATGCCCAATATCCGGCTGCAAATGCAATAGCCACAAAAAAACCAAATGTTTGTATTGGTAAAGGAATACTTATGCCTGTTAAATATTCAATAAGGTGGGTAATGGTTGGAAACATTTTCTAAATATACGATCTTGTTAGTATTTACAATGTTAAGAAAAGCTGAAAAAATATTAGCCTAAAGCTAAATTCAGGGGAATAAGCCGCTAAAGATCAGTGTGTCAGAACTTCCGGAGTTTCAGAAATCTCCATATCACCATCAGAGGCAATATTTTCAAATTTCACATTCCTGATTTCGTTAATCATCAAAGGATCATAGGGCGCTTTAACTTTTACATAGTTTCTGCTGAAACCATGCATATACCCATTTTTATGATCACCCTCAAATAAAACTTCTGCAGTTTTACCGGTCTGGGTATCATAAAATGCACGCCTTTTTTTCTCTGACAGAATATGCAGCATTTTGCTGCGTTCTGCTCTCACAGCTCCGGGAACAACCCCTTTCATTTCGGCTGCAGATGTATTTTCCCTTTCAGAATAAGTGAAAACATGAAGGTATGAAACCTCCAGCCCGTTAAGGAAATTATAAGTTTCAAGAAAATCCTCATTGCTTTCGCCCGGAAATCCAACAATAACATCTACTCCGATACAGCAATCCGGCATTAATTTTTTGATCTCCGATATCCTGTCGGCATATAGTTCTCTTTTATAACGACGACGCATCAGGCCTAAAATTTTATTACAGCCTGATTGAAGAGGAATATGAAAATGAGGAACAAATCTTTCTGAACCGGCTACAAATTCAATGATCTCGTTAGAAAGCAAATTAGGCTCTATGGAAGAAATTCTGATTCTGTCAATACCATCTACTTTATCCAGTTCTTTTACCAGATCAAAGAACTTATTCTCCCGCTGTCCGTTTCTGATCCCAAAATCGCCAAGGTTGACACCGGTAAGTACTATTTCCTTAACTCCCGAAGCCGCGATCTCATTTGCCTGTTTAATTACATGTTCAATCGTATCGCTCCTGCTGGCTCCTCTGGCCAGGGGAATTGTACAAAACGAGCAGGTATAATCGCAACCATCCTGAACCTTAAGAAAGGTACGGGTACGCTCCCCGAATGAATAAGAAGAAATAAAGTCTTTGGCTTCTGAGATGTCCTGATTATAAACCTGAGTCTTCTCATTCTTGGTCAGATCAGTAATATATTCTGTGATCCTGAATTTTTCGGCTGCACCCAATACCACATCAACACCGGGAATTTCAGAAATCTCTTTAGGTTTAAGCTGTGCATAACATCCTACAATAGCTATATATGCATTTGGTGAATGTTTAAGAGCTTCTTTAACAACCTTGCGACATTTTTTATCAGCATGGTCTGTTACTGAACAGGTATTTATGAGATAAACATCGGCTTTATCTGTAAATGATACTGTTTCAAACCCTGCTTCGCTGAACTGCCGGCCGATAGCCGAAGTTTCAGAAAAGTTGAGTTTGCAGCCCAGGGTATAAAATGCAACCTTTTTATTCATAATAATTCACAAAGATAAGAAATGTGCCCGAACAGCATATCATATCCGGATCTACTCTTAAGTATTCTATCTTTTTACCCCTTATTTTGCCCCCAGCGATAAGAATCATTCTTAAATCCTGCCAGATCAATTACTCTGCTGACAACTGTATCAGCAACTTCTTCTACAGTTTGCGGCAGACTGTAAAAAGACGGTGTAGCCGGACAAATAATGCCACCTGCTTCTGTAACCGTCTTCATATTATTAATGTGAATAAGATTATATGGGGTTTCTCTAACCACCAGAATCAGTTTGCGGCGCTCTTTTAAAACCACATCAGCTGCTCTGGTAATTAAATCATCAGAAGTACCCGATGCTATCCGGCCTAAAGTGCCCATAGAACACGGACAAATGATCAATGTATCAAAACCGGCAGATCCTGATGCGAAAGGTGCTGTAAAATCTCTTTTATCGAAAAATCTGAAATCATATCCTTCAAACGATCTATTTCCAAGTTCATGGACCCAGACATCTTTTGCATTGTCAGACATCATAATTCCAAGTTCAGCAATCTGATCCTGCTCCCGCAACTGCTGAAGTTTGTCAAATAAAACCTTGGCATAAACTGATCCGCTTGCCCCTGTAACTGCTACTGCAATTTTTCTCATATTGATTTTATTGTGCCGTCAATAATTAAACAGCAAGGTGTTTGCTTATTAGAAGCTTCAGCAAAGTTAACTTAGTTATATTCTGATTTTTGTCAAACATCCCTCATTTTCTATAATAAAAAGGCCAGATAAAGATATCGGGCCTGAAGAGACGTAAATAAGTTTACTCTTATAATTAGTTGGCCTTACCTGTTTTTAAATTTCATTTTTGCCTTTTCTTTGGAGCTGTAATTATAATCTTTAGCATTGCTCTTCTTTTTAGGATGAAAGGCTGCACCTATATCAGAAGCAGTAGAAACTGATTGTTCAGCATGTTTTTTAACCTTTTTAAGTTTGTCCTTCTCTATCACAAGATTCCCGGGCAGCTCTGCCATAGCTATAGGCTTACCAATAGCCTGTTCTATCTTTTTTACCTGCGACAGTTCAATATCAGTTGCAAAATTCAATCCCATCCTATCAGTATCATGTTCAAGATTGCTCTTCAGAATTCTGCCTACAAAAGTTTCCACATTTGCAGGTATTTCCATATGAATTACAATTGGAATTGATTTCAGATCAATTGATTCTTTAAGATCATCGGCAACGAGCAATATTCTGGTATCAGAAGCTTTAAATTCTTCAATGAGATCAAAACCCGGATGATCAAAAAACAAAGGCTTATAAATGGCAATATCTTTATCCAGATATTTAAACAGACTCTTGAATACTTTTTCTGCAGTAAGTCTGGTATTTACAAATACAATCACTTTGTCGAATACCTCTTCATCTTCAAGCAACAGATTCAGGAGATTAACCTTTGTCTTAAAATCAGGGACATTGTATAAAATCTGATCAACTGTTTCAAGTTTTTGTTCACCAAGATCGCCAATCTCAATAATTGCCGGTTCATTCAGGAACTGATCAGTTAACAATTTTAATTTACTATGGTAAACTTCCGTAAAAACCAGACGCTGACTCTTAACAATACTTCTGGCAAGTTCTGCTACCGGAAGCTGCATTCCCCTTTTGACAATTTCTGCGGCATCATCAACAATGAACATGATGATTTTGTTCAGATTAAGGCCTAATTTCAAATATATAGCTCTGGCCCTGTCGGGTGTTGCCACCACGATGTCTGCTCCGTCGGCAAGTGCATCCATTTGCGATTCCATGCCCCCTTCAGGATACAGACCCACAATACGAATAGTCTGATTTTTGTTTAAAAGCTGGTATTGCTCTATAATTGCAAGAACCCGTTCTTTATCAGGTGCAAGCACCAATGCTCTCGGAGCCTCCTCAAAGCCATATTTCAGCCTCATTAATGTACCAAGCACATAGGTGGTCGTCTTTCCTGAGCCTTCTGGGGCAACTGCAATCAGATCCTGCCCGCCAAGAATGCGCGACATTGTCTTAAGCTGTATATCCTTAGGACCCAGAAAGCCTGCATCGGTCATGGACCTTACCAAAGGCTTACTCAGCTTCAACTTCTCTAACAACACCATCTAAACAGATTTTTATTTTTGAAATGCAAAAGTAAGGAATAGTATTGAGACCACTGATATAGGATAATTAAGACTCAGCCGGACCAGATTAAGCAACCAATTGTAAGAAATGAAAACTCCGATATGTTTAATGAACGGTAAAAAATAGTTTTTACTCCAACAACAGGGTATCATCCTCATCATCAGACAAACTCAGTGAAATACTGTCCGCACCGGCAATGCCTTCAATAGAACCCCTGATACTTGAAGCATTGAGCAATACCTTATCCAGTTGCTTTTCGCGCATCTTCCACATTTTTTCCATGGCATCACGTTCTTTATGTATTGATAGCCTCATGCTCATATACCCTTCACGAATTGCTTTCCATTGCTCTGAAAACTCTGTTCCTGTCAGATAGTCATACAGCATATGCATCTTATCACCTCTGTTTTCCTGCGATTTTGAAGCATTATAAAGTTTGAGAATACCATCTCGCAGAACATAAGCTACCGCCTTTACCTCCTCAAACGAGCATATCCACACCCCATCACGTTCTCCAAAGCAATCCATTCCTTTCGGATAAGCCTGAGTTACAATTACAGCAACATCAACCCCTTCCTTACGCATATCCTTCTTAAGTTTATCTATCCAGTCGTTTGCAAAATCTTTAGTCCGTTTACTTTCATAAATGATCTTGCCGCAAGCTTGTCCAAATCTGTTCCTGACAACCTGAATACAATCTGCACCACGTACTCCTTTTCCAACCTCACCAATTTCATCAAAAGGGAAAGTAGTCTTTAATAATTCTTCCAATATCAATTCCTGAACTTCCCCCTGCAATTGCATAGAGCCTTGCTGCGCTTTACGACGCATTTCTTCGACTAATTTCTTCTGATCTTCCAATTGCTTTTCAAACTCTTTTATACGCAACTGATGTTCAGTTTCTTTGAGCAGGTTCTTTTCGGTTTCCTGCTTTTTTATTTGTTCAATAATCAGATTCCGTTCATTCTGCATCTTCCTCTGGATTTCAAGCTCAATTTCTTCTGCCTTAGTTTTAAGCTCCTGCTCTTTCTTTAGAAATTCAAGCTCTTTTTGTCCGGCAAGCTTTAATTTTTCCTGATTTTCTTTATTGGCATTTTCAAGGAAACTTAATTTATTTTCGAAATCCACAACAATAGCCTTCCTGACCCCCTCTTCGATCTTCAGCTTTTCCTGAGCAAAGTGCTGTTCATATTTAACTGCAAGCTCCTTCTGCTGTAACTTAAAATCATCCTCTTTTTTCTGATACTCTTCATCTTTCTTCTTTTGCCAGGCAATCATTTTATCGCGCAGCTCCTGCTCGTATTCTTTACCGATTACCTCCTCTAATGGAAAGGAGTAACCACATGAGGGACATTTTACTTCTGTAGACATACAATTAAAATTAATAATACTGCAAATCAATATCAGATTAACGACTTAAACATACTAATATTTTTAGTGCAATTTCATTAAACCGTCAATCAATACTCCAAAATGAGATAATATTCATCAATATCGTTTCCCATCACGTATTTTTGATAAAAATACAACTAAGCGGCATTTCTGATCATCTTAGTTAAATCTATTTTCATCAATGACAAGAGTATAAATGCATGGACGTTTTCGGGAAGGTTTTAAAAGATTATTTTAAAGGCAAACAAAAAAGTAAATTATGGTTGCATAACAGTTATGGTAAGCCAGAAGATATGCCGGTTGATGTTTTCTTCAGGTCAGAAACTGATCTCAGCGAATTAGAAAAAATTGCACTAAATCTCTGTTCCGGAACAACTCTGGATATTGGGGCTGGTGTTGGAAGCCATGCACTGTTTCTGCAAAAAAAAGGCATTGAGGTTACCGCAATTGAGCATTCAGCTCAAGCCTGTGAAATTATGAGAGCAAGGGGAGTAAAAAATGTGATCAACATGAACGTAATGCAATATAATGAATCACAATACGATACACTTTTAATGATGATGAATGGCATTGGCTTGTGCGAAGATATTCAGGGATTACATAAATACCTGGATCATCTTAAAAATTTACTGGCACCGGGCGGACAGGTACTTTTCGATTCTTCAGACATTGCCTACCTCTATCATCCTGATGATTTTCTGTTAAAAAAATACTATGGCGAAATATCATATCAGTATGAATATCAAAACATTAAAGGAAGCTGGTTTAAGTGGTTATACATAGACTTCCCCAAACTATCAAGACTGGCTGAAGAACACGGCTGGACAAGTGAAATGATTTACGAAGACGATACAGATCAGTATCTTGCAAGTTTAAGACTGGCTTAATTCAAAAAATTTATATTAATCATTCAGAATGTACACCAAAATTTATTATTTATCAATCCTGTTTATTTTATCAGCTTTTACGGGATTTGCCCAGCAGACCGCTACTGTTATTTCAGCTCCATCGGGTGAGGAATATGTTAAGATTAATCCCAACGGCACAACAGTCATTCCAAATGGCCGGTACATTAGCCCGGCCGGTAAATCATACATCGTTGCTCCGCACCCCTATGGATTAGTTCTGAGCAATGACGGAAACATTGCGATTACTGCTAATTCCGGAACCAGCCCTCTGTCTATAAGTATCCTTAAAAATATTCAGTCGCAAAACCCTGAAATCATTCAGATACCTGAATCACCTAAAGGAGATAAAGGAGTTATTGAATCTGTATTTATGGGATTGGCAATCTCTCCTGATAACAAAAGGGTTTATGTTTCTGGCGGACAAACAAATAAAATATACGTTTTCGACATTATAAACGGCAAATCTTTAGGATCCATTGATTGCAGTTTCAAGAATAGTCTGGCAGATTATTCACATGGATATATCGGAGACATGGTGATGAGCCGTAACGGGCGCTATCTGTATGCCGTAGATCAGATCGGATTCAGAATGCTTAGCATTGATGTTAACTCAGGAAAGCTTATTTCTTCTACCCCGGTTGGCCGTTACCCGTTTGGAATTACACTTTCAAAAGATGAACAAACTGTTTACGTTGCAAATGTTGGGATGTATGAGTACAAATACATTAAGAAAAGAGTCAATGGGAAATGGGAAAAAACATCACTTGAAAAACCAGCATTCGCCTATGATAGTCCTGAAGCAGAGAAAGGAATTAAGAAAGGAGATCTTGAAATTCCCGGATTAGGGCCTTTGCAATCTGAGAACGCATTTTCTGTCTGGGCTGTTAATGTTAAAGATCCCCTAAGTCCATCTGTATTTTCTAAGATCAAGACCGGAAATATGGTAGGCCAGCTTGTAGAGGGAATTCCGGCAGTTGGAGGTTCAAGTCCGAATTCAATTGTTGCAGCCGGAAACTATGTATTCATAAGCAATGGAAACAATGACAACATCACAGTTCTCGACAGTAAAAATCAAAGCATAATTACTCATATCAAGCTTTCACCGGAAGCTCAGCTGAGCAAATTCAGAGGGGTAATACCCTTTGGCTTAGCCGTTTCACCGGATGAGAAGCAGGTTTATGTTGCTGAATCAGGAATTAACGCAGTAGCGGTAATCGATGTACAGAGTCTGAAGGTAATCGGGCATATCCCGACCGGATGGTTTCCGGCAAAATTAAAAGTAAGTCCGGATGGCAAAAATCTGATCATCGCCAATGCAAAGGGCTATGGAAGTGGGCCGAATGGTGGGGTAACTTTCAAAATGGGTCCTGCCGGAAGCTATATAGGGAGTTTAATGAATGGAACGGTTCAGGTTACTGCCATTCCGGATGATAATCAACTTAAAGAATCAACCCAAAAGGTTATTGAAAACAACTTCCTGATCAGAACTGAATCTGACCAGGTGTTCAGCTGGAGAAAAAATAATCCGATACCTCTTTATCCCGGTGAAAAAGAATCACCGATAAAACACATCGTATTCATATCAAAAGAAAACAGAACTTATGATGAGGTCTTCGGGCAGATAAAAAAGGGCAAAGGCGACAGTACTATTTCCCGTTATGGCAAAGGCGCCGGCTTCAGTAATAAAGACAATACGAAAACCGTGACTAATGCAACGGTAATGCCCAATCATTTAAATCTGGCAAAATCATTTTCAATAAGCGATAATTTTTATGTTGATGCCGATGTTTCAGCGGATGGTCATCGCTGGCTGGTAAACACCTACCCTAATCAATGGGTTGAAGCAACAACAGCTGCCGGATACGGAGGCAACAGGACATATAACAAAGATTCAAATGCTCCCGGAAATCTGGGGATTAACGGTTCTGCAGGTGCAATTTTTCCCGAAGATTATAACGAAGCTGGTTCGATGTGGGAACATCTGGCCCGGAATCAGGTTTCCTATTTCAATTTCGGATTCGGTGTAATGTTTGAACCTGCAGATTATAAAGATCACTATAAATATGGCGGAATCAGGCATATTGCCAATTACCCAATGCCTAAACCATTGTACTCAAGAACTTCATATACCTACCCAACTTATAATATGGCTATTCCTGATCAGTTCAGGGTTACCGTATTTGAGAAAGAATTCAAAGAGAAATGGGGAACAGGAAAAGATGTAATGCCTGCTGTTCTGACGGTGATATTACCGAATGATCATGGCGCAGGAGAACGTCCTGAAGCAGGTTATCCCTTCCGGGAAAGTTATATGGCAGACAATGACCTTGCCGTTGGCAGAATTGTTGAATTTCTGTCGCATACCCCCTATTGGAAAAACATGCTGATCGTGGTTACAGAAGACGATGCCCAGAACGGAGTAGATCATGTTGATGCTCACCGCAGTATTCTGATGGCCATTTCCCCGTATGTAAAACGGGATCATGTCAGTCATACCCATACAAGCTTTGGAAGTATATTTAAAACATTCTGGAATATACTCGGAATACCATACCTCAATCAATATGATGCTGCCGCAAATGATATGGCTGATATGTTCACCGACAAGCCAGATTTCACTCCATATAAAGCACTTCCTGCCGACAGCAGATTTTTCGATCCACAAAAAGCGCTTGATCCGCACAATGAAAAATTCGATTGGAAATCATTAAAGGAAGGGCCTGAAATGGATGATATGAATGATATGATTCGGGAAAGCAGAAAAAAGGATAAGTCAGGAAAGACACCAATCAAACTAAAAGGATTTTAATTAATTGTAATCGTATAAGAAGCAAAGAAGGTATTATCAACATCAAGAGAAATAATACCTTCTTTGTTTTTAAACTCCTGAATATCTCCTGCTTTATCTGCATAACCCAGCCAGGGCTCAATACATACAAATGGAGCTCCCGGAACGGCCCAAATGCCAAGAGAATTAAAATCCTTAAAGTTAAGTTGAACAGAATCAGTTGACCTGAAGCTTTTAAGTGCAACACTTCTGGAGTTTAACTTTTTAAAAACCAGTGCACCATCATTAAAGAGCGCCCTGTTTAAGCAAAGTTTTCTGTCTTCAGTTTCAACAGGCTCCCTCTGTCCGGTAAAGAAACCCCGGGAATTGAATAATTCCTTCTCTAATTTATCTTCCCCTTCAAACTCTATATAATAATCCTCATAAGTTTGATTTTGACTCAGTGGAACATTAAACGCAGGGTGAGCTCCCAATGAAAAAAGAATTGCTTTGGTATCAATATTGATTACTTCAAAGCAAACTTCAAGTTCAGTTTCTTTTAATCTGTAACTAACCTGAAACCTGAATTTAAAAGGATATACAGCTAATGTTTCTTCAGAAAATTCAAGTGAAAAAACAAGACTTTGAGGCAGGGACTCAATGAGCTTAAATTCAGAATGCCTTGCAAATCCATGTCTCGGCATCGGATATTCAACACCCTCTGTAAGTATCTTATTATCAGTACAATTACCAACAACAGGAAATAAATTCGGAGAATGAAATGCCCAGAAAGCCGGATTTGCCTGCCACAGATATTCTTTGTTATTGTGTTTACTCAGGATCGAGCACAGTTCTGCTCCTTTGGTATTCACACCAATTTTTAAATGTTCATTCTCAATACTGTGGATCAAAATGAAAGAGAT
This sequence comes from Daejeonella sp. H1SJ63, assembly GCF_029360775.1. Lineage (GTDB taxonomy): Bacteria > Bacteroidota > Bacteroidia > Sphingobacteriales > Sphingobacteriaceae > Daejeonella. The sequence goes on along the minus strand of NZ_JARKMZ010000028.1, from coordinate 596,315 downwards.
TATTTAGGATTATTTTGCTGGGGCTTATTACGTTTTACCCAAACTTTCTTTTTATTCCCGTTTCTTCTGTTTCCAGAACCTGATGGTCGCTTAACTGCGGGATTATATGCCGGTCCTTCACCAAGTTCTGCAGGTAAGGAAATTCTTGGGATTTCCCTGCCAATCAGATTTTCAATAAATGAAAACCTTCTTTGATCCTTTTCATTCACAAAAGTAATTGCAGTACCGGTAGTTTCAGCTCGCGCAGTCCTTCCTATTCTATGGATATAATCTTCAGGATCAGGTGGGACATCGAAATTTATAACCAGACTGATACCTTCCACATCAATACCCCTGCTTAATACATCAGTACCTATAATTACGGGTAATGAGCGACTTTTAAAGGCTCTTAAAACAGTTTCTCTCTGCTCCTGTTCAAGATCTGAATGAAATGCCTCAGACTTAATTCCTTCCTTGCGCAGAGTTCTGTTCAGATCCTTCACTGTTTCCTTACGTGAACAGAATATCAGTACACTTTTATAATCACCTTCCTTTAGAATGGAACTTATCAGTTTAATCTTCTGATTATCATAAACCATATAAACCTGCTGAGATATTCCTGATGCAGGTTGTGAAATTGCGATATTGATCTGTTCAGGATCTTTTAAAATTGTGTTAGCCAGTGTCCTGATCTTTGGAGGCATTGTAGCAGAGAATAACAGGGTTTGTCGCTCTTTAGGCAGATTACTTATGATCTTTATAATATCCTCATAAAAGCCCATATCCAGCATTCTGTCTGCCTCATCCAATACAAGATATTGAACGTGACTAAGCTTTATAGCTCCTGAAGCCAGGTGTGCGATCAATCTTCCGGGAGTGGCAATAACAATGTCAACTCCATCCATCATCGCCCTGCGCTGCTGCTCATAAATCATACCATCACCACCTCCATATACTGCTATAGAGCTGATACCGGCAAAATAAGCCAGGCCTTCAACCTGCTGGTCAATCTGCTGTGCAAGTTCGCGCGTTGGAGCCAGAATCAATGCTTTGGTATATTTCTTTTCAGAAATGCTGATATGCTGCAGAACTGGTAAGAGATAGGAAGCCGTCTTACCGGTACCGGTTTGGGCACAAGCGATAAGATCTTTATGATCGAGAATAAGTGGAATTGCCTGGGATTGAATTGGGGTGGGTTTAACGTAACCCATACTTTGAAGTCCTTCAAGTAACTGAGGATCAAAATTGAAATCGCTGAATGTCAAGATGAAATATTAATATTTAAATAAATACAAAAATAGGTAAAACAATTGACAGTTGACAGTTGACAATTGATAGTTGACAATGGATAGTTGTATTTTACGACAATCTCTTAATTATCAACTATCAACTGTCAATTGTCAATTAATAATAAAATCCACTTATTAACACCACCCAATTTCTCAACAAATAACATAATTATCAAAAAATATCCTACTTTTGAATCCCGTACAAAACGATGTTTTTTATTGTATAAAGTGGCCTTAAAAGCTGTAAACAATAAAGCATTCTAAGCAAATCCTTCAGATATCATGACCAAATACATTTTTGTTACGGGCGGCGTTTCATCGTCGTTAGGAAAAGGTATTATTTCCGCTTCTCTTGCCAAACTACTTCAGGCGAGGGGTTACCGTGTGACCATTCAAAAGTTCGATCCGTATATCAATATTGATCCGGGAACTTTAAATCCTTACGAGCATGGCGAATGTTATGTTACTGAAGATGGAGCTGAAACCGATCTTGACCTTGGTCATTATGAGCGTTTCCTGAACGTACCAACCTCACAAGCAAACAATATTACTACCGGCCGTATCTACCAGAATGTAATTAACAAAGAACGTGAAGGTGCATATCTGGGTAAAACGGTTCAGGTTGTACCTCATATCACAGACGAGATCAAGCGTAATATGAAAATATTAGGCGAAACCGGCAACTTTGATATTGTTATTACTGAACTTGGAGGTACTGTTGGGGATATTGAGTCCTTACCGTTTATTGAAGCAGTTCGTCAGCTACGCTGGGAGCTTGGCTCAGGTAATTCGCTGGTTATACATCTTACACTGGTTCCTTTCCTTGCTGCGGCTGGTGAACTAAAAACCAAACCTACTCAGCACTCTGTTAAGATGCTTTTGGAATATGGTATTCAACCCGACATTCTGGTTTGCCGTACTGAGCATCATATCCCCCAGGAATTGCGTAAAAAGATTGCACTGTTCTGCAACGTCAATATCAATGCAGTGATAGAATCAATAGATGCTTCAACTATCTATGACGTTCCTTTATTGATGCTTAAAGAGCAGCTGGATAAAACGGTACTCAGTAAACTTAAACTTCCAAATAAGAATGAACCTGATCTGGAAAGCTGGAAAGAATTCCTTGGTCATCTGAAAAATCCTACGGGAGAAGTAACCATCGGATTAGTTGGTAAATATGTTGAGTTACCTGACGCATATAAATCCATAAATGAATCTTTTATACATGCCGGTGCTGAAAACGAATGTAAAGTAAAAGTCAAAAGTATTCATTCAGAAAGTATCACTGCTGATAATGTAGCCGAGAAACTAAAGGGTCTGGATGGTGTATTGGTAGCTCCGGGTTTTGGCAGCAGAGGAATAGAAGGCAAGATTGAAGCTATTAAATATGTAAGAGAGAATAATATTCCGTTCTTTGGTATTTGTTTAGGGATGCAGTGTGCTGTTATTGAATTTGCCCGCAATGTCCTTGGATTAAAAGATGCGCACAGCAGCGAAATGGATGAGAATACCAAAAATCCGGTAATCTCTATGATGGAAGAACAAAAGAAAATCAAGAACAAAGGTGGCACCATGCGTTTGGGATCTTATACCTGCGATCTTAAAAAAGGCAGTAAAGCGGCTTCTATATATGGAAAAACCAGAATTACTGAACGTCATCGCCACCGTTATGAATTTAACAATAAATACCTTGATCAGTTCGAAATGGCCGGCATGATTGCTTCAGGAATTAACCCTGAGAATAATCTTGTTGAAATTGTTGAGCTGAAGAATCATCCTTTTTTCATTGGAGGACAGTTCCACCCTGAATTAAAATCAACAGTTGATAATCCTCACCCACTTTTTGTTAACTTTGTCGCCGCTTCTTTGGCATATTCGAAAAAGAAGTAAGACATTTTAGCAATACAGATTTATAAACGGAATGGATAGAAATACCTTCACGGGCCTCTTTTTGATATTGATCATTTTAGTTGGCTCCACATATCTTATGCAGCCCTCTGATGAGGACATCAAAAGAGAAAAAGCAAAACAAACTCAGGATTCTTTAGCAAGGATAAAAAAGCCTGTTGAAGCATTGCCTGCGCAAGATACCAGCAAAACTGCTGTTATTCCGGCAATAGATTCAACCCTGATTAAAGCCGGACCGTTTGGTTCAGCACAGTCAGGAAGCAGCGAGCCCGTAGTTATTGAAAACGAATCAATAAAAGTAAAAATAAGCCGTCGCGGTGGAAGAATAGCATCGGTTGAGCTTAAAAACTTTAAAACATACTCTAAAGAACCATTGGTTATGTTTGAGGGTGAAGGCAATAAATTTGGATTGATCTTCGGTGCTGCAGGACAAAATATCAATACCAACGAGCTTTACTTTACCCCATCAGCGAATTCTTTATCAGTAAGCAAAGCTGACTCCTCTTCAGTAACAATGAGGCTTACTCATTCTGAAGGAAAGTACATCGATTATATCTACAGTCTTAAAGGCGAGGGCTATAATGTTGGTTTGACAATTGCAACCAAAGGCATGCAGGATGTAATTGCACCTACCCAAAAGAGTATAACACTTAACTGGGAAACTGTACTTAAACAAAAAGAAAAAGACCTGCCCGGTGAGCAAAGATACTCAAGCGCATACTTCAAACAGGGAGATGAGAGTATAGATCACCTTAGTTTAACTGAGTCTGAGAACAAGGAATTAAATGAAGGAAAGATTAAATGGTTTTCATTCAAACAACACTTCTTTTCAAATGTACTGATTGCAAAAAACAGTTTTGATAAGGGCGAATTAGCAGTAACAACCAGCCCTGATGCAGGTGTAGTAAAGAGCTTCGCAGCAAATATGCAGATACCGGTTCAAAGGCAGGATCAGACTGCATTTCCAATGGACTTCTATTTTGGTCCGAATCAGCTTAATATTCTTGAGAAGCAGGGTTTTGAAATTGAAAAACAGATAGATCTGGGTTATCCGCCATTGAAATATATTAACAGATGGGTGGTATTACCTGTATTTAACTTCCTTGAAGGATTTGGATGGGGCTACGGACTGATTATTCTGGTTTTAACAGTTTTACTTAAAATGGTATTACTGCCACTTACCTACAAGTCATATCTCTCAATGGCTAAGATGAGAATTCTGAAGCCTGAGATGGATGAAATTAAAGGTAAGGTAGGTGAAGATAATCCAACACTTTTACAACAGGAATACCTTAAATTATACAAGAAAGCAGGAGTTAATCCACTTGGAGGATGTTTACCAATGTTACTCCAGTTGCCAATCATCATGGCTTTCTTCTTCTTCTTCCCCAACCTGTTTGAACTGCGCGGAAGAAGCTTCCTTTGGATGGATGATCTTTCGACTTTCGATGCATTCTTTCAGTTAGGCTTCAATCTGCCATTCCTTGGAAACCACATCAGTTTAATGTGTATCCTGATGACTATTTCTACTCTTATTTATACTTATTTCAACAACCAGGTATCGGGAGCTACAGGCCAAATGAAATATATCGGATACATTACTCCCATCATTTTCTTCGGAGTATTAAACAGCTATCCTTCAGGTTTGAACTATTACTACTTCCTGGCTAACATGATGACGTTTGCTCAGCAGTATATTATCCGGATGTTTGTGAATGACGATAAGATCCATGCACAGATCCAGGAGAATAAAAAGAAACCTGAATCTGCCAAGAAGAAATCGGGTTTCCAGCAACGTATGGAAGATTATATGAGACAGCAGCAGCAAACTCAGATCCCAAAAGGCTCAGGTAAGAAGAAGTAACATCAAAAATATCCCAATAAAAAAGGCTTAACGATTTGCTCCGTTAAGCCTTTTTTGTTTAGCCGGACCAATAAAAACTAATCCCTGACAGCAGTAACCCTGGTCGGATTTTGCTCCATTGTTTCAAATACCAATTTATTATCTTTCAATTCCCTGATTAAAAACGGGAAACTTCTTTTCCTTCCATCATCAAACATCTCTGTATATCTGATCATATTACCGTCCATCCGAAAAGTGCCGTATGATAATCGCTTTCCACCCCATTCAATTAAAAGATTACTGTCTGCTGAAAAGATAATAGCAGGTTTCTCTCTTTGAAGCTCAGCATAGCCAAGACTATCAGGAGGATTGAAATTCTGAACCTTTAGATATGACCACTTACCATATAAATTTTCTTTTTTGATATTTTCTGAACAGGAAAAAAGCAAAAAAGTACAAATTATAAGCAGAGAAAAAGTTTTATGCATAAAATTCAATAGTAAATAAAATTTAAAGCCTTACAGCTAAATCAAGGGCCATTGGGCCAATAATACATCGAAAGATTAATGCTTGACTACAGCATTTTAATTCAGTTAGTTCTTAGTACTGTACACTTACAAATTCATGAAATAGTCCGTAAACGAATTAAAATCATCAAATTTAAGGTCAAAATCATCCGTTGTGCCAAAACCATAGGTCAGTAATATAAATGGCATTCCTGCTTTTCTGGTTTCCAGACAATCCCCTTCAGTATCACCAATATATATGGGACTATTCAGTTTATGCTTATCTGCAAGTAACTTAATATTATGATGTTTTGGCATCGAGTTTACTCCATGAGCCATTTCATCTGTAATGTATTCCTGCAAATCTGCCCATTTCATAAATTCTACGATCAGGTTTGCAGGACAATTGCTCACAATAAACAATTTATACTTTTCAGATAATCTGATCAAACCATCGCGAACACCTTCATAAAGTACCCCTCCCATTTGAGGCATCAGCTTTAACCGGCGTTCATTAATGGTACGATAAATCTCTTCCTGTCTTTCCTTATCCATATCCGGGAACAAATGATCCAACACTTTAGACCGTTCCCAACCCATTACATAATGTAGATCATCTCTTGTAAATGTTCTGTTAAGGTTCTCCAGCTTCGCCCCCTCATTCCAGGAAGCCAGATAAGTATCAAGTGCATCCCACAAAGTGCCATCTAAGTCGAATATTAAGCTATCAGGTTTTAACATATTCAATATCAATAAATTAAAGTTATATATAACAAAAAATGCGCTATGTTTCCAATGCGCAATTTTGTTTAATTAGTAATAAAAGTATTTCTGCTTATTGGATTCTGAATGCCTGTCTGGCAAGTAGTTTCCATTGGCCATTTTCCTTGCGCCAAATCATCAGATTGCCTACACGAATATCTGTTGGAACCCCATTATTGGTAGCTTTTCCAATAAATATATGTCTGACAACAGCATTTTTCCCACTAACATGAATAGTCTGATCAGTGGTATTTATTGCAGTAAACTTAAATGGTCCGTTAAATAGAAAATCTACAAACTGTTCTTTATTCTCAACCTTACCCGCCGAATGTCCGTAAGATAAGGCATCTGAAACCAGCATATCCAAAACTTTACGGTCAGGATTTACCACATTATTGTGAAGGGAAATGACAGCAGTTGCAACAGCCTGTTCAGACTTTGTCTGTGCATTCAATGTACTGACAGAGAGGGTTAATAATACAAAAAGACTAAGAATATTTTTCATATTGAGCTTTTTAGGGTTAATCTTCCCGGATGAGGTCATCATCCGGGAAAATATTTATATTATCAAAACCAAACCGGTTCTGACATTTACAATTCTTATTTAATGACTGGCTTGTGAAGTATTCTTTTCAGCTTCAAGATCTTCCAGAGGAGGTCTGCTTCTCCACCAGCTGGCAAGTGCAGAACCGGTAACATTCATTAATGGGCCGAAAATAGCAGGAGCTAAACCGACGGTAGCAATCTTACCCATTTGAAGTGCTAAACCAGACGCCAGACCACCATTTTGCATACCTACTTCAAAGGCTACAGTACGACGATCCTTTTCAGGCATACCTGCTGCCCATGAAACACTATAACCAAGGATATAACCGGCAGCATTATGAAGTAAGCTCGTGATAATCAATAATAAGCCTACCTGTAATAAACTATCTCGACCGGCTGCGGTAATGATAGAAATGATCACAGCAATACCAACCATCGAGATCATTGAAAGTGCACTTCCCATCCAGCTATCATCTCCTTTTACAAGTTTACGCAGTAAAATGGCACCAACCATTGGTAATATATAGAACCAGATTAACGATTTACTTAAAGCAGTAAGGAATCCGCTAAAATCAGATCCGCTTGATTTCATGTATACCAGATTTGTCAAAACAACAACTACAAAATATCCAATCAACTGAAAAATTTTCGATTTCTGACTTGCCTCATTTTTAGAGAAAAGGTTAAACATAAAGCCTGCAACAATTGGCATAATGATCATATTCAAAATATCAAGCATCATGTGCCAGAAATCAACCTGAATATACTGACCGCCTAACAATTGCATCAATAATGGAGTTACAAACGGAGAAATTATAGTTGAAATAGCCCCAATGGTAACGGCAAGAGCGAGGTTTGCGTGAGCTAAATAAGACATTACGTTTGAAGCCAAACCACTCGGAACTGTTCCGATCAAAATAATTCCGGCAGCGATTTCAGGTGGAAAATTAAAGATATGAGCAATACCAAACGCAACCATTGGCATAATAATATAATGGGCACCAACACCAATAATCACTCCTTTAGGCATCTTAATGACTCCGGTAAAATCTTCAAAACTCATTTGAGATCCCATACCAAACATGATTACCTGTAACAAAGGTACAATCATGGTTTTAAGTTGAAAATCGCCAATTGAGACAAAATACTGAGGATAAAACATGGATGCAGTTACTGCTGTAAATATCCAGATAGTATAAGAAAAGGCCTTAAAGGTTTTTGTACCTCTAACACCTATCGCAAGGGCAGTAAAAAAGAAAATCAACAATGGTCCTGCATCTGCAGAATCTCCCCTGAAGATTAAAAAAAGAGCTCCGATCAAGCAAAGCAATGCCAGGCCCAGGGACAAAGAATAAATGTTTAAATTTTTCAAAATGTTAAATGGTTTAGGTTAAAAATTATTCAGGTTGCTTACTACCAGGTTCTTTTACTCATGATAACATCAAGCTCTGCTTTAGTCATTTTCCCTTCTTCAGGATGTCTTTCCATCCATTTTAAGAAATCAAGCTTCATTTCTTCAGTCCATTGGCTATCCAATTGTCCGCTTGAATATTTTCCGGATTTAACTACTTCAAATGCATATTTATCTCTTCTGACGATGAATTCAGCCGTAGAAACTACCTGTTCTGCTAAATGAGCCGGCACAAATAAAACTCCAATTTTACCCGCAATAACAAGATCGCCCGGCATTACCATTGTTTGACCAATGCGAATTGGGGTATTCAATCCCATTAAAAGCATTTCTTCCATAAATCCCGGATGGAAATCCCTTACGTAGGCATTAAACCCTTTAATTTCTTCAAGTCCCTGAACATCACGGGCTGCACCATCAAAAATGACACCGTTACCAGACTTTACATAAATTGAAGTTGCAAGAGTACTACCAATCAGTGAACCACCAACGATCTTACTAAATCCATCAGCCACATAAACATCTCCCTTATTCAAAACAGCAATAGGCCATGAATTGGTGTTTCCTACACGACCCTGCTTTGCACCACGCTCTTTTATATTCTTTTCAACATCAGGACGATTAGGCATGTACATCGCAGTAACAGCACGGCCTGTAATAATTTCATCATTCAGGGTTTTCCATCCATGTTCAAATTGATTAACATATCCCATTACTTTCAAAACCTGCCATGCATCATCCATTCCGATCTTTTTGGCTCTTTCCAAAAGGTCATCATTAATTTTAGGTCTTCCATCAGGGAAACGCGCACCTTTCCATTCAGAGGTTAGAAAAATAAGTTCGTCTTTAGGAATTGTCTGGGCACATAAAAAGCTACTTGCCGAAATAATAACCAGGGCAGTAAGCACTAATAATTTTATTTTCATGATTTTAAGTTAATAATATAAATAAACAAAAAAGATTTATAAAACGCTTTAAACAACATTAAGGAATATTCATCTTTTAAAGATCTGAATTTCTTAATTATTCTTCACTTTCTTAGCCTTACCAGAACCTGAAGGAAGGGTAATCTTCCAGATACTGCCTTCTCTGGCATCATACTCAATTACATAAAGCTCGTTGCCAACCAATACTGCATCTGTTGGATTATTAAACGAATCCATGATTCTGGTAGTTTTAACAAAGTAATTATCACTACCCTTATCATATGTCAATTTCAGATGCAAAAGGTCTCTGCCCTCATTAGTAAATGGCTTCATCATACTTGACCTGCTACCCAATGAGTTTCTGAGTACAAATCCATCCCCTTTAAAATCACGGGATAATGCATTCTTTGTGTCGAAAACCAATCCCAGAGGGGAGCTGTGCGGAGTAAATGTACTGGTTGTTAAACCAGTATTATCACCGTCAAGTATTTTCCCGGAATGTCCGCGGTATTCATTAGCATCGGGACCAAGATTCTGAACTCCCGGAGAAAACTTCACACCTGCCGGAATCTTTGGAAATTCAGGATCATTCCTGAAATATTTTACAGTCCATGCATGTGAACTTCTGGGAATAAAAGGATCGGTATCCGGATTCGGCTGCCAATCAGGATATTGCTGAGGGTTTTCAATTCCGCTCATAACCCATGGAAATCCATAATGTTTACCTTCCCTAACCCAGAACATATCTTCATTATGATCATAGTCTGACGAATTAACCACAGCAAATAAATTCTGCTTCGCATCAAAAGCGATATCATATGCATTACGGATACCTTCAGCATAAATATATCCCATAGATTTTAGTTTTTCCAGATCATTTGGAAGCTCCAAATCTTTTGCATCAGCAGGGAACCTGAATATTTTTGCTGTCAATGCATTGTCGCGGGCATTTGGGTAAGCTCCTCTGTTATCCTGTACTTCACCATGATCAGTACGTGCCCCGGTATTCGCATAAATATATTTGCCATCGGCACTTGCTTCAAGCGCGTTCCAGCCATGATCAAAAGTTGTGGCATTTGTACCATATTCAACTGTATTAAATACTACAGTCATTTCAGGTTTTTCCACGTATGACATATCATAACGAACCATACGGCCTTTCGTACCTTTATTGTTGTTTACACTGATATTACCGCATAAAAACAGATATTTTCCTGAAAATACCGCGCCCTGTAAACGGGTAATGCCGTGATCGGCTGCACTAAACACCAGTTCAGATTCAGGATTACCCAATGTAGTTTTGATCCGGTAAACCCCACCTGAAAAATCAGTATAATAAAAAATTCCCGATTTAGGTTCAAAAAGCAATCTAACAGCCTTTGAAGCAACGGGCATATATTTTTCTATCCTGATATCCGGTCTTAATGCTTTCGGAGTATGCTGAACGGCTGCCGGTCTGCCAGATTGAGAGAAAGCAGCTGCCGAATAAATAATGATCAGACCAGGAACTAATACTGAATTAATAAATCTCTTCATTCAAAACTGTACTACTGTTGCTTACCCAATTCTCTCAGCCAGAGAATCATTTGCCAGCGTTGTTCAACTGTCAGAACTTCTTTAAATGGCGGCATATTACCCTTACCATTTGTAAGTTTCCAGAAAAGAGCACCATCTTTCTGCTTAATTACCCTCTGATCATGAAAATTAGCAGGTCTCACTCCCATAGATCCCCCGGCAGGTCCATCACCATAACCAGTATCCCCATGACATGAAAAACAATACATATTATACATCTCTTCACCTTTGGCAATATTTTCGGGAGAAACCTTGATGGAATTTTTAATAGTATCTGCCCAGGAAGGAGCCAACCAGGCTTCCTGTCTGATAGTATCAGTCAGATTGACACTACTGTATGCATTGTAATTAGTTGAAGCTGAAAGCATAAAAACACTTATCCCTCCCAGCAAGAATAATGTATAGAAACTGTATTTTTTCATCTTATTTTGGTATTTACAATTATACAGCCAATACAAGATTGGTTATCTGTACTGGCTGCAAAAAATTAAGAACAGGATTTACCTGTAATGACATTATAAATAAGCAATCGCATCCATCTCAACCAATGAATCGCCGGGAACACCTCCCTTAGCAACTGCAATGGTAGTACGAACCGGAGGTTTACTTCCAAAGCGACCCTTATAAACCTCATTCATGCCTTTATAATCAGCAATATCATTGAGGTATACAGTCACTTTTAGAACCTTTTCCATAGATGATCCGGCTTTAATCAATTCCTTTTCAAGTTCTTTAAGAACTATCTCTGTATGTGACTTAATATCGAATGGATCGGTATGGGCTCCCTTTCCTGCAATGTAAACCAGACCATTGTGAATCGTATGTCCAGAAAACAATGGAACATTCTGAAATTCAGTAATATTTCCAGCCTCTTTTTCAGGAGCCGCTTCAACCGCTTTAGCATTAGCAACCATTCCTATTCCTGTTACACCAACTACTGAAGCAAACAATTTCTTCAATACAGATCTTCTTTGTGTTTTCATTTTATTTATGTTTAATTAAATTATTATTTAACTTTTGACATTTTCCATTCACGGCCCGGATTTTCGACTCTGAAGCTCTCCATATTCCTTCTATCCTGCAGCGTGATGTAAACTGTACGTCCGTCATTTCCACCAAATGCGATATTACTTGGAAGTTTCCCAATTGTTGGAATCTCCCTCAAGAGTTTCCCCTCGGGTGAAAGTATAGCTACAGCACCTTTTCCGTGTCTTGTTATGTATAAATTCCCTTCAGCATCACAGCGCATTCCATCCATTCCGAAATCAGGGAACTCATGAATCAAACGTTTATTACTGATTTCTCCCTTTACATTCAAATCGTACTTCCAGACTTTACGCTGAATTGATTCATTAACATAGAGATACTTATTATCAGGACTCACTTCAATTCCGTTGGCGGTACCCATCGTTTCGAGTAAAGTTGATTTCCCGTCAAGATCGATACGCCAAATTCTACCTGTACCTTCTTTCCAGTTTGGATCACTGGCATATAACCTGTCCTTGCTGTCAATCGCAATATCATTAGGCTGGCTCATTTCCGGATTATGGGCAAATACACTAATCTGTTTGCTTCGCATATCTACTTTGAGAACATTATGTCTGGTATAATCAGCAACCAGCATATTTCCCTTACTGTCAAAACGAATTCCATTGCCAACACTTCCCGCTGGTAGTTCTATAAACAACCCGGCTTTACCATCAATCGTTACCTGACCAATCGTACCTTCTTTACCATAATTAACAGCATAAACTGTACCTTTTGAATCTACCGCAGGTCCTTCAGCGCCTCTGGTAAAACTATTCACAGAAGTCAATTCTACTGATTGAAACAAAGCTTTGCTTTGAGCCTGACTATAAAATGTACCTGAAGATAAAAGTAAAGTTAAAGCCAATGCCTTAAGCTCTTTTCTATTATTGAACAATAAACTACTGGTCGCCATAGTATTTGATTAAGTATATGAGTTAAAAATGCAGGCTATCCCCTATTAAATGCCTAAATATAATAATTCACTGGTAGCTAATACAGAAAGCCTAAGAATTGCAAGTTAAATTGTTACAGTATAAGGTGAGAAAGATCCTGTAACTTAAAAGGTAGTATAAATACAGGGTTCTGAAATATTTAAATTTCAGAACCCTGTATTTATATATATTATTTAAGGCTCAGAATATACTGAACCATTGCTTTTAAATCGTCATCAGATAATGCAGGATGTGGTGACATCGGAACTGCTCCCCAAACACCGCTTCCGCCGGTTTTAATCTTATTAACCAGATAATCGATATTAGCTTTGGTTTTTTCATATTTGTTTGCTACGTCTTTGTAGGATGGTCCTAAAACCTTCTCCTGAACTTTATGGCAAGCAAAACAATCAGATTTTGAAATCAGAGTTTCACCTTTTTTAAGGTCAACATTATCAGCAGCAGCGGCAGGTTTAACAGGGGCCGATTCCTTTACGGCAGCTGTTTTAGCAGGAGCAGCTTCAGGAGTTTTTGTTTCTGTAACAGGTTGACTAACTGCAGGACTTTCAGCAGGAACAGGAGCAGCAACAGCCGCACCAGTAGTGTCAGTTGTTGAAACCACTGCAGTCGTATCCGTTGTTACTACGGTAGATGAATCTGTTTCACTCGCCTTTTCAGATGAACTGTTACAAGCGATAAAAAGGGCACATACACCCAGGATAAAAATTCGTTTCATTGTTTTGATACTGTTAACTCTTGACTATACAACATTGTATACCGCAATTCTATTCAAAAAAACTCAGATTTTAAATAAAAATAGCAAATCAACTGTCAGTCAATGACATGCAGCACCTGAACTGATCCAAATAATTTTAAAAAGCAAAAGGTTCGACATAAATATCGAACCTCTGTAATTAGACCAGCACCTGAGCTAAGAGCCTTAATTCAATTTACTAAAAACAAGTTCTCCTATCTTTTTACCTTCAACCAGGCCCTCTTCCATAGCTTCACGATAATGAATGCCCCCTAAAAGACGACTAAGTGCAGCTTCATTTGCAGCCTCTCTAACATTTTTAAATGTTCTGTCAGGCCATCCCCAGCGTCTTTCAGTAGAATCAACAAAAGCTGTATTCTCACCATAAATATTTGTCAGAATTGTAGCAGCAGAACTCGAAATGATTGAATGCCCGCTGGTATACTCGGGAAATGGCGGCGTTTGAAGATAAGGTTTCCATGCATTATCAATAAATTGATTGATATACGTTTCCGGTCTTAAAAGATCATATGTAAATTTTGTATTCCAGCATGCAATAAATGCATCCATTATGCCAATTGAAACACCTGCATATGAATATACTGTTTTATCAAAATCTGCCTTCTGATTTTTACTTACAATACCTGTTATACCCATCCAGTGGCCTCCGGGTGTCATAGCTTTTGTAGCAAACATCACATGACCTGAAACATTGACCTTAAAACCATTACAGTCCCAAAAATCTGCAATTGCTTTTTGCTGGTCTGTTAATTTGAGTCCGGTTTGATATACTTCATCAGCTAATTCATAAAACTTACTGTCTTTTGATTTACTGAAATCTGCGGGTGGTTTAGGCAAAAACTGGCTTGCTGAATCAATCAGAACAGTACGTATTTTCATCCAGTTAGGTTCTACAGCAGGCATATATGCAGGTGGAGTTGGAACCCATCTGCCTTCCCTGGTATTTACTGAATATTTAACGTCAGAGCGTGTTTTCTTATAATTATCATTCTTACTCCAATCTAAAACAGCTTTACTGTAAGCATGAGCATATTCCTGTGAATTCTCTAATATATCGTCAGGCATTCCATTATCTTTTGCCAATTGGATATGTCCATCAATAATTTTCTGAGTTGAATCTTTTGAAAAAGTTAGCTCCTTCCCTACATACATTAAAGCCATAAGTGCAGCAAACTCTTTATTAATTGGTTTATCTGAAAGTTCCGGTTTCTTAAAATCCTTGAATTTTGCACCAATCGATTTATACTTATCTGATTTAGATGAAATTACCTCATAAGCTGCCAGATTACTGTAAGCATAAATCCTGCTGGCTACCGGCGGATTAAAAATGTCATAGGTAATGACATCAGTCAATAAACCCACTGTTTTAGAATACAATTCGGGATTCGCGAAAACAATTTCATAATCCTTTTTATTCGAACAGGAAGTAAGAATGAGTGAAGAAATGAAAGCAAGTAATATTTTTTTCATACTCAATAATGTTATATGAATCTAAATTAAAAATAAGATACAGAGTTACCAAGGAAAGCAACAAAAAAACACCAAAATGTCTTTTTTAATACATCCGGAAGTTAAAACTCCCGGATGTATTTCATGAATCAGGTTGCCAATGGCGGGCCTTTAGGAACAAGCACTTTCTTACGTGCTGGTTTTGCAGTATTTTTAACAGCAGTAAATTTAGCGGTGCGATATTCTCCCATATGGATATCGCCCGACATTTTATCTACACTCACGGTACCCGAGAAATAGAATGTAATACGATCGCCCGGCCGCTGCATAGTACTGCTAAGCTTGATTAGATTACCTTCAAGTGTACCGCCTATGCTGCGTTCATCGAATTGACTTTTATGGGTACCATTAATCCAGTTACCATCCTGCTGAATATTGATGGTATGTCTGATAGTGCTGCTAAAAAACTTAACATCTACATCCCAAATACCGGATAAATTAGCTGCAGGGGCAGCCATGACATCAGATTTAGGATTACGCTTTCTGGACAATACCTCGAATACTCTGTCGGCCACAATCTTTTCTTCACCATCCTGCATATGACTTGAAACAATATCAATTGAAGTGGTTCCATCGCTCTCATCTCTTGAACCTATTGCTACTCTCGGCTTTGTACTACCCAGCTCTTCAGCAACTTCATAAGCGGTAACATGGAACTTTGCAGGATCCCAGAAAATTCTGAGTGTTGGATGCTTATTTGACAATTCTTCGGGATGTTCAATTGCTGTTTTAACACCAGGAATGTTTTGGACCCTTTTAGCCATAAAATCAAGTCTGGAAGTCCATGTTTTATATTCTGCATCATGATCCCGTTTAATCCATGTTTCTACTGCAGCCATCATACCTATCATCTCTTCTCTACCTACCTTATTATCACGACCCGGACCATGATGAGGTGAACTTGCCTGCCATGCCGACATCAGAATATCCTTTCTGCCAAGCATCAAACCAGCACACTGAGGTCCTCTTATAGCTTTACCTCCGCTATAGGCAACAAGGTCTGCACCTCGCTTAAGATGGACAGAAGGAATAGTCAGATTCTCGGCTGCTGCATCAATAAGAACCGGAATATTTTTGGGCTTAGCTACACTTGCAATTACTTCCAGCGAAAATGGCTGACCAGTAAATGAGCCGTTAACTGCATTTACATAAATCATTGCAGTTTTAGGATTAATCGCTTTTTCAAGCTCAGCTGCATTGGAAACATGAACTATCTTAACACCAATATTCCTGACAGCATGATCATAGGTGTTTCTTGAATAAAGTGGAATAATCACTTCGTTCTTATCAAAGCCGCTTAGATCCGGAATTCGAATTAACTTTTCGGGATCACCACCTGTTACACATGCGGCAGTGATATGTTTCATACCAGCAGCACAACCTGCAGAAACCATACCCCACTCAGCTTTCGTTAAATCAGCCAATCTCTGACCAATACCTTCGGCTAATTCATCATACTGCACAAAATTATGTGCAGCTGCTTCCATTGCTTCACGTACAGGAGGCAGCTCTAATGAACCTCCGATAATAGTATATGCTCCACGGCAATTTATTATCGGCTCAACTCCAATTGACCGAAAAATATTTGTTTCTGCCATGAATGCCGGCTTATTTATAATGGAAGCCGATTCAAGTCCCGCTGAGGCACTGACAGGACTGGCGACCGATTCTTTTCCAAGGACGGCTCCGCTAAGTGGAATCAAGGCAAGTCCTTTTAACACATTTCTTCGTTTCATGAGTATCTATTGATTACTGTTTTTACAGATATATTGTTAAAAAATCTAAATGAGCCCTACGGGGTTTAATCATCAAAGGCTCCATCCCGCACGTGCGGGATTAAAAACAAGAAAAATAAACAGATGAAATTTTCTTTAAAAACCTCAACTATAATTTCTTTAAAGGAATGAGACGAACAAGAATTCCTGTATCCTCAGTCATTGCATATAAGAAATGATCCGGTCCGTAAACAACTTCCCTGATACGGCCGAGATTATGCAATAATGCTTCATCATGAACAAATTTATCGTCCTTCATTACCAAACGATACAATTTTTTGGTTGCAAGTCCCCCTATAAAGATATTACCATCCCAAGCCGGATAATTAGTTCCATATACAAAATCAAAATCTGACGGCGCAATTGCATAGTGATGAATTGGAGGTTCAACACCCTCTTTAAACGGACTTTCAGAAATAATTGCGCCGCTGTATTCGAGGCTGTATGTAGCAATCGGCCATCCATAATTTGCTCCCGGTTTCAAAACATTAAGTTCATCACCCGCTAACTCACCAAATTCAACCACCATCATTCTTCCGGTTTTAGGATCGCGGCGCATACCCTGGTGCATACGATGCCCATATGAATAGATTTCAGGCAAGGCTCCCGGGGTATTAACAAACGGATTATCCTTAGGAATACTGCCATCATAATGCAACCTCATTGTTTTTCCATCAAATGCTGACAGACTTTGCGCATTATTTCTTGGACTATGGATTCCTACCGAGAAAAATACATAACCCTTATCGAAGCCAATTTTACTGCCAAACCAATCTCCATTGTTTTTAAAAGGCCCTGCCTTGTAAATTGTCTTTTCATCAAGCAGTTTGTTTCCCTGTAATCTGGCTCTCATCAGGGCGGTATAACCTCCGGTACCGGCAGCTTTTACAGGTTCTATATAGTAAGAGAGATAAACAAGGTTATTTGTTTTAAAATCAGGATGAAGCTTAATATCCCGCAGACTTGATGGGATATTACCCGTTAGCGTATCAAGTAATTTTCCACCTTTCATACGTAATATTTTACCACTTCTTTCTGCAATCAATACAGAATGATCAGGTAAAAAAGTAAGGCTCCATGCCCTCTTCAATCCTTTAGCTACGGTATCTACCATCAATACAAGTTCCTCAGTAGCTATGGCATTGCTAACTTTAGCCGGTAATGGAAAATAAGGGCTTGGCACGGCCCTGTTTATTCCATAATTTTTAAGAGGCACCACTACTTTCTTTGCAGACAAATCAAGGTTCTGTTTAGCAAACTGCCTTATATAAGCAATCAATTGCCAGCGCTTCTCCTCTGACAATGCAACCCCATAAGCAGGCATTATACCTCTTCCATTACTTAACTTCCAGAATATAGCGCCATCTTTCTGATCTGTAACCTGCTTCTTATGAAAATTGGCAGGTTCAATTTTATATCTGCCGGGCTGACCATCTCCCAATCCGTTCTGTCCGTGACAGGTAACACATAAGGTATTATATAACTTCTCTCCTTCCCTGATAAATGATGGAGTGAATGAATACGGGCTTTTTATGGTATCAGCAGATTCCGGGGCCTTCCATGGTTCCTGAATACTTTCATTTGATTTAAATGATAAGAATATTGAAACTAAAAAACTAAAAAACAGAAAATAAACAACTTTGTTATTCATATAATAAAACTATAAAACCTGCACTCAAAAAAATATCAATTAACTTTTACTGTTTTTGCTTCCGCATTATTTATTCCAAATATAATCCGACCTGCCGAATCCTTTGCCTTACCAATTACCTGAAGGCTGCGCACATTACCTTTTATATTTAAACCACTCTTCCATTGAGGAACATAGGTAAACTTGCCATCCGGAGTGCCTGTAATTAAAACTCCGTTACTTGCTGTATACTGTCCGAACTTGATTCTGGTCCATGAATTATTCCCTGCCAGGAGCAAATCTTTCTTACCATCTCCATTAGCATCCAGTGAAGTCATTGCATATACAGGCGCATATTGAGCCTCAACAGGAAGCTCTTTTAACTTAAATGAAGTTCCGGTATTCTCAAGGAAAACAGTTTCAAGAATCTCAGCTTTTAACTCTTTCACATCTTTCAACTGCTCGGAAGTAAAGAGATCGGTAATCGTTGCATTTGCATATTTATGATACTCAAGAAATTTACTCTTTAAACCCGGAAGCTGATCCATAAGATCATCTCTGGACGCTGCGGGATAAGAAACACCATCAATGTAATAACAGAAGATCGGATCAATTGAGCCATTTTCATCAAAGTCTTTAAAGTATATTTTCAGAGGTTCCTTTTCAGTAGCATGGAATTGGGCGTTTAAGCCAAGATTTCCAATAATTAAGTCTTTATCACCGTCACCATCCATATCGTCGGCATAAATACGATTCCACCAACCTGAAGAAGCAAATTTGATATAATCAGAAGAAGCATCCTTCAATTTACCATTGCGATTTATAAATACCTTTAAAGGCATCCACTCCCCTGCAACGATAAGATCTTCAGTTTTATCTTTATTCAAATCAAGCCATAAGGCATCTGTAACCATGCCGAGAGAAGTCAGCTCTGATCCAAATTGTTTGCTTGCATCAGTAAAATTAGCCTTACCATCGTTCAAAAGGATCTTGCTTTCAGGAGAACTTGGATACCTGCCCGGCACAAGACGCCCCCCGATAAACAAATCTTTATCTCCGTCAGAATCAATATCTGAAGCTTTAACAGTACCCGTGCTGATTAACATCGCAGGTAACCCTGTATTTTTACGACTGAAATTCCCTTTCCCATCATTGATATAAATCCTGTCCTGTAATAAAGGATTATCAGCAGCAAACTCGTAGCCTCCACTACCAACATACAGATCCATATCGCCATCACCATCCATATCAAAAAACTCTGCTGCAGTATCTTCAGATTGAGCATCTGAATCAAAAGCAGGAACTGCCTTTAGATTTAATTGTCCGCTAGCGGCTTGTATAAATATTGCACCGGCTTGTCCGGCTGCTCCACCAATAAAGATATCTTCCAGGCCATCATTATTGACATCGGCTTTTGCCATGCATGGCCCCTGTCTTGACAGATAATTAGGCAGTAAAGTTTGAATAGTAAAATCATTAAACTGATTTTCCTTATGACTGTATGACAATAAAGGACTTTCACTCAGAAGCTTAATGGATGGAGGTACCGGAGAATACTTCGTTATTGCTGCTGCGTTTTTAATATCAAGCGAAAGTGTCTGATTAACTTTAACATTTTTCAATACCTGAGTTTTATCATTTGACCAGATAACTTTCAGAGAGTCAATAGATTTAATATCCCCTAGTCCAAAATTCAAAACAGGATCAACCGACGACTGAAAGCCCCGGACAGGCATTTGTTCCTGAAAATATTGTTTTCCCTTGCTATATAGAACAACTTTTGATCCAATACCCAATGAATTTTGTTTTTCACCAATTAACTTAACTTTTAAAAAACTATGCTTATTAAATTTGTCTGAATTGTTTCTGTAAACAGATGCATAATCATTTGTATTATTTACAATAAGATCCATATCGCCGTCATTATCAAGATCTGCATATGCAGCACCTGATGAAATACCCTTTTGATCAAGTCCCCATTCTGAGTTCATATTTTCAAAACGGTCTTTACCTGTGTTTTTGAAAGCATAATTCGGCATTACAATGGTTGGCATCTTTTCTATAAAATCTTTCACCACTGTTTCCTTTCCTTCCTGTTTGGCCTTAATGGTCTGATCCATTGTATATTTCAGGAAGTCCATATCTGTATAATCTTTAACGTAACCGTTTGTAACAAACAGATCCTTATTCCCGTCATTGTCAAAATCTGAGAACAAAGCTGACCAACTCCAGTCAGTATTTGAGATACCTGCAAGCTGACCAATTTCAGAGAAAGTACCATCTCCATTGTTTTTCTGCAGCATATTTCTGCTAAACTGAAAATAAAATCCCCGGTCGAATAAAAACTGCATTTTATCAAAATTTTCTGCTCCGGAATGCATTTTTTGAGTCTTATTATCCTCCGGAAGCATATCCAGAGTAACAAGATCCGGGAATCCATCGTTATTATAATCAGCAGCATCTGAGCCCATAGAATACATAGAAATCTGATCCATGCTTTCAGAAAGCTTATCTGTAAAGGTTCCGTTGCCATTATTAATGAACATATAGTCAGGTTCATTAAAATCATTGGAAACATAAATATCGGGCCAGCTATCACTGTTCAAATCAGAAATTGCTAACCCCAGGCCGAAAGTCAGCACATTTGAGGTAATCCCCGTCTCAGCGCTAACATCACTGTAATGTCCATTATCATTACGGAAAAGTTTATTGGAAAAATCAGGATTCGTTTGTTTACGCAATTGAACATTCTCCTGTACACCAGTACTGTATTGCTGTAAAGAATGATTTATCAGAAACATGTCCAGATCACCATCTTTATCATAATCAAAAAATGAAGCCTGTGTTGAATATCCCTGATCTGCAAGACCATACTCTTCCGCCTTTTCGCTGAAGGTCAGATCTCCATTGTTAATGAATAAGAGATTTTTGCGCCGGACAGGATTTATATCCGCAGATCTGCAAATATAAATGTCAAGCTTACCGTCTGAATTAATATCAACCATTGTTGCCCCGGTACACCAACCCTGCATTGCTGAAACACCGCTTTTCTGAGTAATATCTTCGAACTTAAAATCACCTTTATTCAAAAAAAGTCGGTTTTTAACCATATTACCAGTAAATAAAACGTCCTGAAGGCCATCATTATTAATGTCGCCAACCGATACCCCGGCACCATTATAGAAATAGGAATAATTCATCACATTGAGATCCTGCCCCTCTTCGAGTATATTTCTGAAGTCAATACCTGTATCACCTTTTTTCATGAGGGTGAAAAGTTTATTGTCATTACTGCCGCAGGCAGATAACAAAAAGCTTACAACAACAGCTAACGCTGATCTTTTAAGTGTTTCCGAAATGATTTGACCTTTGAAATGAAATGTCATTGTCTAAAATTATTATGAAATAAGAACTCTGTAAAACTGATTGGGATTTATGTGTCCCCTGGTCATTTTGACCTTTATTAAACAATTAAAAAAAAACTATCCTAATCACTAAATATAAAAATAAGATTAAAATAAAAGGACAAATAATCAGATTTCGAAACTTATAATTAATGGCAAAGTTTTAACACCTCATTATTTATCATATCATGAGCGTACTGATATAATAAATAATGAACAGACCTTGTATTTCTAAACAAAAAAGGCCATCCTGAATAAATCAGGATGGCCTTTACATTATTTTAATCTACTGATTACTTATTCCACCACAGACGGGTAGCTTCGTTATCAGCACCACCAAGCTTAGCCACACCGGTAGCTAAACCTTTAGGGTTAGTTTGTGATTCACCCACAACATATGGAGTACGACGAACTACACCGTTGGCAGGAACTACTAAACTTTCAGAGTTAATTCTTGGATAAAGTTTAGGGAAACCAGTACGACGGTATTCAGCCCATGCCTCAAGACCATCAGGCCATAAAGCAAGCCATTTTTGAGTGATTACCTGCTCCATTTGTTTAGCAGGATCAGCTGACCATTTTACCGGGATATCAGTTAATGCCGGTGAATTAACAGCATCTGTTAAAGCAACCGGAGTAGAAGCACTTGCAGTATACGCTGCAATAGCAGCAGCATCTGTAATACCCCACTGACGCATGGAAGCGTTGATACCTGCTTCATAATAAGCCTGTGCAGTACCACCACCCATGTTCCATCCTTTTAACACACCTTCAGCTCTAAGGAACCAGGCCTCAGCTGCCATAATGATACCAAATGGCTGATTAGCCTGATTAGCAGGAAGGAAGTTATCATTAACGTTGGAAAGCTTAGTATTCTGGTTTGCAGCCAGACCAAGCTCAACCTGAGAATAACCGTTACGTAAACCTCTGTATTCGCCAGTTGAAGCAGCGGGAGCAAAGAATTTAGACATCCTTGGATCAGAATATCCTTTTAATACACTTTCCATTGCAGCACTCATACGGAACTCGTTCCAGGCAGTTGCCTGATTCAGAGTGTTAATTGAGTTAGCAGTTACTTTAAGGAATGCATCATGGGCATTGGTTTCCAATACACCACCTGCAACTGCCGCTTCAGCATTGGTTTTAGCTAAAGCAGGTTCTACACCTGATATACGCATAGCAATACGAAGGCGAAGTGTGTTCGCAAATCTGATCCAGTTATCAACATTACCAGCGTAAATCTGATCGTTATTACCTAAAAGGTTTTTTCCTTTGTACGGCTGAAGATCAGCTACTGCTTTAGTTAATAAAGCCAGGAAATCCTTATAGATAACATCCTGAGCATCGTAATCTACCTGCTTCAAACCATTACCTACCTGAGAATAAGGAATTGGTCCCCAGTAGTCAGTTCTTGGAAGAAACATACGAACTTTCCAGATGTTTGCAATTGCATAAACACCTGCATTTTCTGCTTTACCGCCTGGTTTGGTATTATCTAGTACTCCCAAAAGTGGTGGAATTGCAGAACCATAAAATCCGCTCCATGCACCATTTAACCAGTTACCCACCATCACGTTACGGTCAGAAGGGAAGTTTTGTGCAATATTGGCAAAATATTGTGCCTGTAAATCTCCAAATAAAGATTGGAATGTCTGCCAGGATGCAGTGGTTCCTCTGTACTGAGCAGCCGCGAAGGCATTACCTACCCCTGATGCATCAAGCTCTGTAAGCTTGGTAGGGTTGGTATTATACTCTTCGAATTTGTCCGTACAAGAAGATATACCCATGGCTGTAACCACAAATAAACCTGTTGTAAGATATAATTTAAATTTTTTCATGTTTGTCAGTTTTGATTATTAGAACGATAAATTTAAGTTCAAACCTACTTGGCGGGTTGATGGCATTGAGAATGACTCAAGACCTACTGTAGTATTTTGAGCACCTGATGTTAACTCAGGGTCAAATCCTTCAGCTTTGTTCAACAAGAAAAATAAGTTACGACCTACTAAAGATACAGAAGCAGCCTGGAATGGAGATTTTTTCAATAAGTTATTTGGTAATGCATAACTTAAAGAAACTTCACGCATACGGATATTTGTTGCATCGTAAGTCCAAACTTCACCAACAGGAGTATTACGTCCACCTACCTTTTTCCAGTATTTCTCAGCAGTTGTAGCAACAGTATTAGCTGTACCAGTCGCTGTAACACCAGGGAAAATGTAAGAATCTCTACCGGCAAGAGTTTGCTCAACAACACCGTCAGCATAAATAACTGCATTAGTGAATGAAGAAACTACACCACCTACCTGAGCACTGATCAGTAAGTTAAGAGTCAGTTTTTTGTAAGTAAATCTGTTACTGATACCACCTAACCAATCTGGTCTGGTGTTTCCAACAAACACAGTTGTTCCCGGGGTAATTAAAGGTAAACCGGCAGCGTCAACAAGGATTTTTCCCTGAGCATCACGCTGATAACCTCTGCTGTACAGGTTACCTAATGACTCACCTTCTACTGCACGGGAGAAGTTCATGAAGTCACCAGCAAGGTTTAACACCTTAAGATCCTGAGTTAACTCAACCAATTTATTCTTGTTACGTGCATAGTTCAGATCAATATCCCAACGGAAGTTATCTTTTCTGATTGGGGAACCGTTCATAGTTAACTCAATACCTGAGTTACGAACAAGACCTGCGTTTACGTATTCAGAAGACCAGCCTGATGCAGGAGGAATTGCAACAGTAAACAATTGGTTTTTAGACTCAGATTTATAGTAACCTAAATCAAAACCTAAACGGTTATTGAACAATTTAACTTCCAAACCAACTTCCTGAGCAGTAGTTAACTCCGGCTTCAGATTAGGGAAAGGCTTAACAGCGTCACGGCTGATGAATCCGTTCGGACCACCGGTTAAGAAGCTGTAAGTCTGGGTAAGAAGGAATGGAGATGCATCGTTACCTGTTTGAGCCCAAGATCCTCTAAACTTAGCAAATGAAACTGCACTTGGTAAAGTGAAGATATTTGAAAGAATTGCAGAGAAACCTGCTGAACCGAACAGATAAGACTGGCTGTCTTTTGGTAAAGTTGAAGACCAGTCATTACGGATGGAACCTGAAATAGTCAAAGCATTCTTATATGTGAAATCTGCTGTTGCAAATACACCCTGCTTTTCAGTTGGAACTACTGAACGATCTACTGAAGGAGCACGACCATTTGAAGGGATAAACAGGTTATCACGGTTCAAACCACCAGTAGCAGTTGATTGAGATAATCTGTCTACATGCTGTAAGTTTGCACCGAATGTAGCATCTACAGTTAATTCTTTAAGTAAATTCTTTTTGTAGATACCAATCAGGTCAAAGTTTGTTTCAGCAACATCTCTGAACTGGGTAGAATAGTTACCAAAGTCAGCAATAGTATAAGTATCATTATACCACTTACCTTCATAATTATCCAAAGTCTTATCAATACCTGCACGACCCATGATACTTAAATCTTCGGTAACCTGATAAGTTAATGAACCAAATCCTGTTACACGATTTCTCTGATCAGCAGCAATGATACGGTTTTTAGTCCAGAATGGGTTTTCACCACCGTTTGATCCGGGATTCCAGTAGTTCTGACGAAGTTTACCTGTAGAAGGATCGATATAATCAAACTTCTGAGCAGAAGCTAAAGAAATGTTACGTGGAATACGTAAAATATGACGCTGATTGTTTGAATAAGACTCACCAGTTTGCTGTCTGTTATCCACATCCTCTTTCAGGTAAGTTACTTTAGAATCGTAAGATAATTTAGAACTTACTTTACCGCTAACACGTAAGTTAAGGGTATTCCGTGCTAATTTGTTATTATCAAGAATACCGGTAGCGTTTACATTAGTATAAGAGAAATAAGTCTGAACTTTTTCATTACCACCAGAAAATGCCAAAGAGTTTGAATACTGCTTACCAGTATTGAAGAAATCTTTGTAGTTGTCTGGCTGAGGAGTCATGTTGTAAACTTTTCCAACATCTGCCGGATCATTACCCCATAAAGCAACTGATTGTCCTGTCATTTTTGGACCCCATGAACCTTCTTCAGCTCTGTTGTAAACACCTCCAGCACCCTGACCATAAACATTCTGGAAATCCTGAAGAATCATTGGAGCTTCAATCTGAGAAGAACTGTTGAAAGAAACACCGAATCCTTTTTGAGCACTACCTTTTTTAGTAGTAATCAATAACGCACCGTTTGCAGCACGTGAACCGTAAAGAGCAGTTGCAGAAGCACCTCTTAATACGTTGATAGACTCAATATCATCAGGGTTAACACTTGAAAGACCGTCGCCACCATCACGACCACCATTCGCGTTGCCGGGACTGTAGTTTGAGTTATCCATTGGCACACCATCGATAACGATCAAAGCCTGGTTGTTACCAGTAATTGAACGGTCACCTCTAAGAACAACCCTGGAAGAACCACCTAAACCTGAAGAGGTTTTTGCAATGTTCAAACCAGCAACACGTCCTGAAAGAGAGTTAGCTACGTTCAATTCTTTTGCTTTAGCAAAATTATCGGTGTTGATTTGCTGTGTAGCATAACTTAAAACCTTTTGGTCTTTAGTAATACCCATAGCGGTAACAACTACTCCTTCGAGTAGCTTACTGTCAGATTCAAGACGAACATTGATGGTTGTACGTCCCTGAACTGCGACAGTTTGGGTAGTAAATCCAATGTAGCTGAATATCAGCGATGCATTGGAAGGCACAGAGATTGTAAAATTACCGTTGGCATCAGTGCTCGTGCCCTGAGTTGATCCACTTACCTTGATGCTCACTGCTGGCAAAGGTAAATTGTCGGCGTCGGTAACCTTACCGGTAACACTAATATTCTGCGCAAACACATAGGCCTGACAGAATAAAAGTAATACGACTAGTTTGTAAACTTTTTTCATCATAATTCTTTTTTTTAAATAAAGTTTTAAGTTAAGAATAATTACCTCATGAGTTCGAAGAGTTTACAGCACTTCTAATCAATCGGATTAACTAAAATAAAGATATATTTTGATTTGTCAATGTTTTGAAAATGATTTTTATCAGTTCTGAATTTCGTTTAAAAAATATTTAAAACAATCTGATTATCAGCGATTTAAAATATTAAAAAATGAGCAAAAGATAGATTTGTTGAAAACTAATTTGAGCAAAATCACTCATTTCCTAATTATCTGTGTAATAATTCTGCTGAGAAACTTAATTATTACACAAAAAACTTTCAACTAACTATGATTCAAATCACCTATTGAGATTTCTGAATATACTTTTATTAAAGAATAAAATTTGACAAACAGGTGAAATTTCCAAACTTATAGTAAGATGTCAAAAGTACCGTATACCTTAATATATATGTAAATTTTTCAAACTTAAAGAAAGCAGTATAAAACACTGCTGAACTTGGGTCAATTCCACTTTGATAAGATCAAACTATGGATAATCAGCATGATCAACTCTATTGGGAATTATCGAATGGTTAAACTTGCTTTCTGGAATAATAATAATTAAGAAGAAGGACTGAAATCAGGATTAATAATCCGAAGAACTCTCTGGTTTCTTCAATCCATGGCGCAGAAGCTTTCATACTCCCGGCTATGTTTTCGGCATCATGCTCGGTTACCCAGGCAAGAACTCCGTATTTATCAAAAAATAAATAAATAGCATAGACCAAAAACAACATAATACCCGAGAGAGTTAATGAAGTGTAATATTTATTGCTTATAGCTGAGTATGAAATAAAAGCACCGAACAGATATATCGGGATCCATAACAAAGGATCGGGATCATTATACTGGAGGCCGGCAGAGATAATAAACAGAATGCAAAAAACAATATTGAAAACCTTCATTGTATAAAGAATAATGAACAAATCAATTATCTGGGCAACAATTTAGCATCACCTGTGTTTAAATACTCTTCGAACTGTTTAAGCAATGCCGGATCTTTAGGACGTCCGTAAATATCGCTCGACTTGTATTTCCCAAGATCAAATGCACGTTTCATCCAGAAATCACGGCGGCGGTCGCGGGTAACATTAGCGATAAGCTTTGGAACAAACTGAGGCGGGATTGCCAGAATTCCATCCTGATCACCAATTACAAGATCGCCGGGCATAATAACAGCTTTTCCGATACGGATAGGAACATTGATACCTGAAACAGTGGCATTACTCAATGCACCTGGATAGGTACCACGGTAAAATGCCTGCATACCACTTTGCTGAATGTTCTCAGTCAGATAGATCCCACCATCAACAATCAATCCGGTACCGGTAGTTTTCCAGATATAGTAGGACAATTTATCGCCTACATACGTTCCACCCTGCACTTTTCCGAACAGATCAACGATCACCAAATCATCTTTCTGTAGCATATCAATTGTTGTTCTGTTGTTAAGGCCGGTAAAATTATTTTTATCTGCCTCTGCCTGCATCCCGGCAACAAGATCAGGACGTGAAGGCATGAATTGTACAGTAAATGCACGACCAACAAGCTTTTTTCCCGGAATTAAGGATTTCCATCCATCTTCATACTGATTGGAATACTCTCTTGGTATTGAACCAATTGCCTCAACCACCTGAATATCCATTTTACGAATGGTATCCAAAATTGCTGCCGGTATCATTGGTCTTCCGCCCGGAAAACGACCATAAGGGTTCTCCTTAGTATAACTTTTCATTTGCTCTTCGGTGAAATTGTACAACTGGGCGTTTGCAGTTGAAACAAAGACCGGAGAGCCCAACAGAGCACAAAAAAGTGAGGCCTTTTTAATATAATTTAAAATCGTATTCATAATTATATACCGTTAAATATTTTTCACATCGGGTACATTAGCCGGTTTTCTGGTCAGCAAGTGAATAATAAGCCAGGCAGTGAGATAGGTTGCACCACAAATGGTGAATATAAGATTATAACCACCCGTCAGATTTCCTGCAATTTTATAAACATCAAGCAGATAACCCACAAATATCGGGAAGAGTATCCCTCCAATTGCACCGGTCATCCCTCCTATTCCTACAACTGAGCTTACCACATCTTTCGGGAACATATCAGAAGCCATGGTAAAAATATTGGTGGCCCATGCCTGATGAACAGCAACAGCCAAACTAATCAGCCCTACTGCAGCCCATTTATCTGTTACAAACTGAGCAATAGCAATCATAATACATAATTCAATGACGGCAAATAATAAAAGAACACCTTTTCTTGCTTTTAATGTTGGCCAACCTTTGTTAATCAGCACTGATGAGAAATACCCGCCGGCAATACTCCCAACCGTTGTAGCGCCGTAAATAAGCATCAGCTCGGGACTGATTACTTTAAGATCAAGATTAAACGTTGAAGAAAAGTAGGAAGGTAACCAAAACAGGAAAAACCAGAAAATAGGATCGATCAGAAACTTACCGGTAACAATTGCCCAGGTCTGCGGGATGGAAAACAATTTACCCCATGATATTTTAACAGAACTTTTAACCTGATCTGTAGTATCACCCTTATCACTTTCAATATATTCCAATTCCTCAGAACTTAATCTTTTCTGTTTAGCGGGCACATCATATAACCAAAGCCAGAATAACAACCATACAAAACCCATTGAACCGGTAATCCAGAACACTTCGTGCCATCCATAATTCTGCATAATAATCGGAACAATGATCAATGCGACCACAACACCAATAGCTGTGCCTGAATTAAAAATACCGGTTGCAAGTGCTCTTTCTTTTTTGGGGAACCATTCTGCAACCGCCTTCATTGCTGCAGGGAAATTGCCGGCCTCTCCAATACCCAGTGAAAGTCTTGCTATTCCAAAACCAGTAACAGATTTTGCCAATGCATGAAACATACCAGCCAAACTCCAAACCACAACAGCAACACTATAGCCGAGTTTTGTTCCTACTTTATCAATAAATCTTCCTGAAACAAGCAGTCCAATTGCATATGCGAATGAAAATGCAGACATAATCTTTCCAAAATCAGTTTCAGTCCAGCTGAACTCAGACTCAAGCGTAGGTTTTAACAAACCAATAATCTGACGATCAAGATAATTGATGACCGTACCTGTAAATAATAAGACGACAATCAGCCAGCGATAATTTTTTCCTTTTGGAGCTACCATTCGAGTTAGGTTTATGATTTTAGGATTTATGACGAAAAGTAATTGACATACTGTTTAAAATGATCTTTCAAGCCTTCCCAATCAGCAGATTTGATGAGATTCTTATCAAACAATTGCCCGCCTATTCCCAAACCATCAGCACCGGCTTTGATAAAGCTTTGCATATTCGCCAGACTGATTCCTCCGGTTGGCAATAATTTGATTTTATTGAGCGGAGCTTTAACATCCTTAATATAGTCGGGTCCTAAAGCAGTTGCAGGATAAACCTTTACCATAGTAGCTCCCAGTTCCCATGCCTGATAAATTTCTGTTGGAGTATATGCACCCGGAAAAACAGGTATTCCTTCACGGGAGCAATATTTCACAACCTCCGGATTAAGAATTGGGGTAACAATAAATTGAGCGCCTGCCTGAAGCGCCTGCTTCAAATCATCTAAACTGCATACCGTACCTGCTCCAACATTCAACTGACCTTTATACTTATCTACCGCATATCGAATGATATCCTCTGCAAAGGGGGTATTCATGGTTATCTCTATTGTGGTCAAACCAGAAGAGAGATAAACCGGCAGAATTTTGGCAATATCATCAAAAGACAGGTTCCTGACTATTCCTACTACCGGAACCTTATTAAATGCTGACCACGAAAAATCGTTATTATTCATATTAATTATGTAATGCATTAAATAGCTGAACCTGGCCTGCAATTGTTGCTTTATCAATCAGTTCAGCTTGTATAAAAATTGTTTTTTGTGTTAATCTAAGGATATCTGATGCAATTTTATAATGCTCATATAAATGTTTCCCGCTGCAAATGACGAGATTTCTGTTCATATCTGGCTTTAATTGTCTGAGCTCATCACCAATGAGCAAACCACTCAAATAAAATGAATTATATTCCTTGCTGAACTTCCCGAAAAGCTGAGCTGTTCTTACAGTAAATAAAGTATGAAGAATTGAAGATTCAGCCGAGTTTTCTACTCCTGATGTAAAGGCTTTAAGCGCAATAGGATCACTCAGTTTTATCGAATTATCCAATAGTACTGAATCTTTTAATATGCTGTGTTCTGATAAAATATTGAATACCTCTCCGGTCATAAATGTCCTGAAATCAACCATATCTCCACCCTTTACCTCAATATGTTTGGAATGAGTACCAGGAAACACAAATACATATTCCTCATTTTCATCCAGGTTAACTTCATTTAACTGAATAAGGCCTATCAACTGAGCTTCCTCCCCTCGCATCACATCCTCATTACTTCTCACACCTGAAACAATAATTAATGGAGCATTTGAACCGTTATATTCTTCAAAAACACG
Source organism: Daejeonella sp. H1SJ63 (assembly GCF_029360775.1). Taxonomy (GTDB): domain Bacteria; phylum Bacteroidota; class Bacteroidia; order Sphingobacteriales; family Sphingobacteriaceae; genus Daejeonella. Next base: position 565,045 of record NZ_JARKMZ010000028.1, on the reverse strand, counting down.
AACCGATGCCTGACTTCCATTAATATTAAAAGGTAAAACTGCATACGGAATCTCTTCCATTCCAAGTGAGGAAGAAGCCATGCCTGACACAATCACCGGAATGTTATCGGTATTAACCGCATTCTTTTCAGCTAATTCCTGAATACTTGATCTGAGTCTTGCAGAATAGAAATCAAATCGACTGATTTCGGTTTGCTCTTTCCATGCCCTGAATGTGGCAGCCACACCAGTTGACGATAAAAGCTCAGCATGAACAATATATGTATCCCTGTCAACCAACCTCAGTCTGAACGAAGTTGTTCCCCAATCACAGCATAAAATAGTCTTCATATTATTTCATTCAACTCAATAAAGCTGAATCTATCATTAGAAATTAAAATTACTTGTTAACTCTGGTTTTGAATACTGCATCATTATTGCCACTGATCACATCATTCTCTGTAAATCTGCAATACAGAATATCTTTTGCTCCGGTCCTGTCGCGATCAAATACCACGTGAATATTACCGTCAGCAGTTTGATCGGCATCAGGGTAAGATACATTTTCCCTTGCATCAAGCAATAATTTGTGTGGCCAGGTTTTCCCTCCATCCATTGAAAGAAAAGCTGTCATTTTATTACGTGTAGTACTGTTATTGCTAACCAGCAATAAATTTCCGGAAGAAAGTTTACCGATATAAAACCTGCTGGATGTCGTCGGACCGGAAGCCGTAAAAGCTTGAACAGCAGACCATGTTTTACCAAAATCGGTGCTCTGTGTATAATAAATCCCTTTGGTTGTTCTTACCATTGCGAGATAATCCCCTTTATCATTTACTTCAACAACCTGAGGTTCATCATGGATTCTGAGTTCTTCAGGAACATTAATTGATGCATAAGGTGACAATTGCAGTTTTCGCCCTGACTTTGAATAATCTTTAGAATAGATGAAAGCACCATCATGAGGGAAAGCACTTTCAGATTTAGTCCCCGGAAGTGGTTTATCAATGTAAACAGGGAAAAGTGCCCTGTTCTTTGAAGGCAAATGAACCGGTTTATTGCTCATCACCCCATCACTGATACGAACAGGTTCTGAATGAGAAATCTTCTTACCGTCCCATTTAATTTCGACTGCATTAACTCCCCCAAATCCATCCCAAAGTAAGTTGTTTTTTGCGCTCCCATAGAATAAGCGCACCTGACCAAACTTATCTCTCCAGATTGCAGGATCAAACAATCGGTATTCAGAACTACGGGGATAAACTACAAGCTGATCATTTAGCCAGGTTCTACCCCTATCAAGACTAACAGACAAGGTGACATAATTACCCGGACCGGGTGCAGCACCTCCTGAGTAAAATGCAACGAAAACGTGTTCCCCGTCTGCAGTTGCCCCAACTGCGGGAACCTGTTCAAATTTGCGGTCTTTTAATCTTGCATCTTCAGGATTGCTGATAAACTCAACCATTGCAGAAGCATCCTTGTCACCTGATATTGTAAGCGCTGATTTTTTTACGGAATTACAAGCCGACAAAAAGAATCCACATGAGGAAGCAATAAATAATGTTAAAAGTACTATTGATCTGGTTTTCAATTTCTGATATTTTATAAATTAAAAATGGCTTTCATGAACAAATTGAATATCTGTCTCTGAATTTCTAAAAATGTGATTATTTAAGGAATTTACCACATTTAATGAGTAAATAATTCAATAAAATTCAATTACCAGTTATGAATAGCCCCATCAGGACTTTTCAGAATGGGATGAGGGAATTTGGTATTTTCCTTAATTTCCATTATAAAATCGGCCTTCTTAGGATTAAACTTAACCCCCAGTCCGGGTTCCGGATTTAAATACAGTTGCCCATTGGAAAATCTGAGATAATCTTCATTAAAGTATACAGGTTTTTCTGTTTCACCACCAGCTAATTCCATCATTACACGTGAAGGACTGCTTGAGCCTAAAACATGAACTAATGCAGCTGTAGATAAAGGTCCGGTAAAATGCGGAAGCATACCTACATAATGCGTTTCGCAAAGGGCCGCAATCTTCTTAAACTCAACAATCCCCCCGGTATTAGGTAAGGTAACTCTTGAATAATTGATCAGGTGCTGTTCAATCAATTCATTGGTATCCCAACGATCGCCAAATTGCTCACCTACGGCTAAAGGAGCCTTTGTTAAGGTTCTGAATGAACGGTAAACACCCGGATTTTCAGAGCGAATAGCATCCTCTATAAAATACGGACTCAGTTCTTCCAGTGCATTACATATCTTTAAAGCTTCGGGTGTGTCAAAACGGGTATGCAAATCAATAGCCCAGTTTCCATTCCCACCAACTGCCTTATCTATCCTTTTACAGTAATCAATTGTTTTTGAGGCATTCTGATAGAAATCAAAGGGCTGATCACCATTACCACCTGTCGGGCCGATACGATAGGATCGAAACCCCGCTTTGAGACAATCATTTGCTCTTTCTTCTTCAGTTGTGGCTTTAGAAGGTCTGAATCCTGTAGCATAACATTCCACATATTCGCGCGTAGAGCCCCCAAGAAGTTCATAGACAGGAACATTTAAGGCCTTTCCTTTAATATCCCATAAGGCCATTTCCAATGCACCTACAGCATGTAATTTTTCCCTTCCGGGAGGATAAAACATGCCCCTGTAAAGGTTTTGCCATATATGCTCGATGCGAAAGGGGTCTTCTCCAATCATCATTCGGGCACATTGCTCAATCATATCTTTAGAACCGCCTTCACCTATTCCAATGATACCCTCATTTGTTTCAATTTCGACAATACCACGGGCCTGGTTGAAAAGAGGTTTATTATATCCCGGTGCGGCATAATATCTGATCTTTGTAATTTTAAGTCCGGAAGCTGCTTCAGCTCCTAACCAGGGATAGCCTGCAATCAGTCCTGCTGAGCCTAAAACTGCTGACTTTATGAATTTTCTTCTTTCCATCGTGGTTTTGAGTAAGAAATATTATTTAGCAAGAAATCAATTTAACCGGTCCACATTCACAAACTGAACACCGGTTTCTTCAGCAGCAGATTTAAGATAGGCTTCAAACCTGCCGTTTCCCTCAGGCAAGGATATTTCATCAAACACAATCTGAGTATTACCGGTATTTACCTGAACCCGATATTCCTTGCCCATATACTTCAACACAGCAAAGGCTGGTTTATTGGTTTTCTGAAAGCGTAAGGTTATCCGGTATTTTGCGGCATTACTAAACACCTCCCAATAGCCCAGTTGTTTTCCCTTATTTCCAATTGTACCCGGCCCACCCCATTCAAAACGGGATAACTCCACATTCCTTTGAAATTTACTTCCCAGGTGAATACGCTGTGGCCAGTCGTATCCCCTGTCATAGATAACCTTATCAAACCACTGTTCATATTTTGCCAATAAATCATCCACAATACCCGGATTTTGTTTGGCTATATTATTGATTTCACTCGGATCTTTTTCAATATCATATAACTCAAGTGAAGAAATCATGCTTTTTATCTCATCAGCATTCGGACGATTGACAATTTCATAAGGTTCATCATGCGGTGAAATGAGTTTATACCTCTGTCCCCTGACTGTGAAATGCACGTATTTAAATGGTTCTGAACCTGCATGTCCCTGAATAAAAATATTCCTTTCAGGTAATTGTTTCACTTTTTCAGTAAGCAGTGGCATCAAAGATATACCGTCGATCTGAAGATTTTTGGGCACAGGTACATTACAAGCATCCAGAAGAGTTGGTAAAACGTCTATATGGGCGGTGAGATTATTTAGCTTAACGCCCTGCGGAATTTTACCCGGCCATTTGATAAAGAACGGAGCATGGATACCGTTTTCGTATACACTTGTCTTTGTCCCTCTCAGGTTCATCACATATCTGTCAGGATATAGATCATTTTTAGATCGTTTGGTACGCGGGCCATTATCAGAAAGGAATATGACTATGGTATTATCTTCTATGTCCAATTCTTTCAGTTTGGCCATCAACCTGCCGATATTAGCATCAACATTGGCAATCATTCCATAAGTTAAGGCATTTAGCTCATGCATCCCCATCTTTCGGTAAGGATCAGCCCATTTATCGGCAACAACTAAAGGAAAATGAGGGAGGTTAGTTGCATAAAAAGCAAAAAAGGGCTTATCTCTGTTTTTCTCAATAAAGCTGATGGTTGCATCGGCGAATATATCATCGCAATAGCCCTGAAATTGCCTGCTAATATTATTTTGCTGCAGAATTGGGTTAAAATAAGAATTACCCGGCGGGTCTGAAGCCTGTCCGATTCCACCTCCTTTATGAATCAGTGTTTCCTGAAACCCTTTATCCGAAGGCCTCATCGGATAATTATCGCCCAGATGCCATTTACCAAATAAACCGGTCCGATAACCGGCATCAGATAGTATTTTTGCAATGGTTACTTCACTCTCCTTCATTAAAGGAGAAGTCTCAGTAACACCAACTACGCTGGTCCGGTAATTATCCCTGCCAGTCATGATACTTGCGCGTGTCGGGGAACAGTTAAAGTTTACAATGAATTGCCTCAATTCAACACCCTGAGCAGCAATTGCATCCATATTAGGAGTCTTCAGCAGATTGTTATGCAATCCAACATCTCCGATCCCCTGATCATCGGTCATAATCAGAAGGATATTGGGCCTTTTTTGAGCATAAAGCGGATGAATACCTGCAATAAGCAGTACCAATAATACCAGTGATTTCAACAATAGATTCCGGCAACTTTTTATTTCATCAATATTGAATTCAGGACCTTTCATATGCATATCATTGAATCGGGAACAGATTAATCCACCTTAAGCGGCTTGCTTGCTATTGCGTTAAGATCGTAAACAACCTTACCACCTTTTATAGTTAACTGACACTCAAAACGACGATCACCCGGCTGTCTGTTTCCTGCAATATCTTTAAACCCAAAATTTCCTTTCCGCATGCTTAATACAGCAATATCTGCAATACCTCCAACTGTAAGATTTCCCAATTCCTCACGTTTAATGGCTTGGGCAGGTGCCCATGTAGCTGCTTTGATAATTGAAGGAATATCCATTCCCAGGTTCAGGAATACAGAAAATACATTCATCTGATCTTTCATGGCACCGTTTATACTTGAAGCATGCAGATCAGTCCCCAGGGTATTAGGATAAAATCCTGCTTTAATCGCCGGAATTGCTGTTCTGTAATCAAAACTGCCACTTCCAAAACCCACATCAAAAATTAATCCGTTTTGCTGTGCCTTACGAACAAAGGGCTTCACTTCATGCGTTTCAGTATTTATGATCGGCTCTCTTACCCCGGGAACGTAACAATACGAATGAGTATAAATATCTCCGGGACGCAGGTATTTAAAAAACAATTCTTCCAATGATTGATTACCACTGCCGAAATCAACCATCACAGGCATATCTGCCATTCTGCCTGCCTTGGTTAAACGTTCAACCGGTGTCCAGTCTGCTTTTCCAAAATGAGCAAGTTTAAATCCAACAACATATTCCTTGTTTTCAAGTGCTGCTGCAGCAGTTTTATCAGCATCCATATCATCCATGTTTTGCTCAAAAGCACCTCCACGCATACCCTCTCCTACAATATTCAACATCGATAATACACGAGTTGCCGATATGTCAATAATATTTTTTTTGAAAGTCTGAAATGACTTCCATCCTGCCCCACCGGCATCTACTACCGTAGTTACACCGGTTCTGAAAGTATAATTATCGGGCACAACAGAAATAGAGCCATTACTTAAATAATCATTTTTAGAAGGCCCATAAAAAACATGCGTATGAATATCAATCAAACCGGGAGTAACATACATCCCCCTGGCATCTACTACCTGAATGGCTAATGCCGTATCAATATTTTTGGCAATAAGGACTATTCTTGGTTCTAAAGCAGACTGCCCCTGACGATTTGCAGGGGCAGTCTGTATTGCGATATCCATTAATTCATTAAGATTGCTTTTAGAATCAATAACATGACCACCCTTGATAACAATACCATAAATTTTTTGTTTACTATTCTGGCCTTGAGCTAAAAGGCGGCTTCCTGAAGCAAACAATAACAAAAGAAGTATCAAACTGTTTTTCAGCATGGGTGGGTATATTTGATCATGAGCAAATATGAATTATTTTTTAGCTGAAGCTATTGCATTCAGATCATACATTATTCGTCCGTCTTTCAAAGTCATTTCGCATTCCAGCTTCTGAGTTCCTTCATGACGGTTTCCTGCAATATCTCTGAAACCAAATTTACCATTACGAACACTTAGAATTGCGATATCTGCTATAGCTCCTTCAGAAAGATGGCCTAATTCTGTACGTTTAATAGCCTGCGCCGGACGCCAGGTACTGCGCTCAATAACTCCTGGGATATCCATTCCCATAGCCAGATGAATAGAAAGAACATTTAACTGATCTTTCATGGCTCCGTTCATACTGCCTGTATGAAGATCGGTTCCCATCAGATCAGGTAAGAAACCTGCTTTAATTGCAGGAATAGCCTGATTGAAATTGAAACTTCCACCACCAAAACCAACGTCGAAGATAATTCCTCTTTTTTGAGCAGGAATTACAAAAGATCTCAATTGACGAGACTGAAGATCTACAATCGGATCTCTCCTTTCAAGCTCTGTAAACACATGAGTATAAATATCTCCTGGTCTTAAATACTTGAAGAACAGATCTTCAATTGGTAGTTTACCACCACCAAAATCAATAACAACCGGCATATTGGCTAATTTTCCTGCTTCCACAATACGCCGAACAGGAGTCCAGTCAGGATTTGTAAAATGTGCTAGTTTAAACCCTACAACATGTTCTTTATTATCCAATGCAGCTTTGGCAGCCAGCCTGTAGTCCATATCACTGATATCCTGCTCATAATCACCGCCACGCATACCTTCACCAACAATATTCAGGAAGGAAAGAACTCTGGTTTTTGATTTATCGATGATATTTTTCTTAAAAGTATCGAAAGACTTGTATCCGGCTCCACCACAGTCTACCAGAGTAGTCACACCTGAACGGAAGCTGAATCCATCGGCAGTAACACCAACATCACCGTTACTCAGGTAGCTGTCAGGCTGAGTTCCCCAGAATACATGTGCATGAATATCTATCAGACCGGGAGTAACATACATACCCTTTGCATTCACGGTCTGCTCTGCCTGTGCAGGATCTATATTCTGGGCAACTTTAGCAATCTTCCCGTCTTTAATGGCTACATCAAGCAAAGCATTAATATTGTTTTTTGCATCGATTACCCGGCCACCCTTAATCAGGGTATTATATATTTTACCCTGAGCATTTGTATAGCTTGCCATAAAAAGCAGGGCAATCACTATTATCGAGATTCTTCTCATTGTTTTATTTCTTAATATCATTAAAAATTAGAGTCCAATGGGTATTAATAAATTATAGTATTCTATTAAATACTTTAGTACCCATACTGTCTCAATAGCCAATCAAACTAACAAATTATTAGTTTTTTGATATATTACCAGCTATGGCATTCAGATCATAAACAATTCTTCCATTACGGATAGTCATTTCACATTCGAACCTTTGTTTTCCTTCATTTCTGTTACCGGAAATATCTTTGAAAGCGAAATTCCCATTACGCACACTTAAAATCGCAACATCTGCTCCTGCACCAACTGATAAATGACCTAACTCAGGACGCTTGATTGCCTGTGCCGGAGCCCAGGTGCTTCTCGAAATAACAGAAGGAATATCCATTCCCATCGAAAGGAAAATAGAAAGTACATTCAGCTGATCTTTCATTGCACCGTTCATACTTCCGGTATGAAGATCTGTTCCCATTGTATTTGGCAAAAATCCTGCTTTAATTGCAGGGATAGCCTGATTGAAATTGAAGCTTCCGCCACCGAAACCGACATCAAAAATAATTCCTCTTTTTTGAGCAGGAATTAAAAATGGCCTCAGTTGTCTTGTTTTGAGATCAACAACAGGATCTCTTCTGCTCAACTCTGTATAAACGTGAGTATAAATATCACCCGGACGCAGATACTGAGTGAATAATTTCTCAATAGATAATGGTGCATGGGTATCATCACCACCGAAATCAATAATAACAGGCATATTAGCTATTTTACCCGCTTCAACCACCCGCTCAACCGGAATCCAGCTTGCAGCTGCGAAGTGAGCAAGTTTAAATCCAACTACAATATCCTTATTAGCTAAAGCCTTTTCTGCAGTTTTTTTAGCATCCATATCATTGATATCCTGCTCATAAGGGTCGCCTCTCATACCATCACCAACAATATTAAGAAAAGACAAAACTCTTGTTCTTGAACGATCGATAATATTTTTCTTAAATCGGTCAAATGATTGCCAGCCGGCACCTCCACAATCAACTACTGTGGTTACACCGGAACGGAAGGTATAAGGATCCGGAGCAAGAGCAGAAAATCCGCCGCTAAGTCCACGGTCATCTGTACCTGCGAATACGTGAGCATGCAAGTCAATTAAACCAGGAGTTACGTACATCCCTTTTGCTTCCACAATCTGGGCAGCAAGTGCAGGATCAATATTTTTGGCAATAGCGGCAATTTTGCCGTCATGGATAGCCACGTCCATTAATTCGTTTATATTATTTTTGGCATCAATTACATGCCCCCCTTTGATAAGGATACTATATGTCTTGGTTTGTGCCTGAACAACACCTGCAAGCATAATTAATCCGGAAAGAAGCAAAATGGATATTCTTCTCATATGGCAATTCTGAATTATAATGATAAAAACAGAATCAGGCCATTCGTAAGAATAACCTGATTCTGTTAAATATTAGATTGGGCGAATTAACTTAATGCTGCCTTGGCAAGTACTTCCTGTACCCTTTTAGCAACAATTTTGTCTTCACCTGGTTTAAGCATAAACACGGTAATATTAATAGCATCCTGGCTGGTCATAACCTCAATTGAAGGACTACCATCCTGAAGCTCTTTCAAAAATTCTCTTGGAGTAAGTTTGATCTTCGAAGAATCCCATGTTATTTTAATCGCAGGAGTATGATTTGCTACCGGAGGAACAAATACCTCAGCATTAGCACCTGCAACTTTCTGAACTGAATTGACAATATTTGCAACTCTGGCTTCCCACATTTTCCACTCGGCATCATGATCTGTATGGATATACTTATCTAAAGCTACATACATTCCAAGGATCTCTTCCTTGTTTACTTTCATACCACGTCCGATATTACCACCATTAGGAGGTGCATTCAAACGGGCAGCTGCAATCAGATCTTTTTTACCCATCAAAATACCGGCACTCTGCGGACCGCAAATTGCTTTACCACCTGATACACAAACCAGATCAAAGCCAAGGTCATTATATTTCCATAAGTTCTCAACCGGCGGCACGTCAGCTGCCATATCGATCATTGTTGGCACATTATGCTTTTTACCTATCGCAACAAACTCCTCATGTTTGATCTTACCCATCGGACCACTTGAATTCAGAAACCACATCATGGCAGTCCTGTTTGTGATCGCTCTTTCCATTTCTTCTGCAGTTTCAACCTCAACAACCTTCATACCGGTATTGGTCAGTGCATGAACATAACCTACGTTATGTGCTTTCTGAACGATAACTTCAGTTTTTTCGAATGTTGAAAGATCAGGTAAAAGTGAAACTTTCTTTCTGTCCATACGGGTTAAAACACCTGCGGTTCCTAAAACAAGGGCAGACCAGCAACCTGCTGTAACCATAGCAGATTCAGCGTGACACATTTCTGCGATCTTTGCTCCCACTTTATCCTGAACTTCATTGATCATGACAAAATGTTTAGAAGCTGCTTCAATGGTATCCACAACTTCATGATGCATTAATGATGCAGTCATTGTTGTATAAGTTCCTGCTGCATTAATAAACACTCTTAGTCCAAGTTCTTTAATCACATCACGCTTTGCTGCAGTACCTACAGTAGACGCAATTGACTCAAGAGGAACACCTGTTCCAATAGCTGCACCGGCAACAGGAGCTACAGAAAGGTATTTAATTAATTCTCTACGTTTCATAGTATTGGGTTTGATTGATTTTTTTTTTGATTTTAAACAATAAGAGGAGATATATAATCTCCTCTTATTGAATATAAAGCTAATATAATGAATGCTTTAAAGCTATTACACTTTATAAAAGCTTTATAACATATTAGTTACTTTGACCTGTGCCAGGACCAACATCCCACCACATTCTGCCTTGTAAAAGATCAACCTGCTCTTCAGAGTAGTTTTGTCTCTTGATGGCTTCAAAATAATTATCGGGATTCACATTACGCTCAGCAATTGGCAGAGAGAATCTTCTCCACATTTTACCTGCAGTTACGTTACCAGGATAAGAAACCTTATTGCCGCCAACTGTCCAGTTTGCATAATTGAAAACAGGATATTTGGTACGGCGCCAGTTAGAATAAACTTCGTAATCATCACCCAGTAAAGAAACCCATTTCTGAGTAGAGATAGCTTCGAGCTGCTGAGCAAATGTTCCGGCAGCCGGATAAGGATTAGCAGCAATATATGCATCAACCTGAGCAGTAGTAATTACTCCTGAATGAGGGGCAACGCTTGGCCATAATGCCCACTGAGCCATAGCTGCACGAACACCATTTTCGTATGCTGCCTGAGCAGTGGTTCCAACACTCCATCCTCTGGCTGCTGCTTCTGCAATAATTAAATAAGCTTCAGCAGGGCCCATTGTAATGATTGGTGAACCTCTGTCAATGTAAAGTAATGAAGGTTCTGAATAAGTATCAAAGTCCGTTGGTTTGGTATTGATACTACCATTGATCATACCACGCTGGACAGAAGGAGTATTGTTAGCGGTATAAGAACCGCCTGATGGTACCCAAACTACAGAAATTACCGGTAAACGCGGATCGTTTGTGTTTTTCAAATGATCGATGAATTTACCAGACCATTTGCTGCCCTCTACGTTATCACCACCCGGACTTGTAAAGTCACCAGCAATATAGGTATTAACACGTGGGTTCATCTGGCCTGTTACGTTTGCATATTTCAGATAAGCAATATCAGAGTTTGCAGTCATTACACCACCGGCAACAGCTTTCTCAACCCATGATTTAGCAGTAGCTGGCTCAACATCAGACAGACGCATACCTAAACGCAGCATCAGGGTATATCCGAACTTTTTCCATTTAGCAATATCACCCTTAAAGTAAGGATCAGCATTGCCAAATACATTTGGCTTGGTTGCATCCATAGATTTCAAAGCAGTTTCAAGCTCTGTCAGCATTGCAGTATAGATACTTTTCTGAGTATCATACTTTGGCTTTAATACATCAAGGCCTTTCATTGCTTCTGTATATGGCATATCACCCATCAGGTCTGTTTGCTGATGGAAGGCCAGGATTCTGAGAATCTCAACAGCAGCACGTTTGTTAACATTTTCCGCACCCGGAATTTGTTTTGCTAATTGCAATAAACGATTCCACTGACCGGTGTAAACATTAAAGTTACCTGCAGTTCCGTTGAAGTTATAAAATTTATCACCGGTTGCAGGAACTTCCTTGTATGAAGAAAAATACTGCAAGCCCTGTCCTAAAGCTCTGTAATTCTCACCCGGTCCGCTTCCTAATACAGCAGCGGTGAAAGAGTATTCCGGAATTACATATTCAATAGCATCAGGATTCTTGTTCAGGTCGGTCAGCTTCTCGGTATTACACGATGGCATGGTTGAAACCACAAGAACAGCTCCGGCCGCATATATCAATTTAAAGAATGTCTTTTTCATGTTCTTAGATTTAATTATTAGAATCTTAAATTCAGGTTAAAGCCGATATTTCTGGTTCTTGGCATTGAAACACCCTGACTTCCCTGAGCATTACCTACGGTTTCCTGCATTTCAGGATCGATACCAGCATCTTTAATTCTCTTATCCTGGTAAAGGGTTGCAAGATTTAAACCTGTAATACCGATAGAAGCTCCCTGAACTCTCATGAATTTAAGAGCACTTACAGGCAGGTTATACTTCAATACTGCACGACGCAATTTTATAAAATCTGTTTTATAAACCCACTGACCTGCATAAGCATTACCATAGTTATTGTAATAGGTATCCAGATCCACAACAGACCATACCTTAGTATATGGAGCACCTGTCTGATCAACACCAGAAACAGTTAAGCCAGCATCTCTACCAGGCAAGGTTTGAACAGTGTGACCAAAACGGGTAGCATACTGAATAAGGTTACTGTAACCCACAGCTCCGAATTTAGAGTCGATATCAACTGTTAAGCTGAAGCGCTTGTAACGGAAATTGTTACCAAGTCCCATCAGATACGGAGGATTACCCACACCTATATCAGCCAGTACTCTGTCTTCGTAACCGGTAGCTTTATTGTAAACCAACGTTCCATTAGCATCTCTTCTCATTACGTAAGCACGAACAGTTGAGTAAGGTAAGCCTACAGCATTGATCATTGAAGGACCACCAATACCAGAACCTAAAGTTAACACATCGATACCTTCAGCAAGTTCAACGATCTTACTTTGATTGTAACCGAAGTTATAGTTTACATCCCATGAGAAGTCATCTTTCTTAATCGGAGTACCAGTTAAGCTGATCTCCCAGCCTTTGTTGGTTACAAGACCAAGGTTTCTTCTTCCTGCAGCATAACCGGTTGCACCTGAAATCGGAGGAGAAAGAATATCATTTCTGGTTCTTCTTGAATAGTAGTTCACATCTAATCCGATACGGCTGTCTAACATCTGAACCTCAAAACCACCTTCAACTGTTGCTACAGTTACAGGACGAATGTTAGGGTTATTCAGTGTATTTGGATTACTTAAAGTAGGTAAGCCATATGCGTTAACAGTACTTACAGCATAGGTCTGGTTGATACTACCAGCATTTACAGTTGCACTACCAACCTCAGCCCATGAAGAACGCAATTTTGCATAATCAATGAACTTAGGCATTTTAACCACTTCAGAAAGGATAAAACTAGCACCTACTGAAGGATAGAAGATCGAGTTAAAACCAGGGTTCAACACTGAGAACCAGTCCTGTCTTCCAGTAACAGTTAAATAAAGGAGATTGTTATAGTCGATATTAGCCTCTCCAAAAACAGAGTTTGTACCTCCTGAAGCAGTTCCATCTAAAGTTGCATTTCTGTAGTTAACCAGATCTCTGTTAACAAGGTTAGAAATACTGTAGAAATTAGGAACTACCCACTGTGAACCATTAGCAGTATTGCTTCTGTTTGCATCTCTCTCACTCTGAGCACCTGCAAGGATATTTAATCCTATTTTATCTTTCAGGAATCTTTCGTTATAGTTGATTGTTCCCTGGAAGTTAGTTTTGTCAGTTTGCTCAACACCAGACTGGAAGTAACCAAGCGGAGTGAATGCATTTGTGTTAGGAACGTAGAAAGATTCAGTATAATAATTGAAATCTCTTGCAACCGTACCTTTAACAAATAAGTTAGGTAAGATATTAGCCTGAACACTTGCACGTCCGATTAAACGCTGACGATCATCCTCGTTACCTAACTGATATGCAGCATAGTAAGGGTTTACCGCAGCAGGTACCGGATTCCACTCAAGCTCTCTTCCGGTAGCAACATTGATACCAGGTCTTGATGGATCAGTACCACGCATATTACGAACATCAACTACGTTTGCAGCCAGATATACAGGCCATGCAGCATTGATCTCAGCATAACCAACGTTTGGTCTGTTTTTACCTTCAACCAGATTGTACTGAACGCTTGATTCAACAGTTAAGAAATCATTCTTACCCATTTTACCAATAACATTTAAGTTAGCTGTTTTTCTCTTGTAATCAGAGTTTGGCTGCTGATCTTTTGCACGCAGATCACTTGCAGAAAATCTCATTCTGAATTTCTCAGTTCCGGCATTGAATGCTACTGTATTAGTAATATTCTGGCTGGTATTGTAGAAATTTTTGATATTGTCTTTAACATTGAATGGAGAATAAGGACGCATAACCCCATCAAACTGCATTACCATAGAACCGTCCATTTTTGCACCATAAGAAAGACGGCCTGAACTTAATGCCTTAGCAGCATCAGCCGGCTTTACACCATCATTACCCTGTCCGTATTCATACTGGAATTTAGGGAAAACTGAAGCTGAACCAAAGTTTGCATCAGAAGTAACTTCGATACCTACACCTTTCTGAGCAGAACCTTTCTTGGTAGTAATCAAAATTACACCATTCGCAGCCTGACTTCCGTAAAGAGCAGCAGCAGCACCACCTTTCAATACAGAGATTGTAGCGATATCATCAGGGTTCATACTTGAAATACCATCACCACGGTCAACGTTCAAACCGCCTGAACTTGTAGCCGGGCCACGGTTACCATTATTGATCGGCATACCATCAACAACATAAAGCGGCTGCTGATTACCATTCAGGGAAGTATTACCACGAATGATTACACGGCTGGAACCACCAACACCTGAGTTAGCCTGTGTTGCATCAACACCGGCAATCTTACCTGTAAGTGAGTTAGCCACGTTATTCTGACGTGCCTCAGTGAATACATCACCTCTTACTTCCTGTACTGCATAACCCAAACCTCTTTTTGCTTTGGTAACACCAAACGCTGTAACTACAACCTCACTCAGAGTCTGACGGTCTTCAACCATAGTAATGCTGATATTTGCACGGCCGTTAACAGCAACTTCCTGAGTTACATAACCAATGTAAGTAACAACAAGAATTGCGTTATCAGGAGCACTAAGAACGAAATTACCGTTAACATCTGTAGAAGCACCGGTTTCAGTACCTTTTACGCGAACACTTACACCAATTAAAGCCTCACCTGCTGCATCAATAACTTTACCACGGATGTCAACTCTTTTCTGCTCAATGCTGTATTTTGAAACTACACCTTTTGCAGAATTCAAAGCATTAGCTTCACGAGCACCTGAAACAAGTGACAGTTGATTAGCCTGCTCAGTTGAACGCTCATCTTTTCTCTTAAGAATAATCGTATTCTCAGTGATGGTATACGTTAGCGGCTGGTTTTTGAAAACCTGATCAAGCACATTCTCCAAGGAAGAATTTTTAGCTTTTACAGTTACAGGAACTGTATTCTTTAACAGTCTTGTATTATAAAGGAAATCATAACCTGTTTGTTTTCTGATTTCTGTGAAAACTTTATCAAGGTTAGAATTAGTTTCATTCAAGGTAACATTTTGCGAATAACCTTTAGCGCTTACCTGCATAAAAGCTACCAGAATAAAAATGGTACTTAGCTTCATAATTCGTAACATTTGTTTAGAGACTATTGCCGTTGCCGAAAGTCTCTTTTTAGGAATATTCCTAAAACTGTTCATGCAGGTTTGACTGCAATCACTTAGTAAAACATTTTCCATACTTTTACATTTTTAAAATTTATTTTGGTTGATAATTAAAAATTCCTGTTTTAAGGGAATTCTGTATTGAGGTTAACCTGAATATTCACCATTCGTGGTGCAATCCGCAAGGGTGATATCCAAACAAACCTTTGAAGAAAAATTTAGCTACTGTCGGTTTTTACCATAGATTGTTATTTAAATTTGTATTTATTGAATTGATTTCACTTTCAATTTTTTACCTTTTACTGTAAACTTTACTCCCCCGCTCTGCTCCAAAATCTTTAATACCGCTGAAATATTAACATCATTAGATACAAAACCAGTGAACTCATCGGTAGGCATATTACCTTCATAGATCAGCTCTACATCATACCATCTTTCCACTTCCCGCATAATTTCCTGAATAGGAGTATTTTTAAACTTAAAATATCCATTTTTCCAGGCGATCGCTTTTTCTGTGTCTGCATTTTCTATCCGGATATCAGACTTTGATGAATTGATAAACGATTGCTCTCCAGGTTTAAGCAGTTTGGTTTTACCGGAAATATTAGATTTAGTATTTAGAATAACTTTAACACTACCTTCAATCAGAGTAGTTTTAGTAAAATCTTCATCATCGTAAGAGTTTACATTAAAATGTGTCCCAAGCACCTCAACAATCTGATCATCGCTTTCTACACGAAAAGGTACTGACTTATTCGGTGCGATTTCAAAATAGGCCTCGCCTTTTAACTTCACAATACGCTCTTTACCTGTAAATGCAGTAGGATAACTCAGGGTCGATGCAGAATTTAACCAAACCTTACTTCCATCAGGTAAGCGAACCTGATATTTACCCCCTTTAGGAGTTTGAATAGTGTTTATAACAGACTGAAAAAGTGCATTCTTCTTTTTGTCGGATTGATTCTTCTCATAAACAATCTCTCCATTATGAGTTTTAGTAATCGCAATATTTCCCTGGCTTGCCAACAAACCGCTTTCGGCATCATCAAGACTAATTCTGGAACCATCTGCAAGTGTTAAAATTGCTTTATTGTTTCCGGGAAGGATATCATTTTTTGTACTTATCTCTACAAATTGCCCGGCCGGGGATTCGATGATCTCTCTGTTTGTATAAAAATAAAGACTGGTGGAAATGGCCATTAAAATCATTGCAGCAACAGCAAATGACTTAAGATAATAGGAATAAAATGATGGGGATGAATCATCAGAAGGACTAATCTGTTCGCTGATTTTGTCAAATATTCTGTCAGCAAGCTGATCATTCTCCGCCAAATCATTCTTATCTGAAGTTTCTGTAAAACTTCCATAAAAGTTCAGCAACCGCTGTTCTTCTTCCAGCGAGGCCTGTCCAGACATATACTTATCCAGTAATTTATGAAAGTCTTTTTTTTCCAAAATGTTCTGATTTTATAATGAAGAGTAAAAATAATAAGGTATCCCCTAGTCGGAGGTAAAATAATTTAGCGAAGACGGCTAATTAACATAGATTTATGCTTACAACAAAGGCTTAATTACTTTCAAGTTACAATTTTTATATCGTAAAGGAAAATAAAATTAACTTAAATTAATAAAAACAGAGCTTTTTTAATGCGGGATTAAAAGTACAATCAGAATAAACCAAGAGAAGTTCTTAGTTGTCTCAAAGCTTTATTCAAATGATTCTCAACAGTTTTAGTTGAAATATCGAGTTGTGACGCAATTTCTTTATGAGAAAGTTGTTCTTCACGGCTTAATTTGTAAACCTCTTTACATTTAGCTGAAAGATTGTCAACAATTGAATTAATCTGTGAAAGCAATTCCCGGTGTTCAATATTACCATATTCGGTAGCTGTAGCCATACGCTCATGAACATGGTCAAAAATGTCTTCACGAACATTTCCTAAGCGCACCTGACGGTATACTTCGTAACGGGTTGAAGCAAAAAGATATGATTTTAAAGAAACTTTAATTTCAATAAGCTCACGCTTATTCCATAAATTAACGAATACATCCTGAATTATATCTTCACAGGCCTGCTGATCCCTTAATATATTATATGCGGAGTTAAATAAATGATTCCAATATTTATTATAAATAAGCTTAAGGGCAATATCATCTCCTGACCTCATTCGGTCCATCAAATCTACATCCTCTATTTTTAACTGTTCACCCATTTATAACCGCCAAATTATACTTATAAATTCAAAAATCAAATATGTACACTAATCTGTTACGTAATCTCAAAGTTCAATTCAATATTTAAATATAAATAAATTGTAAAGGAATAAATTAAGTCTGAAGAAAATTAATATAAATATTTATTAACACTAGGGGATACAAGCTCTTTTTTACTCTCATATTTAAGATTTAAACACTACATTGACTTATCTTAAAACAATTGTAACTTTTTTAAAATAAAACAAAAACAGAGTAAAATGAAGCACAAACGTTTTTTCGTCATGGCCTTGTTAACCATCCTTTGGACTGGTTTGCAGGCTCAGCAGAATCAATCTGACAAACCTTACAGTATCGTTATTAAGGGTGGTCATGTTATTGATCCTAAAAACAACATCAATACAATGATGGATGTGGCCATAAAGGATGGTAAAGTAGCCATGGTAGCCAAAAACATAGACGCTGCACAGGGTGCACAGGTTGTTAATGCAAAAGGGATGTATGTTACTCCGGGTCTGGTTGATTTGCACGTTCATTTCTTCTGGGGCCATGATGGATCGGCTTACATGAATGCTCCTTCAAGTTTACCTGCAGACGGGTTTACCTTCCCTGCCGGTGTTACAACTGTAGTAGATGCAGGAAGTCCGGGTTGGAAAACATTCGAACTTTATAAAAAACAAACCATAGAAGGTTCACAAACCCGTGTTCTTGCCATGTTAAATATTGTTGGTCAGGGAATGGCAGGTGGAAAATATGAGAATGATATCAATGAAATGGATTCTCAGAAAGCTGCTGAAATGGCAAAAAAATATCCTAATGATATCGTAGGTTTTAAGCTCGCACATTTTAACGGGCGTACCTGGGTACCAACTGACCGTCTGCTTGAAGCAGGAAAACTGGCTAATTTGCCGGTGATGGTTGACTTTGGTGGTGCCAGTCCATATTTACCACTCGACTCTCTGTTTAATGTAAAATTCCGCCCCGGCGATATTTATACTCATGCATTCGGTGGAAACGGAAGCACCAGTCCAAATGGTCGTGAATCAATTGTTGATGTAACTACCAACAAGGTTAAACCTTATGTTATCAAAGCACAAAAAAGAGGAGTTATATTTGACGTTGGTTTCGGTGGTTCAAGTTTCCTTTTCAATCAGGGAACTCCTGCAGTAAAAAGCGGTTTTTATCCTAACTCAATCAGTACCGATCTTCATACAGGAAGTATGAACAATGCGATGAAAAATATGCCTAATATTATGTCATTATTTATGGCTATGGGCATGGATCTTCAGAGTGTAATTAAGGCAAGTACCTGGAATCCTGCACAAGAAATCAAAAGACCAGAATTAGGTAATCTTTCAGTTGGATCTGAGGCGGATGTTGCTATATTTACCGTAAGAAACGGAAACTTTGGTTTTTATGCCAGAGATGGAAAAATTCCCGGAAAACAAAGGCTTGAGACTGAAATGACCATCAGAGCCGGTAGAATTGTGTATAACCTGAATGGAATTGCTGAACCAAATATTCTGCCAAATCCTCAGAGACAAAGACCAGCTCAAAGACCTTAAAAGAGACTAATAAACTATAATATTATATGCGCAACATAAGATGCACATTGAAAAAAACAGGGTTATTCGCCCTGTTTTTTTCTTACTCCTTATTTGTAAATGCCCAGCAAAGCAGAACGCAAAACCCTCCGGTTAAAACTCCTGTGCCATTACGCCCGGATATTAAGGTGGAAAAAGTTATGGATATTGGTAAACTTGGAGTGAGGTTATTAAAAAATCCAAAAACAGGTGAATTCTGGTATTCCACATTTGACGGGAATGTGTTCAGAATTTCAGATTTTGACACACCCGGGGCAGCAGAGCATCTGATGTTCAGCGCCGAAGATCATGGAATTACCCGGCTTCAGGGAGCTGCCTTCTTAAACAACACCCTGTATCTCTGTGGGAATATTAGTGCAAATGATGGTAAAGGCACAAAAGGCAGAATGATTAAATACGATTTATCAAAATCAAAGCCTGTCTTAACCGAAGTTTTCAATACCGTTGAATACGGCACCAATGCTACGACATTTGACCACGGCTGGAATGCTCTGGTTGTGAGTCCGGATAAACAGTACATTTATGTTAACTCCGGTGCCCGAACCGATCATGGTGAAGTGCAGGACAATAATGGTGCATATCCCAATGCTCGTGATAATGCATTAACAGCAAATGTCTTCAGATTTCCTGCTAATACGAAAGACCTGCTGCTTACAACAGACGGGGCTAAACTTAAAGCTGATGGTTATCTTTATGCCGAAGGCATCAGAAATGCTTATGACATGACTTTCGATGGCAAGGGTAATTTATTTGGGGTTGTAAATTCCGGAGATTATGATCAGTCTGAGGGGATGTTCTGGATCAGACAAGGACACCATTATGGATTCCCCTGGCAAATGGCAGAGATTGAAAACCCTCAGCAGTTTTCACCATGGACACCTGATCATACCAAAGATGCCTTCATAAGTCCGGGAGCACATGCTTATGTAGTGAAATATTTCAGAAATGATCCTGATTTCCCAAAGATCCCAAAGGGAGTTAAGTTTTCTCCGGGAGTACAAAATCTTGGCCCTGACGCTAATGAATACAGGGATATTGCTTCAGGAAAAATTGTTGACGGGGATATTACAGGAAAAACTGTAAGTACATTTAATGCACACAGCGTACCACTTGGGCTGGTATTTGATACGAAAAATGCACTGAGCAATGAATTTAAAGGTGATGGGTTTGTTTTCAGATATGGTGGCGGATCAGATCGCCCGGGAACTAATTTATTGAGAAAAAGCGGAAAGGATCTGCTGCATCTGGATATGTCATACAATGCTGCTGCAGATAATTTTTATGTAAAAACCACTACTATCGTAAATAATTTCAATGCCCCGGTAGATGCATTATTGATTGAAAATAAAATCTATGTGCTTGAGCATGGAACAGCCAACTCGGATGGTGGCAGAATCTGGAAGATTACTATTCCAAGATAATCAGAACTATAAAGAGAAATTAATTAAAATATATTCTATCCTTAAATACAACAATTAAATTTATAGAATGCAAGAAAATACACCTGACCAGAATTTTGAAAAAACAGGTTTAAGTTTACCTCCTGCTCCCAAACCTATAGGAGTTTACAAACCATATATTGTAGATGGCAAATATCTTTACCTGTCCGGACACGGACCGGTAAAAAATGACAAATCCTTAATCAAGGGTCGTGTAGGACAGGATTTTGACATCGAACAAGGTAAATTGGCGGCACAGCAGGTTGCTTTGGCAATGCTCTCCACTATCAAAACAAATTTTGGAAGTTTAAACAAGGTAAAAAGAGTGATTAAAGTCCTTGGGATGGTTAATTGCACAGATGATTTTGAGAGACATCCGAATGTAATTAACGGTTGCAGTGAGTTATTTGCCAAAATCTGGGGTGAAGAAAACGGAATTGGTGTAAGAAGCGCAATTGGCTTCAACTCTTTGCCCGATAATATCCCTGTTGAGATTGAAGCACTCTTTGAACTTCACAATTCACCTAAGGATCCGTTCAAATAATCAAAAACTGATACGCTAAACTAAATCTTAACCCAATGGAACAAATCTGGGCACAAAACTACGACCCCTTTAATAATGCCATAATCTCTACTGTGCTTGCAGCACTTCCTATTATTGTACTTCTTGGTTCAATAGCAATATTTCACATAAGGATACATCTCGCTGCAGTGCTTGGCCTGGCTGTAGCTATTTTAGTTGCCCTTTATGCATTTAACATGCCTGTTCCGGCAGTAGCTGCTACCACAGTTTATGGAGGTGCATACGGATTGTTTCCGATTGGATGGATTGTCTTAAACCTGATATTCCTTTATCAGCTTACAGTAAACAAAGGATTGTTTACCCTCATAAGAATGCACCTTTCTACCATAGCTCCCGATCCAAGGATTCAGGTCATTCTGATTGCATTTGCATTTGGTGCATTTTTTGAAGGAGCTGCAGGTTTTGGTACCCCTGTGGCTATTACTGCTGCAATCCTTATTCAGTTAGGATTCAGACCTCTGGCGGCATGTGGTTTATCACTGATCGCAAATACAGCTCCGGTGGCTTTCGGGGCTTTAGGAACACCAATTATTGCTCTTGCAGCTGTTACAGACATCGATCTGTTAAAGTTATCTGCAATGGTTGGCAGACAACTCCCATTATTCTCATTTATTGTCCCATTTTGGGTAATCTGGGCAATGGCTGGCTTCAGAGGAATGATTGCCGTATGGCCTGCTGCATTTACAGCCGGATTATCATTTGCAATAACACAATTTTTGGTTGCTAATTATCATGGTCCATGGCTGGTAGATATTTTTGCCTCCATTGCGTCCATCATTTCGATAATTGTACTTCTTAAATTCTGGCAGCCTAAAACTATATGGGAGCTCCCACAAGCTGAAGACACGGTTAAACTGGAAGCTGACCCTACTTCTGTTTCAAATAAAGACATCATCAGAGCATGGACTCCATGGGTAATTCTGACCCTGTTTATTTTTGCCTGGGGTGTTCCAACTGTAAAGAAATCGCTTAATTCAATTTCTGCTCCTGAATATGAGGTAAGCTATTTACATAATCTGGTTAAACGCTCCCCTCCTATTGCACCAATACCAACAGCCGACAAACCGGCAAAAACTGAGGAGGCAATATTTAAACTTAACTGGATATCAGCTACAGGTACCGGAATACTACTGGCTGCCGTAATAGCTGGATTTGCCATAGGCTATTCTATAGTAGAAATGCTCAAGGTTTATTTACAGACTTTATGGAGAGTCAGATTTTCGCTTATCACCATTGCAGCCATGCTGGCTTTAGGATATGTCACGAAATATTCGGGAGCAGATGCCACATTAGGGCTTGCCCTGGCTAAGACGGGAGTTTTATATCCTTTCTTCGGCACTATGCTGGGATGGCTTGGTGTTGCATTAACCGGATCTGACACTGCATCTAATGTGTTGTTTGGGAGTTTGCAGACTATTACTGCCAAACAAACCGGAGTTAGCCCTGTTTTAATGGCTGCAGCTAACAGTGCCGGAGGTGTGATGGGCAAGATGGTGGATGCTCAGAGTATCGTTGTTGCCAGTACAGCAACAAACTGGTATGGCCATGAGGGACAAATTTTAAGGTACGTCTTCTTTCATAGTATAGCATTAGCGGCTTTGGTAGGATTGTTTGTATTCCTGCAGGCATATGTGATACCATTTTCTAATATGGTGGTGCATTGAAATCCATAAAAAAGGGGCAGTGCATTTTGCACTGCCCCTTTTTATTTTCTGCACACTTCCTGAAATACGGAATTCGTACCTGATTAAATGCCCATAACTAAAAAACAGCAGCTAAACTCTTCCGAAGCCTAATAATTATTACATAAAAAAGGAGAGTGTCTCAAAAAACACTCTCCTTTTTTATGTAAATCAGTGAAAGAGGATTAAACCTTAGTTAACTCTTCTCTGATTCTTGTTGCAACGATCTTTTCTTCTCCCGGAACCATAATAAAGGTAACAAGCGAAATATTGTTTTTACCGAAATTCAATTCAATCCCGGGATCTCCATTACGCAGCCCATTCTGAACCTGCTCACCTGTAAGAGGAAGAATAGCCGGATCCCATGAAATTTCCAGATTAGGTGTAGCATTTGCAATCTCAGGAACAAACACCCGTGTTTTTACCCCTTTAATATTTTTAACTGCATTCTCAATATGTGCAATCTGCTTTAACCAATAATTCCATTCTTCTTCACCTTTACGGATAAATCGATCAATAGCAACATATAAACCAAGTATCTCTTCTTTGTTTACTTTGTGACCTCTTCCAATCGTACTTGCTCTTGGAGAAGCGCTGATACGGGCTGCCGCGATCAAGTCCTTCTTACCCATTAAAACACCAGAACTCTGAGGGCCACGGATCGCTTTACCGCCTGACAAACATACAAGGTCAAAACCCATTTCATTAAATTTCCAAAGGTTTTCAATAGGAGGCACATCAGCTGCGATATCAATCAATGTAGGAATATTATGTTTCTTAGCAACCTCCAGCCATTCCTGATGTTTAATTTTTCCGGAATTGGTATTGCAGTTCATAAAAGCCATCATTGCAGTTTTATCACTTATAGCCTGCTCAAGCTCTTCGCGTGTTTCAATCCATACCATGGTTACTCCACAGTTCTGCATTGCCTGATAATAACCTATATTATGCCCTTTCTGCATGATTACTTCAGTTTTCATACCACTACCCGCAAGATGCGGAATCATAGCAGCTTTCTTTGGATCATTTCCAGAAAGCACTCCGGCAGTTCCGAGCATTATAGCAGAAAACGCACCAGAAGTTACCGTAGCTGCCTCAGCATGACATAATTCAGCAATTTTCGCACCTACCTTATCCTGAAGTTCATCGAGCATACAATATCTTCTGGATGAGTTATTTATTGCATCAAGCACTTCATCCTGCATCAATGAACCAGTCATGAATGTAAGCGTTGCCCTGGCATTAATGAATGTACGGATACCAAGTTCTTTAAACAGGTCTCTTTTTGCTGCTGCTGATACAACTGATGCTCCGCCCGACAGTTCTGCACCTGTTGCACTTTCTGACAATATTCCTCCGGCTAAAGGAAGAACTGTTAAACCTTTAAGAAGGTCTCTGCGTTTCATATTATGAAAATTTATTGTATTAAAAAAAAGTCTGACCAGCTTTACGCTGATCAGACATGGATTATTATTTTTCTGATCCTACTCCTAAATATGTTCGGAGTTTCTCGCTTTCAAACTTCTCAACTGCATCAGGTTCCGGTTTTACTAATGAAACAATAACTCCCACAATGAATGCAGATGTCATTGAAACGATAGTTGGGTTCTTCAAAGGAAATATAGCTTCACTATTGCCAAGAATATCTACCCATATTGTCGGACTGATCACAATTAAAATAAGAGATAAGGAAGCTCCTGTTACCATACACCAAACTGCACCGCGAGTGGTAAATCCTTTCCAGAGTATAGACATAAGCAATGCAGGGAAGTTTGCACTGGCTGCGATTGAGAATGCCAGACCTACCATGAATGCAACATTCTGTCCTTTAAAAATCAAGCCAAGGATAACAGCAAGTATTCCAAGGAAAATGGTAGCTCTCTTTGCCACCTTCATTTCGCCTTTTTCATCAGAAACACCATGTTTCACAACATTTACATACAGGTCATGCGAAATACTTGAAGCTCCTGAAAGAGTTAAACCTGCAACAACTGCAAGGATTGTAGCAAAAGCAACGGAAGCAATAAATCCAAGAAATGCACTTCCACCTGTATTCTCAGCTAATAACAATGCAGCCATGTTACCTCCTTTATCTATAGCCATAATCGAGTCCTTACCCACCAATGCTAATGCAGAGAATCCGATAAAGAAAGTCAGAATGTAGAAATATCCAATAAAGCCGGTAGCCACAAATACTGATTTTCTGGCAGCTTTATCATCAGGAACTGTAAAGAAACGCATTAAAATATGCGGAAGTCCGGCAGTACCAAGCATCAATGCCAGACCAAGTGATAATGCATCAAGCGGATTAGTAATAAATCCACCGGGAGCAAGCATATCAGAACCGTACTGACTTGAAACTGACTCGAATAAAACAGCCGGATTAAAATTGAATTTTGACATGGCCAGCAATACCAGTATTGTAGCTCCGGAAAGTAAAAGTACTGCTTTAATGATTTGTACCCAGGTTGTAGCAAGCATCCCCCCGAAAAGAACATATAGTGTCATTACAATCCCCACAACAAAAACAGCAACTTCATAATTCAACCCAAAAAGAGTTTTGATCAATCCCCCTGCTCCTACCATCTGAGCAATCAGATAGAATGAAATAGTCAGCAGTGATCCTACCGAAGAAGCAATACGAATAGGTCTTTGCTTCAAACGATATGCAACAACATCCGCAAAAGTGTATTTACCAAGGTTCCTCAATGGTTCTGCTACAAGGAACATAATCAATGGCCATCCTACAAGGAAACCAATTGAATAGATCAATCCGTCATAACCCTTAGTTGCCACCATCCCGGCAATACCCAGGAATGAGGCAGCACTCATGTAATCACCAGCAAGTGCAAGCCCGTTTTGGAATCCTGAAATATTACGGCCTGCGGCATAAAATTCTGAGCCGGTCTTTGTTTTTTTAGCTGCCCAATAGGTAATATATAAGGTCACAGCAACAAATAAGAAAAATATAGCTATTGATACCGGATTAGCGGTACCCAGTGTAGATGCAGGTCCCGTGGGATTAGCCTGTAATAGTAAATTGAAGGACATAATTCTTTATAGATGATTGATATTAAAATTCTTTTTTGATTTCGTTTACAGCAGAATCATAGTAATTATTCGCCCAGTAAACATAAGCTCCGGTGATAATCCATGAAAACAGAATGATACCTAAACCTACAACAATAGCCAGGTTTAATGAATCGCCCATTGGTATTTTAAGAAGGTCTTTATTATAAGCTATAATCAGCAAAAAGCCGATGTAAACAAACAGCATTAAAAAAGTAAAGATGAGTGATGTGTTCCATCTTGTTTTAACCAGCTTTTTAAATGCGGGGCTTTGAAGAATTTCATGTGTTTTTGCACTATCCATAATTGTTGCAGTATTTAATTTATTTTGGTTTTACAGGTTCTGTATCAATAAGTTCAATAGATAATCAGCTGTTATTCGGACAGGAAAATCAGTCTGATCAAAGCAAGAAATTATCAGTTCATAATTCTAGGAAAAAAAAATGAATAATTACACAATTGTGATTATTCTTTTAAAACTAATATGAAATCGTTACGAAAATCACACAAAAGCTTAAAAATTTAGAACAAAAATCTTATTTATTTAAATTTTAAGTCTTATTCCTGATCTGTTCAATGCTCCGGCAATAAAAACACATATCATAGCATAAACAAATGATTTTACAAGGCCTATTCCACCTTCAAGAAGATATTCAGGAAACTGAAAACCGGTTAACCTGTATGCCCCATATATAAAATAAGGTATCAGATAGCATAGTAATGTATCTGTTCCGGCTGGTTTGATCAGATTAAACCAGTTCGATTTCTTTCCAACATCAGCAAGCCAATAAATAAAGAGAAAGGCAAGCAATGTAATTGCACTGCAAAGAAACAACCATGCAGGTGTAGCTCCGAGTTTAGCCAATCCCCAATATGGTCTTGTTATAACGGACAGGAATATCAGCAAGACAGAAAGCACAAGAAATACTATCGTTAACTTTTGCTTTTGATCTCTTTCCGTATAATATTGAAAAATCATAGATGAAAGCACCCCTCCCATGGTAAGCCCGATAAGGGTTCCGCCCTTCACCGGACCAGGAATTATCTTTAAAACTGACCAATCTGATATTAATCCAGCCTTATTTACCATGCTGAGCACACAAAACAACAGCCATGCAGCAAGTAAGACATAAAAATTGTTCTTTGAATATACTGTGATTATTCCACTGACAAAATATGACCAGCCGATAAGTCCAAGGATACCCCACCAGTGAGTTTCAAAACGCACTTCACCGGATTCTCCGCCACGATAGATAAATGCAAGAAAGACCAGAATTAAAACTCCAGCGATTCTGAGAGTATTTACAAGGTATTTATTGATATTCTTTGAGTATGAATTCCATATCAGAATAAAACAAAGACAAGATAATGGTCCCCATACCCAGTTTTTTATTCCGCTTGCCTCAGGGTTTATACTTTCTCCATTAACAAGAAATACACCCATTGTAATTAAAGCGACCGTTCTAAGGAGAATATGTTTGAAAAGATCAGAATTTGTATCACCCTTCTGTCGTCTGTTCTTTATTGCGTATGGTAAGGAAAGACCAACGATAAACAGGAAAGCAGGAAAGATTACATCAGAAAGGCCTATGCCGTCAACGCCCCTTGCAACATGCCTGAGACCATCTGGTATATTTTTGAGTGACCAAAAATCGTTCACAAATATCATAAGCAACATGGTAATTGCTCTCAGAATATCAATTGATTCGATCCTGACAGAATTGGCTTTGTCTTTATTTGTAATTCCTGTATCACTTAGAATTGTTTCCATGATTAAACTATATATTACTTATTATCCTCAACAGAATTGAGGTAAAAATCTAATGTATAAAAATGTTGCTGATTTTAAGAGATAACAATTACATTTAAAAAATTGAGAATCTATATAATTTCTAAGATGAAAATCGTGATTAAACTAATCTGCATACTTGGGGTTTTGACCCTATCCGGATGTGCCGGTGCGCAAACATTCAGAACATTTAACAAACCGGTGATTTTTGACAAAGAAAGGGAAAGACTTTCGGTTGAATACTTAAAAGCCAGACATGGCATTATTAAGGATTCTGCTACTATTGTTCCCAAAATAATTGTACTTCACTGGACCGCTATTCCATCACTTGAAAAATCTTTTGATGCTATGAACCCCACCCTGCTTCCCGGTGCCAGAAAGGGACTTGCAGGTGCAAGCAGCTTAAATGTTTCGGCACAGTTTCTGGTCGATCGCGATGGAGTAATATTCAGACAATTACCTGAAACGACATTTGCACGACATGTGATCGGACTTAATTATTGTGCCATTGGTGTTGAAAATGTGGGGGGAACGAATGCACCGCTTACCAAAAAGCAGCTTGATGCTAATGAGGCATTAATCCGTTATCTCAAAAGCAAATACGATATTGAGTATGTTATCGGACATCATGAATACAAATCATTTATTGGTCATCCACTATGGAAAGAAACTGACCCCAATTACCTGACAAGTAAAAATGATCCTGGCGATGAATTCATGACCAAAATCCGAAACAGGATAAAGGATCTTAACATCAAAGGGAAACCAGATCAGCCCTAATTGTAAAATGAGTGATATTTGTCACACTTTCTCATTACAATAAATTGTATCTTTGTTTATTGAAAAAGGCAATTTCCATACTTCTGCTCTCAGCTTTTCTGATTTCTACCACAGAATTATATCAGATATTAAAGCTTCCTCTGCTTATTGAGCATTTTGCTGAACATAAGCGGTTAAATGAAGGCACAACGTTATGGACATTTCTTAAAATTCATTATTCAAACAATAATATACGTTATGGCGATTATGATAAGGATATGCGCTTACCTTTCAAATCCCATGATGGATGTGTAAATATTCTAAGCCCGACATTTGCACCAACCCTTTATTCCTACAAAGTTGCTAAACCATTTGAAAGTGAAATAAATACTTTCAAAGCTCAGTATAAGATATTCTTTAAATCAGCCTACCTTTCTAACATCTGGCAACCTCCAAGATTCTGTTAACAATTATCGGATATTTCATATTAAGCAAACCTTAAAAGCTTTGCTTACTTATTGTATACTTTTTAAGATAAATGTTAAATAGAGACTTATGCTCAATGCAATTATAGAGTTTTCTGTAAAGAATAAACTCATTGTTGGCCTTTTCGTTATTGGTTTGATTTTATACGGATCATACGAAGCCACAAAATTACCTATAGATGCTGTTCCTGATATTACCAATAATCAGGTACAGGTAATTACAGTAGCCCCATCATTTGGAGCAACTGATATTGAAAGACTGGTTACCTTCCCCATCGAACAGGCAAACAGTAATATTAAGGGATTAAAAGAAATAAGAAGTTTTTCCCGTTTTGGACTTTCCCTGGTAACCATTGTTTTCGATGATGATATTGATGTATACTGGGCCAGACAGCAGGTTGCTGAACGACTTCAAAAAGTCCAGACTGAAATTCCTGCCGGTATTGGAACACCTGAATTAGGCCCGATTTCTACCGGACTTGGTGAGATATACCAGTACGTAGTAAGGCCCAAAGAAGGATATGAAACCAAATATGACGCCACAGAACTAAGAACAATTCAGGATTGGATAGTCCGCAGACAGCTTTTAGGTGTTGAAGGTGTGGCAGAGGTCAGCAGTTTTGGCGGAAAATTAAAGCAGTTTGAAATTGCTGTTAACCCCAACAAGCTCAAATCATACAATATTACAATTAATGATGTTTTTGATGCTCTGGAAAGAAACAACCAGAATACAGGTGGAGCCTACATCGAAAAGGGTCCAACAGTTTTGTTTGTAAGAACTGAAGGTCTGATTGGTAAAATAGAAGACATTGAAGGGATCAATATCCGAAACAGTGAAGGCGGCACCCCGATATTCATTAGGGATGTTGCAAAAATCAATATAGGTCATGCTACCAGATATGGAGCTATGACATTTAATGACAAGGGAGAAGTATCAGGAGCTGTAGTTATGATGCTCAAAGATGCCAACAGCAGTGCCGTGATCAAAAATGTTAAAAACAGAATTGAGTTGATTCAAAAAACACTTCCGGAGGGTGTTGTTATTGAGCCTTTTCTCGACCGTACAAAAATGGTCAATAATGCCATTCATACCGTTGAAAAGAACTTACTGGAAGGTGCTCTGATTGTTGTATTCATTCTGGTATTATTTCTTGGAAATTTCAGAGCTGGCTTGCTCGTTGCATCTGTTATCCCGCTGGCCATGCTTTTTGCAATCATCCTGATGAATACATTCAAAGTAAGCGGTAACCTGATGAGTTTAGGTGCTCTCGACTTTGGATTAATTGTAGACGGGGCGGTTATTATTGTGGAAGCGGTGATGCATCAGCTTTCGCACAGCAAGAAGTTTGGAACAATTAACAAACTTTCTCAAACTGAAATGGATGGTGAGGTAAAAAAATCAGCAAGTAAAATGATGAATAGTGCTGTATTTGGCCAAATCATCATTCTGATTGTGTACCTGCCTATTTTCACTCTGCAGGGTATAGAAGGTAAAATGTTTAAGCCAATGGCTCAAACGGTTGCCTTCGCTTTACTGGGTGCTTTTGTATTATCTCTCACCTATATTCCAATGATGAGTTCCTGGTTTCTGAGTAAAAAGATTCATCATGAACCTAATTTTTCAGACAGGATCATGTATAAGGTTGAATATTTTTATCAGCATGCCCTGACAAAAATATTACGTTTCCCAAAACTAGTAATTGGCACAGTGGTAAGTATGTTTATAGCAGCTATTATTATCCTTTCCAATATGGGTGGTGAATTTATTCCGGCATTGGAAGAGGGCGACTTTGCAATTGATACGCGGGTATTAACCGGAAGTAATCTTAACACAACCATCGAAAGCACCACAAAAGCTGCACATATCCTGAAAACTAAATTCCCGGAAGTAGAGAAAGTTGTTACCAAAATCGGAAGCGGTGAGGTCCCAACAGACCCTATGCCGATGGAAGCAAGTGACCTGATGGTAATACTCAAGGATAAAGAAGAATGGACTTCTGCATCAAACTTTAATGAACTGGCAGAAAAAATGGGTAAGGCTTTAGAGGCTGTACCCGGCATTACCACTGGTTTTCAGTTCCCGGTTCAAATGCGTTTTAATGAACTGATGACAGGTGCAAGGCAGGATGTGGTTTTAAAAATCTTCGGAGAAGATCTTGATACGCTTGCACTTTATGCAGATAAGCTTGGCCATATAGTTAATGGAGTGCAGGGAAGTCAGGATTTGTTTGTTGAACCTGTAACAGGTATGCCTCAGATTGTAATTAGCTATAACCGGGCTGCTATTGCTCAATACAATTTAAACATAGCTGATATAAACAGAGTAATCAATACAGCATTTGCAGGCCAGAGTTCAGGACTGGTATTTGAGGGGGAAAAGCGTTTTGACCTGGCAGTAAGACTGGATATGGATCAAAGAAAAGATCTTGAGGATGTTAAAAACCTTCTGATACCTACTCCTCAGGGTACCTCAGTACCACTATACCAACTGGCCGGCGTGGATATTAAGAATGGACCAAATCAGATTCAGCGTGAAGATGCCAAACGCAGGATTGTAGTTGGTTTCAACGTCAGGGGACGTGATGTTCAGAGTATTGTTAATGAATTACAGACAAAGGTTGAACAAAAAGTTAAATTACCGACAGGTTATTATATCACCTATGGAGGTGCATTCGAGAATCTGAATGCTGCTAAACAAAGACTGATGATCGCGGTTCCGGTTTCATTACTACTGATATTTATTCTGCTGTTCTTTGCATTTAATTCAATAAAACATGGTTTGCTGATCTATACTGCTATTCCATTGTCGGCAATTGGAGGCATTTATTTGCTGGCACTCAGAGGAATGCCTTTCAGTATCAGTGCCGGAGTTGGTTTTATTGCTTTGTTTGGTGTTGCCGTACTGAACGGCATCGTATTGATCGCAGAATTCAACCGCTTAAAAGAATCAGGAATGAAAGATCTGAACAGAATTGTGATTATGGGTACAAAAGTTCGTTTAAGACCGGTAATGATGACTGCTTTTGTGGCATCATTAGGCTTCCTTCCTATGGCGCTGAGTAATGGTGCAGGTGCAGAAGTTCAGAAACCACTGGCAACTGTTGTGATCGGAGGGCTTATGATTGCTACTTTACTGACTTTGTTTGTTTTACCTATTCTGTACATAATTTTTGAAAGCACAGTTAAAATAAAGATCCCTGTAAAGACAACATCAATCATCCTGGCCCTGTTTTTTGCGGGTTCTGTAAATGCTCATGCACAGGATGGCATCAGTCTTGAGGCTGCTATCGACACAGCTTTAAAGAATAATCTTAGTATAAAAAATGAAAAACTCAGATCAGATTATCAGCAGGCACTTATACGATCATCGGCAAACATTCCGCATGCAAGTTTAAGTACAGAATATGGTCAGATCAACAGTAACTACAACGACAGCCGGTTCGGTATAAGTCAGGCATTCAGCTTTCCAACCGTTTACTCAAATCAGAAAAAACTTCTGAATGAGGAATATAAGTCGGCTGTTTTAAGTGTTTCACTAAAAGAAGCAGAAATTAAAAAAGCTGTTTCTCAGATATTCAGCGCCATACTAATCTTAAGGGAAAAGGAAAAGCTGTTAACTGAAACTGACAGTATTTATACAGAATTCCTGAATAAGGCTCTGATCCGGTTTAAAGCGGGAGAAAGCAACACCCTGGAAAAAGCAACCGCTCAAACCCAAAAAAGTGCGATCTATTTACAATTAAAAGCTTTACAGGAAGAAATCAAACTGGCAAAATTGCAATTCAGACTTCTTCTTAATACTACAAGTGATATAGAGCCCTATTCAGAGAAGAAGAAGATGGAATTAATGCAGCCCGATAAATCTGCAGTGATTACAGAGCATCCCCTGTCGAGGATTTCAGTTCAACAAAAAGAAATTGCTGCAGCAAATACCCGTTTAGAGAAATCAAAAATGCTTCCAGATTTAAGTTTAGGCTATTTTAATACGAGTATTAAAGGAACCGGTGCCGATAACATTTACTATTCGTCAGACAAAAGATTTGGTGCTGCCAGTTTTGGGATTGGAATACCACTGTTTACAGGTGCACAAAAGGCAAGGGTTAATGCATCAAAACTATCAGAGTCAATTGCAGAAAATGCCTATCAGAATCAGGTTTTAAATCTTGAGACTCAATATACCGCATCTATGTCGCAGTTTGAAAACTATTCACAATCAGCTGATTATTTTGAAAAAAACTCATTAACCGAATCGAAACTCATCCGTGAAACTGCAAACAAACAATTCATCAACGGCGAGATCAATTATCTCGACTGGGTATTACTTAACAATCAGGCAGTGATCATACAAAGTAATTATCTTGATCTGATCAAAAATCTGAATGAAAGCATTATCAATTTAAATTTCCTGAGTTCTAAAAAATAATTCTGACCAATATCAAATAAAAGAAAATGAAACCTGCATAAGCATATGCAGGCATCATAGCCGCTAAAAATCAAATTAAATAATAATGAAAAATATATTCATCATACTAAGCCTGTTTATAATCACATCTTGTGGTAGTAAAAACAGCACTGAAGTAACT
This sequence comes from Daejeonella sp. H1SJ63, assembly GCF_029360775.1. Taxonomy (GTDB): domain Bacteria; phylum Bacteroidota; class Bacteroidia; order Sphingobacteriales; family Sphingobacteriaceae; genus Daejeonella. Next base: position 531,524 of record NZ_JARKMZ010000028.1, on the reverse strand, counting down.
GCAGAAGCCCCCGCTCAGGAAACCGAAAGTATCGTTACCCTGAGTGATACGCAATTAAAGTCAACTGAAATCAGTGTTTCAAAACTTGAGCAAAAAGCTATTTCATCAGTTATAAAAGTCAATGGAAGTATCGACGTTCCACCCCAAAACATTGTATCGGTAAGTATTCCTATGGGTGGTTATCTTAAATCGACCAAATTACTGCCCGGTATGCCAATCAGAAAGAATGAGACAATTGCTATGATCGAGGATCAGCAATACATTCAAATGCAGGAAGATTATCTGACCACTAAATCAAAGCTTGCTTACAGCAAATCAGAACTTGATCGTCAGAAAGAGCTAAATGCAAGTAAAGCAAGCAGTGATAAAGTATATCAGCAAACTCAAATGGAGTATAATACCCTTAAGATTATGCTTAGTTCTCTTGAACAGAAACTTAAAATGATAAACATTAATCCAAATTCAGTTTCTGAAAGCAACATCACAAGAACAGTTTCTATTCAATCTCCTATCAATGGTTTTGTTTCTAAGGTAAACGTTAATATAGGTAAGTATGTAAGTCCTACAGATGTTTTGTTTGAGATCATTGATCCATCAACCATACATTTAAATCTTAAGGTTTTTGAAAAAGATTTGAATAAACTGTCTATTGGACAAAAACTTATCGCGTATTCCAATAGCAATGAGGAGAAGAAATATAGCGGAGAAATCAGTCTGATCAGCAATGATCTTTCACCTGAAAGAATAGCTGAGGTTCATTGTCATTTCGAGAACCCGGATAAAAGTTTAAAACCTGGGATGTATATGAATGCTGAGATCGAGCTCATGAGCCATAATACACTTGCAATTGCAGAAGAAGCAATTGTTAATTTTGAAGGGAAAGATTATGTGTTTGTTAAAAAATCTGATAAAGAATTTGAAATGCTTCAGGTCGGAACAGGTGTAAAAGAAAATAAGTTTATCGAGATTACAAACAGCGAAAAATTTACAAATCGTGAAATAGTAATTAAGGGTGCATATACACTCCTTATGACATTGAAAAATAAATCAGAGGAATAAAAATATTTCTTATTTGACAAGTCCTAAAATAGGTTGACTATTTTAGGACTTGTCATAAAAAATGATTTAAGGCCTCAGTTTAATGATGTTAAATCAATCCGATATGTTTAAAATAATCATTAAGCACACAGGGCAATGATTATTTCAAACATCAAAGGTTCCATCTGGCAAACGAAAATATTAATAATAGACAGATGAATCCTATTTAATATACTGTCTGTCGCTCAGATGATACATATCCAATACGAGCTGTTTTAAGGCCTTTATCACTGCCTTACCTATTAGGATACCTTTTTCTGCAGAAGACTGAACAGGGTTCCCGAAAACGCCATTTGGAGTCATTTCTTTCATGGTACGATAAAATGAAACTTTACTTCCAAACAGCATATCCCCATCTGATTGCGGAAAAGCAGAAACATTTGCTCCCATTTGTATCAGGTCATCGTGAATCAATTGAGGTGCGATTACTTTCATCAGAGAGGTTTCAAACTCACAGGCATGTCCGGTACCACCAAAGCCGGTTTCTGTAATTTTCAAAAGTTCTTCTTTAGCAATTGTCCACCAGGTTGCTCCAACAATATGTGCATTAGGATTTGCAAAACCAAGCTGCTCTACTATTACCTGCATTATACCCTGATTCCCGCCATGACTATTCAATAAAATAATATTGTAAAATCCATGGTGCAAAACAGACTGAATAATATCTTTTACAAGTGCAGCAAAAGTATTGTGACTCAAACTCAAAGTACCACTAAATCCCATATGATGGTCAGAACAACCTATGGCAGCAATTGGAAGGATCAAAACCTTATCTTCCAGTTCTTTATTCAGCAAACCTGAAAAATACTCCCCGATCATACGATCGGTAGCCACAGGTAAATGTGCTCCATGCTGCTCAACTGCTGCGATATTAAGCAAGACCGGGATATTCTTATCCAGTGCCTGAATTTGCTTTGATGAAAGTTGATCCCAGAACATGTCTTTATTTAATGCGGTTGATAATTTAACCGGATATTCAGATTCTATTCCCGAATATCCGGTAGGCTTTTATTATTTTTTCTGAAGTACTGCAATTGCATCAAGTTCAATTTTGATACCAAACCCCAATCCCGATTGAACTGTAATTCGGGCAGGACGAACTCCGGTAAAAAACTCTGAATAAACTTTATTATATCTGTCCCAGTCTTTAATATCTGCAAGGTGAACAGAACATTTAACGATATCATCCAATGTACCGCCTGCGGCTTCGATAAGGCATTTTATATTGTGCAGTGTTTGAAGTGTTTCTTCTTCAATAGTTCCCCTTACAAAAGTTCCGGTTGCAAAATCAACTGGTCCCTGACCACTTAAATAAACTGTACCGTCAACCTCAATTGCATCTGAATATGCACCAATTACAAAATCCTTGTCTTTTTGTTCAGGATGAAAAATTTGTCTCCTTGCCATTCTTGTTTCCTTATTTGATTATTAATAAGTAGCCCTTCCGCCTGACAGGTCGAATGTAAATGCTGTTGAAAAACTTGCTTCCGGACTTACAATAAAGGCTGCAGTATCAGCAGCCTCTTCGAGGGTTCCGCATCGTTTCATAGGTATCTTGTCAGTCATGTATTTAACCTGTTCTACCGGAAGTGCTTCAACCATAGCTGTTCTGATAACTGCCGGAGCCAATGCATTCACTGTAATTCCTTTTTCAGCATACTCCTTACCCTGAACTTTAGTCATTCCAATTACAGCAGACTTAGAGGCTGAATATGCCAGCATTCCGGCATTCCCTTCTTTTCCGGATATTGAAGCTATGTGAAGTATACGGCCATAATTATTTTTTAACATTACAGGAAGTACATATTTGGAAGTATAGAAGGAACCCATAAAATTCACATCAAATACAAATTTCATATTATCAGCATCGACTTCATGACTCAAAATATTGGTTTTGCCAGCTACACCTGCACAATTCACCAAAATATCAATGCGGCCATATTGCTTACCAACCTGCTCAATTGCGGAAGCTACTTCATGCTCACTGGTGATATCCAATGGAAATATTTCACATTCGCCAGCTATTAAAGTCTTTGCCTTTTCCAGCCCTGTTTTATCTTTATCGAGCAGGGCAAGTTTAACACCTTTAGCTGATAATTTAACTGCTATTGCAAGTCCCAGCCCTGAAGCGGCACCGGTAATAATCCCCACTTGTTCTTTAAATTCAATTTTCATCAGTTTATTTTTTTGTTTTTTAAAGTCGATGAACCTGCCTGCTTGCCGCAGGCAGGGCGATCATGATTTAATAATCATACCCCTGCGGGTTTTGGCAAAATCATGATGGTTTCATAAAGTTATTCGTGTATTAATTCTAAATTTCTCTTAATCAGCTAATTCTTCGAGAGGTACAGTATTTGACCTTCTTGTCAGTAAATGTATGATCAACCATGCCGTAAGGTATGTAAGACCACAAATTATAAACAATAAATTATATCCGCCAATCAAATTTCCTGCTGCTTTATAACTATCCAGTATATATCCAACAAATAAAGGGAACAACATACCTCCTACCGCACCCGACATAGCTCCGATTCCGGTAACAGAACTTACTGCCTGTTTAGGGAATAAATCAACTACCAGGGTAAAAATATTAGTGCTCCACGCCTGATGAATGGCAAGGGTAAAGCTTAATATTCCAACCACCATCCAGGCATTTGTAGCATACTGAGCTGAAAGTACAGTTAATTCCAGTATTGCAAAAATTAAAAGTGCTGTTTTTCTTGCTTTTAATGTTGGCCAACCCCTTTGAATTAGCCATGAAGAAAAATAGCCCCCTCCAACACTTCCGGCAATGGTCATCGTATATATTATCATTAGCTCAGGACTTAAATTTGACATATTTAGCTTAAATGTAGATGCAAAATAGGATGGCAGCCAGAACATAAAGAACCAGTAAATCGGGTCGAGTAAAATCTTACCGGTAATAAATGCCCATGTCTGAGGATAAGTAAATAGCTTGATCCATTTTATTTTAGCCACTTCCTCCTCTGTGTCATAGTCCAATTTCTGCCCTTCATGAATATAATTATATTCCTCTTCACTTAATCGTTTATGCTTAGACGGAACATCGTAGACATAAATCCAGATCAGGAGCCATAAAAAACCTAATGAACCTGTGATGATAAAAACTTCATGCCATCCATAATAGCTCAAAATCCATGGTACAATGATTAGCGCCAGAATAATTCCGACACTTGTTCCGGCATTAAATAAACCCGTTGCCAATGCCCTTTCTTTACGTGGAAACCATTCTGCAATAGTTTTCATTCCGGCCGGTACATTACCCGATTCTGTCAACCCCAATCCAATCCTTGCCAGTCCGAACCCGGGAACTGAACGTGCCACAGCATGCATCATACCCATAATACTCCATGATGCCACAGAAATAATGTATCCTGGCTTTGTCCCGATGCGATCGATAAACCAACCCCATGAGATCAATCCCAGAGCATAAGCTCCTGTAAATGCCATTACGAGAAAAGCAAAATCAGTCTCAGACCACGAAAATTCAAGTTCGAGAGTAGGTTTTAAGAGCCCGAGTATTTGTCTGTCGAGATAATTGAGTGTTGTAGCCGAAACCAGTAAGGTTAAAATGATCCAGCGGTAATTTTTTATCTTTCGGCCAGGCATGTTTACAGTTTTTGATGATTTAATTAAAAAGTCGGTGATAATTTAATTGGCAGAAAATGTTGGTCTTAAATTAAAAAAGAGCCGCCCACCAGGGGCTGGCTAATTATACAGGTTAATATTCAAATTAAAGTCCAAGCTTTTTACGGCCGGTATCGGTCAGGAAATTAACATTCCATAGTGGATACCAGGTTTGCTCCATAATAACTTTTTTAACTCCCGGAACAGCATACAATGCTTCCATCATTGTCTTTGAAACCGTAGCATGAACAACATTTGAGCTATGTGTAAAATATGCTCCCAGCGGACGACCTCTGTGCGGCATTGCAAGCGTAACTTTAACAACACTACCCCGCACAGCAACATCGTAAACTAATCCCAAGTCAACAATGCTGATATCAGCTTTGTACAATTGCGGATCTTTTACCAATCCCAATGCTTCCCATAACAATGCTTTAGAAATCGGGCTATCCTTAGCTTCAGAAACCCGGGCCAGACGGCGGGGGCTCTCTTTGGCAATAATCCCTTTAGCCAATTCGGAACCCAACCGGGATAAGGGATTTAAAAGTTCCTGACGGAGGTTTTCCAGCCTTGCAGTATCATCTTTCAGGGTAAATGGAATAGTCACATACGCATTTTTCTGATGAAGAACAGCTCCCTTGGGAATCGTTTTTATCGTCTTTGGAACCGGATATCGGCTCCAGATCTGACCGTGCCACTGATAATGCAAATTAGGGCTTCCATTATGCACTAACTCCTCTCCAAGTCCTTCGGCATGATGTTCAAGAAAAAATCCAAAGAATGAATCTTTAGTATCTTTATTAAAAAATCCAATTCCCCAGAGCTTTTCACTTAAATCTGCCGGAACCGGTCCTGCCTTCAGTTTTTCATCGGGTCCCATCCAGATCATATCAGTAAACGACTGACCGGTGATTACCCATTCATCATCCCTTAAAGCTGCAGGAGAGAACTGTTTAACTGCAGTCATATGACCAAATTTGTGGAAATATGGCAAGCCTGCATAAAAACGATATTCAATGTCCATAATCATTCTTGCCGGCGAAAACAATGGATGAACCGGAGAATAAGGGAAACCCCAGCGACGAATGATAGTGCAGATTGGCCCTTTTACAACCTCAAAATCAGGACATTCATCCCAGAGTGAAATTCTCATTTTCTGGATACCTTCGTCAGACACATAATCATGAGCCCAATCTATTCCGGCCGGTTCGCCATGTCCCTGTCCACCCGAATAGATCTCAAGTCCATGCTCACGCTTTAAAATCATACGGGCCAGCTGACCGGTTTGCTTTGATAAAATAGCAGTGAAATACTCATTCTCGATATCAAGACCATATCCCTCACCAGTAACTTTCAAGTCTGATTGATAGTTAGGCAATTCCGCATCCGGGTTCCCGTAAAAAACAAGATACTGTCGTTTTTCCTTACCCTGGTTATCAGCCAGAAATAATAGTTTGCATATTTTTTCAGTTCCTCTGCGAACCTCAGAAAATACCTGTGAGATTACCTCGGTAAGTATACCGTCTTTGATCTCAGCAACGCGTATTTCACGTGCCAGGGAGGCTGTCTGAGATGACTGAAAGCCTAGTAGAACTTCAACAGGTTCTGCTTTACGCTGAATACCAATTTTCTCTTCAATACTGATCACCTTATAATACTTCCATCCATTTGCCCATGTTTTCCAAACAGCAGGAAGTGAATCTACCGTCCCAAATTGATTTGCTCCAACATGGGGAGTTCCAAAATTCTCTTCTTCAGCCTGTGCCTGAATTTCAGATATTCTTATAGAATTAGTTATTGCTCTGGCTATTCTGTAATCTTTCTTAGCCAATGCCTCCTGAAGTAATTGAATTTTCTCCTCTACACTATCGGTCTGACTGGTTGTTTTATCGGCAGGAGAAACAATGACATTATTGACGAAACTTTCAATCGAATTTTGTCCTTCGGAACGCGAAGTAGATGGAAGCGTGAGTCCTGCAAATCCAAGAAGACCCATTCCAAGAAATTTCCTTCTTCTCATAGGATCTGATACAAGAGAATTACTCTCTTCATGAAGCAGACTTTTTATGCTTTTAACATCAAATGCAGCCAAATCTGAAGATTCATCAGTTGCATTAAGCTCAGTTTGGTTTAGATTAATCTTTTTCATTTTTTAAGATAAGTGTTTTTTAAAGGTCAGGTTTGTTGAAAATAAGAATCAATTTTCAGATACCCAGCTTCTTACGGCATTCATCTGTCATCAAATTAGAGTTCCACTGAGGATACCAGGTTTGTTCTACCACTACCTTTCGGACACCCGGAATTTCTGATAATGCACCGTTAATTGTTTTCGAAACGGTACGATGTACGACACTTGATCCCCAGATAAAGAAGCTTGAAAGTGGACGTCCTTTATGTGGCATAGTCATCAGCACTTTAACCACTCCATCCTGAACAGAAAGATTATAAATGTATCCTAGTTCAACAAGATTCACATTCGAAATATACATCTGCTGATCGATACAATTTTTCAAAGCTTCCCATAGAACTGCTTTCGGAATCGTACTATCTCCTGCCTCTCCTTTCTTCGCTAAAACACCATGAGATTCCTTGGCCGAAGAAGAATTCAAAGAGGCCTCCATACTTAGCATAGGACTCAATAGCTCTTTTCTGAGAGCCTCAATTTTCCCTGGACCATCCTTCTCTGTAAATGCAATAGTTACATAGGCATTTTTCTGATGCAACACCGCCCCAACAGGTACAATCTGGTTTCGTACAAGCGGATAACGTGACCATGTAGTACCGTGCCAGTTATAATAAAGCAAAGAATGACCTGAATCAAGAAAATTTGGAATTAACTCAGCATAGTGCTTTAGATAAAGACCCACAAAAGAATCCTTTGAGTCTTTGTTATAGTATCCGAATGCTTCGACATTATTTTTATTCGCTTCATCAATTTCACCGAACTTCAATTTTTCATCGGCCCCCATCCATAAACTACCAGTAAATGGCTGCCCGGTAAATACCCACTCATCATCACGGAGTGCTGTTGCAACAAATTGCTTTATTGCTTTCATCTTACCGAATTTATGGAAATAAGGAAGTCCGGAATAAAAACGATATTCAATATCAATATTTAAACGTGAAGGATTATAGACGGGATGCAGGGCCGAATGCGGAAATCCCCACCGCCTGACGATTGTGCAGATCGGGCCTTTTATAATTTCATAATCGCGGCATTCTCCCCAATATTGAATCCTGACCTTCATGAAATTATCTTCTGCCACATAATCATGAGCCCAATCAATGCATGGAGTTTCTCCGTGTCCCGGCCCACCTGCATATAATTCAACGCCGTGCTCTCTTTTGATCAGCATTCTTTCCAACTGACCGGTTTGTTTAGACAGGTAAGCAATAAAATGCTGATTTTCAATTTCAAGATCATAGCCTTCGCCTCGAACTTCCAGGTCTGTGATATACTCAGGCAGTTCAGCATCGGGATTACCATAAAACACAAGATACTGACGCTTCTCACCCCCTTTATTATCAGCAAGAAACATCACCCTGCATAATCTTTCAGATCCTCTTCTCAGAACTCCATACACCTGAGAGGTAACCTCTCTGAGCACACCATTATTAACCTCAGCAACACGAATTTCACGGGCAAGTGAGGTAACCTGATCTGATCGAAATCCCAATAGAACTTCCATAGGTTCTGATTGCCTTGGGACTCCTTCACTTTCTTCAACTCCAACAAGTTTATAATATTTCCAGCCTTTGGCCCATGCTCTCCAGAGCGCAGGAAGTGTTGCAACAGTTCCGAACTGATTGCCATTCAGGAGTGGTTTCCCCGGATCTTCATATTCATTCTGAGCCTGAATTCCGGTATTTCTGATTGATTCTGTTAACGACCTGACTAATCTGTAATCTTTTTCAGCCCAGGCCTGCTGAATCATTTTTATTTTTTCTTCAAAACTATCAGAGTGTTTCCGGAAAAGATCCGTTTCTGTAGTAATGATATGATTTACAAAATCCTCAACAGAGCTATTTTCTGCACTTTTAGAAGTCAGGGGTAAAGCCATTCCTGCCACACCTAACAAACCCATACCCAAAAATTTTCTTCGTTTCAGTTGAACATTTAAAGAAGCGCTGTAGGCTTCGTTTTGATTATCTGAGAGGCTTAAGGACGCAGGATTTCTTTTAGATCCGGCATAGTCAGAATTCAAGGTTGCAGGAAGAGTTTCATTTTGGTTTAACATAGAATCAATATTATTGGATTAAAGGCAAAAAGAAAATGTAAAATTGAGATGTATCAACATAAGCTAAAGTTCAGAAGCCATCCAGGTGTTACTTTTTATCAATGACACATCATTAAGTTTGGCTCTGAATCAGGGCATACCTGCTTTCGCAGATATGCCATTTATGATGATGATGTTTAAAGAATATTAAGCAAACCTGATTTCAGGTGCTTATTTTGATTTGGATTTATCCCACCACAAACGTGTAGCCACATTATCCGGTCCACCTCCCAATAATGGAACTGCTGCCTTTACAGCAACACCGTTTGCGATAATCTCCCTGTCAAGAAATGATATTCTCCTGATCATCATATCAGGAGCAATATCCGGGTTTTGAGAGTTCAACAAAGGGTAGAACTTAGGATAACCAGATCTTCTGATACTAGCCCATGCTTCATGAGATTCAGGGAAAAGTGCAATCCATTTCTGGGTACCGATCTGTTCACGCTGCTTTTCAGGATCAGATGCAAATTTTACCGGAATATCTGTTAAGGCTGGTGTTGGAAATGCATTATCAGGTGCAATAGGCAAGCTGGTTCCGTTAATGTAATTAGCAATAGCAGCTGCATCTGTAACTTCATGTTCGCGCATAGAGGTCTCAATGCCCTTTTCATATAAAGATTGAGCAGTTCCTCCCATATTCCATCCATTTAAAGCACCCTCTGCCCTAAGGAAATAAGCTTCAGAAGCGTACATTACTGCCTGGGGGGTAGTATTCATATTAACAGGCTGATATTTAGGACCAACAGCTGAGTTACTGTTAATACTATTTTGAGGCATATTCTGCTGAGCCACAGACATACCATTTCTTACACCGTGAAATTTACCGTCACTCAAAGCAGGGCTCCATAATTTTGGTAATCTCGGATCATTGTATCCCACCAGTAAGCTCTCCATTGAAGTACTCATCCTTGAACCGTTCCTACCCATGAAATTGTTCAGTCCATGTGGAAAATCAGCCGAAGTTTTGAAAAAAGCTCCGTCAGCAACTTCAGTCATAACACCTCCTGCAAATGCCTTTTCAGCTTCTAATTTTGCTTTAGCCGGCTCAACATCAGAAATGCGCAATGCTAAACGTAAACGAAGGGTATTTCCGAACTTAAGCCATTTGGCATTATCTCCGTTATAGATCAGATCTTTCGTTGCAAATGAAGGTTTTGCCAAATTGTTTTTCAGATCATTTGTGGCTTCGTCGAGTTCTTTAAAGAAATCAAAATAGATACTCTTTTGATCGTCATAATTCACAACTGTAGTATCTTTTCCAATTTTAGAATAAGGAATCGGACCAAAATAGTCTGTCAAACGCATAAAAGCATATACTTTCCACATTCTGGCCACTGCATTCATTGAGGGTTCTTTTCCACCCTTGGTAGCTTCAATGATATTAACAAGTTTAGGCATTGTACTCACATAGGTACCTGGCCAGATATCCATCCATCTTTGTACAATTACATAACGATGCGATTCCTGAGCAGGATTGGTACCTGCAAAATGCTGTGAATATACCCCGGCAAATAAAAGCATAGTAGTTTCGTTATAACTAGCTCCTAATCCGGTAACCAAAGCTCCCGGGAATAGACTGCGCAAGTCTGGCGCAGTCAGCTCCTTTAATCCGGAGGGATTGGTATTTATTTCCTCGAAATTTTTGGTACAGGCAGTCAGTATAAGCATGGGAGCTATTAAAAGCATCACCCTGCTGGCCCATTTTCTATATAATGATTTTTGAGATTTCATTGTATTTAGTTTAATATTAATACTAATATTTACACGTTTTGATATTGCAACTATCTTTGCATTTAGAAAGATGCATTCAGACTCAGACCAATGTTTCGGGTGGTTGGCAAGGAAGAATATTCCATACCACCTCTATTGGTCATAGCCGTTGCAATTTCAGGATCATAAGGAGCATATTTCTTCAGGAAGAACAGATTTCTTCCTACCAGAGATAATCTCGCATTCTGAATAAATCCGGTTTTTCTAACAAGCTGATTAGGTATTTTATAACCCAAAACAACCTCTCTGAGTCTAAGATTTGTCGCAGAAAAAGCATAGAAATCTTTAACAGGAGTTCTGTTACCTAATGATTGCCAGTAAGTTTCAGCAGTAATAGATTTTGTATTTTTCACACCTGCATCGGTATAGGCATCTAATACAATCCCACCATCTCTGCCCCAAAGAGAAGATTTAGAGTTACCGCTGGCATCCATTGCAGCTAAAGTACCTGCTACCACTGTACCGCCATTTCTGTAATCAAGCAGGAAACTAAGTGAAAGATCTTTGAAAGTAAAAGAATTGCTTACGCCCAGCATATAGTTGGGATTATAATTTCCTGCATAAGCTGTTTTGGCTGTAACTACAGGCACACCATTCGCATTTACAATTCTTCTGCCCTGCGCATCCTTTTTCCATTCTGCCATATACATAGTACCATAGCTCTTACCCTCTTCAACCGTTTCAAGAACCTGTCTGTCATCCCCCAAAACTGCAGTTTTCAGTCTTGGCGATAATTCAACAACTTTATTTACGTTTTTAGAAAAATTGAACATCATATCCCACGAAAAGTTCTTTTTTCTGACCGGTGTGCCATTCAGCATAAATTCAACACCACTATTCCGAATCAATCCGGCATTGATATACTGAGCACTAAAGAGCGTAGCATTAGGAACTGCTAAGGAAATCAGCTGATTTTTTGTCTCACTTCTATAATAGGTAATATCCAAACCAAGCCGGTTGGTAAAGAACCTCCAGTCTAAACCAGCTTCAAATGAAGAAGTAAGTTCCGGTTTGTAATTACCCAATGATCGGGTGCCTGGAGTATTAATTGTTCCGCCGGCACCAACTGAAAAATAGTTATCGGTTAAATATTGTTGACCACCGTAACCGGCATTTGCCAGAGTTACTCTCGCTTTACCATATGAAACCCATGAAGGCAGGTCAATCATATCAGTTACAATAGCAGTCAAACCAACAGAAGGATAGAAATATGATTGATTTTCTTTAGGCAGTGCAGATGACCAGTCATTTCTGGCAGTTAAATCAAGGTATAAGTAATCTTTGTAGGATAATGTGGTTGTTGCATACAAAGATTGAACCTGAGGGGTTCTGCCAATCACATTGGTTGTTCTTGGATTTTTTGCATTAGACATGAAGAAAAAGTCAAGTTTATTCAGTCCGTTGGCAATGGTACCCACTGATTCATATTTAGTTTCCTGAATGGATCCTCCCAAATATCCTGTCAAATTAAAATTTTTGGCAATGTCTCTTCTGAAAGACAATAATGCATCAAGGTTTGTGGCTCTTCTGTTTCCTGCAAAAAGATTATAGACGCTGCCGTTTCCGGAAAGTTCGTACGAATCATTATACATCTTCTCTTCAGTATTCTCATCTGTTCTGTCTAAGCTTCCGCGAACCTGAAAATCTAACCAGCTGTTAAACTTATATTTTGCTGATACCAGGCCAATAAGACGGCGCTTTTGCTCAAAGAACAACTGTCTGTTCATTTTCCAATAAGGATTTGACAGGTATATTGAGCCCGGATTCCAATAACTCTGTCTAAGATTCCCTAAAGCATCAGTATATTCGAAATTCTGCATTTCACTAAGTGGAATAGATGCAGGAGCGTGATAAATACTACCTGTTGCATCATTCCTTTCACCTGTAAATGGCTTATTATCAACATCTTCAACAATATAGCTTAGTTTTGAAAAGAATGAAAGTTTATCTGAAATAGTATTGCCGATCTTAAAATCAAAATTATGGCGGTCTAATGTATGATTACGTAGAATACCGTTAGCCTGATTATTTCCATAAGAGAAATAGGTTTGCATTTTCTCACCGCCACCGCTGATTCCAATGGTGTTGGTTAAGCTTGACCCATCACGATAAAAATCTTTAATGCGATCGGGCTGTCCCTGCATAGACATTTGCTTGCCATTCCATAAAGTAATGGTCTGTCCGGTAATTTTTGGCCCCCAGCTGGTTTCAGAATTTGCATTAAATACTCCTCCGGCTCCCTGTCCATAGTCAGACTGAACATCCGGCAAAATAAACGGTCTGTCGATGGTAGTATTTCCAGTATAATCAACCGTAATTTTACCTGCTTTACCCCTTTTGGTAGTAATAATGATCGCACCATTTTGCCCCTGGCTACCATACAAAGCAGCTGCAGAAGCACCTTTAAGGATGGTCATTGATTCGATATCATCGCTGTTCAGCATTCCGATACCATCACCACCATCACGGCCGCCATGTGTACCACCTGTACCCTGCTCACGGCTGGTATTATCCATTGGTACGCCATCAATCACATAAAGGGGTTGATTATTACCAAAAATTGACCTGCTGCCACGAAGCAAAACTTTTGAAGAACTTCCTGGTCCTGTAGCATTTTTGGTAATTGTAACACCGGCAACTTTACCTTGAAGTGAATTTATCAGATTGGTTTCTTTAGCCTGATTTAAAGCATCAGCCTTTATTGTCTGAGCTGCATAAGTCAATGATTTAGATTCTCTTTCGATACCAAGTGCTGTTACCACAACTTCACCCAGAACCTGCGAATCTTCAAGAAGGGTTATGTTTATCGAAGTCCTTCCGTTTACTGAAACCTCCTGACCGATGTAACCGATATAGCTAAATATAAGAGTTCCGTTATCTGGGGCATTCAAAGAGAAGTTACCCTGCACATCAGTAGTCGTACCTACTGCTGTACCTTTTACCCTAACGCTAACTCCGGGCAGCGACTCCCCTTTTGAATCAACTACTTTTCCTCTGATATCCATCAGCATAAAAGGAGCGTTTTTTAATGCCTTCCTTTCTTTAACCGACATTTTTTCACTGATTACAATGGTTTTGTTCTCAATGCTATAATCAAGAGGCTGGTCTTCAAAAAGAAGATCAAGAACCTGCGACAACTCAGTATCAACAACTTTAAGTGTTACCGGCTTTGCAGTTTTTAACAGATTTAAATCATAAAAGAACACATAACCCGTCTGCTGCTTGATCGTTGAAAAAAACTCTTCAAGCGGGGCATGTTTTCCTACCAAAGTTACTTTTTGTGAATAGCCATTTGAATAGACATTCATCAAAGTAATCATGATTAAAATGAACGTCAATCTCATAATACGTCCTAATTGTTTGTAAAGCGACAATTTAGCGGATCTGGATGCAATCCGATGTTGCTCTCTATCACTTAGCGAATCTGAAAAAAGACAGACTTCAGCCTGAGTATTGCTTATACAATACCCCTTTTTAATTAGAGAATTCATACATTTGTTTGTTTTGTTAATGAATAAGGTTTGTGTGTCAAGTTTTATTTAATTCAAAACATTGACCAGAGGCGCTGCAACGCTTCTGGTTTGTTTTTTCTTTCGTATGGGTCAGGGCATAACTATAACCTCCCTTCCCTCTAAACGAAAATGAACTTTTGTTTTTTCCAATATTTTAAGAACCTGCAAAAGGCTTAAACTTCTTTCTATTTCCCCTCCGAAACGATAAAGAGGAATTTCACCTTCATATCTCACTGTTACATCGTACCAACGTTCAATTTGCCGCATCACAGTTTCTATATCAGCTTCATTGAATTGGAAATACCCTTCTTTCCAGGCAACTGCTTCGGCTGTATTTTTTACATTGACTACTTCAATACGTTCAGTTAGCTGCGATTGTTCGCCGGGCTTCAGCAACTGAGAGATATTAGTACGTACATCAGAAACTCTGACACTGCCTTCAAGTAAAGTAGTGTTTACAGATGGTTCATCAGCATATGCATTAATATTGAAATGAGTACCAAGAACCTGAACAATCTGATTACGGGTATTCACTTCAAATAACTTGGATTCGTCATGTGCCACCTCAAAGTAGGCCTCCCCTTTCAGTTCTACCTGTCTTTTAGATGCTGCAAAATTTGTAGGAAAACGAAGTGATGAAGCAGCATTCAACCAGACTTTACTTCCATCCGGAAGTCTGACCTGAAATTTTCCTCCTTTTGGTGTTTCAATCGTGTTATAAATAATCTGTTCAGCAGATTTATCTGCAGACTTAGCGACTAACTCTTCGGTAAATGAATAAATAAGTTCTCCTTCTGCAGCTTTTAGTACACTGTTTCCACCCTGATTAGCCAGTATACCATTCTGAGCATCATCAAGAATGATCTTCGTTCCATCACCCAAAATCAGTATTGCTTTATCCTCTCCGGGTTCAATATCCCTCTGAGTAATCAAGTCAACATTTTTTTCAGATTTTTTGGTAATTATCAGGGACTTTTCAGATTTGAAAGATTCAACTTTTACAGGTTCTGATACCAGATTCTGAACATTGGGCTTATCTGAATAAAAATACAGACCTGCAGCTAAAAGGACGGTTATAACGGCCGCTGCTGCGTACCACTTACGGAAATTATTGCCTGACACCATTTCCACAGGGGAAATATGCTCATTGATTACATCAAATATTCTTGATTTTAAGGCATCTTCGTTGGCTGCATAGTCATCAGGCAAACTGATTTCATCAGTTTGAGCAGAATTATACCATTGAGCAAACTCTTCTGCCTCTGAAGAACTTATGGTATTATTCAGCCATTTAGCTGCCAGTTCCTGATATCTTTCTTCTGAACGTAAAGATTCCATTAATAGGGTTTTATAGTAAGTCCTTCAATAAGACCCTATCCCTTAGTCAGCGAGAAAAAAAAAATTAAGGATTATAAAAATATCTGTCCCAAACCTGTTCTTAAATGTTTAAGAGCCTTTCCAATATGGGCTTCAACCGTTTTTTCAGAGATACCAAACTCCTCTGCGATTTGCTTTTGCGACATTCCTTCCTCCCGGCTAAGTTTATAAACTAATCTACATTTATCGGGAAGTTGGGTAACAAGAACTGCAAGACGTGATTTTAATTCTTCAAATTCCAGCCAGTCCTGTGTGGAGTTATCAGACTGAGGCAAAATACTGAGACTATGATCAGCAAATTTATTATACAAATTACGCTTAGCAAGAACCTTAATAACTCTGTATTTCACAGAAACAGCAAGATAAGCATTCAAAGAGGTTGTGATAAAGATGCTTTCACGTCTGTTCCACATAGATATAAATATTTCCTGAACAATCTCTTCAGCTTCTTCTAACTGACCAATTTTATTTGCTGCAACAGTAAATATCTTTTTCCAGTACCTGTTATATATTTCAGAAAATGCAGCCTTATCACCTGATCTTAACAGATCGAGCAACTCAATATCAGAATATGCTGCATATGTGGCCATATTGAAAACTAATATAGCTGAAATTAATAAATAAAAATTCAATCTGCTAAATAAAAAAATGTTCAATTAATACACTTAGGTGAAATTTAAGATGCTCAATCATAGTGTATTTATAACACATTATTATCTAATTACCTTTAAAGTGAAGAGAGCAATAAAGCAAAGGGAAACACAGATATTCTTGTCAGAAAAAAAGAAAAAAGAAACGTTTTTGTGCTCAGAAGAATGGAATCAATGTCAGATTTCAAATCAACAATATTGCAAACTACTGACCAAGAATAACTTACAACATTACCTAATGTTGATATTTATTTTTGATTGATTTAAACCGGGATGGTTTAGCTGCACAGCATGAAGGCACAGGTTGTTTAGCTTTCAATATTCCGGCAGGTTTTGATGAGGTTAAATTGCTATTATTACCTTCAGAGCATGAGGTTAAATAAAAGGTAAAAACAAGTGTGATTAATACAATAAGCCTCTGTCTTAAATATAGCAAATTCATAAATTCAAATCTTGTAAATAACTCATTTGACACATCTGAAACCCAGGTTACTCATGCCTGAATCGGGAGAACTTTTCATACGTCTTGCCACTCTGTATCCTGTGCAATATGATTCATTGCACATATAAGATCCTCCTCTCGACACTCTTTTCGGAGTATAGGGTTCATCCGGATCATAGCTATCAGTTGGTCCGGAAGGATTTACTATACCCTCTGGCCTGTTTACTGATTTATAATAATCATTCCTGTACCAGTCAGCACACCATTCCCAGACATTTCCTGCAATATCATACAGTTTATATGCATTCGGCGAAAATGACTTTACCGGAGCAAGTCCCTTAAACTTATCAAATGCGGTATTATTATCAGGAAAGCTGCCTTCCCATGTATTAGCCTTGGCTTTACCTTTGTTTACATGTTCGTTGCCCCACGAATAAATATTATTTACCAGTCCGCCGCGTGAAGCATACTCCCATTCAGCCTCAGCAGGCAATCTCTTACCAGCCCATTTACAATAGGCCATAGCATCGTCCCAGCTTACATGAACTACAGGATAGTTACCTTTTCCTTTAATATCACTTCCAGGGCCTTCAGGGTGCTTCCAGTTTGCACCCGGCACCCAGCTCCACCATTGGGAATAATCATTAAGTTCAACTTTCGTGGCAGGGGGACTAAATACAAGAGAAGCAGGCACCAATAATGATTCATCCGGTTTAGGTGTATCAGGAGGCAACTGCTTTTTCAGTTCTTCCCAATCCGGCTTGCGCTCGGCAGTGGTTATATATCCTGTACTCTCTACAAACTTTGCAAACTGATCATTCGTTACTTCATGTTCATCCATCCAGAATGAATCAATAATTACCTTATGTTTAGGATATTCATCCTGATCGGCCTGATCATTATCAGCTCCCATCATAAAAGAACCGCCAGAAATAGGTACCATCCCGGCTTTGGAAGTATCCCCGTTAAAAGCGATCTTATCAATACTTATGTAATCAGTTTTAGAAGATTTCTCAGTTTCAGAAACTGAATTTGCCTTTTGACCGCAAGAGTTAATGCTAATCAGAGAAATCACAACTAAACCAGGGAGAACATATTTATTGAGCTTCATTCTTTGTTCTTTATCTTATTATCTTATAAAATTTGAATGCAGAAGATTATAATCCCCAGCGAGTTTCTTTAAGATCTTCAATTTTTACATAATCATTCTTTTTAACGCTCCCATCTGCATTTACAGTATAGCCTTTAGGCGGGGCAGCATTCCATTGTAAACCCGGAACAAGCTGTGACATCAGTTTTCTATGCTCTTGTATGATACTCTTGCTTGATGGTTTGTAAGCGATATTATTCCATTCATTCTTATCCAGATCATGGTCATAAAGCTCTTCAAAGTTTATGAAGGGATAATAGATGTAACGATAGCGTTTAGTTCGTATTGTATGGGCATCACCTGCATTTTTACGCCCCTCTTCCTGCATCTCATATGACGTTAGAACAGGTTTATGTGCAAAACTTTGATTTTTAAGCATTGGAACAAGACTTTCACCATCACAATATGCAGGCACCTGCTCTCCGATCAGGTCAACCAGAGTTGGAAAAATATCCATCATAGAGACAGGAGTGTTTGTTGTACTTCCCGGTTTACTGATACCCGGAGCCACTATAAACATTGGAGCTTTAGTTGAACGCTCCCAGAGGGTAAATTTCTCCCAGTTTTCCTTTTCCCCCATGTGCATTCCATGATCTGACCATACTACCAGAATTGTATTTTTGGCATATGCTGTTTTTTCAAAATGATCAAGAAATTTACCCAGCATTGCATCTGTGAATGAGATGGTTGCCATGTACGACTGGACTACCTTTTTTAACTGATTATTATCTGTGATAAATTTGTGAAGAGATCTTCTGCCATGAACAAATGCATCCTCAAGATCATGCTCTTTGATCTCCAGATCGGGTACAGATTGCAAAGGATACATATCAAAATATTTCCGGGGAACCTCCCAGGGATCATGAGGTTTAGTTAGCCCCAAAGCCAAAAACAAGGGTTTATCATGTTTTCGACCCAACTCATAATTTGCCCATTCCACCAGGTGGTAGTCAGCCATAAAATCATCGCCCTGATTGATTGGCCCCCAGGTAAAATATTCAGGCTGAATACCTTTAAAATTTTTCGGAGAAATCAGAGAATCAGGTGCCCTGACCTGAAAGGGAATTGGAATTCTCAAACTAGGATAATAGTAATCCCAGCCTTTGGCTTCCGATTGGTTCAGCATGGCTCTGGGTGGCGAAAGTGTATGATATATTTTACCACCAGCAAGTGTTTCATATCCCTTTGCCTTAAAAAATTGTTCCAGAGTTACTACATCTTTTAAAGCAGAAACCTTTCTCCAATCCGCATGTTTCCAGCCTGTTACGCCAGATTTTGCCGGACTAACCCCTGTCATTATCGCCACACGGGAAGGAGCACAGGCAGGAGATGGAATATGTGCATTGGTAAAGGACATTGACATTTTCCTCAACCTGTCGAAATTGGGTGTTTTCAATCCGGGTAAACCTCCCAGTTCCAGGGGATTGATCCAATCGTTGAGATCGTCAATAGCAAGGAAGATTATGTTGGGTTTTGATTTGGACCCTGATGACTTTGCCTGTGAATAACCCATGGTTATTACACCGGCAAGCAGCATATAAAAACAAATTGATGATTTTAATATAATGCCTGAACTGAATTTTATTTTTTGCATTTATTATTTATATCTAAATGATTAAAACATTACTAAATATCCCAATCAGATGAAATTTAGAACATTTATAATTAAGCTTTGACTATTGCTAATTTAGAATAATTATGAAGACATGTGATCAATAATTGTCAATTAATATTTCAATATTATCAAAAAAGGCACTTACTGGTTTAGTAGTAAGTGCCTGATAGGAAAATTATAATTTTTCTATATGTCAGAGTTTATCCCACCAGATTCTGGTTAAAAACAAATCTGGTCCCTGCACAGCAATAGCAGCATTATAATTAGCTGTATTCAATGCTGCTTCAGCATCAGGATAACGCAAACGTCTCTGAATAACACCACCCGTTTCATTTCCAGGGTAATTTGTGGGAATCAACACTGGATAACCAGTTCTACGCCAATTAGCATAAGACTCGATATTATTCATTTGACCGAACATTGTTACCCAAAACTGAGTATGGATCTGACTCATCTGTGCTGCAAAAGTTGCATTAGAATTGTAAGCATTTGCATTAAGGTAATTTGCTGCTGCAGCTGCCGGATTAGGAATTACAAGACTGGCATTAGGATAAAGTGAAGTAGCCATAATATGTGCGGTAACTCCCTTGTCATAATGCTCCTTTGGAGTACCTGATCCCCAACCACGTAATGCTGCTTCTGCTAACAGATACTCAACTTCAGCATAACTCTGAAAAGTTGTGGGAGCCTCTAAATGTGCAATTGTATTGATATTTACTTCAGAGAAATCTCTTTGCATATCAGCGTTCCAGTTTGGAATTAAATTAGCAATAGTGGTATAATCATAATTGCCCGGAAGACCTTTTTGTTTTGCAGGATCAGAATTTACAAGTAGTTCAGAAATACTGATATTTCCCCTCCATAAAGTTGCGTAGAATGGCAACCGGGGATCATTTGTTGATTGCAAATAATCAATTAAAGTCTTATTAAGTTTAGAGAACCCTCTGCCTTGTGCTGAAGGTGGAACACCCTCTGCAGTTTGAAGCTGACGCGAATTCCAATTCCAATTGGTACCGGAAGCTGAGGTATGTGAAAGTTTAGCAATATCAGAATTACTCTGCATTACACCACCGGCAATTGCCTTTTTAACCCAGATCTCAGCTTTAGCAGGATCTACTTTTGTCATTCGCATACCTAAACGCAGCATCAGAGAGTAAGCGAATGTTTTCCACTTTACTGGTGCTCCTCCGTAAACAAAATCAGCAGAACCATATGATGGCTTGGTTGCATCAAGGGCCTTAGCAGCTTCTTCAAGTTCTTTTAGCATATCAGCATAGATATCAGCCTGCTTATCGTATTTTGGCTTATAAATACCATTAAGTCCGGCTGCTGCCTCTGAGTAAGGCATATCACCATACATATCAGTTACCCTATGCAAAATCTGTACTCTCCAGATTCTGGCAATATTGTACTGATTAACCATATCAGCCTTACCCTTGGTCAGATTAATAATCTGTTGGGTTTCCTTTAGTTCAGTACTAAAGGCAGTATTCCATAATCCATTGTTATAATCGGCTTTACCCTGATATAAATATTTTACTCCGGTCCATTGAAATGCATTTAAGGATGAGAAATATTGAACAAAGGATCCAGCCTGCTTTGAATTAGGATATAATGTATTACCATCACCAATACCGGCATGTCTGACTATAGTAGCAGAAAATAAACTGCTGATAACAGGTTCAGTGAATGCATTAGGATTTTTATTCATTTCTTCAAACCCCTTATCGCAGGCAGGCAAAATCAGAACCGCCAGGGTTCCAATTGCCATCAGCTTGGTGCTGAATGTTTTTTTTATGTAGTTTATCATGATAATTTCAATTTGATAATTATAAATGCTGATCTGTTAATTAGAATTTAACCAAAAGGTTTAGACCAAAACTTCTTGTAGGAGGCACTCCAAAATTCTCAAGTCCGTAAGAACTTCCACTTACACTGTAACTGGATTCAGGATCAACATTTGGTGTCTTATTATAAACCATAAACAGATTACGTGCTACTAATGACAGGTTTGCTGACTGGAATGGCGTTTTAACAAGAAGGTTTTGCGGCAGGTTATAACCTAAAGTCAATTGACGTAGTTTTATAAAATCAGCATCATAAACAAACTCATCAGTTATTGAATAG
Source organism: Daejeonella sp. H1SJ63 (assembly GCF_029360775.1). GTDB lineage: Bacteria > Bacteroidota > Bacteroidia > Sphingobacteriales > Sphingobacteriaceae > Daejeonella. The sequence continues at coordinate 509,855 of NZ_JARKMZ010000028.1, read as the reverse complement.
GCAATACCCTGGAAGTAATCCTGTGCGGAAAGCAATCTTGTAAATGGTGCACCATTTTGATCAACACCTGTTACAGTTACCCCTGTTTCGCGTACACCATTGGCTGTGGTACGTTTATCCAAACCAAACCTTGTTCCATAAGCATTTGTTGAAGTATACATTTTAGCCCCAAATTTACCATCAAGAAGGAATCCCATAGAAAATGCTTTATATCTGAAACTATTTGTCAGACCTAAAGTTAATGGAGGTACACCCCTTCCCAAAGGCATAATAGAGCTTTGAATAGGTAAACCACTTGCATTATTAAAGACCTTATTACCATTTGCATCTTCTTTAATCTTAAAACCGGCAATCATACCATAAGGTTTGCCTTCATAATGATTAACCCGGGCATTCTGTGTTCTGGGCTGACCACCAGTCAGACTGGTCAAACCATCTGCAATTTTCACAACGGTATTTTCATTATATGCAACATTGAAGCTTACATCCCAGTTCAACCCTTTCGAAGATTTTAATGGAGCCCCTGTCAATAACAATTCAACACCACGGTTACGCATTTCACCAACATTTAAGCTAACCGCACTAAACCCTGAAGTAGTTGGAATTGTTGCACTTACAATATCATTAGTTGTTGTTTTCTGGTATACAGTAAAATCAGCTCCAACACGATTTTTAAATGCCCTGATTTCAATCCCCGCTTCAGCTGTAGTTGAAGTGAATGGTTTCAGTGGATTTGGAATAGTATTTCCTGTTATAGTCATCAATGGCTGACCCAAATGGGAAATTGCTCCGGCAGAATAAAGAAGATCTAAGCCATAAGGTCCGGGCATTCCACCACCAACTTCTGCCCATGAAGTGCGTATCTTACCATAGTCCATCCAGCCTGGCTTGGCACTCCATGCATCAGAAAACACAAAGCTTAGTCCGATTGAAGGATAAAGTACGCTATTACTTTTAGGTGACAAAGTCGAAAACCAATCCTTACGTGCCGACATATTTAAATATAAATAGCTATTAAAGCCGACATCTACTGATCCAAACAATGAATTAATAGCAGATTCGCCAAAATTGTCTGTAAAACTCTGACTTGCACCATTACTGATAAAATAATTAAATGGCACATTCAGGTTACCACTGGTTAAACCACCTGAACGGTTTTGAGTATACATCTGGTTTCCTCCAGCCATAGCATTGACAGAAAACTTGCCAAAGGTCTTATCGAAGCCTACCAACCCTTCAACATTGGTTTCATAACCATTTATACGACTGGTACTATAAGTTCCGAAATTATTATAAAGCTGACCGGTTGGAACTATGCTCCAGCCATTAGTATTAAAATAATCAATACCAACTCTGGCTCTGGCATAAAGAAAATCAGAAATATTATATCGGGTACTAAATGATCCGATAAATCTTCTGCGCTCATCTTCATTCTTTACTTTATTAACTGCAAAGTATGGATTAGTAACAAATGGATCATCAGCCCAGGCTACTTCGAACTGATTTGCATCGTATCCGGGATTAAGGGTTCTGACATCTAAACTTGTTGCCATTACACCAACTGAGGCATTGGGATTACTTGTAAAATCTGCAATTGAGGTACGGTTTTTATTTACCTCAATGTTATATTGAGCACTCCCTTCAAAAACAATCTTTTTAGACAGATTTGCATTGGCACTTAAGTTAAAGGTATTACGATCCATCCCTGAATTAGGAATAATACCATCATTCTTCATATCAGAAACAGAAAAACGGAAATTCGCATTTTCATTTCCTCCATTTAATGCAATTGTATTTGAAAAAGTTGCACCTGTATTATAGAAATTCTTGTTATTGTCTTTTTGAGCACTATATGGTCTTAATACACCATCTAACTGAATAACAGGTGTACCATCTAACTTAGCTCCCCATGAAGTCCTTCCCATAACTCTGGCAGTAGCTGCAGAAGTTGGCTTAAGCCCTCTGTCTCCTGAACCATATTCATACTGCCAGTCAGGCATAGAAAGAACATTTTCTAAAGTATATGTTGAATTGAAATCAATACCTAATCCTTTTTGAGCCATACCTGATTTTGTTGTGATCAAAATCACACCATTTGCAGCCCTTGATCCATATAATGCAGCAGCCGGACCACCTTTCAATACTGACAAAGATTCAATATCGTCAGGATTTATGCTTATTAATCCGTCGCCGCCATCTTTTCCACCAAATGTTCCGGGCGTTCCGTTATTCGAATTATTAATTGGTACACCATTAACAACATAAAGCGGCTGGTTATCTCCACTTAAAGATCCATTACCACGAATTACGACACGGCTGGAACCGCTCGGACCGGTAGCTGTACTACTGGCATTAACCCCTGCAATTTTACCAGACAAGGCATTTCCAAGATTATTTTCTCTCGCCTGAGTAAATGAGTCTCCTTTAACTTCCGTTAAAGAATAGGCAAGTGCTTTTTTATCTCTCGTTATTCCTAAAGCCGTTACAACTACCTCACTCAATGATTGAAGATCTTCAACCATAACAACATTTATAGTTGAACGTCCATTAACTGCGATTTCCTGACTTACAAATCCAATATAGCTGAATACCAGGACTGAGTTATCAGGAAAATTAAACGAATAATTACCTTGTGCGTCTGTTGAAGTACCAACATTACTTCCTTTTACTTTAACGCTTACTCCAGGTAAAGTCAATCCCCTTGAATCAGTAACCTGACCCTTTATGATAGTCTTTGAGTCATTAGCCGGATTAACAAACTGCTTTACAGCAGGGGTAGTTTTGTTAAAATGATTAGCATCAGAGCGGCTCTCTGCATGCAATTGAAAGATTATTGCAAAAATAAATATTGCTATAAACTTTAAGGTCATTAAGGTCTTGCGCCGTAATTGCCGGGCAAATTCTGTGTTTTGATATATGTTAATCATAAGATAGATGTGTTTAATTAATACTTATTTCCCAAAGCATTGGGTATTTGCATTAGATGTTTGATTAGAGTGTCCACAAACACTTCAGGTTCAATTCATTTTTATTTTTTTAATTCATAGGCTTTAATATTAATTTTTCGTTTTGTGAATTGTATTCTCATCCTAATTTACTACCAAATCGCTAATATTGACCGGATATATATTCGCAGGTAGTATATTGTTACATTATTAAAAGACCCGGATTATATAAGCAGAAAAAACCAACCCTTCCTATATAAAAAGGCCCTACGGGGAATCAGGTAAAAACAGGAGTTAAATCGACGACTATCTAAATTTATAATTGTTCTGTTACAAAGGAGGAATTGGATCATGGATAAAAACATCAGGTTTATCAATAGCCTGAATCGCTTTATGTTTAGGATCAAACAGAACAATATTGGAGTCCTTAAACTTACTGGAATTGTATCTGATACCATTATAATTGGCTTTTTTAGCACAGTCTGCTATGAAATTAGTCAGCAAATATCCAGGCTTCCATGTTGAATTGTCTTTTGACATTCTTCTTTCCAAAACATTATTATTAAGTAAGGCAGTGAATAAGATACTATCAAAATCCAAATAGCCTCCCCAATCAATTTTAAGATCCAGAATATTGGACAAACCATCAATATGGTATTTTTGAATCCAGATTAAAGCCGGCTGATGATAATCATCCAGAATCTCAGCAACCGAGCAATCTCTGCTTTCAGATACATAAAAAACACTCTGACCCGGATGGTTATACCTTCCAATCCTCGCTATCCCAATATCCGGAGCTCCAAGATCAACACTCTTAAAGACCTTGGCGTCTCCTACGATCCGGCTTCTAAAACAATCAAAGTCTTTCAAATCACATTTAGGCAAAGTGCCACTCTCAATTTCTTTTTGAATTTTTCTCGCCAAAGGATTATCTAATACCAATGAAGGATAAACTTTGATGTATTCCTGCAGATCTATAATTTTCTTTTTGAACTTTCTATCAGCTTCAACCAGTTTAACATGAATCTGGTTATACTTCTCCTCTTCAGTTCCAACATAGGAGTTTAAATCAAAATCATGATTACCACAGCTCTTGCACACCATGCTGGCAGCAATCTCGGCATGGTAAATTTCAGGAATATTATATGCTCTGAATAAATCAACTAATTTTCTCTTCTGACCATACAGCCAAATTACCTCACTTCTATCATAAGGCTGATCCAGAGAACAATATCTTATCAGATCTTTAACATCCTGATAGTGATGTTTCGCTTTCCCAAATAGTTGATGTTTACTGACCGGATGCATAAAATATATTTGCAAACAATATCAATATTCATTTATTAAACAAAGAATTCAAAAAAAAATAATACAATATCAGATTTTGAATGGTAGATTTTAATATATAAATGATCCTTAATCAAGAGATTTTATGTAAAGAAAAAATTGTAAAATCTGAGTGCGTCCTTATGACTCTAATTCAAAAATTACCTCAATCTCAACAGGTTTATTGTTTGGCAAAGAGATGAAGCCCACAGCGCTTCGTACTCCAATTCCATTTTCAGTTCCCCAAACCTTTGCAAAGAGTTCGCTGCAGCCATTTATAACATATGGATGCTTTTCAAACTCAGGAGTGCAGTTAACCATGCCCAGCGTTTTAACCACCCGTTTAATCTTATTAAAAGTTCCCATGTTTGCTTTTATGGTTGCCAGTATATTAAGTCCCACTTGCTGAGCAGCTAACTTACCCTCATCTATATCCAGGTCTACCCCTACTTTCCCTTTGGTTAAAGTTCCATCATTTTGAATCGGGCCATGACCAGAAACATATAGCATTTGTCCGACAGTGAGGAATGTAATATAAACACCAATGGGCTGGGGCGTTGGAGGAAGGCTTAAACCGGTTAAAGCAAAATTTTCGTCTGGAGTTAATTTATTCATGATTATATATTTTATTATCTTAATATTTAGTGGTTTGGATACAGTTAATACCCTCTATTGTTTCAAACACTTGCATAAGCTTCAATCCTAAGCCTGACCGGATCAAAAACTACAAGGCAACTGCTATAGCAAATCAGCCATTTCTGGCTTTATATTTCTATTATACTCTTGCTGATCAAACTCATTTTCACTTTTGGCTATCACTATTGCAGCTATTCCGTTACCGATCATATTTGTGATAGACCGTGCTTCAGACATAAATCTATCCACACCTAACAGAATTGCAATACTTTCTACAGGCAGAATCTTTAAAGCCGCTAATGAAGATGCCAGTACAATAAATCCCGTACCTGTCACACCTGCAACACCTTTGGAAGTAATCATTAAAACCCCAATTACTGTAATCTGCTGCCCCAAAGAAAGATTAACATTAAACACCTGAGATAAAAAAATCACAGCCATGGAAAGGTAAATTGATGTACCGTCCTGATTGAATGAATAACCTGTGGGAATAACCAGTCCGACAACTGATTTTGAACAGCCCAGCCTTTCCATTTTCAGCATCATACTGGGAAGTACAGATTCAGAAGATGATGTCCCGAGAACAATAACTATTTCCTGACGGATAAATTTAAGATACTGCCACAGGCTGAATTTATACAAATAGCAAATCAAATTCAGAACACCGAAAATGAATAATGCCATGGTTATATATACCGCAATCATCAGTTTCCCTAATGGGTAAAGGGTTTCGAGTCCATAAGTTCCTATCGTGTATGCCATCCCTCCAAACGCACCGAAGGGAGCAAGGGTCATGACCATTTTCATGATATTAAAAAACACTTTCGACAATTTCTCAAAAGTATTGATAAGAGCCGTTCCCGAAGATCCCATTCTGCTCAAACCGAAGCCAAAAAGTACTGCAAAAAATAATATCTGAAGGACATCCCCTCTGGCGAAAGAGTCGAAAATATTCTTGGAAACAATGTGGGATAAAAATTCGCCCCAATTAATGTTATTTGCACTATCCTGGTAGGTTTTCACTTTAGAACCATCAATACTGACTGAAGAAAGATCAAAACCCTTTCCCGGCTGAAATATATTGGCAACCATTAATCCAATAATAATGGCTAGTGTAGTTACCAGTTCAAAATAGATGAGCGCTTTTCCTCCAACTCTTCCGACCTTTTTCATGTCGCCCATTTGGGCTATCCCAAGCACAATAGTGAAAAACACAATTGGTGCTATGAGCATGCTTATCATATTTATAAAGGTTTGACTAATCAATTTTGCCGTTGGAGCAAAACCGGGAGAGTTCAAACCAACAAGGACACCAATGACAATGGCAACCAATACCTGAAAGGAAAGATGTGATACTACGCGTTTCATAAAGTAAATAAGGAATTAATGTTTGCCATTTATATCAACTCAGACATTTACCGGTAACATTCATATTTAAATATTCAGTTAAATAAATTAACCCGGCAAAGTCAAAGAAAAACAAGATGTATTCAGAATATCATGGATTTGTTCTGGTGATTGAGTTAAATTCATAAACTATCTTTCCATCCTTGATTGTCATTTCACATTCTAATCTCTGATTACCTCCAATCCTGTTACCGTCAGCATCTCTGAAACCGAAATTACCTGAGCGAACAGACACAACAGCAAGATCGGCAATTGCACCAACCGAAAGATTGCCTAATTCCTCCCGCTTGATAGCCTTTGCGGGTGCCCATGTACTGCGTGAAATTACTCCCGGAATATCCATGCCCATCGCGAGAAAGGTTGACATTACATTGATCTGATCTTTCATACCTGCGTTCATACTGCCGGTATGAAGATCAGTACTGATTGTATTTGGAATAAATCCTGCCTTAATAGCTGGTATTGCCTGATTAAAATTGAAACTACCCCCACCAAAGCCAACATCAAATAAAATTCCTCTCTTTTGAGCGGGAATTATAAATGATCTTAATTGCTTTGATTTTGCATCTATAACAGGTTCTCTTCTGGCAGCCTGAGTAAAAACATGGGTGTAAATATCACCGGGACGCAAATACTTGAAAAATAGCTCTTCAAGTGGAAGAGGATAACCCAAATCTATAATTACAGGCACATTAGCCAGTTTGCCGGCTTCTACAACACGCTGAACCGGAACCCAAGAAAATGTATTGAAGTGTGCCAGTTTAAATCCAACGATATGCTCTTTATATTCAAGTGCGGTATTTGCTGCCATTTTAGAGTCCATATCGTTGATATTCTGCTCATAATCAGCACGACCTCTCATTCCCTCACCTACAATATTTAAAAAAGTCAATACCCTTGTTTTTGATTTATCGATAATGTTTCTTTTAAATGTTGGAAAAGATTTCCATCCGGCATCACCACAGTCAACTACCGTGGTTACTCCTGATCTGAAAGTGAACCCATCAGGTGCGACAGATAAATCACCATTACTTAAAGCACGGTTAAGCTGAGTTCCGGCAAAAACATGGCTATGCAAATCAATGAATCCGGGAGAGACATACATTCCTCCTGCATCTACAACCTGTTTAGCCAGATCAGGATTAATATCTTTTGCAACTGCAGCTATCTTACCATCCTGAATGGCTACATCCATTAATTCATTAATGTTATTCTTGGCATCCACAACATGTCCGCCTTTGATAAGGATCTCATACCTGGTTTGAGCCTGAGCAAATCCTGTCAATATTCCTATATAAATAAACAGGAAAAATATTTTCTTCATAACTTAATTATTTAATTATTAAAATCTGAGGTTTAGGTATTTCGGTTTAGTTCTAACTTTAATTAGCAACATTCCCGGCTATCGCATTCAAATCGTACACAATCTTCCCTCCTCTTACAGTCATTTCACACTCGAATCTCTTTGTTCCTTCCTGTCTCTTATTTGCAACATCCCTAAAGCTAAATTTACCTTCACGTATACCTAAAACAGCTATATCAGCCACTGAACCTACAGACAGATTACCAAGTTCTTCACGCTTAATAACCTGGGCAGGTGCCCATGTACTACGGGCAATCAGATCAGGAACATCCATACCGAGTGCAAGAAAAGTAGATAAGACATTCAGCATATTTTTCATAGCGCTGTTCATGCTGCCGGTATGAAGATCTGTGCTGATAGTATTAGGATAAAATCCGGCCTTAATGGCCGGAACAGCCTGACTGAAGTCGAAAGCAGCTGCACCAAATCCAACGTCAAATACAATTCCTCTTTTTTGAGCAGGAAAGATATAAGGCTTTAACTGTTTGGTTACAGGATCTACTATCTGATCTCTTCTGGCTATATCTGTGAAAGTGTGGGTATAGATATCTCCGGGACGTAATAACTTGAAAAATAAATCATCAAGTAATACTTTACCACCAGGCACTTCACTTCCGCCCAAATCAATGATAACAGGCATATTAGCAAGGGTACCTGCCTCCACAACTTTTCTAATAGGTGTCCAGTCGGGCTTAGCAAAATGTGCATGCTTAAATCCTACAACATAGTCTTTATTTTCAAGAGCAGTTTTAGCTGCCATTTTAGGATCCATATCACTGATATCCTGTTCAAAGTCATCCCGTCCTCTCATACCTTCGCCAACAATATTCAGAAATGACAAAACCCTTGTTTGCGACCTGTCAATTACATTCTTCTTCAATAATGGGAATGACTTCCAGCCGGCCCCGCCACAATCCACAACTGTTGTAACTCCTGCACGAAAAGTATAACCATCGGGCATTACGGAATTGCTTCCATTACTATATGCATGATTAGGCTCAGTACCATAAAAAACATGAGTATGTATATCAATCAGACCGGGAGTGACATACATTCCTTTTACATTGACAATTTGCTTTCCAAGAGCAGGATTAATATCCTTTCCTACCTTTGCTATTTTGCCGTCCTGTATGGCAACATCCATGATTTCGTTGATATTATTTTTGGCATCAATCACGTGCCCCCCCTTGAGGATTATACTATAAATCGGAGCTGAAACCTGTGCCTGAGTAAAAGAAACCAGGAGACATAGTACAGAGAGAAAAAACATTGAAATTTTTCGCATAGGTTTAGTTGTTAAAAATTAAAAAATAACTTGTTTGTGAATTCAACAGCCAAATAATAAAACTGTATTATCCTGAATTCAATTCTATTTACTGTTTGAATTAATTAAAATGGGATCAGAAATTGCATTCAATTCATATACAATCTTTCCTCCCTTTATTGTCATTTCGCATTCGAATTTATATTTACCTTCCTGCCTGTTATTTGCGACATCTTTAAACCCAAATTGTCCCTCGCGCAAATTTAAAATAGCAATATCCGCAACAGACCCTTCCGACAAATGCCCGAGATCTTCCCGTTTAATGGCCTTTGCAGGAGCCCATGTACTGCGTGCTATGACGCCCTGAATATCCATTCCCATCGAAAGGAAAACAGAAAGTACATTTAGCTGGTCCTTCATACCACCATTCATACTACCAATATGAAGATCAGAGCCCATTGTATTTGGCAGAAATCCGGCCTTAATAGCCGGTCTGGCCTGATTGAAATTAAAGCTGGAGCCTCCAAAGCCAACATCAAACAAAATCCCTTTCTGCTGAGCAGGGATTATATAAGATTTTAATTGCCTGGTCTGCGGATCCACTACAGGATCTCTTCTGGCTATTTCAGTAAAAGTGTGAGTATAGATATCACCGGGACGTAGCAGCTTGAAAAAAAGATCATCAAGAAGTACTTTTCCTCCGGGCAATTCATTACCGCCCAGGTCTATCATAACAGGCATATTGGCAATAGTTCCTGCTTCTACAATTCTTTGAATAGGTACCCAGTCTGCCCTAAGAAAATGAGCATGTTTAAACCCTACAACATATTCCTTATTAGCCAATGCCTTTTCTGCTGTTTTTTGGGGATCCATATCACCAAGATCCATTTCGTAAGCCCCCCCGCGCATTCCCATTCCAACAATATTCAGGAAAGACAATACCCTGGTCTGCGACTTATCGATGATATTTCTCTTAAAAGTGTCAAAAGACTTCCAACCTGCCCCACCTGCATCAACTACAGTTGTTACACCGGAGCGAAAAGTAAATCCATCGGGAGATAGAGCAGCACTGCCATTACTATATGAGCCATTTTCTGTACCCGCAAAAACATGGGTATGCAGATCAATCAGGCCGGGAGTAACATAAAGTCCCTTTGCATTCACAATCTGCATTCCCGAAGAAGATTGAATGTTCTTTGCAACCTTTGCAATTTTACCTTCGTAAATTGCAATATCCATTACTTCATTGATGTTATTTTTTGCATCAATTACATGTCCCCCCTTTATCAGAATGGTATGGGGCTGTGCCAGAGCAACAGAAGTAAGCAGAGCGAACCCGAAAACTACACTTAAGGATATTATTCTCATATTTTCGGTTTCAGGTAAGCTCTATACAATAACTAAATCAGCTGACAGATGCCTTAAAAAGTTCTTCCTGGATGCGTTTAGCAACAATTTTCTCTTCTCCGGGCTGAAGCATCCATACTGTAATATTGAGTGCACCACTCTGACTTGGAACAGAAGCACTGCGAATTCCTACTTCGATAGAAGGATTACCCTCACGCAACTTTTCTGTAATCTGCTTAGTAGTCAATTTAATTGCGGCCGAATCCCAAAAAATACTAAGATTGGGTGTACGGTTATGAATTGGGGGAATAACCACTTCTGTTGAAACTCCTTTAACTTTTTTCACAGCATTATCTATCACAGCAATCTGGCTTTCCCACATCTTCCACTCCTTATCATGATCCTGGTTTACATATCTTTCCAAAGCCGCATAAAGTCCGAAAATCTCTTCCTTATTCACTTTCATTCCACGTCCGATATTTTTATTATCCGGAGGTGCACTCAAGCGGGCTGCAGCAATAAGATCCTTTCTTCCCATAAGAATACCGGTACTTTGTGGACCCCTTATTGCCTTTCCTCCCGACACGCATACCATATCAAAGCCCATATCATTGAACTTCCAAAGGTTTTCTACCGGAGGAACGTCTGCAGCTATATCAATAATTGTGGGAATATTATTCTTTTTTGCAACTGCCAGCCACTCCTGATGTTTAATTTTACCATCAGGTGTATGATCATTCAAAAAATACATCAGCGCAGTTTTACTACTAATCGCTTTTTCCAGCTCCTCAGAAGTTTCAACTAACACCTTCTTAATTCCGGTATTATTCAGAACATGGATATAGCCATAGTTATGACTTTTCTGAACTATTACTTCGTTTTTATCAAAATCATCTACATTGGGCAATTGTGCCACTTTATTGCGATCCATTCCGGTAAGTGCAGCGGCTGTACCCAATAATAATGCCGAAGAACAACCTGCAGTTACCATAGCAGCTTCAGAATGACAAATTTCTGCAATTTTTGCCCCTACCTTGTCCTGAACTTCTCCATACATTACAAATCCTTTGGAAGAACTGTTAATTGCATCCAGCACTTCATCATGCATCAGGGATGCTGATATCGCTGTATATGGCCCGGAAGCATTAATAAACCTTCTGATTCCCAGCTCATTAATCAGATCGCGCTTAGGTTTTACAGCTGATGTAGCAGCCTCTGCCCGAAAAGGCACACCCGAACCAATCACAGTGCCTGCCAAAGGTGCTACTGACAGGTATTTAATAAGATCTCTACGTTTCATAGTATGAAAATTAATTTAAAAAGTTATATCAATTTACCTGACCTGTTCCCGGACCAACGTCCCACCACATTCTGCCCTGCAACAAGTCTATCTGGTCTTCTGTGAAGTTTTGTCTTTTAATCGCTTCAAAGTAGTTAACAGAATTCAAGGTCTTCTCTGCATTAGGTATTGAGAATCTTCTCCACATCTTTCCACCGGTTACGTTTCCGGGATAATAAGAAAGAGTTCCATTAGGCAGCCTCCAGTTTTTGTAATTGAATACAGGATATTTAGTACGGCGCCAATTTGAAAAAATTTCAAAATCATCCCCTAACATAGATACCCATTTCTGAGTTGAAATCTGCTCAAGCTGTTGTTCAAATGTTCCGCCTGTTAAATATGGATTGTTCGTTAAATAGGTATCTACTGCAGTAGCAGAAATAACCCCGGAATGAGGGGCCACAGTTGGCCATAATGCCCATTGAGCCATTGCAGCACGAACACCATTCTCATAAGCCGCCTTTGCAGTTGTACCAACATTCCAACCTCTTAATGCTGCTTCTGCCAGAAGAAGATATGCTTCTGCAGGCCCCATTGTAATAATTGGTGAACCACGATCCAAATAAAGCAATGATGGTTCAGAGTAGGTATCAAAATCTGTCGGTTTAGTATTCAGACTTCCATTTATCATTCCACGCTGCTTTGCAACGGTATTATCTGCAACATAGGTATTGCCTGAAGGCACCCAAACTACTGATACAATAGGTAAACGAGGATCCTGCGTATTTTTCAAATGATCGATAAACTTTGCTGACCATTTACCTCCAAACACATTATCTCCTCCCGGAGTGACGAAATCACCGGCAATTAGCCCATCCACCCTTGGATTAGTCTGACCTGTAATATTTGCAAATTTACGATAAGCAATATCAGTATTAGCGCTCATAACACCTCCGGCAACTGCTTTTTCAACCCATGTTTTGGCTGTAGCAGGCTCCACGTCCGACAAACGCATTCCTAAACGCATCATCAGTGTGTAACCGAATTTTTTCCACTTGCTTATGTCACCTTTAAAATATGGATCTGCATTGCCAAATACATTTGGTTTAGTCAAATCCATAGATTTCAGAGCAATATCAAGTTCGTTTAACATTGCTGTGTAGATACTTTTCTGGGTATCATATTTAGGTTTAAGATTAGCCAAACCCTTCATGGCCTCGGTATAAGGCATGTCGCCAATCACATCAGTTACCTGATGAATAGCTAATATTCTTAAAATCTCAATTGCAGCCCTTTTGTTTACATTTTCAGGGCCGGGTATCTGCTCATTAAGCTGCAGAAGCCTGTTCCACTGATTATTATAAACATCAAAACTACCCGCAGTACCTCCAAAATCATAGAATTTATCTCCTGATCCATTTACCTCTCTGTAAACAGCGAAATATTGCAATCCTCCGCCAAGTGCTCTGTAGCTCTGACCAGGGATACTATTATGTACGGCAGCTGTAAACGTATATGCAGGTATAGCATATTCAATTACATTCGGATTTTTATTCATATCCGTTAATTCCTTGTCATTACAAGACTGGAATGCGAACAAAATGATAATGGCTATCGACACATATATCATTCTTATAGATAATATTTTCATCTTCTTAGATTTAATGTTTAGAATCTTACATTCAGATTAAAGCCTATATTTCTGGTTCTCGGTCCGGCAACTCCCTGGGTTCCCTGTGCGTTACCTACGGTTGACTGTATTTCAGGATCAACACCAGCTTCTTTAATGCGCTTATCCTGATAAAGTGTTGCCAGATTCAATCCTGTTATACCTAAGGAAGCCGCCTGAACCTTTATATATTTCAGAAGATTTGGAGGAAGATTATATTTAAAGACGGCTCTGCGAAGCTTAACAAAATCTGTTTTGTAAACAAACTGACCAGGATAGGCACTTCCAAAATTATTATAGTACGTATCCAGATCTACAACAGACCATACCTTTGTATAGGGTGCACCAGTCACATCAACTCCACTAACAGTTAAACCCGACTCTCTTCCCGGAAGAGTCAATGGAGTACTGCCAAATCTGGTCGCATATTGAATCAGGTTACTGTAACCTACAGCACCAAATTTAGAATCTATATCAATTGTTAATGAAAAAGCTTTGTATCTGAAATTATTACCTATACCCATCAAATATGGAGGATTTCCAACACCCATATCTTGTTCAACCCTTTCTTCATATCCGGTTGCTTTATTATAAACCAACACTCCATTTGCATCTCTCTTCATTACAAATGACCTTAAGGTTGAATATGGCAGGCCAACTGCATTAATCATGTTGGTACCACCAATTCCGGTTCCCAATGACAATACAGAGATTCCCTCTGCAAGCTCAACAATTTTACTTTGGTTATACCCAAAGTTATAATTGATATCCCAGCTGAAATTATCTTTCCTGATCGGAGAACCATTTAAACTGATCTCCCAGCCTTTATTGGTGATAAGTCCCATATTCTGTCTTCCGGCAGAATATCCGGTTGTCTGGGATATTGGCGGTGAAAGTATATCGTTGGTCGTTCTTCTTGAATAATAGTTCACATCTAAACCTATGCGGCTATCAAGCATTTGGACTTCGAATCCACCTTCCAGCGTTGTTACAGTTACAGGCCGGATGTTTGGATTTTGCAATTCATTAGGAGTACTTAAAACAGGAAGACCATCTGCATTAACCGTATTAAGCGCATAAGTCCTGTTAATACTTCCTGCACCAACTGTAGCACTTCCAACCTGCGCCCATGAAGAACGAAGTTTAGCATAATTAAATAGCTTTGGAAGTTTAACTACATCAGAAAGAATTAATCCTCCTCCTATAGACGGATAAAAGATAGAATTAAAACCAGGGTTCAATACTGAAAACCAGTCCTGCCGTCCGGTTACAGTTAAATAAAGGACATTTTTATAGTCAATATTAGCTTCTCCAAAAAGAGAATTGATACCTTCTGCTCCCTGTCCAATGTTTACCAGTTCTCTGTTAACAAGGTTTGAAACACTATAAAAATTAGGAACTACCCATTCGGTACCATTCGCAGTATTTCTTTCACTGTAATTTTTATCCCTGTTTCCACCTGCCATTAAATTAAATCCGATCTTATCTGAGAGGAACTTTGTATTATAATTTACTATAGCCTGGAAATTTGTTTTATTAGTCTGATCTGTCGCAGAATTGTAATAGCCAAGAGGTCTGAATCCATGTCCTTTAGGTACATAATTAGATTCTGTATAATAACTGAAATCTCTGGCAACAGTTCCTTTAATGAACAGTTTTGGCAAAATATTAACCTGAACACTTGCTCTGCCAATCAAACGCTGCTGATCGTCGTTGTTACCCATTTGATAAGCCGTAAAATAAGGGTTGGTTGCCTGAAGAACAGGATTCCACAACAGTTCATTACCGGTTGCTACATTAATTCCAGGCCGG
Organism: Daejeonella sp. H1SJ63; assembly: GCF_029360775.1. Lineage (GTDB taxonomy): Bacteria > Bacteroidota > Bacteroidia > Sphingobacteriales > Sphingobacteriaceae > Daejeonella. Next base: position 494,807 of record NZ_JARKMZ010000028.1, on the reverse strand, counting down.
TTCGGATCCTGCCCTCTGAAGTTCCGGACATCAACAGTACTTGCTGCCAGGTAAACAGGCCATGCTGCACTTTCAGCATAACCAACATTGGGTCTGTTTACACCCTGGACAATGTTATACTGAACACCAGATTCAAGTTTTATAAAATCGTTTTTACCCATCTTACCCTGTACATTCAGGTTGACAGTTTTTCTGTAAAATTTAGAATTAGGTTGATTATCTTTTGAACGAAGATCACTTACTGATAATCTCATTTGCATATTCTGATTACCGGCATTGAAAGCTACTGTATTGGATATATTCTGACTTGTTTGATAATAACTCAAAATATTCTGTTTAACGTAAACAGGAGAATAAGGCCGCATTACCCCGTCGAACTGTATCACACTTGAGCCATCCATTTTAGCCCCAAATGATATACGGCCCGCACTCAATGCAGCAGCTATAGTAGCTGGTTTTACACCATCATTTCCGGAACCATATTCATATTGAAAATTTGGGAAAACAGAGGGAGCTCCGAAATTCGCATCAGAGCTAAGCTCAATACCAACTCCTTTTTGAGTATACCCTCTTTTTGTTGTAATCAGTATAACTCCATTTGCAGCCTGACTGCCATACAGAGCAGCTGCAGCACCACCCTTCAAAACTGATATAGTCGCTATGTCATCAGGATTCATACTCGAAATACCATCCCCACGGTCAACATTCAAACCCTGAGCATTAGTTGCGGCACCACGATTTGTATTATTAATAGGCATACCATCAACTATGTATAAAGGCTGCTGATTGCCATTTAATGAGGTATTACCCCTGATAATTACACGGCTGGAACTTCCGGGCCCAGAGTTTACCTGGGTAGCATCAACTCCTGCAATCTTACCGGTTAAAGCACTTGCAACATTATTCATTCGGGCCTCAGTGAATTCCTGACCACGAACCTCCTGAACTGCATAACCTAATCCTCTTTTTGCTTTGGTTACACCAAAAGCGGTCACCACAACTTCAGTCAGCGACTGCCGGTTTTCAAGCATGGTAACATTAATATTTGTTCTTCCATCTACTGATACTTCCTGAGTTACATATCCTATATATGTAAAAACCAAAATACTTTTATCAGGAGCATTCAGACTATAAGCTCCCGATATATCTGTTGTTGTACCTGTAGCGGTCCCCTTTATTCTTACACTAACTCCGGGCAAAGTCTCACCTTTAGAATCTACAACCAAACCTTTAACAATAGCTTTGGCATCCGAAATTGAAGTATTAATCAGCTTAATAACCACAACCTGATCAACCACCTCAAAAGTTAATGGTTGATTACGCAAAACCTGACTCATAACATTTTCAATCGTTCCACCATTAGTAATCACATTAACCTTTTGATCAAGATCAACCTGATCTAAACGATAAAAAATTGAATATTTACTATTCTTTTCGATCTGTTTAAACATCTGTCTGACAGTCGTATTGGTTTCATTAAAATTGAATGATTGAGAATGAACTTCGGCGCGTAGCTGAAAGATTGCTGCTAAAGTAAAAATTGCTATTAATTTCATAGCCCGGATGGTTTTTCGCCGCAATAGACAGACGAATTCTGCATTTTGATAAAGAATTTTCATAGTTTTGTGTGTTATTAGTTAATACTGGCTTCCCAAGCAATGGGTATTAGCTACTACTGAACGGCCGGGAGTGTTAGCGCACTTCCGGTTATTTTTTATTCGTTGTTATTATATCATAGTCCTTCATCATTTAAGTTATCAATCCGGCGAATGGTTATTTCCCTACCCTTTTTATTATATTCTATATCTGTGGTTTCTTTCATTATTTTCAATGCTTTCTCTACACTATCAATATTTCTAAAGCTTCCTGTATATTCATAATTTCTAAGATTACTGTCTTCCAGCACAATGTCTACATCGTACCTTCTTTCCATAATTTTTATTATTTCATGGAAAGACTTTCCTTCAAATACCAGTAAATCTTCTGTCCACCCGGCATACTCTTCTACCTGTGAAGGGGTGAGTTTCTGAACCTTAACCTCAATGATATCTGAAAAATCATTAGCAGAGAGGTTCTGAACAGTTTCTCCGGAAGCATAATTCAATTTGAAAACCTGTTGTTTTTTGACCGAAACTTTCTGTGGCTTATCTGAGTCTATTGTTAATTTCCCCTCGATCTGCACTTCTCCTTCAACAACCATCGTTTCAAAAGAGAGGTCATCTGAATAGGCTTTAACATTAAATACAGTACCAATATCCCTGATTGTATAGTTATCGGTATTAACAATAAACGGTACATCGCCTTTTGCAATATCGAAATAGGCTTCACCGCTCAGATGAACAGTTCTTGTTTTTTTACCAAAGTCAATATTATATTTCAGGGTACTCCCTGCATTTACAGAAACCTTTGTTCCATCAGGCAGCACAAGCTTCCTTACAAATCCTTTAGGGACTTTAATTTCGGAAAAGGCCATTTCTGATGTGGAATTAACTTTAAACTGCCTTTTATCAAAATAATAAGGTGAAACAGCACATAAAACAAGCAAAACGGCAGCAATCGAGAGCTTTCTCCAGCTCATCTGCTTAATGATGCCTTTGCCTGAATCTCTGGTATTCGATTTGTGCATAAATTCAGTATACGCCTTCTCCGAATCAATATAGCCTATCTTATAATGTAAAGACTGCTGCCATGACTCATATACCTGTATATAGAATTCTTCATGAATTTCACTGGTGCTGATTAAATACTTAGCCAGGGCAACTTCCTCCTCGTTAGCTTGCCTTGTTACATACTTAGTAATTAAAACTTTGTCGATTTCTTTCATGCTTGTTAATTAAAGACAACTGTTTACTGCTGTACCCCCAACACATATTAAATTATTATTAAGATTTTGTTATTATTTCCGAAGGAAGGTATATTCCATACTAACATTTCAGGAATAAAAAATTAATGGTTTAGGAAAATTATTGGGCCATAGCAATTAGAATACTGATTGTATACCCAAGGCTTATTCTAAGCTTTTCAATAGCTATTGTGATGTGCCTTTCAACAGTATTCTGCGAAATATTGAGTTTTTCGGCTATTTCCCTGTTCTTCAGATATTCAAAGCGGCTCATCTCAAATACAAGCTTGCATTTTTCAGGGAGTGTATCTATTGCCTTTCTGATCTGTTCGGCAAGTTCCTTTTCATGATAGGGGTTGGTTTCATGTTCAGGTACTTCATCAAGAAGTTTATTCCTGATCATGTAACTTACGTATTCATTTTCAATACGCTGATGTTTTAAATAATTCAGGCATTTATTCTGAACCATTTTATATAGATAAGCTGTAACTGAAGTCGTAAATGACAATGATCCTCTCTTCTCCCAAAGAAAAGTTAATGCTTCCGAGGCAATTTCCTTAGAAATATCTATATCGTTTAAAAACTTATTAGCGTAAAAAGTAAGTTTTACATAATGAGATTTGAATAATAACTCAAATTCTTTCACATCAGCATTCCAAAATTTAAACTCCGAATGATTATGATTCATTATTTAACAATAAAAATAGTTCCCATAGATTATGCAATTTCATTGATTCCTAATATATAATTAATCAACCATTTACAGAATATTTTCAAGCAAAAACGATCTTCTTATCCTTTATCCGGATTCAAAAAAAATCTCCGGTTATTACCACGAATACCGGAGATCTGAATTATTTTAATATGTTAAATACGGCTATATTAATTCAATATTAACTTTTAAATATTAACTTTTAAGAAAAAAATATTAATTCTGATTTAAACCATGCATTATTCCATACTCTAATCCTCTCAACTCTGCCAAACCACGCAGCCTGCCAATTGCTGAATAGCCCGGATTGGTTTTTTTCTTCAAATCATCCAGCATCTGGTGCCCATGATCCGGTCTCATTGGAATAGAGACTTTTCTGGCCTGTGATATTTGTACCAGCTGCTTAACAACTGCATACATATCTACATCACCGTCAAGGTGATTATCTTCATAAAAATCCCCAAGTTCATTCCTTCGGGTACTTCTCAGATGAATAAAATTAATTCGATCTGCAAACTGTTCAACCATCGCCGGTAAATCATTATCCTGACGTACACCAAATGACCCTGTACAAAAACAAAGTCCATTAGAAAGCGAAGGAACAGCGCTGATAAGTTTACTGATATCGTCTGCTGTACTAACCACTCTTGGAAGCCCTAATATTGCATAAGGAGGATCATCAGGATGAATCACCATTTTGACACCACATTCATCAGCTACCGGAATAATTTCAGAAAGAAAATAGATGAGGTTCTGACGAAGTTGTGCAGCATCAATTCCTTTATAAGTATCCAAAGCCTGCTGGAATTGCTCAATGGTGAAACTTTCTTCACTTCCTGGCAAACCTGCAATAATATTTCTGGTAAGCTGATGTTTATCCTGATCACTCATACCGGCAAAACGAACTCTGGCACGCTCCCTTTCTTCGGGAGTGTAATCTGATTCTGAACCCGGCCGCTTTAAAATAAATAAATCAAAGGCCATAAAAGCTGCCTTTTCAAACCGGAGTGCTTTTGAACCATCTTCAACAGTGTAAGCCAGATCAGTTCTGGTCCAGTCAAGCACCGGCATAAAATTATACGTAATGCATTTAATACCGCATGCAGCTAAATTTCTGATACTTTGCTTGTAGTTTTCAATGTATTTAAGATAAAGCCCGGTTTGAGTTTTGATATTTTCATGTACAGGTACACTTTCAACTACACTCCAGATCATTCCGGCGTTCCAGACTTCTATTCGTCTTTTCTCGATCTCTTCAACCGTCCATACTTCCCCGTTAGGGATATGATGTAAGGCAGAAACAATTCCTGAGCAACCCGCCTGTCGGATATCAGAAAGGCTTACCGGATCATTCGGACCGTACCAGCGCATAGTTTGCTGCATAGCAAATGCTGTGTCAATTGTATTATTAGTGTTCATTATACTCCGCCAAAAATTGAAAATCCACCATCCACACATACCATAGATCCGGTAACGAATTTGGATGCATCACTTAATAACCATACCAAAGCCCCCTGTAATTCATCAGGATGGCCAAATCTCTTAAACGGTGTATTTCTGATCACTTTTTCACCGCGCTCAGTAAAAGTACCATCCGGATTAGTCAGAAGATTTCTGTTCTGCTCAGTCAGGAAGAACCCCGGAGCCAGAGCATTCATACGTATCCGATCGCCATAACGATTAGCAAGTTCAACAGCAAACCACTGATTATAACAATCTACAGCTGCCTTACCCATATTATAACCTAGTACGCGTGTAATGGCACGTTTAGAATTCATGGATGATATATTAACAATACTCCCCTTCTCTACCGTATTAACCATGGCTTCTCCAAATATCTGGGTTGGTATCAGGGTTCCCCAGGTATTCAGGTCCATAACCTGCTTCATCCCATCAAGGTTCATTTTGAAGATATCATCACCAGGCAATAAAACTCCATGTGGCTGATTTCCACCGGCACCATTTACCAATCCATCAATACGTCCATATGTATCAAGCACTTTATTCTTTGCATCAATAAGCTGAGCTTCATCCATAGCATCTGCAATCAGGGCTATTGCACAACCACCATTCTTATTAATTGCATCAGCCCGTTCATTAGCCACATCTTTATTCCTCCCAAGAATACCAACTGTACCCCCAGCTTTGACAATTCCGTTTATAAATGAATTGCCCAGAATGCCGGTACCTCCTGTAACTATTATTACTTTATCCTTTAATGAGAATTCTTCCATTTTTTGTGTTATCTGTTTTCTGTTGCCTGTTATCTGTTATCGGAAAGAGCAGTTCATTCCATTATTTGCTGCCTCCATCTTGATACCTGATACTATTATCTGTTATCAGGATTGGTGTAAATTTATCAGTTTAATGATAAATAACTCAAATCTGATTGCAATAAATCAACAAGCTATCAATTAATCTTAATTAGTCCTTCACCTTCAGCAATCTGTATAGAAACTTGTTTTTTAGCATTGTCGTAAGTATAATTGCTGACAGCCTTTCCATTTAATAATACTGCTTTAGGTCTTGAAGCAGATGCAATATTTAACTTAGCTGATGCATTGCTGCCATATTTGATCCCTTCTGAAGAAATCTCCAAACTCACCGGACTGCTTGAGCTGATTACTTTTGAACCATCTTTACTTCTAAAAGTTGAAACAAGTGCCAGGAAGATTCTGTCATCAGACCAGGTAATTGCTGCAGCATCTGTTTCCATACCTGCTGCCTGATAAGTATTGCCTGGTTTAGTACTGAAAGCAAACTTTTTACCCGATGCCACACCACTCACAAATCCATTTCCTTCTTCAGTTATTACTTCCGAAACCCCGTTACTTCCATCGGTGGTTAAGAGATTGGCAATAACCAGTGGCTGTTTATTCTTTGTGCTTGCAGAAACTGTAAGCATTCCTTCTTTCTTCAGGTGACGCTCACGCTGAAGGGTATAAAGATAATGAGGGGTTTCAACAGCTTTAGTTTCAACAGCCTTTGGAGCAAGGTGCATAATGTTTAAGGTCACCCCCTTTTTAGTAATGTTAGAAACATCATTTCCCGCCTTGATATGCTCAAGCTCAGCAGTCTGATACAATAATGTAACTTTTGCATCTTGATCAGACGGAACAGCAGTATCAAGCATCAATAGAGTTCTTGGTTTGATGAAAAGAACATTTCTGCTCAGATCCTTTACTTTGTCGAAATACAATTCACCAATATTACCTGCAGAGAATGCAGCGTCTTTTCCATCCAGAAAGTTTGCGATGTATGCCTGATCGTTAAATCCGGGAGCATGGTAAAGATGATCTCCGGTACGCTGACTCTGCTCATTATCATTAATCAAAATCGTTGAATGACCAACAGGCTGAATTAATTTAGACTGATAAATAGGATCATCGTAATAAGTAGAGTTTTTCAAATGACGTTCTTCTATAAAGATCACTCCTTTATCAGCAAGCCAGAAACTTCCCTGATCAATATGCTGATGATTATAGAATGCCCCTGAGCGCATTACAAATGAGAAATCATCCTTTTCCCATCCACCTTTAAATACCGTAGTTCCTACTTCTCGGAATATTTTTACCGGATTTTCATCAAACGGACTATCTTCCTGAATTCCTTTGGTGTTGAAAATTACATCCTCATAATTTTCTCCCTTCTTCATGAAATTATAGAACCAGCTTAATCTTGGTTCTCTTCTCTTTTCAAGAAGGAAACTCCAGAATGTTGCGGGTCCCATCGGGCCTCCTGAATCACCATATTCAAACCAAAGTTTATCTTTAATTAATCCGCCCCATATAAATTCGTTATAACTACCCACCAGCGGAGCAGTTAAATCTACCTTGAATACATTATCCAGTGATGGTAAACTGTATGCCATATTAGAGAAGGAATAACTGTTATATCCATATCCTTCACCCCATGCTCCGTCTTTCTGATCCACTACACGGTTTATAAATTTGTTATATTTAATGATCGCGCCGGTGAAATATGGCTCAAGGTTTTCTGTATCCGGCCCGTCAGCATAAACTGAAGCCATATTCATTAATGAACCACCAAGAATCATTGCCAGCCAGTTTGAAGTGGCCGCTGTTACATCATCATTAAATACATAAGTACGATGTGCTCCATCTACAATATTGGCCATGATAGCCTTGCGGATCTGCCTGCTTTCATCAGCACTCATTAAATCGTAAGTAAGATCATAAGCCTCAGCCACACGATGTGCCCAGCTACCGGTACGGTGTTCGCTGTATCTGCCCCTATTCGTTTGCCATGGGTGTGTCCAGTTTGGCCAGGAAGAAAGTTTAATCAATACATCTTTCACATATGTACCTGCCTCACGATCACCATGAAATGCATAAGCTCTCGCATTTAATCTTAAGGCTTCTCCTGTATGATAAATTTTGTTACCCCAGGCATTCCAGGTTGGCAACCAATCTTCTTTAGGAAACTGATCCAGATCAAAGATCAATGTATTTACAGGAATCTTTTCTCTCTGTTCCTTTGCATTTTTCAGAATATCATCATAAACCTTCGCAAATTCAGGTTGCTTAAACTTAGCATCAAGCAATTTCTTTTTATCGGCATCAAATAATAAACGTGGATGCTTTCCGGCCATATTTGCCGGAGCAATATGAATTGTAAACTCTGTAGTGGCAATACCTGAAGTACCATTGCTTGCATTTAGCTTAGCCAGGTAAAGTCCTACCGGAAAATTAAGCTTCAATGGCTTCAAACTCCAGTCTGAACCATTTTTCACCAGATCAGCTTTATAAAATGATTTCTTTTGATCTGCAAAAGAAAAGATCTCGACACTTACCTTTTTTGCATCCAGCGGCCACTGACCATTCAGCACAAAATTATCTCCTGCGAAATAATGTTTCTTTGGTATATACTGTGCGTATTCAGGCAGTTTATACATCTCTGGAGTATTGAAACGGAAAGCAGTTTCACGGGCAGCAGCGAATGCAATATCATCTATCCCAAAATAAATAGGCATTGCCGGATCTGCCATCGGGAATTTAGCAATAAATGCAAGGGCATAAATCCTAACCTTATCCATTCCTGAAATTTTCGGATTTGCTTTAAGCAGATCCTCAAAACTTACTGATGCATTAACCCATTTATTTCGTTCAGGATTGCTGATCGTATATTCGATTTTACCCAGATCTCCGGCTGCAAATCTTACTTTATAAAACTCTGACGGCGTATTTGACTTTAAGTAAAATCTGAAATTCAACTTAGCGCCCGGAACAAGATACATATCCAGAAGCTTTTGAGCACCTGCATACGCATCAACATTTGTAAAAGCCGTTACCTTCTGAACAACAGATATATTAGGATCTCCGGATACCATCTCTTTGGGTCTGAAATCCTGGTTATAAGCAATATCCTGCCAATGCGGATAAGATGCCCATGCTCCAAGTTCCCTGTCTTCAAAATTTTCTGAATATGACCAGGGCTCAATGGCTACCTGTTGCGAATTTGCAGTTTGAGCCAGAACTGAATTTGCACTAAATCCGGTTACAAGGCTTAATAAACATAATAGGTTTTTCATCCGTTTATTTTTTTTAATGGTGATGAATTGATCATGATTTAATCATCATACCCCCTGCGGGTTTTGGCAAAATCGTGATGGTTTCATCGTAAAAAAGATTATATCAAATTCTTATACTTTTCTATTATTCAAAATCAAAGCTGAATATAAACTCATCAAATCAGTTGTAATGGCTTTAAAAACGGGTACGTTACCATATCAACCCATAAGGATACAATTAAGCATTAAATGAATTGAAAATTAATGATTTAACTGGTCCATTTGCGTAAGCGATAGCCTCGGAACGCATAAAATATGAGATACATATAGCATGGAAACAATACCCAATATGCATGACGTGCATCTAACACATCAACAAAGTATCCGTAAATCAATGGAAGTATTGCATTACCTGCCAAACCCATCACCATCAGGGAAGCACCTACCTTGGTAAAACGTCCCAGACCATCTAAAGCCAATGGCCAGATACCTGCCCAAACCAAAGAATTTGCAAGACCAAGCATTACTACAAACCAAAGGGAAATATCATTGGTATGACCAAGGAATGTTACATCTCCTTTTGCGTAAATAATGAGAAGGGTGAGGATAGCTCCAAATATCGTACTAACTTTTAACGCTGTTAACTGAGAGAGAAATTTTGGAATAAAAAATATACCAACCAGATATGCGCAAATCTGAGCGGTTAAAGTATATGAAGGAAACACCTTCGCTTCGATAAGATTCAGGTTCATAGTTGCTGCGTAACTAATCACCGTATCGATAGAAATTACCTGAGTTCCTACGTGCAGAAATATTGCAAATGCTCCTAATACAAGATGAGGAAATTGCATAATACTCGTTTTAGATGAATTAGCCTGTGCTAACTCTTCGCTTTCGTGCTCTGTATCAATCTCAGGAAGCGGTGAATAGCGAATAAACAAACCAATCAGAAACAGGAATGTACCGACACATGCATAAGGAACAATAACCCTCTGAATCAGTTCATGGAAGACAGTATCTTTTTCTGCCTGAGTCATGGAGCTGATATTATCCAGCATCGCACTGTCTGTTGCTTTGAAAATAACTGCCGCGAATAATAAAGGTGCCAGAATTCCTGCTCCTTTATTACAGATACCCATAATACTGAAACGCTGAGCAGCACTTTCTTTAGGACCTAAAATAGTAATGTATGGATTAGCGGCCGACTGAAGCAGGGCTAATCCGGCACCGATTGAGAACAAACCCAAAAGAAACAATTCATAAGTCATAGTTATTGCAGCCGGAACGAAGAGGAAAGCTCCGGTAGACATGATCCAGAAACCAATCATCATTCCTTTCTTAAACCCTACATTTTTCAGGAGATAAGATGCTGGAACAGAAAAGAGCAAATAAGAAATGTAAAAAGCGAATGTTACGAGATAAGACTGAACGTGTGAAAGCTCGAATGAAATTTTAAAATACGGAATTAAGATTGCATTGATCCATGATGTAAATCCAAACATGAAGAACATGAACGCAATGATCACCATACCTGTTATGGTATCACGCTGACTTAAAGATCCTACTGATACTGTTTTGTTGTTACTCATTTTATTTTTTGTTAATCCTAGGTTTCCGTTTAATCCCGACCTTAAAGTCTTAATTTTCTAAATATATTATTTTAATTGTTCAGTCCTAATTTATCTTATAATTTGGATGCACTGTCTTCGTCAATAAATAAGATGGCATGATCATGTCTTCTAAGAATCGTTGAGGGATAATTCTCACTGATTTCACTGTTAATGGTATGGTAAATTGCATCCGCTTTAAATTTACCCGGTACAATTGCAATGGCATAAGTTGATTTAAACAAAGCCGGCATTGTAATAGTCAATGCATGGGTTGGGACCTGATCGATACCGGCAAAACAACCATCATTAACCTGCTGAACACGACATGCCTGATCAAGATCAACAACCTTAACGATCAATGGGTCATTAAAATCAGCCACATGAGGATCATTAAATGCCAGATGAGTATTTTCGCCAATGCCCAGACAAACGATATCTGTTGGATATTTGATCAGCAGGTCTGAATATCTTTTACATTCATCCTGTGGATCTGCTTCATTTCCATTTAAATAATTGACTGTGCGACAGCTAACAAAACTAAAAAGTCTGTCCTTAAGAAAGTTACCAAATCCCTGTGGCGCATCCGGATCTAAACCAATGTATTCATCCATGTGGAATGCATTGATTCTACCCCATTCGATATCTTTCTTCAGTAATTCAGCAAGAAACTCGTTCTGAGAAGGTGCCGAAGCAAAGATTATATTTACGTATTCTTTTGTTTTAAGTAATTCAGCAATTCTTGCTGTAAGTTCTTCTGCAGCTGCAGCTCCTAACTCGGGTCTTCCACTATAAATTTTAGCGGTTAACTTATCTTTTTTAATCTCTCTCATGAAGGTATTTTTGTATTCTGTAAATATTAGTTCTCTTTATTATATATCACTCTTCCTCCCACAATGGTGGTACTTATATTGATGTTATCGTCAAAAATGATAATATCAGCATCTTTTCCGGTGATGATTGATCCTTTAGAAGAACCAAGTCCCAATATATTTGCCGGGGTTTGAGCTGCCATTTTCACTGCTTCAAGTAATGGAACATCAGCCATATTGATCATGTTACGAACCAGGCGATCACATGTAGCAACACTTCCTGCAAAAGATTTGCGATCAGGTAATTTCGCTACACCATCTTCAACAAGAACTTTAAGTCCGTTGTGCTTGCTGCCCAGAATACTGTCTCCCGGAGGCATGCCTGCAGCACGCATAGAATCAGTAATCAGTGCAATACGGTCAGGACCTTTGATTTTATAAATCAATTTGAGCAATGGTGCAGGAAGGTGAATTCCATCAGCAATAATTTCAACATCCATCTCATCAAGGAGGTAGGCTGTTTCAATCACTCCCGCATAACGGAAACAATTTCGGCGAGAAACCCCCGACATGCATGAATAGAAATGTGTTGCAAGCGTAAATCCGGCTTCAAATGCTTCCAAAGCTTCCTCATAGATCGCATCAGTATGAGCCATTGCAACAAGAATTCCCTTGGATCTTAGATGATTCCCAAATTCAATTGCCCCCTTTAATTCAGGTGCAGCACTCCATCTCTTGATATCTGACGAACGTGAAAGAATATCCATGTACTCTTTTGGATCCGGATTCCTGATATATCTTGGATCCTGAGCACCACGCTGAGTCATTGCAAAATAAGGCCCCTCAAGATGCATCCCTAAAAATTGTGCTCCCTTGGTATTATTCTTATCTGCCTGCTTGTATAATTCAAGTGTATTGTATAATTCATCCAACTCACTGGTCAGAGTGGTTGGCATTAAGCCTGTAGTGCCATATTTGGCATGTGTTTCTGCAATCTTAAGGAATGCCTCTTCTGAGCCATCCATAAAATCATGCCCACCGCCACCATGAACGTGAATATCAATAAAGCCCGGAGAAATATATTTGCCTTTTGCATCAATCTCTGTAGCCCCCGCCACTTCTATATTCCCTTCAACAACTTCACGGATTTTTGATCCCTCAACAATCACTGTTCCCTCAAATATTCTGTAGGGAGTTAAAATTTTACCATTGTGTATTTTTAATACTCTTTCCATACGATTTACTGTCTGTTATTCAGATTGCCTAAATTAGAAAAATAACAGAACCTAATTATTTATTATGTGTTTTGGTTTGTAAACTTTGTGTTTCAAAAATTAAAGAAACAGCTACATTTATTATGACTCATAAAATATAAAATGTCCTATTGATGATAAATATATATTGATATAAGCTAATTTGGTTGTTTTCATCAATATGTTATAGTTCCTACTAAAGCCATATCCGGAGAAAAATCTGATTATGGTTTAACAATTCTGATTATTTCCCCTACATCACTATTTTGTCTGAAATATTTTATCAGACGCAAATCAGCCCCATATATCAGGTACGAAACTGTAAAAACAAAGCAATTATATACTTTTTGATTAATAGAACTCAGGTTTGCAAATTGTAGCCGCCGCACAAAATATTTCTTCCCTAAAACCCAGGGCTTTTAACACGGCATTAAACTACTATGATTCTGGCATTGGCTATATAAATTGGGGGGAAAAGAAATTTTGAAACCTAATGTTAAATCAGTAACATTGATATTACAGAAGCTGGCAAATTTTAAACAATGAGAAATGTTCAAAGATTACCAACAAATCTCTTCAATTCTCAGAGTGTTAATTTGGAGTAATTTCAATTATGAAGTTATATAAAAAACCTTTCCCTGATTGCTTGCCTGAATATCAGCAATTGGTTTCAGAAGGCAATGAACAAGCCTTTGAAAAGATTTACAATCATTATCATAAAAAATTAATATCATTCTCCAGGAATTATACTGAGTTTAAAGAACTGGCTGAAGAAATAGTAGAGGATGTTTTTGTAAAACTATGGTATAACCGTGAAAATGTAACTCAGATTAAAAACCTGAAGGTTTATTTATACACCTCTGTAAAACACCAATCTTTAAATGCCCTTTCTCAGGAAGCACGAAGAGTGGTTACTGAATTATTAGAAGTTACTGAATACGATGTTCATTCAGAAAATAATACTCCGCATGATCTATTGGTTACTTCAGAATTAATGCAATCGGTTCAAAGCGCAATAGAATCTTTACCGCCGCGCTGTAAGCTTATATTTCAATTGGTAAGAGAAGACCAATTGCAATATAAGGAAGTTTCAGAGATCCTTAATATTTCCGTAAACACTATCGACACACAAATGGCAATTGCGGTTAAGCGATTATGCGCTGCTTTAAATATCCAATCCGGAAATAAAGTTTCTCAGCTTACAGAGAAAAAAAAATAAAATCCTTTTAGTAGATTTCGTTCATTCTGCTGTCTTTATTAAAAAGAGCCTCCTGCTTAATGATAGACAGCAATGATAAAATATGGATAATGATGGGTCGCTCATTGAGCGGTGAAATCTCTGCTGATGAACAAAAAGAGTTACACTCCCTACTAAAACTTGATCTGCATCTGAATCATCGGTATTCCTTGTTAAAAAAACTCTGGAATAAGAGTTTTACTCAGGACGATGTTTTAGAGGAAGAAAATAATGAAGAAACTCTTTTCAAAAAAATTATCTGTAAAGCAGAGATTGATCGTCAAAACGCCAATAAAATATCACAAAGAAATCTACAGCCCTTTATTCAACGGCTATTTTCAAAAAGATTAATATATACTTGTGCAGCTTCTGTGGCTGTGGCTGTGGTACTTTTTATAGGCAAATCAAAACAAGAAGTAAATACTGCCGAAGAACAAGTTATTTCAGCTCAAAATGGCAGCAGAAGTAAGGTACTTTTATCTGATGGTACCACTGTTTGGCTTAATGGGGGCTCCAAACTATACTACGATTATGAATTCTCGGGTACACAACGCGAAGTACGCTTGGATGGTGAAGCATTTTTTGATGTAGTAAAGCAAAAAGACAGACCTTTTATTGTTCATGCCGGGAAAATTGACATTATAGTACATGGTACCGTATTTAATGTTAAATATTATCAGGGAGACAAAAATATAGAAGCAACCCTTCTGCATGGCCAAATCGAGGTAACAGATAATACAAATAAAGCTAAGCCATCTGTTTTTCTTGTCCCCAATCAGAAGCTTATCATCCCCCAGAAAGAGCCATCAAAAACTGAGAAATCTGCACCAGATAAAACCTACGAACTGGTTAACCTGGATGCGAAACTTCAAGAGACGGAGCGAATTGAAACAGCATGGATTTACAACAGAGTTGAGTTTAGGGGTGAAACATTTGAAGAATTAGCCGGAAAACTCGAGCGCTGGTATAATGTTAAAATAGAGTTTGAAGATGATGATGTGAAAGCATTAACATTTAATGGCTCCTTTGAGAAAGAAACTGCAGAACAGGCATTTAATGCCCTTCAAAAAGTAGGTGCATTCAATTTTAATATACAAGGACGTGAAATATTTATTAGATCACTTGAATAAGTTATACCCGATATAAATAAATAACGGAGAATGTTGACGCATGCTCCGTTATGATCGATTAAACAAAAACCCCAACCCTGCGAAAAGTTGGATTATTTAATTTAACCTAATTCAAAAGTATGAAAAGTTTTTTTACGATTTCAAGAAAATCGTTCTCTTCTAATCTTGTTCTTATTAGTATGAATCTAACTGCAATTTTGGCACTTCTGTTTTCGATAAGTGCTTCAGCCACAGTATTTTCACAGAACAAAATTAATCTAAAGGTAAATAAATCAGCAATAGCTCATGCAATAAGCCAGATTGAAGAACAATCTTCTTACAGATTTCTGTATAATCAGAATCTGGATGAGATAAAGAAAAAAGTATCTGTTAATCTTGAAGATGCCAGTATTGAACATACATTAAAGGAATTACTGAAAAACTCAGGGCTCGGTTATCAATTTATCAACAACGAGCTTATAGCGATTCAAAAGACTGAATCTTCTAAAGCCGATATTGTAGTAAGCGGAAAGGTGACCGATAGCCAGGGTGAACCATTAATTGGTGTATCGGTAAAAATTAAAGGGACTAATATTGGTGCCAGTACAGATATCAATGGTGAATTCTCAATTAGTACTCCTGAAAATGCGACATTGATATTTTCTTATTTGGGTTTTGAAACCTACGAAATAAGATTTTCAGGACAAACCAGATTAAGTGTTATGCTTAACCCCGCAAATAGTCAGTTAGATGAAGTTGTGGTGGTGGGTTATGGTATACAAAAGAAAGCGACTTTAACCGGTTCTGTTACTTCCGTTAAGGGATCGGAAATTCTTCAGTCTCCTACAATTAACGTAAGTAATAGCTTAGCCGGACGTTTACCAGGTCTGGTTGCTGTAACTCCAAGCAGCGAGCCTGGAGCAGACCGCACTATTTTAAGAATTCGCGGGATGAATACTTTAAATAATAATGACCCATTAATTGTTGTGGACGGTATTCCCGGCCGTTCATTAGACCGTCTTGATCCGAGCACGATCGAAAGCATTTCAGTGTTGAAGGATGCCTCTGCAGCAATATACGGAGCCCAGGCAGCGAATGGGGTTATCCTGGTTACTACTAAAAGAGGTAAAATAGGAGCCCCGTCCATTACAGCCAGCTTTAATCAGGGCTATGGCAGGCCAACAAGGCTCCCTGAAATGGCAGATGCACCAACCTATGCTACCATGGTGAATGAAATTGCTTATTATAAAAATCCGGGTGGCTATACACCTGTCTATAGTGACAAGCAAATTCAAACGTTTGCTGATGGCTCAGATCCCTGGAACTATCCTAATACAGACTGGTTTAAAGAAGTTTTAAAACCATGGTCTGGCCAAAACTACCTTAATACTTCTGTTTCCGGAGGAAGCGAGAGCGTTAAATATCTTATTTCTTTAGGAAAAACAGGCCAGGAAGGATTTTATTACAATAGCGGAACCAAGTATAATCAATACGATTTCCGTACAAATTTAGACGGAAAGATAAATAAAAATATCAGCCTTACTTTCGATGTTGCAGGCCGTACGGAGGATCGTAACTATCCTACCCGTAGTGCAGGCAGCATTTTCAGAATGGTAATGCGTGGTAAACCTACCATGACTGCTTACTGGCCTAACGGAGTTCCCGGCCCTGATATCGAATACGGGGATAATCCGGTTGTAGTAAGTACCAAAGCTACCGGCTATGATCATGATAAGCGATATGTGGTGAATAGCAATATCAGACTAAATGTAAAAATTCCATGGGTGAAAGGGCTATCTTTAACTGGAAATGCCGCCGTCGATAAAAATTTTCGTTTTCAAAAAACCTGGCAGACCCCATGGTATTTGTATTCTTTTAATGGGTTTGATGCAAATAACCAGCCTATACTTCAAAAGTCAAAAAGAGGATTCGACAGCCCTGCCCTTACACTGAGAACAGAAGATAACCAGAATATTCTCCTCAATGGACTTATTAATTATGAAACTAAATTCCTTACTGACCATAATATCAATTTTTTGGCAGGTGTTGAAAAGATAACGGGAAGGGGGGATAATTATAGCGCTTATCGTAAAAATTTCACTTCACCATTACTTGATCAAATGTTTGCAGGTGCTACTGATCAGTTTATGTCAAATGATGGTCGGGCTTATTCCCAGGCAAGATTAAACTACTTCGGCCGGGTAAACTATGATTATAAGCAAAAGTACCTGGCTGAATTTGTATGGAGATACCAGGGTTCTTATATCTTCCCTAAAGAGAGCCGATTCGGCTTCTTCCCGGGGATTTCTTTAGGTTACAGAATATCCGAAGAAAAGTTCTGGAAAGACAAGATAGCGGCTGTTAATTCCCTTAAACTTCGCGCTTCCTGGGGACAAACAGGTAACGACCAGATTGATGAATATCAATATTTGGCAATGTACGGACTTGGTGGAATCAGAGCGCAAACATGGAATCCTGCACTGACATTTATAACTAATGGCAATGTTGAAAACCCAGCATTATATGAGACCGTATTGCCAAATAAGGAAGTTACCTGGGAAGTTGCAAATCAGGCTAATATTGGTTTTGATGCAACTTTATTAAACGATAAGATCTCTGTAACTGCTGATTACTTTAATTACACACGTTCTCAGATCCTGTGGTTTAGAAATGCCTCTGTTCCCTCATCCACAGGTATTCAATTACCTAGAGAAAATATTGGTAAAGTTGGTAATAAAGGATTTGATTTCAGCGTAGGATATAACGGAAAAGCAGGCGAATTGTCTTACCAGTTTGGCATTAACGGTGGATATCAAAAGAATAAAGTTTTGTTTTGGGATGAGCCTGCTGGCGCTCCTGATTATCAAAGAACCACCGGCCGCCCTATGTTTAGCAATATTTATTACAATGCAATGGGCATTTTCAAAGACCAGGCTGCTATAGATAAATATCCGCACTTAAGTAATGCCCGCCCCGGAGACGTGATATTTGAAGATTATAACAAAGATGGAAAAATCACTGTAGATGACAGGGTTAGATTTAATAAAAATACTACCCCTACACTTAATGGCGGTTTCACAATGAATCTGCGCTACAAAGCCTTTGATTTTGCAGCATTAGTTCAGGGTGCAGCAGGAGCTATACAATATATATCCACTGAATCCGGCGAAATAGGAAACTTCCTGAAAGATTTTGCTGATAATCGCTGGACCCCTCAAAATCCGGATGCAAGCGGACCCCGTACTTTTAACCGTGGTAATGAATATTGGGTAGGTCAGTCTAACACCTTTTGGGTCCATAAAACAGATTATTTGAGACTCAAAAACCTGGAATTAGGCTACAGCATACCCTCATCCATGATCCGTCGTGCCGGACTTAAAAACCTTCGCGTATACATAAATGGATATAACCTGTTAACCTATAGCCCTGATTTGAAGGATTTCGACCCTGAATTAGGATCTGGCTCAGGCCAAGGTTATCCTTTACAAAAAATAGTAAATGGTGGTTTATCTGTTACTTTTTAAACATTTTTTATAAATCAGTCGTCATGAAAAAAATTTATTATATACTATTAGGGATATTCGTCCTGACAAATACCATTTCGTGTAAGAAAGATTTTCTGGATCAGACACCTTCGGATAAGTATTCGGAAGAGGCAGTTTGGAGCGACCCCGCTCTTGCTCAGGCATTTGTAAACAATATATACTTTGGAATACCCCATGGCTTTAGTAACATTATGATGTCATCCATGGTTGATGAAACCACATACAATGCTGACTTTGGAAGCAGTAACGTAACTAAGAGCCTTATAACACCCAGCGACTTATCCATATTTGACGAAAATTTCTGGTCTGGTAACAGGCAAAGGGGTATGAATTGGGCACGTGTATACAAATTCATCAGGTCTGCCAATGTTTTCTTTGCGAATATAGATAAAGTCCCTTTTGACAATCAGGCAGATAAAAATCGAATTAAGGGGGAAGTATACTTTTTAAGAGGCAATCTGTATCATAACTTAGTTTCCATGTACGGCGGCGTACCTATTATAACAAAGGCATATGGCCTTGCGGATGACTTTACTGCGCCTCGCGACAGCTATGAAAATTGCATTAAGTTTATAACATCTCAATTGGATTCGGCAGCTGCTTTATTGCCGCTTACACAATCCGGGAATAATAAAGGACGTGCAACTAAAGGTGCTGCGCTGGCTTTAAAATCAAGAGTATTATTATACGCAGCAAGCGATTTATACAATAGCGATGCTGCATGGGGAGGTGGAACTAATAAAGAACTTGTTGGATATGTAGGAGGAGATAGAATTGCCCGTTGGCAGGCAGCAAAAAATGCAGCAAAAGCGGTAATGGATTTAGGAGTTTATAGCATTTATAAAGCGGGAACTCCGGCTTCAGCATCTGAGGCTATTAAAAACTATGCGGATATTTTTCTGTCTAAAGAAACATCTGAAGATATATTTTTGCGCTTATTTACACCAAAAGTTGATGAAAACTGGGACGGCTATAATCCTGGGTTATATAACAATCCCAATGGCTGGCATGGATGGGGTAGCAATACTCCGGTTGGTCAAATGGTAGATGCGTATGAAATGGCGGATGGTTCTAAATTTGACTGGAACAATCCTGCCCACAAGGCTGCTCCGTATGCAAACCGTGACCCTCGTTTTTATGCCAGTATCAATTATGAAGGAGCTGTCTGGAGACCGCGTCCTTCAGATGTAGCGGGAAAAGACCCAATTGGGATTATCCAGGTAGGATATTATAAAAAACCTGATGGTACTGTAGTTCCAGGTCTGGATACAAGGAATAGTCCGATTGAAGACTGGAATGGCACTTATACAGGCTATTATATGCGTAAGTTTATTGATCCAACCCTAAATGCTCAGTTTGTAAAGCAGGATCTTCCATGGCGTTTCATACGTTATTCAGAAATTATATTGAATTACGCAGAAGCATGCCTTGCTTTAGGTCAGGAGCAGGAAGCCCGCACTCACATTAATATGATCAGAACACGTGTTGGTATGCCTCAGGTTAATGAAAGCGGACAAGCTTTAATTGACCGTTACCGTAATGAGCGCCGTATTGAACTGGCATTTGAAGATCTGCGTTATTTTGACGTACGTCGCTGGATGATTGCAGATGTTGCTTATCAGAATGCACAGGGAGTAAGGGTTGACGGTTTAATGGATGGAAATGGTGCCATTCAGCCAGTACGTACCTATTCAAATATAACAGCGCAGGCCAGAGCATGGAATCCGCGTTTTTATTTTCTTCCTATCAAGAAGGATGAAATGAACAGAAACAGTAAACTTGTCCAGAACCCTTTATATTAATCTTTACAGACCAGTCATGAAACAAAATCTGCAAGGTTTCTCAAGAAGAACCGCTTTAAAAATGGCCGCTGCTACTACTGCTGCAATTGTTGGCAACGGTTTATTTAATCGCATTTCTGCAGCAGAAGCCGTTTTAGAATCCAATTTAAAAGGAAAAGTAAATCATTCCGTTTGCCGCTGGTGCTATGATTCTATCCCTTTGGAAGATCTGTGCAAGGCTGCCAAAAATATAGGGCTTTCGTCTATTGAATTGGTTGGCCCGGATGAATGGCCAATACTTAAAAAATACGGACTTACTTCTGCTCTGCCCTGGGGGGCAGGTAAGGGCATCACCAAAGGCTTTAATGATTTGAAATATCATGATGAACTTGTAAAAAGTTATGAAGATATTATTCCTAAAGCAGCCGCAGCTGGCTATAACCAAATAATTTGTTTCTCAGGAAACCGTAATGGTTTGGATGACGGGCAGGGAATTAAAAATTCTGCTATCGGTTTAAAACGACTGATCAATGTGGCTGAAAAACATAAGGTAACCCTGGTAATGGAACTTTTAAACAGCAAGGTAAATCATCATGATTATCAATGCGATCATACTAAATGGGGCGTTGCTTTATGTGATGAAGTGGGCTCAGACAGGTTTAAATTGCTTTATGATATTTACCACATGCAGATAATGGAAGGTGATGTAATTGCTACCATAAAACAATACAGCAAATACATTTCCCATTACCATACAGGTGGTGTACCCGGAAGAAACGAAATAGACGATACACAGGAATTAAATTACCCGGCAATTATGAAAGCTATCATAGAAACTGGCTTTAAAGGCCATGTAGCACAGGAATTTATTCCGAAAAGGCCTGATAAATTAGCCTCCTTAAAACAAGGAGTCCAGATTTGTGATGTAGTTTAATACCAAAATTAATCCCTAATATTCTAACTGTAATTTTAATCCATGATGATAAAGTTTAGCCGTATTCTTCCATCCATTAAAAACAGCTTTTTTTTTATTTTCTTCAATACAATGGTTTTTCTTACTTCCTGTAGTTCTGATTATCAGAAAAAAACAGGCCAGGACAGCTTACCAGGTTTAGATGAAAATCAAAAGCATCTTTCTGAAAATGCATTAAGAGGCCTGGTAGCGGACCCGGGTTTAGAGATTCAGGTTCTGGCAACAGAACCTATGCTTAAAAATCCAACCAATATGGATGTTGATGAGCGGGGAAGAATTTGGGTTACCGAGGCTTATAATTATCGCCCGGAAATAAATGCTAATCCCACCACTGTAAAAGGCGACCGTATTATCATTCTGGAAGATAAAAATGGGGATGGTGTTTCTGATACCACTAAGGTCTTTTATCAGGGACCCGAGATCAATGCGCCTCTGGGTATTTGTGTGCTGGGAAACCGGATCCTGATTTCTCAGAGCCCTTATGTTTGGGCTTTTTATGATGACAATGGCGATGACAAGGCCGATCGTAAAGAAATATTATTTCAGGGAATTGGTGGTGTACAGCATGACCATGGAATGCATACATTTACATTCGGGCCGGATGGAAAACTGTATTTCAATTTTGGTAACGAAGGAAAGACCTTAAGGGATAAGAATGGAAATCCTGTTAAAGATCAGGATGGCGATGAAATCGGGCCAGGAAAATATACCCAGGGAATGATCTTCCGTTGTAACCCGGATGGTACCCAGGTAGAGTGTATGGCTCATAACTTCAGGAATAATTATGAGCTTGCTGTAGATAGTTACGGTACCATGTGGCAAAGCGATAACGACGATGATGGCAACCGGGCAACCCGCATAAATTATGTAATGGATTACGGTAACTATGGCTATAAGGATGAAATGACCGGCGCTTCCTGGTCGGCAAACCGTACGAACATTGAAGATTCCATCCCATTACGCCACTGGCATTTAAATGATCCGGGTGTGATCCCAAATCTTTTACAAACGGGCGCCGGCTCTCCTACCGGAATAGTTATTTACGAAGGATCTTTACTGCCTTCACAATTTCGAAATCAAATAATCCATTCTGATCCGGGACCGAACGTGGTTCGATCTTATCCTGTTAAGAAAGCCGGCGCAGGATATACAGCCGAAATTATCAATATCCTGAAAGGAGAACGTGATCAGTGGTTCCGTCCGGCGGATGTTTGCGTTGCACCGGATGGTTCATTAATAATTGCCGACTGGTATGACCCTGGAGTGGGTGGTCATCAGGCTGGTGATCAGCAGAAAGGG
This sequence comes from Daejeonella sp. H1SJ63, assembly GCF_029360775.1. Classification (GTDB taxonomy): domain Bacteria; phylum Bacteroidota; class Bacteroidia; order Sphingobacteriales; family Sphingobacteriaceae; genus Daejeonella. The sequence goes on along the minus strand of NZ_JARKMZ010000028.1, from coordinate 472,107 downwards.
CGAATCTATCGCATTGCTCCAAAAGGTTCAAAATTCAGCATTCCAAAACAAGATTTCAATACCGCTGCCGGAGCTGTAACTGCTTTGCAAAGTCCAAATCTGGCGGTCCGTCATCACGCCTGGGAAGCATTAACACGCCTTGGAGGAACCGCTGTCCCAGCGTTAGAGAAAGTTTGGAAGTCCTCTCCAAATCCGCGGATGCGTGCCAGAGCTTTTTGGGTGCTGGTTAAGATAGTCCGTGCCGATAAATACATCAATGAGGCTATCAAAGAAGACAATCCTGATTTAAGAATAATGGGATTGAGAGCAGCCAGACAAGTTAATTCAAATGTAATCGGGGTTATTGGGCAGTTAGTTACTGATAAAGATCCGCAGGTCAGACGTGAATGCGCCATCGCTTTGAGGCATAATAAATCTTCTGAAATGCCAAAATTTTGGGCAACATTGGCAAATCAGCACGATGGAAAAGACCGCTGGTATCTGGAAGCTCTGGGAATTGGTGCCGATGGTCAATGGGATGCCTGCTTTTCAGCATATAACAAACTCGTAAAAAATCCTTTAAAAAATCAGGCAGGGAAAGATATTGTTTGGCGTGCCAGAACAGATAAGGCTATCCCTTACCTGGCTCAGCTTGCTTCAGACCAAAGAGTCAGTCTTAAATCACGATTAAGATATTTCCGTGCTTTTGATTTTAATACGGGACCGGCAAAAGCCAGGTACCTTTTAGCCATGATTGAAAGCAACAAAACCAGCAATCCCGAACTGAATAAACTGGTTTTAAATCATCTGGATCTTAAAACGGTACAACAATCTGAAATCGCTAAAAAAGCTGTCACTGAAGTATTGAAATCAGTTTATGGCACTGAAGAATATATAGACCTGGTTCGCAGGTATGAACTTAAAAGCGAAAAACCAAAACTGATGGATCTTGCTATATCAAAAGCTGATATACCACTGGGACGTGCTGCAATTTCTTTATTATTAGACTTAAAAGGCTCCGATCTGGTACGTAATGCCATCAGCAATAGCGACACCTCTAAATCGATGAAAGTAATAACTGCTTTGAGAGGTGTTGGCAGCAAACAATCCATCGACATTTTACAGAATGTAGCTTTTTCATCATCATACAATAAACCTATCCGCTTAAAAGCTGCCAGTAAAATGGGCGGCAGTATGAGTGGTGAAGACAAAGTGTTGCAGTTATTGAGGGATAAAAAGATCTCAAAGGAAATGATCCCGAATTTTGTTGACGGTTTGAAAGGAGCCTGGCGCAAAGCGATTTATTTAGAAGCCAGAACCTATTTACCTGATGGAGGCAAATCTGTACAGAAAAAGAAAATACCAACTATAAAAGAAATAGAGACTTTAAATGCCAGTGCTGAAAAAGGCAAAGCAGTATTTAAAAACAATTGCTTTGTTTGTCACCGGGTAAATAATGAAGGCTATGATTTTGGCCCGAATCTTTCTGAAATAGGGACAAAATTACCTAAAGAAGCTGTTTTAGAAGCCATTGTTCAACCTTCAGCAGGTATCAATTTCGGCTATGAGGGCTGGCAACTAAGTATGAAAGATGGATCAGTACTCACCGGTATTATTGCCAGTAAAACAGAAAGCGACATCGACCTGAAATATCCGGCTGGGGTAAAACAAAAGATCAAAACCAGTGATGTGAAATCTAAAAAAGAACTTACCGAATCGATGATGCCTTCCGGTTTGCATGAAACAATGAGTAATCAGGAACTGGCAGATTTACTTGCTTATTTATCTGAACTTAAAAAGAAATAACATACTTGCTGTAGAATTTGATCTCAAATCATTGTTGCTTTAACCCGTAAACGAAACAATTCCTATAAGCCTGCGTTCGATTAATCAAAAAGCATATAATTGATTTGTTTTTACAGTTTCGTACCTGATCGAGGGCTTTTTTTGGGAAAAAGCTGTATACTGCCAATCCAGCGATAATGTTTACAATGAAGTTTACAAAAGAACGGTGTCTTGAATGTTCTACCTGGCAGATATTCTTTAGTTCGTCATTAACGGTTACTATTACAGATCTTTTGCGTAACATAATCTTGTCGTTCATGCTCATTAAGCAGTTTTTCATGTTGTTACGGATTCCTGTGACTAACCGTACGCCATCGGTAAACAGGATTTCCACCAACTTTTTGGAAATGTACCCTTTATCGGCGAAGAGCTTTCCAAACACGTTTTTCAGGAACTCCTCATTTTTCAAGGGGTCCCGATCATCGACATTGGCCTGTGAAACGGCAAAATTCAGGATCTCGCCCTTGTCATTAATTACGATGTGCAGTTTAAAACCATAGAACCAGCCCATTGTGGATTGGCCTACCGTAGCCGTGCCTTTGAAAACCTTGTTCCGTTTATTTTTACAAACCCGGATAGGGGTCGAATCCACAAAGGATATCCCGGTACACTTGCCTAAACAACAGGTTTTAAGGAAGATGGCCATCGGCAGTATCACACCTTGGCTAAGCTCTACAAACCGGTTGTAGGACACTGTTTGAGGAAAATCGCTTTGCATATGACATTCCACATAGAAAAGATAGAAATGTTTGAAGCACCGGAAGCCGCTTAAATGGAAAAGCATAATGATGCACATCACCTCGCTTTTGGCCATCTTAGGGGCCCGTTTGGATGGCTTCCCTAAAATGAAGTGTTGGGTGGTATTATCAAAGTTCTTGCAGAACTCATCGACTATACAGAAAATATCGGTAACTTTATCGTAAGTAACCATAGCGAATTTTGTTACTAACTATTTTATTATCAGATAATTAAATATAAATATCCGCCCGCTATTTTACATTAAAATTTCAATAATTATTAATCGAACTCAGGTTAATAAGAAAATTTACCAAATCGAGTCAACATGCTCATTAATAAAATGATAAAAACAACTAAAATTTATCTTAATCACTGTCCAAGTAATCCCGAAGGTTTCTCACCTCTTTCAATAATCCTATCAATTGCCAATATCCCAACCATCAATTGTCTAGGGAAATGATAATGCTCTGCTCTTACTTGTGAATGCTTTTCCATCTTACGGTCACCACTATCAATAATAAAAGCATATTCCGGGCGAACGTACTTTTGTCTGATAAAAGCCTCTGTTTTTGAATAACAGTTCAGAGCCCATTCATCTCCCCTGTGTTCAATAAGAATCATAGCCCCAATTAAAATTTCTTCCTGAAGCCATCTAACTTTATTTAAAGTCCAGATATTAGAACTTACATTTTCAAGTACATGAAAGTGTCCTCCATAAACATCATCCCAGGCAACATCAACATGTCTCTTAAATTCCTTTGCGGCCCGGTCAAATAAATTTTTATCCTTTGTTAAAACAGCATAATTTAACACAAAAGCTAATGTCTCGCAACCATGTCCAATATCTCCAAACTGTGATGCTATAGGATCTGATAAAGGACCTAGATCATGAGCCAGAGCTTCATTTAGTAATTTATATTCAGGATTTAGATGGTGATTCATTATCGCATCAACGCAACGATCAGCTAATTGACTTATTTCCTTATCTGGTCTTTGTCTGAGCATTTGGGTAGATAGGCTTAAAAGAATCATCCAATGTCCCAATATCCTTGGTCCTTCAATCCGCTCTTGTGCTTTATAAGGATAGGTAAATTCCGGCCTGTCGTAACGTTTTACAGCTCTTAAAGTAATTTCTTTGGCAAGATCAAGATATTTAATCTGATTACTGGCTTTTGCAAATTCAGCCAAACCTTCAGCGACAAATAAATTACCATAAATATCGCCTTCAACATCAGATAAAGGTTTTCCTTCTTTGGTAAACCCTGAAATATAATAACTTCCATCTGACGGCAATAGTTTTAAAATAAAATCCTTAGACTTTCTGGCAATCTCTAAATACCTCGGATTTTTATCGATGTTATTATAGAGAAAGGAATAAGTCCACATCCCTCTGCCTTCAAACCAGGCTCTTTTATTAGTATTGACAAGTTTTTTCGTCAAAATGTCTACTGAGCACATAAATCCACCAAGTTCATGGTCAATCACATATTTATCCATATTGGGAATAAATTTATCCAGTAATGCCTCTTTATAAGTTTTTCGAAGATTTTTAAGGTTCAAATCAGAGATCTTGGTAAGATGGTCTGGCTTTTCAGGTATATAAGCCAATACATCCGTTGAAATCATTGTACTCAAAACTGACCCGGCACCAATTATCCCAATGCCTGCCATTGAATTCTTCTTAAAAAAATCGCGTCTAGAATATCTTTTCATTTTATTTAAATTAATGATTGAAATAATTCAGTGTTTATCCCTTAAAAAGGATATTGCACCCTAAATAATGTTAATCTGTGGCAAAAACATTAGAGCTCTTCCCATTGCGATCAATAATTCTTTCTATTGCCAGCAGGTTTAGTACCAGCTGCCTTGGATGATGATATATGCCCATACCCTTATCCGAAAAGTTAACAATTTTACGATCCCCATTTTCCACGGGAAATACATAATCCTTCTTCATAAAATTATTCTTTATATAATTATACGTCTCAGAAAAACAGCCCAAGGCCCATTGATCTGCCTGATGTTCAACTAATAAAAGGGAACCAATTAAAATTTCATCGTGCAATGAAAGTACTTTGCCAAGCTTAAAAGTATTTGAACTGACATTCTCAATAGACCAGTAATATCCTCCGTAGACTTTATCCTTCGCTACTTCAATATGTCTTTTAAGGAGTTTTTTAGCTTTTTCAAAAAGTATTAAATCTTTTTTCCTTAAAGCCTCAGATAATATCATCCATAAAGCTTGAACTCCTAATCCAAAACTTACTTTTTGTGCTGATTCTGAATCTGACAATCTTGTTAAATCATGAGAAAGCATCACATCTAATAGTTGCCAATCAGGATTGAAATGATCATTTAAAATTGCATCCACGCACCTTTGGGCCAATAATTCAATTTCATTATCCTGTTTGTAGTTGAGCATTTGGGTAGAATTGCCCAACATGATCATCCAGTGATTTAAAACTCTGGGACCCTTAATTGATTTTTCAGAAGCATATTCGTAGTCCTCTTTATCGTATACAGTAACACATTGAAGTAATAATTTCTTAGCAAGGTTGAAATATTCAATTTCACCGGAAGCTTTTGAATATTCAGCTAAACCTTCAGCGATGTACAGATTAGAAAATATGTCTCCCTCGCCGGGTAATGGATGCCCTTCTTTTGTAAAGGATGAAATCCAAAAATTCTCATCAGGTGGAAGATGTTTTAGGATAAAATTCTTTGATTTAGTTGCAATCTCTAAATAACTGGGGTCCTTACCAAAATTGTTATATAAAAATGAATAAAGCCAAATTCCTCTCCCTTCAAACCAGGCACGCTTCTTTGTTGATAAAAGTTTACCTTTTTTGTTATCAATATCACACATGAATCCACCTAATTCATGATCGATTATCAATTTATTCATATTGGGCAAAAAATTACCGAACAATTCAGAACGATATTTAGCTCTTAATTCAATAAGTGCAGATATATCAATGAATCCAGCTCTATTCTTTTGCTCTAATAAGATATCTACCGCAATCTTTGATGAATCAAACTTATCGGTAAATGAATTATTAAGAAAAATAGTGCCTAATAATCCATAAAATGAGTTTGAATGCAGAAAGTCACGTCTGGAAAAACCTGTACTTTTCATAACTCTTCAGGTTTTATCAGGTAAACAGATTTGACACATTACCTTTTCTTTCAATCATTCGATTGAGAGCAAGAAGATTAAGCATCAAATGACGTGGGTGATGATAATGTTCGGCCCTGACCTTATTGTATTCTTTTAACTTTCGATCACCACCTGAGAGCCAGAATTTAAAGCCTTCTCTGACGAAATTTTTATATACGTAGTCATAAGTCTCATTAAAACATTGTTTAGCCCATGTATCACCGGTATGCTCGGCAATAAACAAGGTTCCAATCAATACTTCTTCCTGAAGCCATAATACTTTATCTACCTTCCATGTATTATTATCTACATGATCCAGTGAACGGAAATAACCTCCATAAACAGAATCTTTTGCAACAGTTACATGTCGCTTAAAAACCTCAACCGTACGATCAAAAAGAGCTTTGTCTTTTCGACGAGCAGCTTCAAATAATACCATCCATAAGGTTTCAATACCATGACCCAAATATGAAAATTGATTAAATTCATTCTCAGGTCTGGTTAAATCATGATTTAGCAACTCATTAACAAGATGATAGTCAGGGTTGAGATGATAATTCATTATCGCATCAACACAACGATCTGCTAACTTTTCAACTTTAGTATCCGGTGCATTTTCAAGAAGCTGAGTGGCTGCTCTTAAAAATACCATCCAATGCCCCAATACTCTTGGAGCAAGAACTTTGGGTGAGTCTTTGGTTAAATATGCAACATGGTATTCATAATCAGGGCTATCAAAACGATCCAGACAAGAAAAAAGAATAGTCTTTGCAAGAGTCATATATTGACTTTCACCAGAAGCTTTTGAATATTCAGCCAATCCTTCTGCAATGAAAAGGCTACTGTAAATATCTCCTTCATCCTCTGATAAGGGTTTACCTTCTTTGGTAAATGAAGTAGTCCAAAACCTGTTATCTTTGGGCTGTGACTTTAAAATAAAATCCTTTGACTTACGAGCAATCTCTAAATATTCAGGCTTTTTCTCGAGGTTATTATAGAGAAAGGAATAAGTCCACATTCCACGACCTTCATACCAGGATCGTTTATCAGTTGAACCAGATTTTCCTGATTCAATCTCTACAGAACACATAAATCCGCCTAATTCATGATCTATAACGTATTTATCCATATTAGGGATAAACCGATCAAATAACTCTGCCTTGTATTTATTTTTAAGTTTCTCAAGATCCAGATCCCCGGGATCATTTAAAGAATTTGTATTACTTGATGAATCAGAACTCTTGCCATCACATCCTGCTGCCCCCAGTAGTAATACACTTGCAGCTGACATGGCATTTATTCTTAAAAAACCACGTCTGGAAAAATCGTTACTCTTCATATTTTAAATTTTAGATAATATCAATTCAACATTTATTTCAAATCGTTTTGCTCACAATACAGGAAGGTCTATGCCTGTCCTTATTGCAGCATTGAAACATGACAGTCCTTTTAGGAATGATCTGAGAGCAATTACCTGACAAGCAGATCAGGATATAATAAATTGCTTTCAAGAAAATAATAGATAATTAGTTCATGGTGCTTTCAACAAACTAATGGAAGTCGGCCCAGAATTACTTCAAAAAGAGGTTTAAATCGAATCTCTGATTATGATTTACCGGTAAATTGCAACAGTTAAACAATCAAGATTTTGATAAGAATCAATTTTACTTAAGAGCAGATCAGGCTGATCTGCCCTTAAGTAATTTGAATTAAACCAAATCTGATAATCAAATTATTGATATAAAGGTTAATCAATAATAGATCTTGTTACATTAAGGTCATTAATCAATAACCGATATGTGAATTCGATTAAAATCCAGTTGTTAAAAATCTAGTTCGTTGGCTGTTTAAATGAGGTTAATGGTTTTGCATCCCACCATAGTCTGGTATCCATACGGTCTGGCCCTCCTAATAAAGTTAAACCACTTTTAAATCCTTCTGCATTCGCTGAAGCTTCAATTGGAGGATATTCTCTTCTTCTGGCCAGGTCAAATTTAGTTAGATTAGGGTTCAGAGATTCTATGATGGCATAGCCTAATGGATAACCTGTTCTTCTACGTTCTGCCCATGCTTCCCATCCATCAGGAAAAATTGCAATCCATTTCTGAGTTATGATTTGTTCAAGTTGTGTCTCGAAACTACCAGATGACTGATAAGCGACTGGAATATTCGTTACCGGAGGGCTATTCCAAGGATCATTTATGGGAACAGGTAATGTAGTGCCGTTAATATAAGTTTCAATGGCAGCAGATGTGGCAGTTGTAATTGAAGAAATTGCCATGCGAATACCATTTTCATACAACTCTTTAGCAGTACCACCCATGTTCCATCCTCTTAAGGCACCTTCTGCTCTTAAAAAATAAACCTCTGAAGTTGTTAATACTCCCATTGGAGCATTTATTCCTGCATCACCCCAAGCACCGGTATATAATGGTCTCCACCTGTTGCCAATTGCTGAATAACTTAAAGTCATTGCACCCCGGTCTCTTTGATTTACGGGCAGCCCATTTCTAAGCCCCCTGTAACCTCCCCCATCCCAACGTTGCGACATATAAACGGGAGTTCTCGGATCATTATATCCAATCATTAAACTATGGATTGTTGCACTCATTCTCCATTCTTCGTGGTAAGTAATTTTAGACAAACCATTCAATGAATTAATAGTACATGCAATTAAACCACTTTCAGAATTATTAATCATGACTCCATCAGCTACCGCTTTTTCAGCCTGTGTCTTTGCTAATGCAGGCTCAACATAAACAATTCTTAATGCTAGTCTGAGCCTTAGTGAATTAGTAAATTTTGCCCATAAATTGACGTCGCCCCTATACATTTGATCATTTGTTCCAAATGCATTTTTCTTTCCGGCATTTTGTTTGAACACAGCCGATGCTTCATCCAGTAATTTGAAGAAATCAAGGTACATATCCTTCTGCGAGGTATAATTAACACTTGTCTTACCACTTCCAAACTCAGAGTAGATCATAGGTCCAAAATGATCAGTCATTCTGTGATAAGATGCAACTTTCTGCACTTTGGTTATTGCATTTTCAACAGGTAAATTATTCTTAGCTGTATACTCCTGAACAAAATGTAACTGAGTTGCTACCATATCATAAAAGTTGCTCCATAACCTATCCTTATGGGCTCCTGCTTCAACATATTGTTCTGATTGAAATGCAGGATGAATATTTGAAAAATATTGAGCAAACCTATCTGAATAAAGCGCTGAATTCCATATGTATGTTGACAAACCACTAACAGAATTATATTGGGCAAAAGCGAAAGCTTGTCCAGCTAAATTCGCATCCATTTTATCTGCAACTATCCTATCCTGAGGAATATTTCTATCATCAAACTTATCTGTACAACTATTGGCAAGTAAGACTGTAATTGCAAGAATAGCTAAATTGATAAGCCTGTGGCCTATTCTATTTTGTAAATGTTTCATATTTAAAAAATTAAATATTAAATGATTTATTTATTTGAGCGTAGCTTATATTATAAGTCTACTTTCAAATTGAGTCCATAAGATCTAACCGTTGGAGGTGCAAAAGCAGACTGACCTTCAGATATTACTCCTGTTCCTGCGGTTATATCTGGATCAATTGTTTTAGAAGCTCTGTAGATGAACCATAGATTTCTTCCTACTACAGAAAGTTTAACACTTTTAACCGGCAGGTTTCTTAACAAAGATTTAGGGAAAGTATAACCTAACATTAATTCTCTAAGACGGGTATTGGTCATACTTTCTACAAATGCCTCTCCTACAGGATTTACCACACCACCGGTGGTTCTCCAGAATGTCTGAGCATTTACAGGAATATCGTTTGGAGTTCCATCCTGTTTAACAGCCCTTTGACCAGGAAATAAATTCTGACCAAAAATAAGTCCGCCTTCTCTTCCCGTTAATGTTTTTTCAGTTAATCCTTCAAAGTTCAACATTGCATCAGTCACAGATAGTGCGGTACCTCCCTGACGGTGATCTATTAGGAAACTAAGATTTAAGTTCTTAAAAGAAAAGGTATTACTAAATCCACCCATCCAATCCGGTATAGCATTTGCCACACTCAGACTTCTTGTTCCGGAGTTAAGTGGAACACCATTACTACCCACAATGACATTACCATTTGCATCTCTTCTCCATCCTATAGAAAAAATTTGTCCAAAAGGTTGACCTTGAACCACAACAAAATCACGGAAACTCTGATCCGATCCAACTATAAGTTTAGGTCGTTCATCATTTAGTTTGTTAACTAAATTTTGATTTCTTGAAAATGTTAAACTATTCTCCCATTTAAAGTTTGCAGTTTTTAATGGTATACCAGTTAGACCCAACTCAACACCCTTATTCTCAACATCACCACCATTAGTAAAAAACTGACTTGCACCAGATCCCGGAGGCAGAGCAACAGTAAACAATTGATTTACGGTATTTGTTTTATAACCTGTTACATTGAATCCGATACGATCATTAAAAAAACTCAAATCAATTCCATATTCTAAAGACTTTGTTTCTTCAGGACGTAAATCAGTATTAGGCAGGGTACTGCTTAATTGTAAATATCCGTTATTTCCTCCAGGAGAAAATGTCGCTGTACGGTTAAGCATGTATGCCGGACCGCCACTACCAACCTTTGCCCATGAGCCTCTTAACTTGGCGAAGGATAAAAATTCAGGCATTTCTATCAAATCTGAAAGAATTACGCTAAGTCCAACTGATGGATAGAAGTAGGATCTGTTTGCTTTTGGTAAAGTTGAACTCCAGTCATTTCTGCCAGTTATATCCAGGAATATGGCATTCCTCCATCCAATATTTGCAAAGGCATAAGCAGAATGTACGTCAATATTAGGTCCGGGATTATTTGAAGTGATACCATCCAGAGTATTAGACAATGTCCAAAAATCAGGTACTATCATACCAACACCTGTATTAGAGCTTAAGGATGAATTACGGTCATTCCGAATATTTCCTCCCAGATTAATATTGAAATTCCAATCCTCATTAACTTTTTTATTGTATGATAACAATGCATCACTGTTGAATAATGAAGATTTACCACTAGATACTGTATATCTGCCATTTAGTGCTCTGGCATAAAAATCTCTTGAAAGCTTCTCCTCATTTGAGTTCATTACTTTATCAAAAGACACTCTTGCCATAAATTTTAAATCCTTTGCTATATCATAGGTTAATGAAGCCATCCCAATTGTGCGCTCCCTTGGACTGATATTGCTGGCGCGGTTTATCAAAAAATATGGGTTTAACCCCAGTGTCGATCCCGGAGTCCAAAAGTTTTGCAATACAATACCCGCTGAATTAGTATAGGTATAATTTTTAGCATCTTCAGTTCTGATGTTACGTGGCAACATGTAGATCTGTTTAGCCGGATTAAAGTTATTAATATCCTCTACCAGATTATCGTTGATAACCTGTTGCATGTAATCTACCTTTGTGTCAAGCTTTAATCTTTTAGTTAACTGTGCAGTTAATCTGACTGCCATGTTATTTCTTCCCAATTTATTGCCATCTACAATACCCGCAGCGTCAGTCCTGGTATAAGTGAACATACCCTGAATATTTTCACTACCGACACTTGCGATAATGTTCGTTGCGGTATTATATCCCATTTGAAAAGCGTCCTTTACATTATTCGGCTGCGGACTAAAACTATATTGCTTTCCTGCATCTTCAGGACGTATAGACCAGGTATCTACGGCTTGTCCTGTCATTTTGGGACCCCAAGAAGATTCTGTATTTTTTTGATAAACTCCACCAATTCCCTGTCCGTACTCATTCTGAAAAGGTATTGTGTGAATCGGGCTCATAATTTGAGTGGTTTGATTCAGACTCAAATTAACTGCTCCGGTTTTACCTTTCTTTGTCTCGATTATGATCACACCATTCTGAGCTGCTGAACCATACAAGGCTGCTGCATTCGGGCCTTTAAGCACATTTAAAGAAGCAATATTGTCCGGGCTGATATCAGAAGGATCCCCAATAATCGGAACACCATCTATGACATATAGTGGTTGGCTATCGCCTGAAATCGAGCGATTTCCACGAAGTACAATTCGATTAGAAGCTCCAACACCTGTTCCAGCCGAAGAAATGGAAATTCCAGGTACCTTACCCTGTAAGGAGGTTGTCACATTTAATTCGCGGGCTTCTGACAGTTCTTCCGTACTGATTGCCTGGGTACTATAAGTCAGTGATCTTTTTTCTCTTTCAATACCCAGGGCAGTTACAACGACTTCATTTAATGAGGCTGTTGAAACTTCCAAAACAATATCTATTGAGTTTCTGCCACTAACAGCAACTTCCTTAGAAAGATATCCTATATAAGATATTACAAGGATAGCATTATCGCTAACATTTAAGGAATACCTGCCATCTATGTCTGTAGATGTACCAATTGTAGTTCCCTTAACTCTAACACTTACTCCAGGAAGTGTTTCACCTTTAGAGTCAGTAATTTTGCCTCTTACAACAATATCCTTTAACTCATTTTCAAGTTTATCATTCAGGCTTAGAAATAACTTTTCTTTTAGCGTAATAGTATTTTTATTTACACTATAAGTTAATGGCTGTTCTCTGAAAATTTGAGTTAAAACATCCCCTAATTCTGCCCGATCAACATTAATATTAATCGGCTTAGCCATTTTCAATAAATCGTCAGTGTAAACAAAATTATATCCACTCTGAGACTTTAGCACCTTTAACACTGTTTTTAATGGTGCATTAGATTGTGACATGCTAATTTTCTGAGCGAAACCTGCAGCATAGACCTGCATGAATGTAGTTATTAATATAACAGTGGTCAGTCGCATAATTAGCACTATTTTAGGTATATATCCCTTGGACATACCCGATTTATTTGTATAAATTTTATACATTTGCAAAGTTTGGTTTTAAGCAGTATGCCCTTGATTCGAAGCTCAGGCATCTGCAGTTAAACAGTTGATAATTAATTATTGACAATTGCCAAACATAGACCAGAAATGTTAATCGCATTTCTGGTTTTTCGGCTTAGATTTTCTGATATTTTTCTCTCATAAGCTTAATTTAGGTTAACAAATAGGTTAATTAGTATCAAATAATCATTTCGTAACAATAATACGTCTGCCATCGATTTTAAACTTAACTCTTCCGGTAGATTCCAATGATTTTAAAACCTCAGAGACATTTTCAAATCTTGAAATAGATCCCCCAAATCTATTTTCAGGAATTTCACCTTGATATTCTACTTCCACATCATACCAACGGGCGATCATTCTCATTATATATCGGATATCATCACTATCAAAAACAAACTGATCTTCTTTCCATGCAACCGTAAGTTGTTCATTATTAATATCTTCGACTTTTAAGTTATTCGTGGTTAAAGTTGATTGTTGACCTGGTTTCAAAATTTTATCACCACCATTTGTTCCTTTTACTATTATACTCCCTTCCAATAAAGTAGTTTTAACAGCGGGTTCATCTTCATAAGAACTGATATTAAAATGAGTGCCCAATACCACTACTTGCTGCTTAACTGTTTTTACTATAAATGGGTGTTCTTTATCTCTTGCTACCTCAAAGTAGGCTTCACCACTTAACTCTACATTTCGTGTTTGACGACCGGCGAAACTTGAAGGATATGTTAATTTTGAAGCAGCATTAAGCCATACATTCGTACCATCAGGTAACCGTATCTGGTATCGGCCTCCTTTTGGTGTTTCTATGATGTTATACAGATTCTCTGAATGTAAAGTTTGCTTTCGATCTGATAGTACTGTATAAACCAACTGACCGTCTGTTGTTTTTTCAATTTTTATACCGGCTTGTTCTGCAAGAGTGCCGTTACTGGCATCGGTCAGACTAATTCTTTTTCCATTGGCAAGAGTAAGAAACGCTTTATTCCCTCCCGGTACAATATCATTCTCAACTGTTTGTAAAACATTGGTATCCTTGATAATATCCGAAGTCTGAGAAGAATAAAATACCCAAAAACCAACAACTGCTATCACAGCTGCAGTAGAAACTGCCCATCTGAAGGTACTCCAGCTGAACAGGCCTAATTTAGATTTATGAATATTTTGAATATTTACCGATACAGAGTTTCTCAAATCTTCTTTAAGAAGCTGGCGTCTTGAATCATCTAATGAATCGGTATAGCTTTTACGAACCCCTAATGCAATATAATATGCATCCAAAAAGTCAATTTCTTCTTTGGTAGCTGTACCTGATTGATATTTTTCAATAATCTGAAGAAAATATTCTTTACTAAATTGATCCATGTAATCGTTTATATACATGTGTAGACAACCCGCAAATTTGCCCAGTGATCAAAAAAATAAATTTGAAAAATTTAAATAATTGAATTAGAAGAAATTTAGCCAGCTATTAGTTCTTTTCTAATAAAATCATGGCTACCTGTACCATCAAGAAAGTTGTTTTTAATTTAACAATAGCTCTGCCTAAATGATTACGAACTGTTTTGGGAGACAGTTTCAATTTAAAAGCTATTTCATTCGGAGAAAACTCATCCTGATAACGCATTTTAAATATTATGCGTTGCTGATTTGGGAGTGAATCAATTAAGGTCTTGTATGCTAGAATCAGTTGTTTCTCAACAATCAATGCATCTGCCCAAGCCCCATTATTTTGCAATTCAGATAACAAATCAGAAATAGGTACAAATCGCTCTTGCTTTTGAATCTGTTTGTAAACGTTATTTTTTGTTACTGTATATAACCAGGCAGGAAGATTATCAATAGGAATTTCAGTGCCTCTAACCCACATAGATGTAAATACTTCCTGAGCTATATCTTTAGCAATATCCCGGTCTCCAATTCTCTTATAGGCTTCATCAAAAACATTGCTCCAATACTTTTCATATATTGCTTCGAAGGCTTCTTCTGAACCCTGCCCAAGTTTAACAAGAAGTAAACTATCTTCAACAGTATGAGATTTTCCGATTAACATATTGAAATTTACTAAACTTATATGAATATTCCGATAGTTTAAATACTGTTTTCGAACTCATTATAGAGCTTTAACCTATAAACTCACATCTCCAGTTTGATTTGTTATGCTATAACTTAACCTTAACTTTCATAAATCTATAACTAAAAAGTTACATTCAATTACTATAAATCTAATATTCTAAAATTATCCTTGGCACGTCATTTATTTAACCAATTAATAACACAGGGTTGATTAATATACAGGGAATTACCTTACATCAATTAACTCCCAAATAACTAATTTTCAAACCGCTAACTACCCCAGCATTCCCCAAAGCATCCACACTTTTAATTTCAATAGTATTATTACCCTCAACCAAATTCACAAAAGCCGAATTACCCTTTTCAGTAATCTGAATACCGTTCACTACCAAACTAAAATGACTGAATCCGGGAGTTTCTGTGGCCATATTTATTTTGATTCGTCCCTCATTGAGGTATTGCACACTGAAATCTACACTGCAAAGCCGGCCATACATATCTGAAGCCCTTCTCACATAGTAACGATGCTCAGGTGTTTCGGGTGTTTGCGGATCAGTCCAGGCATAATATCCATCCCAACCCCAGTGCGTCCTGCCATGGGTTACGGGTAAGGGCAGTTTCTGACTCAACCAGTTGCTGCGCGGTACCCAGCGCACTTCTGCGGTATTATAGAATCCATATCCTCCTGAATAACCTGAATTTTCTTTATTCATGGTTACTTTCCACCAGACGTAATCCTGATTAATTTTCCCTGAAAAGGCTTTTCCACCAACCTCCATGGCAATAGGAAGTTTATCAGGATCAATCCGGTTGGCACGGCGATCGCGGTCTTCAAACGACCACTGATCTCTGTCAATTACTTCTCCGTCAGGATAATAAGTCTGGAGAAAAAGATCATGCAATTCAAGAATATTTAAAGGAATACCGGTTTTCTTATCGTAGAACATCGAATCGAAGTTGGGATCGGCCATGATCCATTTGCCATAATCGCGCGACCAGACCTCCACCAGCTCATGCCCTCCCCAGATGGCATAATTGGTATTTACAATCCTTGCCGGTATTCCGAAACTTTGACAAGCCTGTGCAAACACAATGGCATAATGAAGGCAATTACCTCCCTTTTTTGATAGATTACCTTTGGCCAAAGGGCCACTGAGTATTTTCTGTGCATCCCAGCTTAAAAGATCATCAAACTCCGAATTCGGAAGAAACCAGTCCCAACTTGCGGCTGTCCAGGCCCTTAGAAGCTTAATTTTCTCCCATTCTGTTTTTGCACCTTCTACTACCTGATCCAGCTTAAACTGGCGGCGAAAGTCCTGCAGTTCCGGTAAGGCAGGATTCTCATGCACAAAATGAAAAGATGAACGAATCAGAGGATAATTCCTGACCTCTGAAATAACAATCTTATCCTTTGATGAAACTGAACGCCAGCGACTTTCCAGTCCAAGACCTCTAATCTGTGGAGATTTACCCGCTGTATTTGACCCAAAGCTAAATTCAAGCTGAACAAAACGGTGATTCAGGTCAACAGGCAATAAAGTCCCATTAAAATTCCGCCAGTCTGTCCACTCACCTGCTTCAGGTAAATGGGTATTACCGGTTCTGATTCGGGTTTGCCAGCCTGAACCTCCGGCATTCAGGGTATCCGGCTTCATCCCTGCTGATTCCATTTTAACCGGCAAATACATCAGGTCCCCTGCCCCTTTGTCTGCCAGATTAATAACCGGCGTTTGAAGCCATCCTCTCTTGTCGCTCGCCTGAATTTTCAAGCGGATTGGATATTCTGCAATGTTAGCACTGGTACCGGCATATGTCCATGTCTTACCCTGGTCATTGCTTCGCTCGCTATTCCCTGTATAAGATGTTGGCTGACCAATAATGGTTTTCACAACAGAACTCAATGCCATTGGAATCCTGAATTTTTCATCGGGATTATGCACCCTGACTTCGATCTGATTTTTACCCTTCTTCAGATAGGAAACAGGCACAGGAACTGAAGTCCAGAAATGCTTCAATTCATAAACAATCGGTTTATTTCCGTTCACCCTGAATTCAAGCTTCCCTCCACTCATCGGCTCAGCCGGTACCATCGGATAAATCAGCATACTGATCCATGCATTCTGATCAGGCAGCACCGTCAGGTTCAGGTATTTCCTGATGACCACTCCTCTGGCAAGCGTATCCCAGGCTTCTGAACGAATAGAACCTAATGCTGCCGCATCGTTTTCAATCAGAAGATTATCCTCCAATACGATGGCATTGTTTACCAGCTTCAGGTTCTGAGAAACCGATTGAGTCCATAATTCTGCAGCTGTCCATTTCTCAGCCTTTCTGTTCAGGGTATCTCTGCCCTGGTCTGAATGGCTATATCGGAGTCCGGCATGGGATGCTCCCTGAACAATAGAAGAAAAACCGTTTCCGGCACCCAGGAGGAAAACAAGAACAGTAAAGACAGACCTGAAATAAAGTTTTTGAATCATAATTTACCTAAATCGGCGAATGAATAAGTTTTGAACGGTATTGATTGCCAGTCGATAAAAAACACCGGATCTTCACCAGTTTACTGATGAAGATCCGGAATATTGGTATGAAAAGAAAACTATTTCTGATTGACAGAAATAAACTTATTTATTGATTTTTAAAGCAACTGTTCCACCCGGTAATTTCACAGAAACGGTTTTTGAAGCCGCATCATAAGTCCAGTCTTTAACCGACTGACCTGCCACCTGTACAGATGAAGGGTTTCCGGCTACCAGAACTTTCGCAGTACAACCTTTCCATGATTTGATTTCTGCATCTATACCTGAAGAAACCAAAGCAATAGTACCTCTGGTTCCGGCATCCGTGTTTAATCCCAATCCATTACCTGATATGGCAGTTCCTTCATAATAAATCTTCTGAAGCGCACCTGATTTATCGTAGGATGCAGTAAATCTTTTCGCATCTGTCGTAAATCCTGCAGCTACCCCATTTTCTGATCCTACTCTGAAGAAGCCGATATCAGAACCATTGGCATGCTCCATCTTCGCACCAATCCATCCCGCTGCTTCCAGCTTAGTGGTTACAGGTGCAGGACCTGAAGACGGTTTAGACTCCGGTAAAATAACTGCAAGGAAATTTACCTGATTCAGATCCGGTTTACTTGCCAGATCCAGGAATGACTCATAGAATGATTTACCGATACCTGCACTCTTATCATAAATCTTAGAGGCAACAATTTCCGGAGTCACTACATCCATCGTCAGTTTAGCATTTGGACGGTCAATAATCATACGTCCTTTATCATAACTGATGGCAGTCTGATTGTTTTCACCCGGAGGAGCATGAAACAACCAATCGTAAACATGGCCTTTTGGCGATTTACTTTTCACTTCATCAAATAAGAAGATCGGTCCGGTTTTGGTATAAAGCAAGGTACGTGAGTATTTTTCAAGCTTATCCTTGTACACAGAGCTTAGTTCACTCTCCATTCCGTCGGCATCTTTACCGTTGAACAAATGCAGCACCTTTGGCCATTCACGTAAAGCTTTGATACCATTATCATAATGAGCAGGAGCCTGACTTTCAGGATCGTGATCAACCAGCATCACGTTATGAGCATTCGCCTGAACGCTATAACTCAAATACTCGAGATTCGCATAATATCCCAAAGGACCATAAGCAGGGTCAGTCAATAAAGTTTCTCCGTTTTTCATGATCTGGAAACTACCCTGATCGTAATGGTAGTGATTGGCATTCGGACCAACGCGAGTACTCAGGATCATCGACTGATCATCCCATCCAGAACGCATCACCATACCCTGGGCAGAGAAGAATTTAGATGGAGGAAGACTCTCTCTTGAAGCAGGAGTAATACCATCAGTATACCATAAATAACTCAGGTATCCACCTTTTCCGGCTTCCCAGAATGGTTTTACATAGCTGTAGATGTATGGATTTTTAGTACGGTAGGCTAACCACCAGGCGTGGATCTGGCTTCCCATATCAACACGTGAACCTTTAGCGCCACCGCCATCTCCGTAATCCTGCATTAAACCATTAGAATAGCTGGCCTGCATCGGATATTTGTAGAAATCTTTAAATGCTGTAGTTGTAGAATAATCTACCCCGAAATTACGCTCCAATGCCGGAAGCAACTCTCCCATATCACGGCTTGCCATGTGCATATAACCACTTTTTGGCTCTCCATAACTTCCATCTTCATAATAAGTACGATCGATAAAAGTCTTCGTTTTAGTCAAAATACCTGAGATATAAGGCTCCAGATTCGGGTTTGAAGGATCATCTCCATAAATAGCAGTTGCAGCTAATCCCATACCACCTGCAAGAACAGCGATATGATTGGTCTGGTTAGAAGGCATACGGTTCATCTCAACCATATCACGGTGGAACATCTTCAATCCTTTATCCATAATAGCCTGTCTTACAAATGCACGCTCTGAATCTGATAACAAATCATACAGCATATCATAACCATAAGCCACAGGTTTAATGGTATAGCCTACCGGATAATAAGTCCAGAACTTACGCTCCAGCATCCAGTCGGCATTCCATTTCTTAAACGAACATAATTTTAACAATGCTTTTTTAGCCTGCTCACCTGCCGCACGGTCTCCGGTGAAGGCATACTGAAGACTTCCCTCTTCAATGACATTACCCAGTGTTGAATTTGGATTATTCCATAAAGCATAAGAACCAAATCCTACTGCTGTTTTAGAATGAGGGCCACCTACCAGATTCTCTGCAGTCATGTCTACCCCTTCTTTGATCTCATCTACATTGACCTTCATGAAATCCTTATGAGCCAGTGCATTGTCAAGAATCTTTTTCGCTACCGGCGATTTCTCATTTGCCAAACGGTTTTTAAGCTCCTCAGCAGAGAAATACAATCTCGGGTGACCGTTGATCTGCTTACCCGGCATCAGGAAACGAATAGCCCAGCTCAGCTCTCCTCCCTGTCCGTCGTCCCCTTTCAAACGGATCTCCCATTGTCCGCGGGCATCCTTCTCAGAAAGCTTATAAATAGCCTGATTAGACCATTCATTACCGCTGCGGGTGAAAGCGATATTGTCTTTCACAATTTTGCCTTTACTGTCAACCAAAGTACCTTTTACCTGTTTCAGGTTCAGATTTCCTTCAGGGGCCACTTTAAGGCTTACATTATCTCCATAGAAAAAATGCTTGTTTAAAATGGAAACATCAAACATGTCCAGATTGGTAGATGCAGGGCTCGTTGATACAAATTGTCTGTCGCGTTCACCATTGAAGCTGAAATCATCCATCAGAATGGTGTAAGTGTACAGGTAGTTTACAATAGGATAAGTTCCTTTCAGTGTGATCACCTGAATATGCTCATTAGCTCCAAGTGCTTGGCCATTCAGCTTAAATTCAGATATCGGAAGATCAAGCTCCAGCCAGGAATTGGCTTTAGGGTTTTTGATGGTATGGAAATAACGTTTACCCTCAAAAGTACCTAATGAAAGCTCCAGAGATTCCGGATTACGGTCGCCCTGAAAATAAATCGCAGCTTTTACCCTACTGCCGGCAATGGTATACATATTCAGACGTCTGGTAAAACCCTGATAGAGTTCAGTCACATCATGCGCTTTAAAAGGACGGGCCAGCGCGTATTTGCTGTCTTTATAAGTAGGCGACTTAACCGCAAAATACAGCGCATCAAAGGCTATATCCTGAGCATAAGGATAAGTTTCCCAGCCGAAAAGCTCCCCTGTCTCAAAATCATTGGACAAAGTGTAGGGAGTCCTGCCAACCGGATTCTGAGCATACGCAAGATTAAAAATCATGCAAATTGCTGCGAGTTGTAAAAGGAATTGTTTTTTCATTTGGATATTATTTGTAGTTAATTTCCGCATATGCGGGATTGTTGTTGGGTTTAATTTTTTAAAGTTTAAGCATGCGCAGGGCATTCCCCGACCATACCTTTTGTTTGGTATTCTCATCAATGGCCTTAAAAACTCCGAGTCTTAAAAACGGGGAGGTATAATCCACAAAAGGAGTTTCCGTACCAAAAGCCAGTTTATCTGCGCCGAAATTCTCCAGTAAATAGGTCAGGCTTTCGCTGTTAGGACCCTTTACAGCCACTCCGCTGCCTCTTGAGGTATCAAAAAGCACATCAGCAGCCTTCAGTATTTTAACAGACTCAGCCGTGGTAGGCTCCTGTCCGTCGGTAATTCTGGCTTCCAGAATCATGTATTTGGCATCAGGCACCTTAGCAACCAATGCTGCAACATCATTATAGCTGATCGCCTTATCCACATCCAGCCAGGATCTTTCTCTCAGATCAGTCATACGAAGCGGAATGGAAACAACCATACCCAGATCTCTGGCAGCCTTCACCATTTCGATGCAGGCATTATCGGTAAGTTTGTAATGATGATATACCGGAAATATCCGTACTCCTTTCATCCCAAACTCTTTGTGACAGGTTTCCAGCGCATCTCTCCACCAGGGCAAAACCGGGTTAATAGTTGCAAAAGCAATAAAACGATCTTTAAACAATGGATCTGAATTCAGCTCTGCAAATAACTCTTCATTGGCAATCTGTCCGTCTACATAGAAGATCCCGTTCAGGTTAGATACAATAGCCTTATCCACCCCATAGGTATTCATACGTTTCAGCAGATCTTTAAGATTATTCCCTCTTAAATTTCTGAATGGCCAGTGGCCCACGAATGCATTAATATCAAGCAGCATGATTACCCGCCTTTCTCAATAGATTGTTAAAGTTTTCAAAGAATATCTTTTTCCTGTCTGCTTCAGTCAGATCAGCCCACATAATTTTACCCACGCCGGTTTCGTAGTTCATATCAGTAGCGAACAGCAAACGATCCGCACCAAGGTATTTCACCGCCATGTCGATCATCCCCTCATCACTGACACTGCCACTGGTATCCAGGTATAAAGTAGGCGCCTTCTTTAAAATCCGGCACATGTATTCCCAGTTACCACCCCCACCAATATGACCGCAAATGATCATGGCTTCAGGATAGCGGTTGGCGATTTCAACAAAATCTTCAGGAACCGATGAGTTTGGCGGATTGGTTGGCAAATAACCCGGACGCCAGTTGCCAAGGGTGGTTACACCATGCAGCATCAATGGAATTTTATGCTTGATGCATCGCTCCACTATCGGATAATATAAGGGATCACTGATCTTTACGGCATCATATAATTCGCCAAGCATCACCATCCCATTGTCTACACAACGGTCGATTTCATCCAGCGCTTCTTTTTTAAACAAAGGGTTGATATAGCATTGTCCCATGATGCGCTTGGGATGCGACTTCATGGCCTGGATGATAATATCATTATTGGCACGGATTTCAGCCACCGTTTTCCCTCCCGGAATGGAGCAGGCTGCTTTGGTAATACCCAATGCTTCACAGCTCTCATCCACCTGCGCCGCATTGCTGCCGGTCCACACGTGATTATGCGCATCCAGCTTGGGATATTTCTTTGCCGATTCCATAATGGCCTTCCAGCCATCCTTCTGAAAGGTATTGGAGGCCTGCTCAGTTTCTTCTTTTGAAGGCACATTACACAATACCCCCGACATGGAAGCACCCAATAGTCCGAGACCACCGGTACTTAAAAATGCCCTACGATTTAAGCCAAAATCAGTTCGATTTTTCATGAATGGCAGTTTAATTCTCTTTTTTAACCATTAAACAAATTAATGACCCGCAAAAAGAAAAAAGCCCCATTCAGAAAAAAAAATATGTTGAAAAAAGTAGATTAGGTTAGATTGTTTCAAATTTCGACTCCATCCATCGGGAACCTCCGGTCCGTATGGTGCAATATTAATTATGGAGAAATAAATACCGGTATTGGGAGTAGACGAGTTGCACGACTGTTATTCATTTGATAATCCGTAGAGACGCTGCGCTTAAATCTACGGACAGTTGGACACGAAACCCCGCCTTTTGGGTAGCTGCTGTTACCTGCTGGCGTTATTCTGTCTGTCATACTGCTAACGAACCGATATAGTGTTTAAAAGTTGATTGGTTTTTATTTGTCAGAAAGTTTACACTATAATTTTCATTTGAAGAATAAATATGAACCCAATTTTCCACACATTCAAATGTTATGTCACCGCCTGTATTTTGGGTAATTGTGTTGTAACCTTGATAGTAATCTAAATATTCAGCATCAGCTTCCCCAATTACAATTATCTTGGGTTTAACAACGTCAAGAATAGATTTTGGTATTTTACCGGTTTTACGTCCATGATGTGGTGCGAACAAAATGTCAGTTTTAGGAAGTTTCAAGTCTGCTTCAATATTATTCATGAAATCTGTTTCAACATCTCCCACCCAAACAATTGTCGCACTATCTTGCATACCGTATTTTATCATTGCTGAAATGTTATTAGGGCTGCCTCCTTCATTTGCAATTTTTAATGCGTCTTTATAAAATTGATTCGAAGTGTCTGGCCAAAGAATACTTATTCCTGCTTGTTTTCTAGTCTCATCGCTTTCATTCATCCATTTTCTTGAACACCCTTTGTAAATATTGAATGCTTTAGCTGAATCGCGTAATTCACAATATTTTTTAAAATCATTAGTCTCAATTTCTTTTGTCGCACTATTTTTTACACAATAGAAATTCACTATTGGCATTCTACTATTTAAATATTCTATTCCACCAAAATGGTCTCCATCAGGATGCGTAGAAATGAACCTAGTCAATGTTTTTGATGCAGATTCTTTAATCAATTCATCAACTATTCTTTTTTTGTTATCATCTGTCCCAGTAATATTGCAGTCAATTATAGTGAAATTGTCAGTGTTATGTTTAATATAGAACATGTCACCATTCCCAACAGATAATGATTTTACTATACTCATATTATAATGTTGATTATTCATTTGCGTCTATTCGTTTGGTGATATAATTGGTTTGCTTTCTGTACGAGAAAATGAATAGTATAAAAATTAATATTGTCAATGTTACTATTGACACCGAATTATCAAATTGAAACTTTATTGATAGATAATTAAATAACTTCGTTAGAAGTAAAAGAACTATCATTGAATTTAAAGTCCTGTAAGTGTTATTTACCTCTGATAAAAGTTCAATTTTTGAATCCTTTTTTGATACACTCATATATTTGTGATATTCTCTAAATTTTAAAAATTTTACTTTCTTAAGAAAAGGTTCAATAATGACAGAGCCAAATCTACTGATTACCATTCCGATAAAATAGTACAAGAACGCACCTAAAATGTTGTCCTCTTGAATAAAATTATATTCCGTCAAACTCTTTGCAATAACTACGAACAAAACTCCTGGAAAAAGGTAGTTAAATATGTTGTACGATGAAATTTTGTTTATAATGTCTTTCACTGTAGTATTTTTTTGTTGTCAGTTCGTTTCTCTACGCTTGCAGGTAACTTGTATACAAGGATACCAAAACTTCCCTAAGCCACCCAAATCACTAAGCTTGAGGAACATCTTCCGCCCAACATTAAATATGCCAATAATAAGTATTACTACCTAATTCAATTTGAAAATATCAGAACCACTCTGTTCTTCTCTATCCAAATTTTATCGGCAAACAAGCCTGAAAAAATTCCAAGCTCCCTCCTATACCTATAAACCATTACCCCCAAGGGTGAGAAAGGCATAAGAAGTTACCACAGCTTCGACGAGCTTTAGTCGGAAATTATTCGGACTTTGGTCGGATTTATGACAATTATACCCGACCAAACTCCATCTATAATCCATCTAATCTTCGTTCAAAATTTGCAGAATAACTAAGATTAACTAACTTTAATACAGACACTTAAATAAACATCTATGGCTATTTTAAATGGTGGTTCGAATGGAGGCTTCAGCGGCAAGGCCGGAAGCGTCGTGGGATATTTTCAATATGGTCAATGGAGAATCCGGGGTTTACCCAAATACTCCGCTAAGAACAGGAAAGGCTCAACCAATCAAAATATCTGCCGGTCGAGGTTTTCGAAAATGCAAGATTTTCTCGGACCGGTTTTACCTTTTATCCGTATCGGGTTCAACCTGGAGGCTAAACGCAATCACAATTCTGCACATAATTCGGCCAAGTCATGGAACATGCTGAATGCTTTTAATGAAGAAGGAGAGATCGATTATACTGCTTTCCGTTTCAGTATGGGTAATTTACCCGGGGCAGAAGATGCAGCTATTGAGGAACAGGAAGATCAGCGGATCATTTCCTGGAGGGATAATTCAGGAGATACGGGTGAAGACGGAGATTTGCGTGAGGATGATCAGGTGATGATCATGATTTATGATAGAGAAACAAGGGCTTCCTTTGGTCCCATGAGCGGTGCCAGGCGCTCAGCCGGACATGAAATCGTAAAGATTGAAAGGTCTAGACATTTGATAGAACATCATATCTGGATTTCGTTTATTTCTGACGACAGGCAGAGGATTGCGAATAGCAGGTATGTGGGAATGGTGAAATTATAGAGGACTTCACTTGTATGGGTTTGTAAGGTGAATGAATAAGAAAGGTATTTGTAATGCCTATAACTAATGTTTGGTTAAACCTGTAAAGAGAAAACATTTTTATTTGAGCCTTTACAACAAGGCATTGTTTCAAAATTTTAAATAAAATACAAGCCAAACTTCCACAACCATTCCTCCCTCTATCGCCGGGAGGGCTCGTTACTTTTATAGGCTAAAAGTAACCAAAAGCCTTTTTCAATCCCTAGGTGCCTTTGGCCACAAACCAACCCCACATCAAAAAACAGCGATCGCTGTCTTTGGGGGATATTGCCTCATGAAAGCACTCTGCATATGATCCCAAAGCCTAATGCTCGGTATTGCACTTTGAGTGAATCAGCTTCTGTTTTTTTGATCATTCTGGCACTGGGGATTGAAACGTCCTTCGGCACCGCTTGTCTGATATGAACGTTGGTTAGAATCCTACTTCGGCTGAAAATCTTATCGTCCGCGTTTGCAACGCGGATGAGCGAGAAAGGCATTTGCAATGCCTCTTCAAGTCAATTGATCGTCTCTTTTTCCTGCTCAATTGGCAACAGAATCTCTCCTCACGGAAGAATACAGGTAGGAATGAAAATGCTGCCCGCTCGTCGGGATGACGTGGTGGAATGAGTAAAGGATCCCGCCTCGGCAAGACAATCATATCTCTACCGGACCTATTCCCTCGATTTCTTCACCAGCTCTTCCACTTTATCGCTGATCTGCTTTTCTACGGTTTCGGTATAGGGTGCACGGTGACCGTATTCTGCCATTCCTGCATCGCCCTCATAACCACCTTCTTTCAGTACTCGCAGACTGGGAACATAGCTTAACAAATCATTGTTATAGCCAAATACCCAGGTATCGTTCCAGCCGTATAAGCCTTTGAATTTCAGAGAGTAATCGACTACTGTCTCACCGGTCAGTGCAATAAAAGTAAAGCCGGATCCAAACCTCCATACCTGGATCGGGTAGTTCACGCGATCAGGTGGTGCTCCCAGGGTTTTGTATTGATTGATCTGATGCTCAATCTCGGTTTTAGCCATCCCGCTGAGGCCCGGTAATTTCTGCTGAAGCTCGGCAAGGGATAATCCGGGTCTGAGGAAAAGCTCGGTCTCTCCCATTACCGCTTTTACCGGACCGCTGATGGCTTTCATCGGTGCAGCAATCACCTGCTTAACCGCTTCGGCAAGTATATGTCCGTACATGGAAGTGAGTTTTACTGCTTCAGCCTCATTCCCGCGTATCCGGGGCAGCGGATTGGCATCACCACCACAATTCTGAACGAACATGGCCAGTGATCCCGGATATTGCTTCTCCAGTTCGATCTGTGCAAAGCCGGCATAATCGCCGCTGATGCTTAAGCCACCCAGTGCGGTGGTATGGCATGAATATCCGAAAAGAATGGCACGGAGTTTTCCTTCTGATTTGACCGCCAGTACAGGAACATCCTGATCCACCTGTCCGCCGAAAGCCCGGGTTTCGGGTCCGCGTGATCTCCTTCTGTTAACAGCAATACCGGCCAGTCCCTGCTCAAAGCTGATCTCTGCCGGTTTAAGATTTTTTAAAGCTGCGGCAATGACTTCATCATAACGCTGATAAACCATTTGGGTATAGCGGTCTTTTGCTGCCAGTTCCTGATCGCTAAACTCGTAATAGATCCATAGGACATCTTCGGTCACCGGACAGGAATGATTATGAGAAGTATTGAGAATCAAACGTTCTCTGGGTAGCCGGTACTTTTTAAATGCATTTTCAGCAATGATATCCACCATTTTGTCGCTCATTCCCACCAGATCGGCGGTAACGATCACAGAAGTTTGTCCGAGTTCATCGCGAATAGCCATCGCCTTCAGCCAGATCGGATGAACAATTTCCTGCGACATACGGGTTTTGCCACCATATCCTGCCAGCGGAACAGATTCCTGAGGACTAATATCGGCTTTAGCCACACCTACCTGCATCTGAGCAAGAGCAGATGATGAAAAAAGCATACTGGCCACGACAAGATTTCTCATTAATGTATTCATTTGATGCAATTCTGCGTATCTATAATTTGTTCTTTGGCCGGATGGGCGCAATCTGATTATTTAATATAAGTCCGGAATGATATTATCGGATTTCAGATTCCGGCCCCCGAGCCGGAATCTCCCCACCCCTAAAATAACGAAATGTCATCGTGGCGAATGCCGCGACCCCATTCTTAAAATTCGATTTTGCATCGTAATGCATGCCAAAACCCCATTCTAAAATTCAAATTTACATCTTGGCTGATACCTAAAACTCATTCTTCATATCCAAACTTACATCGTAACAAATGCCAAAAACCAATTCCAGCTATTCAAACTGATACCTTGGCGAATGCCGCGACCCCATTCTTAATACGATAAATTACATCCGGGCGAATATCGATCCCATTCCCCTACTATAAACCCCATCCATCCGCATGTATGATTACCTCCTGAATGCTACCGGAATATTGTGTTCCGGCATATTCTTCAGACAAGGCTCAACTACTTTATAGGCATTCTCTCCCAGAATCCGCTTCTTACTTTCCAATGGAAGATTGGAGAATACCACCCAGCCCAATTGCTGACGCGGATCGCGCATCGGTAAGTCGGAACCATACAACAAGCGGTCATCTCCTACTGCCGCAACCATGTATTCAATCACACCCAAAGGAACCGGGGTTAAAGTCAGTTCAGCAAATACATTCGGATATTTCTTCATTGCAGCAATGGCCATATCTGCCATTTTATAGCTGCCTCCGGCATGAGCAATCACCCAGCGAACATTCGGGTATTTAGCGGCAA
Organism: Daejeonella sp. H1SJ63; assembly: GCF_029360775.1. Classification (GTDB taxonomy): domain Bacteria; phylum Bacteroidota; class Bacteroidia; order Sphingobacteriales; family Sphingobacteriaceae; genus Daejeonella. Next base: position 444,096 of record NZ_JARKMZ010000028.1, on the reverse strand, counting down.
GCTTTTCAACTTCCAATAAATCGGAACGGGATGGATGAATCAATGCATATAAACCATTTTTACTTCCATACTCCCACCAGATATCATAAGCCGGATTATGGTATTCCATTCCGTAAAAATGATAAGGTTTCATACCAATAATACGTTTGTCGGAATAAACCTGAGGAATCATGACAGCTAACTCTTCCTGGGTATAGTGTGTCGGACTCATAGTTGCCAGTCCCCAGAAACCTTTCGGAGAAACATCCAAAGCCTCTTTCACCAGTTTATTTCCCTGTACAGAGTCATTACTCACTACCCCGTTCCAGCTCATGAAACCGCCGCCCACGCAACCGATCCGTTCCATCATTTTGAAAATACCCTTCGGACCGCCATTTTCCATGTGATAACCGGTTCCTCCGGCTCCGTTGATACCTTCATGCAGCATGTGCATGTGCATATCAATCACAGGTACCGGCACCGGTTTACCGTTACGCACGGCAGTCATCAAAATATCTTCCGATTTATTGGTATGAACTTTCGGAGGACGCTGACCGTTCAGGAGACGAACCAGGTTTCCTCCGGCAATTTTGGCTTTGGCTTCATCCGGAATATCGGCATAGTCGATATATGTACGGTGCGCTCCTACCGACATGGTTGGGGCATCGGTAGCAAAGATCAATTGATTGATATGTCCTCTTTTATATAAAAATTCAAGCCCTTCATTAATCTGCAGACGGTCAAAGCTGATATGCATATTCGGATGGTCTTTCAGTAAACCTATCGCATAACGCTGCTCTCCCCAGCTGATTCCGGAAACCAGCAATGGAATGGATTTATACCTGCCTAAAAACTCGTTCAACTCTTTCCAGCCACCAATTTCAGAGACGGTAGTAATGGTGAAGATTTTATTGTCATTCAGATACTTCATCAGCTCCTGACTGGACTGAGCACTCCAGTCCCAGCCATTGGAATTGGGATGGATGGTAACCGCCCGTACATTATGCTCCGTCATTTTCAGTTTTAACTGAGCCGGAGGAAGACATTCGTTGGTATGGTGTGGTAATACGTTCCAGATCGCAAAGAGATTGGGATAAGGTTTTAAATTATTGCTTAATTCCAGATTGGAATACATCGCATCATAGCTCAGTGACAAAGTAGAGGCTACCAGTGCACCGGATACGGAACAATGGTTCAGTTCCTTGATCAGATCCTCCAGCTTCCATTTCTCGCCGGGGTGTTTATACCTCCTCGGACCGATACGGGAAAAGGCATCAAAAAACATCAGGTCTTTATTCTGAGGCGCCAGAAAATCAGCTGTTGATGCCAGTAAACTTCCTGAAGTGCTTGATAATACAGTAGTTCCAAGTAAAGTAATTGAATTCTTTTTAATGAATTCGCGTCTGGATTTATACATTGAATATTTATTTAATTTATTTTGAAAATTTTGTTCTGTTCTTTCCCGAAAGGTTGATCTGAATAGGTTAAAAGACTTACAAAAGAAGTTTGAATTTAAAAATTAATTAAAATATGAGTTGAAATTTAAAAACCTGTTCTTGAAAAATTTGAGTTTATTGATTTCTTAAAATTAATTTCTACCCGATTATTATTTTCATATTAAATCAGGATTATGCGGCTTATCAACCTGAATCAGATCCTATACCGCTTATTTAAAAATTATACTCCCAAAAAACTGCGGCAAATGAAACTGTGGTTTGGGATTTTTTACCTCAGACCAGGTGATATAATGCGGATTCGTACTTCTGCTTGATGTTTTATAGAAATTGGCTTTCCAGGTCACCCCTTTTTGGGGTTGCGTAACATTTCCGTATTTCCTGAGCATTTCTAAAGGCAGTTTCACTTCCAGATACCAGGTTACCGGTTCAGCAATCTCCTTCTCAAGATATTTGGGTAAGGTATGAGCAATTTCCACCCCCTTAAAGTCCTCTTCCTTCAGATTAATTCGCTTGCCTTCGATATGATAAGCCATCAAACCGGTACCACCTGCATTGATTTCCAGATTAAAATAGCGCAAAGGCCATTCCACATCAGGAGAGAAAAAGAACTCCACACAGGCATCGGTAGATACCGAGCTGTTGAACTTCGTATTTTGAATTCTGACATGCTTATCTTCTACTTTATAGATCAGATACAGATTATCCTGATCATACATCATTTTGGCTTTTACCACCGGCTGAAATGCCGGTAAATCACCCATAAATCTGGAGATCGGAATTTCATTGATATTCTTCCACTGTGCTTTATCCCAGTTTGCATCAATTTTCAACCCTCTTTTCAGTTTCTTAACCTTATATACAAGGGGCTTATCGGAAGCAAAAGAAGCAGAAAGCATGAAAATCCATGCAACAAGCAGAACAGCGGCTATTTTTTTCATCATTTTTATAATTTATTGATTTAAAACTCTTTGATTTAGCGGGATAAGATCCTACCGCTACTCAGTTAAATCTATTTAATACTCATTTTAGACCGTCCTTTGGGAACAACAACTGAAACTGTCCTGCTATTCTGATCATATTTCCAGTTATTTATACTTATTCCGTTCAGAATTACTGATACAGGCTTTGATGATTTCGAAATCAAAAGTTCAGCAGAATTTTCAGATTTAATCTCCAAATCTGTTCCTGAATCATTAAGCGTAGCCGAAGCGGCAACCGGAACACTAAATTTCAATCCTGAACCATATCCTTCAAAACTTTTCCCTTCAAAATAAGTCTCAGTTAGTTTCCCGCCTGAAACAGCCGCAGTAAATCTGGAAGCATCGGTTTTAAAGCCCTGAATATCTGCAGATGATGACACATCTGATCTGAAAAACCCATAATAATCGGCTTTGGAATCGTTCAGAACAGCACCAATCCATCCATTTGAGTCTATACGCTTAGCTTGAGGCCTTGGGATATAGTCGCCGGAAGATGGTTTAGACTCAGGCATCATTACCGCCAGAAAACGAGCATCTTTCATCTTTTCTGAGGATATCGCAATAAAGCTTTCATCCCTGTCTGAATTTCTGATTCTATGTGTTAAAGCTTCCGGTGAAAGCACATCCATTGTTAGACGGGCATGAGGCCGGTTAATAGTCATACGATTACCCGAATATGTAATTGAGCTTTTTCCATTGGTATGCTCCGCATGAAATAACCAGTTATAAGAATGTGCCTCCGGGCTTTTCACCTGATCAAACAGAAATATCGGTCCGTTTTTAGAGCTCAACAGAGTACGGGTATATTTAGACACTTTACCTTTATAAACGCTGGTCAGATCACCTTCAGCGGCACTTGCATTGTTTCCTGCAAAAGCATGGATCATTTTAGGGTAAGTCCGGAGTGCGGCAATCCCATTTTCAAAATCTCCCACAGCCTGGCTCTCTGCATTCATATCCACCAGCATCACATTATGTCCGATAGCCTGGGTATAATAACCCGGGAAATAAAGGTTCGCATAATAATCACTGCTATGTCCGGCATCGCTCAGAAGCTCCTCCCCATTATGGCTTAACAGAATAGTACCCTGATCGGCATGAAAATGATTACCGTTAGGTCCGGATTTGAAAATCAGGATACTTCCGGAGTCTTCCCATGAAGTTCTGCTCACCAAATGCCCCCTGCCTTCAAAATGCTTGGACAAAGGCAAAGTTTCGCGACCGATTGGTTTAATCCCTTCAGTATACCATAAGTAGGGAATAATCCCTCCTCTGGCCTTTCCTGAATCCCATGCCGGCTTGACGTACTTATACATGAAGGGATCCTTCATTTTATAAACCAGCCATTGCATAGGCTGCTGAGTAAAACTATAGGTGTGTGAAACGTCGCCCAGATCCTGATAAGCTCCGTCTTTAGCCTGTGTCACATAAATCGGATATTGATAGAACTCTTTCAGATAAGTGGTAGAGGTATAATCGACACCAAAATTTCTTTCTAAAGAATACAGGAACTCTACCAGTTCCCGGTACCCCATTTCCTGATAGGTATAAGGCTCATTATAACTTCCTTCAGGAAGCATGGTGCGATCGATAAACTGTTTGGTTTTAGCCAGAATACCTGATAAATAAGGTTCCAGACCGGGTAAATCGGGATCATCATTCGCAACAGCCATTGCAGCAATGCCCACACCGGAAAGAATTACCCCGATATGATTCGAATTACTGGTTGGCATCCGGTTCAGTTCGACCATATCCCGATAAAATGGCTTGATCGACTTATCCATAATTCCTTTACGGACGGTTTTGCGTTCTTCATCACTGAGTACCTGATACAAAAGGTCGTATCCTATACCTGCAGCAATGGCCGCAGGAGCACCCGGATAATAGGTATGATTCCCGTTGGCTTCCATCCAGGGATGATTCCAGGAAGGTAAAACACTTAGCTTTAACAGCGCAGCTTTCGCTCTTTCTGCGGCCTCATTATTTTTGGTGAGTGCAAACTGCCAGGCTTCATTATTAATTACTCTGGCCAGTGCATTCTGGGTATTATACCAGCCGCCCATACTGGCACTTGCATAGGGGCCTCCGGTTACAGACTCAGGAGCTGTCATATTTTGCGCAGGAAGCGTATTAATATCCAGCGTGGAAGGCTTATAGCTCTGAATAAGGTTATTCAACAATCGCCTGGCAGGCTCTGGCTCCGGTCCTGCCATACGGGCTGCCAGCTGAGCCTCTGAATGGAATACTCTGGGATGAACTCCGGCTGCCAGACCAGATACCGGTACAATAAATCCAAGATCCCATGAAAACTGACTGATTCCGGTTCCGGATGTTGTACGGATCTTCCATTGTCCGCGGGGGTCTGATGCTTTAATGGTATAAACCGAATTGTTTGACCAGATACCATCCCCTGCCTTCCGGTCACCATGACTTCCATCATCGTAAAATTTAATATTGCTTAAGACTACTTTTTGATCCGGGCTAATCAGTTCAGCACTGACTTCTTTTAATGATTCACCTGCCTCAGGACTGATATTCAGGGAAATGGTTTCTCCGTTTGAATAATGTTTATTCAATACCGCGAGGCCAAACTGCTCAAACCAGGTTGATTTTGGAGATTCGGCAATAAACTGCCTGGAACGCTCACCATTAAGTTTAAACTCGTCGATCAGTATGCTGTAACTTGGTAAATGATTCACAACCGGATAAAAGGCCTTCATCACGACCACCTGCAAACGCACCCCGTCTTTCAATGACTTCTCATTGAGCAGGAATGACTCAAGCGGAATATCTACCTCAACCCATGTATTTGCTTTAGGTGAAGAAATGGTATGGGTGAATAGTCTTCCATCGAATGTGCCCAGGGAAACATCCAGCTTTTCCGGCTTTCGGTCGCTCATGAAATAATAGGCAAACTTTAAACGCGTATCAGGCAAAGAATAAAGATCAATACGCTTGGTAAAGCCCTGAGTCAGATCATTGGCATCATTTGGTTTGGTCAAGCGTGAAAGCGAACTGCCTTTACCCCCAAAAGCGGGTTCTTTCTTTGTTCCGAACAATGGGTCATAACCTGTGTCCTGCTGATAAGGATAAGGTTCCCAGGTAAACATCTCCCCGGTATCAAAATTGTCATAAATTGTATAGGGAACATGCTTTGTCTTATCCTGTGCAAATGCTGCCTGACTAAGCGCAGCAATTGTTAAAGCCAGTATGAATATTTTTTTCATAGGTAGATGTCGGGGGATCTTTTTACTGAGGTGAGGTATGAATTATCTTTAAACTTATTTGACTCTTCTGATTAATTCCAGGGAAGCATCAATAATTGCCTTCTCTGCCTGCGGTGCATAGGGACTGCCATTTACTGCATAGCCCCCTTCAAGAAACTCTGCAGCACTTGCGATATAGCCGTTATAGCCGCCTGCAACACCAAATATGAATGTATTTGGAAATGGCGACTGATTCTTAACTGAGACACCGATGTCTGAAAATACTTCGGCAGGGAAAGTAACAAATACCGTATTTCCCAGTCGGATAGCCTGCATTGGCAGCATAAAAGGTGCGGGATTAGGAGGAAGGGACTCAATCATTTTCGACTGATTAACGGCCTGGGTTGCCAGCCATAAATCAACTTTAAACTTATCCAGGGTACGGGGACCGATATATTTACCGGGATTTCCATTGGCATAAAGCTCACGCGCAGCTTCCTGCAACTTATCCACCCCATTCTGATCTTTTGGATAGTATAAAACCAGTTTTTCCTTTTCAGCGAGCGTGGCTTTGGCTTTTTCCTGCCAGATCAAGGCTTCGGCATGTGAAATAGGGAAAGTTGTTCTTCTGGGTACACTGAATTTATCATAAGCTACTTTCACACCGATTTTTCCCGAGGTAGTTATTCCCGGAATTGTCTTTAAAACAGCATCTGTTAAAACTCTGCCTTTCTTTTCTGCAAACTCAAAACTTCTGACACCCTGCATATAAGCTCCGACAGCCGATAATTCAGCAAGATATCCAACTTTAGCATCGCCCTGAGCCGACTGAAAATATCCAACAATCACCCCTTTAGGCAGCTTTTCCTTGATACCCTTAATCGTAAAATAAGGCCAGTCCTCAGTGAACTTCAGGTTATGAAGATCAAGTACTGAAGGATGACAGGAATAATTAAAAAAGATACCCAGTAATTTACCGGCTGCATTTTCAACTTTGATTACGGCGGCTTCAGGATCTGAAGGAAGTCCTCCATACTCCATACGACGGTCGTTCTGGGCCATACCGAAAACTTCAGTAGAACCAACACCGATCTTTCCCAAGACCCTACCCTTCCAGGCATCTGAAGCACTCTTAATTGCCCTGCTGATAAAGAATTTGACATAAGGATCATCCGGCGGACCCATCATCGGTCCGGAATGGGTGTGAGTTGAAGAAACAATCACATTTTTAAACGGAATACCGGTTTCCTTATTAACACCGGTACGGATCAGATCCATCACTGCTTCATTCATATTGACCAGAGCCACAGTAATCATGGCCGAACCGGTACCATCTTCTCCTTCAACAACCAGAGCTCTGGCATACAAATCATCGTGAACACCCGTAGAAGTATTGGTGCCCCTGTCATAACCTGCCATCTTTACTCCTATGGGGTTAGGTGGTGTTATGATCGCTTCAGCAACTCCAACTTTAATCTGAGCAATCAGTGACAGATTAAGCGCCATCATCATCGTAAGGAGCCCTATCTTTTTTAAACAGGTGTTTTTCATAAAATAGACTTTAAAGCAGGATTTCTGAATTGGGGGAGTATCAGCTCCCCCGATCAGTTTTATTATTTAGATTTTGTTTCAAATTCGAACACCTTGATGATTGGCGGATTATTGTATTTCACAGCTTCATCATCTACATATTTCACAAATTCCTTCTCATTCTTGTTTACCTCCCCGTGACTCCATGCACCAAGCAGCATGTATTCAAAACTCAGATCGCTGGTAACCGGCATCTTAAACACATGGTTACCTCCAAAGTTTTTAATGCTTTTGTATTCAGGCTTGTATTTATCACGGATCACCATACCAATCCCCTGCCATGGCACCATCAGTACTTCCTCACCAATATCCTCATCAGGGATTCTGGCTTCAATATCCTTACCCATTGAAATTGCAATCCCCTTTTTATTGACAGAGGTATACTCATTCATGATTTTTCTGATACCGGCACCAAAATTCGCATCGGCATTTGGAGGAAGAAATTTGGTAAACTTGTTTTCAACAGTAGTCCAGCTTTTTCCTGCCATCGCAGTATAATATTGTTCCAGTTCATAGAATCCCTTACCGGAATTCCAGTTGGTGGTAGTAACCTTGATCATACTGCGAAGCGGCCCATTGTAAACTACGTCGAAAGTGAAACGGCTATCATCAAACGGTCCTTTATTCTTAAATGGAGAATGATAGGCACGTGATGGATTTTCCATGTCATTCGGATTTTCAAACACGGCCATACCACCTGCACCAAATGTGCTGGCTACAGTCATGATGTCTGTTCCCATCTCCCAGGGCATATAATAACCTGATTTATTGGTAGAATATTCATAATAGGCAGTCAGCATCGGTGCTCTTTTACCATGAAGATCAACCTCATGAGGATACCATAATTTCCATCCCATATCCTTTGATTCCCACAGCGGCACAGTATGGCGTCCATAATTGGCAATGTTGGCATGAACCTTATGCTCATACATTCCACGCTCATAATGATCGATATAGATATAAAAATCTTTGGATTCTCTTGGTGCAAGATCGGTCATGAAAAAAATCTCATCCCAGACACCATCTTTATCCTTATCGTCAACCTGAAGTTCTACATAATGTCCGTAGGTTTCCTTTCTTCTAACATAACCACTATTCTTTTTCAATTCTTCCATCGTTGGTTCAGGATCAGAAGGGCCATTGGGATCAACTATGCCTATCCAGCGTTCAGGAATATTCTGAAACGGAAGGCTCTTTCTTGGAACTACTACCGGAGCTCCTTTTACTGCAATACTTAAAGGATTGCTTACATTGATTTTGATCCTTCTGGTAGGTGCGTAATCCTTTCCCTCTGTGTACCATCCTGCTTTGGACTGGGCATCTGCCATACCTGCTGACAGCATCAGCAAGCCTAATACGGCGATCTTCTTCTTGAATTTAAAAAACATAGTATAATTATTAATTGTGTATTTGGTAATTGTCTTATTAAACATTAAATCATTCTTTATCTATTCTCCTGATAAATTCGTCAAACACCTGAAAGGCGATTTCTACGCAATCAAGAGGTACTTTATCTGCGGTATCATCAGGCCGGTGATAAACAGGCAGTGTTTTTTCATCATACCCCCTGCTGTTTGCGTGCAGGGCTTTGGCACCTGATGGCCTGAAAGGAAGTGAGTCCATGACGAACCCATCATTCTCAGAGTAGATCGGGGTAGTTTGAAGCTTAAGATCCCGATGAATATCCCGGATCAGATCTTTAACTCCCTGATCTTTAGAATTTATCCATAAATTCGGGCCATAAGTCAATGAGTCGAAATTCAGAACATACCGGATATCTTCAATCGTATTGTTTGCGATACGTCCCTTAGCATAATGATAAGCACCTTCATAAACATACTCCTCCGAATCAGAAGCAACAAAAGTAAGGGTATGGTTATTTTGCCTTCCGGATGCTGCATGGGCAAGCATCAGCATCACAATGACCGATGCCGTATTATCATTCGCTCCGGGAGTATTAAAAATGGTATCTAAATGAGCAATGACCAGAATTTCCTTTTTACTTTTTCCGGGGATCTGACCAATGACATTGATGCCGGGAGCCTTATGCAAAGGATGATACTCTGCACTGATACCGGCCGGTAATTTATTCAGGGCACTTCTATCCAATAAAGGAATATCCTGCTTTCCGATACCAAAAACCGGAACTGATTTGTCAAGATCTCCGGGGCCTGACCCGGCAATAGCTTTCCCATACTGATTGACAGAAAAATAAGCCAGAACATCCCCGTTTTGCTCATTCAGAATGGCAAATCCAGTACCACGTTTTGCAATAATTCCATTAATTCCCTGAGGCGAAGTTCCAAATCCTCTTTTCTGAGGTACTGCTTCAATAGCTTGTCCGCCAACCAGGAGATTGGTCCACTTGATGGGCTCCCAATTATCAAATTCATACTTATCATAATTAACCTTTGCCATGGACCGGCGCATCTCCTGAAAAACAATCCGGGCAGCTTTGGCATAGGCTTTACTTCCGCTTGGCTTCGGACCGATGTCTGTGACCAGCTTCTTCAACAAACCCAGGGTATAAGACTGTCGTTTCTGTGCGGTGCTGACCAGATCAGCTGCAGAGGTAGGATCAGCAAACAGCCACTTACTGCCAAGCAACAGAAATGCCAGTCCGCCTGTAAATTTTATAAATTCACTCCTTTGAAGTTTCCTGTCTTTTATCATCTTATTCATTTTCCCGACTGATCCGGTCCGTATTAAACTGCCCGGGATTATTCTGAATTATTATGGATTATAACTTACCTGAATCTCGCTTACCGGGCCAAGTATACCGCGGGTATTTTTGGTACGAACCTTAATTGTATTCAGGCCGGCCAGCAATTGCCAATCCCAAACCGTTTGGCTTTGGCTTTGCCAGTTATCTTCATTAACCTTTACCAGAAGGCCATCGGAACCACCCGGGGTAAAACTATCCACGATAACCTTCAGCACACCTGATTTATCGGTTTCCATCAAATTGATTTTCGCCTGATTCAGAGGCTGATAAAAATCGGAGGCCCGGTCAGAGTACCTTTGATACTCATCCCTCTTTGGGAAAACCTGATCATACCAGTTTAAGAATCCGTCCCAGCCCCACATCGTATCACCGGTATGAACCGGAACAGGTAAAGGATTTGACAGAAAATCATTTCTTGGAATAATTCTGAAATGTCCCATAATCTCCAGAATGTGAGTACCTCCTCCCTCCTGAATCGAAAATGGATTATTGCCCTGCCGCTGACCCACATTCAGACCTTTGACCAGCTCCTTACCAATTTCAGGTGCAAATGGACGTTTCCAGTCTTCAACACGGGGCATTTTTGCAGCAAGCAGATTATGAATCTCGAGCAGGTTAAATGGAATGCCGGTTTCCGGATCAAAATAATAGTAATCGCGGGTAGCATCCATATAGATCCATTTATTCAATTCGTTTGACCAAACTTCTGTAACCTCATGCCCACTCTCACCTTCGCTATGAATATTAATATGACGTGCCTGATAACCTAAAGAAAGCAAGGCACCAATCAATGCCTGATTTGGATACAGACACATTTCAACCATTCGTCTTCCTTTAAAAAAGGGGCCGTTCAACTGCGGCATACCTGTACCCTCAGCAATAACCGGAGTACGGGTTACATCGTTCCAGTTCCATGAATAAGCCTCACTTCTCAGAGGTACCCGGTAAGCCCAGTTCAATAAACGCATCATGATTTCAAACTCAGATAAAGCGCCTTTGACAATCTGATCAAGTTTATGGCTTTCTCTGTATCTCTTAAGATCTAGGTGATTCAGATTTTCATAGCTGAATGGATAGGAAGACTGAATGATTTTCCCGTTATTGATAATTCTGGCATTAACACCGGAGTTTTTATTCAATGAATGATCTTCCCACTCGGCTATAAAGTTCATTCCCTTTATTGAGGGGCTCTCTAAAAGATCACTTGTTTCTAACTGAGCTTTCCATTGCATAAAACGACGGTCTGCCATTGCATACTCCCGATCTTTTTCAAGAAGCTGCCATTCAGTCCAGGTCTGATCTCCCAAAACAGGTCCCGATCCAAAACGAACGAAGGCTTTGATACTTGTTTTTGCAGGTATGTTAAAATCAGGCTGAAAGCGCACCCGAAGATTTGAAATGCTCTTTTTTAAAGCATTTTCACCATCCACCAGATCTATTAAAGGAGAACTATACTCTCCGGATGGTAAATAACGATCTAAGCTCAATCTGACTGAATATTCGCCATCAATATTATCCATTGCACCCAGTCGCTTATCGCTCCAGGTCCGGCCTCCGTTACTACTTTTCATAGAACGGTTCGGACTGGTACGTGTAAGAGATCCTCGTTTAAATTCGTTGATATGGGCAATCAGAACTCTCCATGAGGTTGAATCACTTTCGGTCCACATCAATAATTCATTATTCCCTTTGCGGAGTTTATTTACAGGAAGATCGACGTAAAACCAGCGATCAAGACCTGCCATGTCTATATATTGTCTGGCCTGAGGATAAGCTATAAGAGAAGCCGGCCTGATAAATTTTTCCCCATTGATAGAAAAATGAAGTGGTTCTTTGTTTCCCTTCACTTCCATTCCCTTGAAAACTACTCTCGCTGATCCTGCAGCAGTATTTTCAAGAGATAAAATCTTTTTTATGACAATTCCTTTTCTGAGATCTTCAACCCATTCAACAGGGCCTTTGGTATATGTTTTATACCCTTCCGGAAGACCTGCAGCCGGAGCGTCATCTTCTACAAGTTCAGTTTCCTGAATCCTGATTATATTCTTACTTTGATCAAATTTTAAACTGATCAGTTGAGCTTCTTTCTCAATACCTGTGGCATCCAATTTACTTTCCTTAAACCTGAGCTTTGAGTTATTTTTCAGATCATCATTTCTCAATGAGCCGGCAGATCCCGACTTACTTTCTACAGTAATCTGTGCCAATAATGAGATTGCTGTAAAACAGTTTATCACCAATAATGAAAGAAGGGTAAAAACTTTTTTCATATTAATCAGATTATGGAGTTTGTGATCATAGAAAATTAACAAGAGAGCACATTCTTTATATAAATAAAGAGAATTTAAATAAGGCTCTCTGAGCTCTGAATCAATAATTTAGATCCCACATCAGAGATTGATTAAAGAAATACTTTCCCCTTTCGGGGAAAGTATCATTAAACTTTATGCTAAGAATAAAATAGCAGTTATTGATTATTGAAAATCAATAACTGCTATTAAAAACATCAATCTGTTGGAGTTGGATAAGATGCCAAAGGCTTAGCATCCCACCAAAGTCTGGTTGCATAAGTATCCGGCCCACCTAATAAAGCCAAAGCGGCTTCTGTTGCCACCTTATTGGTGGAATAAGAGTTTGGTGGATAGATTAATCTTCTCGCCAGCTGAGTTCTTGTAAGAACTGGATTAGCAGACTCAATAATCGCATAACCTCTTGGATAACCTGTTCTGCGACGTTCAGCCCAGGCTTCAGTATCATTCATTGGGAAAAGCGCAAGCCATTTCTGAGTGATGATCTGCTCCAATTGTCTCTCAAAACTTCCAGCTGTTTCATAAAGGACCGGAATATCAGTTACAGGAGGACTATTTCTTACATCCGGCTTACCGAATCTATCTAATGGTTTTGCAGGCAGCTTAGTACTGTTAACATAAGCATCAATTACAGCATCTGAAGCATTAGCTCTGAATTTAAGAGATGCTTTGATTCCTTCATTGTAAAACTGCTGTGCAGTTCCACCCATATTCCATCCTCTTAATGCACCCTCAGCTCTCAGGAAAAACACCTCTGCAGCTTCCATAATATGATCGGGCTCATTGGTACCTCCGTTATTAATCGGCAACCATTTTTTCCCAACATAGGAATATTGCAAATCGAGGTTAGTTCCTCTTTGCCCCGGAGGGTTACCATTTCTTAATCCAACCAACCCACCAAATACAGCAGTGGCAGGAGTTAAACGTCCGCAGCATGGCTGAGTATAAACAGGAATTCTGGGATCCTCATAGCCATTCATCAGACTTGCAAGAGTAGAGCTTAATACAAATTCACTGATATAAGTAATTGTGCTTAGCTTATTTACATTGGTACCGTCAATTTTAACCTTAGAAAGTGCATTATCTGCATTGTTTGTGATAAGACCTTCCGGTGCGGATACTGCTTTTTCAGCTTCCTGTTTAGCTTTAGCCGGTTCAACATAAGAGATTCTCATCGCCAGTCTCAAACGCAAAGAATTCAAGAATTTAAGATTCTTTAACACATTCCCATCGTACACAAGATCATGAGATCCACCACTAATCGGGAAAATTTTGACTGCCGGATTTGCAGCTCTCAAATCTACTGCTGCCTCATCCAGAATCTTAAAGAAATCGTAATAGATATCCTTTTGAGAATCAAAAGCAACACTAGTTTTACCATTACCAAAATTAGAATAGATGATCGGTCCAAAATAATCCGTTTGACGATGGTACAATGCAACCTTCCAAATCTTGGCAAGCGCATTTTCAACCTTCAGATTTTTTGCTGCGGTTGTTTTAAGAACTAAATCAAGCTGGTTCGCTGCAGCTCCATAAGCTGTATTCGAATAAAAACCTTCCATTAACAAGTTTAACCAGCTGCCCGGACCGTTAAAATTTGCGGATGCAAAGTTAGGATGAATAATAGCGTGAAACTGTGAGTATTCACCGGCAAAAAGGTTATTGCCCTGATACCAGGCTCTCATTCCAAAATGCTGAGCCTCAGCGAACGCAAATCCAACCATACTCGCATCCATTTGCTCAACAGTAAGTTGTGCGCGGGGAGTATTGAGATCATCGAATTGGTCGGTACATGAACCTGTCCCTAAGGTAAGAAGTATCGCCATAAAGGCCACGCTTCTATTTATATGATTTGATATTTTCATGATATTAATACTATCTAATTGAATATTATTAATGATAAAATTTACTAAAAATCTATCTTCAGATTTAAACCAAAAGTTCTTTCAGTTGGCGGAACATAGGTTTGGAAACCTGCAGATGCAGTACCTGCTCCTGAAAGAATTTCCGGATCCCAGTTACCTGTTCTCTTTAAGAAGAACAGATTCCTTCCAACCAGTGATAATTTGGCACCTGAGATAAATCCGACCTTGCTCAACATGGACTTAGGGAAAGTATAGCCAAGTGAAGCTTCTCTGACTCTGGTATTTGTTGCACTGACAATAAATGCTTCACCTATCGGAGCATTTCTACCTCCAATTGTTCTCCAGAATGTTTGTGAACTTATAGCAGTGGTATTCGGTGATCCACTAGCCAGCACCCCGGTCTCATTTGGAAATAAATTCTCTCCAAATACTAAACCACCTTCTCTTCCCGCAAGTGTTTCTTTGGTAATTCCTTCACCGTACAGAAGTCCATCGGTAATGGAAACCATACTACCACCTTGTCTGTGCTCGATCAGGAAACTAAAATTGAAATTCTTATAAGAAAAATTATTTGTGATAGCACCCATCCAGTCAGGGTTAAAATTGGCAGCTAATACAGATCTTCCGGGAGTCAGGTTTGGCAAACCATTAGCACCTACAATCACGCTTCCCTGAGCATCTCTGGCCCATCCTCTGGTATAAATATTACCAAATTCCTGTCCCTGAGCTACTACGAAATCAGACATATATGAATCACCTCCAACAATTATTCTTGGACGATCATCAGAGATCTTATTAACCCAGTTCTTATTTTTTCCGAAATTAGTGCTGATGTCCCAGGTTAAGCCATTTGCATTTTGGACTGGTGTGGCCGATAATACAACCTCCACTCCCGTATTCTGTACGTCTCCACCATTAGTAAAAAAGGAAGCCGCTCCGGAACCCGATGGTAAGCTAATTGTAAACAGCTGGTCAAAAGTATTGGTTTTGTAGGCTGTGATATCCAGTCCTAAACGACCATCAAACAAGCGGGTATCCAATCCAACTTCATATCCTTCAGTAGTTTCCGGTTTAAGATTTGCATTAGGCAAAATAGCCCCTAAAGTGATGAAACCATAATTTCCACCGGTTCCTGCAAAGGCAGCAGAGCGGTTTAACTGATAAGGTGAGGCACTGTTACCTACTTTGGCATAAGAAGCCCTAAGCTTTGCATATGAAATCACATCAGGTAGCCCCGGGATCATATCTGTAAGAATTGAAGAAAGACCTACAGATGGATAAAAATATGACCGGCTGTTGGCAGGAAGGGTTGAACTCCAGTCGTTACGTCCGGTGATATCAAGATAAAGATAATTCTTCCATCCAAAATTACCTGAGAAGTACAGGGATTGTAACTCTTGTCTTGTGGCCGGATTAAATGCACCCTGAGTGAGGGCTGTATTACCAAATGAGAAGAAGTTAGGAATAATCAGTCCCTGTTGTGTACTCGCACTGATACTACCTGAACCATCTGTCTTTCTTAAAGTACCACCAGCCAAAGCTGAAACATTCAGATTTTTGGTGATGTTACTATTATAAGTCAAAAGGGCATCATGGTTCCAGATTTGACCCGGACCGGTAATGCTGGCACTATAGCTACCAAAATTATCCTGTCCGCCACCATAAGAATCAATCCATGCCTTTCTTTCAGTAGTGCTGGATCCTCCATCAAACGATGTTCTTGCCATTAATTTTAATTTATCAGTAAAGTCAATGGTCAATGAACCCAAGGCAATTATACGATCTGTTGTTTCATAATTAACAACACGGTTCATGATCCAGAATGGATTCCTGCCTATTGTAGAGCCCGGATTCCAGAAGTTTTGCTTGTTAGCACCGGCTGCGTCAGTATATTCAAATTGTTTAAGATCATCAAACTGAATATTTCGCGGTAAACGATAAATATTCATATATGGGTTATTAGCCGCATTATCTCCGGTTCCGTTCTGGTTATCAATTTCGTTCCGGATATAATTTAATTTGGTATCCAGTGAAAGCCATTTTTTCAACTTGCTGGTTACCCTGATAGATGCATTATCTCTTCTTAACTTATTAGTCTGCATCAATCCTTTTGCATCTTCTCTGGTATAAGAAAATGCCGTTTGTGTATTTGCAGAACCTGCTGAGGCAGTAACGTTATGCGTCACATAAGTTGAGTTCTGGAATACATCTTTATAATTATTTGGCTGAGGTGAGAATGCATACTGCGTTCCTGCTTTACCGGGAGCAGCTGACCAATGATTCACCATCTGACCGGTCATTTTTGGCCCCCAGGATTCTTCAGCTGTTGCATTATATACACCTGTAACTCCCTGTCCATACTCATTCTGAGGCTTGAAATATAGAAGAGGTTGTCCTGTCTGGAATGTTTCATTCACGCTAATTTGAACCTGACCTTCTTTACCTTTTTTAGTTTCGATAATAATAACCCCATTCTGAGCCGCACTGCCATACAAGGCTGCAGCATTTGGACCTTTCAATACGTTGATAGATTCAATATTATCCGGACTAAAGTTAGCTATTGCTGTGCTCATTGGAACTCCGTCAACAACATAAAGGGGACCACTGTTTCCTGAGATTGAACGGTTTCCTCTCAGAACAACACGAGCCTGGCCACCCAAACCTGTACCGGCTGTTTCAATACTCATACCGGCTACTTTACCCTGTAAGGCATTCATAACATTCAAAGTACGTGTCTCTGTCAGTTCTTTTGCACTTACACCCTGTGTAGCATAAGTCAGTGATTTTGCTTCACGCTTAACACCTAATGCAGTTACAACAACTTCGCTGAGAGAAGTTGAAGTTGACTCAAGAATAACATTTATTGTGGATTGGCTGTTTACAGCAACCTCTTTAGTTATATAACCTATATAGGTAAATACAAGAGTTGCATTATCAGGAACTGTCAGAGAATACCTTCCATCAATATCTGTAGAAGCTCCTATTTCTGTACCTTTAACTTTAACACTAACACCCGGAAGGCTTTCACCTTTGGCATCGGTTACCTGTCCGCGTACAACAACATCTAAGTTATTCTGTAATTCACCCTTAAGCTTGTTCTGATTGCTCATAATAAGGATGCGGTTATCAACCTGTCTGTAGTCAAGCGAGGTATTTGCCAGAAGCTGATTCAACACTTCAGCAACAGACATTTTTGCTGTTGGCATTTCCAGTTTATTGATTTCCCTGACATCAGCCAAACGATACATAAACTGAAAAGGACTTTGCTTTTCAATTTTTTGAAAAGCTTTAATCAAAGACTCGTTTTTCAACTCGAGGCTTATCTCTACTTTATCAATAGCCTGACTTTTTACCGGAGGTGCCGAAAAAAGCTGGATTGATGTAGTCAGGATTATAAAAAATGCTAATCTGAGCTGCATAATTAATCGATATATCGATCTGAATAAAAGCTTCAGATCAAATGGAAACAGGTCCGTTTGCTGACGTTCAGCAAGTAGTGTAAAAAAAATCATAATTTTACTTCGTTTTAAAAGTTATCGAATTGCATGATTAAATCTTCATGCAGAATTTAAAACAACAATTGTATCCTGATGGCAGTCAGGCAACAATGCTACCCCTGAAACTCTGAGCAATCAGGAGTTCAGGGGTTTTTCATGGTGGTAGATCTGGGGACATAGACTGAGGTTTAAGTTTTTAAAAGTTGATCATTTATCTATTTCGAATTAATAATAATCGACGATTTATCATTATCATAACTATAAACTGCATCATTAAATTCCGAAATACTATTCAAAATTTTATCAAGAGCTTCTTCTTTTCTAACAATTGTTGTAAAGCGTTTTGATTTAATCTGATTATCAGAGATATGAATCTTCACTTTATAACGATCTTCCAGTAATTCAGCTGCCTCAGCAACAGAAACATCGCTTAGCAAAAGATCCTCCTCTTTCCATTTAAGGTATTCAGGACTGCTGACCTCTTTCTCAACGATATTCGTATTAATTTTGTCGTATTTAATCTGATGGTTAGGAGTAATTACACCAATAGTCTTATTATCAAGATCCTCTACTTTTACCTTACCTCTGGCAACTGTAACTGTGATATCATCTGAATCTGACCATGCACTTATATTAAATGCAGTCCCCAAAACTGTTGTTTTAAGTTTGCCGGTATAGATTACAAATGGCTTAACCGAATTGTGCTTTACATCAAAATAAGCCTCCCCATCCAGATAGACTTCCCTTTTTGCTAATCCATCAAATGATGATGGATAATTCAGTTTACTGCCCGCACTGATAATTACAGAACTGCCATCAGGTAAGCGAATCAAACGATTTTCCTTTTCCTGAGTTAACCTGGATAAGACCGAACCTGAAACATGAGGTTTATTAGAGGTATTTTGAACAATGGAAATACTAAAGAATATAAGCAGTGAAGCTGCCACAGTAATTCCAGTCATCCATAAATAACGTTTTTTAGACAGTGAGTTAACTGTCTTCTCTGCTGCGGAAATCTTTTGTCTGATTTCTTCTTCAATTTCATCACGAATAACCTTCTTTTCAAGATCAGACAGTGAATCCAGCCCGTCAGATTCTGAATCAAACAGTTCATAATGACTTAAAAGCAGTTCGCGTTCTTCCTTTGAAGCCTTTCCTGCTAAGTATTTATGATACAACTCAAGTATATAAGATCTGTTCATAATTAAAATTCAAGACTGAACTTTACATTAAGACCTTAATTTTCAGGAATGTCCTATTGTTTAAGAAAATATTTTTTTTTGAAACCCCTGGTTTAATTATGAAAAGGCAAGAATGCCGGATAAAACAAAAATTAAGCAAACTGTTAAGAAAGAAACCTAAATAAAATGATGAAGTATTAATCCTGAAGTATTACACGCAACTGATCAATTGCTTTCCCCAATTGATTTTGAACCGTCTTGCGGGAAATCCGCATCTGCACAGCTATTGTTTTAGTTGGAATATCTTCATGAAACCTTAATCTGAATATCTGCTGCCGTTTAGGCGGGAGTTTAAGCAACAAGGCTTCATAAGCCCTGTAAAATTCATCATAAAGAATATTAGAATCTGTCTTTTGATTAGAAGCCGGTATATTTTCAAAAGCCTCAATAAACGGAGACAGGTTTTTGTTTTTTGCAGTTAGTTTAAATACCTGATTACGAACTGAGATACTAAGATATGCCGGCAGATTTGTTATTGAATTTTGTCTGTTCATCCAGATACTTACAAAGATCTCCTGAACAATATCTTTTGCCTGCTCAGTATCCTGCAAACGTTTATAGGCATTTGAATAGGTGTGCTCCCAATACTTGTTATACAGGATATTAAAAGCAGTTTTACAACCTTGTTGCAACTGGAGTAATAAATACCCGTCATCATGAAGTTCCGGCTTATTATTTTCCATTATAAACGTTCTTTAATCAAAATATACATTTAAACCTATACTAACATTCCATCATTCTTTAGTTAAAATCAAATCGGAGAATTTGTCAAACACCTCCTTCTTTGCTCATCAAAAAGCGTATTCTGAGATTATTTATATAATACTCAGACTGAGCTTATTAGAATACTAATGTAATTTACGTTTACGTACCCGAAAAAACAAGAGATTTATACCTGTTTTTTTTCACAAATCACAACTAATGTTAATTAGTTGCCTATTAGGTGTTAAAAAAGGGATTTGGTATCGAATAAGTTACCAGATTAATTGGATTTACGAACCTGTCCGGCTATAGCATTCAGATCATAAACAACCTTACCATCACGAATAGTCATCTCGCATTCAAACTTCTGAGTACCTGAATATTTATTCCCGGCAACATCTCTGAATCCAAAATTACCTTTTCGCATACTGATGATTGCAATATCTGCAACTGAACCTTCCGAGAGATTACCCAGTTCTGTACGTTTTATTACCCGGGCAGGAGTCCAGGTACTGGCTTTAATCAGATCGGGAATTTTCATACCCATTGCATAAAATATAGATAATACATTCATCTGATCCTTCATGGCACCGTTCACGCTTCCCTGATGAATATCTGTACCCATAGTGTTAGGATAGAACCCAGCCTTAAGAGCAGGAAGTGCCTGATTAAAATTGAAACTCCCGCCGCCGAAACCAACATCAAATATGATCCCTTTTCTTTGAGCTTCAAGTACAAAGGGCTTAAATCTCTTTGTTTTAAGGTCAACAATTGGCTCTACCACCCCTCTTGATGACTGTATAAAGGTGTGTGTATAAATATCTCCGGGGCGGAGGTATTTAGTAAACAGTTCTTCAATAGAGAAATAAAGGCTGTTCAAATCGATCATTACAGGCATATCTGCCAGCTTACCAGCCTCTGCACCACGCTGAATAGGTGTCCATTCTGACCCGGTAAAATGTGCTACTTTAAATCCAACAACATAATCCTTATGTGCAAGCGCTGTATCGGCTGTACGACGCGCGTCCATGTCATTTACGTTCTGTTCATATTTTTCAATTCCTCTCATTCCCTCTCCTACTATATTCAGCAATGAAAGAACTCTGGTCTTAGATACATCTATGATATTCTTCTTAAAAGTTCCAAATGACCTCCATCCGGCACCACCCGCATCTACAATAGTGGTTACACCCGCCCTGAAAGTAGACTGATCGGGTAATACCGCCACTGTTCCTCCACTCAGATAACTATCCGGATCAAAACCATAAAAAACATGCCCGTGTAAATCAATCAGGCCCGGGGTAACATACATTCCCTTTGCATTTACTACCTGTAAGGCCTGTGCTGTATCTATATTTTTAGCTACACGAACAATTTTGTTATCCTTAACTGCAACATCCATCAGCTCATTGATATTGTTCTTTGCATCAATCACATGCCCACCCTTAATTACAATACTATAAGGCCTTTGTGCATAACTTACTGCAAACAGTAAAAAATGTGCAGTTAACAGGATAAATATTTTACGAATCATTTCAGATACTGTTATTGAATTTAAACACTGGCCTTGATCAATTCTTCTGCAAAACGCTTTGCTACAATTTTCTCTTCGCCAGGCTGCATCATCCATACAGAAAGAATCATAGCATCATTGATACTTTTGGGTGCTTCAATGGAAGGCACTCCGTTCCGCAAATTCAGAGTCATATCTTTAGGTGTCAGCTTAATTATCGACTGATCCCATGATATTCTCAGAGTTGGGGTAACATTTGCTATTGGCGGAACAAAGATCTCTGCTTTTACTCCTTTTACTTTTGAAACTGCATTCAGGATAACTCTGGCCCTGTCTTCCCACATCTGCCATTCCTTTCCATGGTCAAGCTTCACAAAGCGATCAAGTGCTGCATACATGCCAAATATCTCTTCCTTGTTCACTTTCATCCCTCTTCCGATATTTCCACCTCCCGGAGGAGCGCTTAAACGGGCTGCAGAGATAAACTCTTTTCGTCCCATCAATATCCCGGCACTTTGCGGTCCGCGGATAGCCTTGCCTCCTGAAACGCAAACCAGGTCATAGCCCATTTCATTGAATTTCCAGAGATTTTCAACCGGAGGAACATCAGCTGCAATATCTACCATAGCAGGTATTTTATGCTTTTTAGAAATCCTGAGCCATTCATCATGACCAATCTTACCCCATGGTGCAGCTTCATTATAAAACCAGGTCATGGCCGTCTTCGGATTGATTGCATTCTCAAATTCCTCAGCAGTTTCAACAAATACCCGTTTAATTCCTGTATTGGTCAATGCATGATCATAAGATCCGCTGTGTGTTTTCTGAAGAATGACTTCATTACGTTCAAATTCTGAAACATCAGGAAGTTTAGCAACCTTGGTTTTATCCATTCCTGTTAAAACACCTGCTGTTCCCAGAACAAGGGCAGACCAGCATCCTGAGGTAACCATTGCAGATTCTGCATGACACATTTCGGCAATCTTCTCACCAACTTTATCCTGCAAATCATTGATCAGTACATACTTTTTAGAAGCAGCATTAATAGCCTCCATAACTTCTTCAGGCATCAGGGATGCAGTATGAGTGGTATAAACACCATAAGCGTTGATAAAAGTCCTGAGTCCAAGCTCCTGTATCAAATCTCTTTTTAGAGCTGTTGAAGCTGCTGCTGATTTAAAAGGCACACCTGTAAGTCCGCCTGCAAGAGGAGCAACAGATAAATATTTTATGAGGTCTCTACGTTTCATGACAATTAAATGCTAATTATTCAGACAATAAGGAAGCTGAAGATTTATCCAGATAGCAAATACAATTTGAATGCTTCTGCAAAATTGAAGCAGGATAAAGATTACTTACTTCATTTTCAATTGTATCTCTTACCGCTTCAGCTTTTCTAGTATCAGGAACTGAACAAATAATCAGTTTAGATTTGCAAATCTGCTTTACAGACATGCTGATTGCCCTTTGCGGAACAAGCTCGAGGGTTTCAAACCAGCCTTCGTTAAATTGTTGTAAACGACATTTTGCATCAAGGTTTACAATAATGTAAGGATCTTCAATATCAAAATCGGCAGGGGGATCATTAAATGCCAGATGTCCGTTTTCACCTATTCCTACCAATGCAACATCAATGGGATGCTCCTGAATAATTTTGTTTAAACGCGAACATTCTGCCTCAGGATCGTTTTCTCCATTAACCAGATAACTTGCCTTCAGAGTACTAACCTTTTGAAGAAAACGTTCTTTTAAATACTTTCTGAAACTTGCCGGGTGGCTTTCAGGTAATCCTATATACTCATCAAGGTGGAACATCACCACTTTTGACCAGTCTATTTCTTTATTTTCTATAAGATTTTTCAGGGTTTCAAACTGGCTTGCTCCTGTAGCCAGAATAATATTTGCTTGTCCTTTTTCCTTTATTGCATTGATAATTCCTTCTGCTGCTGCAATTGCTGATACTTTACCTAATTCAACCGGATTTTCGGAAATTACTACTTTCATAAAATTAATGTTAATTTTTCGCCCTGATTTGGGGCCTGATCTTTCTGATCTATTTATTCTGATTATTTACGTGCGGTTACTGTTATCTCAAATCTTGCCGGACCAATTAATTCCTTAAGCCCCATTATTGACCTGGTTGGACGTGGCTCATCGAAATAAGTACGATATACTTTATTCATACGATCAAATAGCGTCATATCAGTAAGATAAACCTGAACAGATACTACATCTTTATAATCCATATCAGCTTCTTTAAGGATAACCCCGATCTTATCAAGAGCCTGCTTTACCTCAGTTTCAAAATCTTCAGGAATTACACCGGTCTTTGCATCTTCACCGCTAAAGCCGGCAACATAAAGTGTTCCGTCAACCAATATTCCCGGAGTAAATGGGAGTCCCCGATTATACCCTTCAGGCATGATAAACTTTTTCTCTGAGATAGCTTTCTTCGTTTCGGTTGTCTGATTGTTAATGCAGGAAGTTAATCCAAGAATAAGCAAGGAGCCAAATAAAATGGTTGATTTCATTTTTTCAGTTTGATTTTATGTTGTTAAAAACTAATGTACAATAAAAAAGCTATGCTGACAGATCTGAGTATCAGTTTATTTATATTAAAAATTGTTTTCTTCAGGTCTGTTTACAGTATATACAGCAACAATACATCATCCAAAAACTGATTAAATCAGACCAACCCAACTGTTCTCATTTCATCAGCGCTTTAAATACCGGATGAGAAGAGACATATTCTTTTCATACTCTCTGGTTGATATATACTGCTGATCTGAAGAATCCACAATTCCCTTTCCATTTTCATCGCTCAGCTTGGCTGTGTTCATTTCTTTACCATCTGCTGCAACAGAATATGGTCTGCTGATCTGAATGTGTTTAACCAGCCATCTGTCCTGATCCAGTGCACGAATAATATCGTTAACAGCCTGATCAGAGGGCATGACTACTGCAGAAGTAAGAGAAGAAAAATATCGTTGAGGTAGTTGTGAAACTGAAATCTTTCCGGCTTTCAATAGAGAGTTTCTGGTAGCCTCTTCCGGCGAAAGTGTGCTAATCCTTTTATACTCATCCTTTAGGAACTGAATATTGATATTAGCTTTTCCACCATAATGGGCCAGCAGATTATTGTCATCATAATCCCACCAATATTTCCCATCAGCTACACCTGTACCTGTACGGTGGGCATAAATCCCCTTATTGGTTCCTGCTTCAACAAATGTAGCATGAGTACGTGTTCCGCCTAAAGTTTTATCAGCTGGCAGTTTAGAATCTTCCAACCATTTAATAGCATCCGGAATTCTGGCAAGAAACTTCCTGTCGCCGGTAAGCTGATAGTATTTCATCAGTAGCAAACAATGTGTATATGTGAATCCCGGCATCAAAGCAGGAGGTTCATAGCTCCGTGCATGAGCAATCTGAAGGTCCATATTATATTGCTGCCCCCAGCCTCCATAAGGATTACCCTGCTGAGTAATCAGATAAAAATTCATCCCTCTGCGGATAGGATCTAAAAGACGTTCTTCTCCCAATAAAGAATAACAAAGAATCAGAAAATCGATATTTCCGGAAGTAACTTCATCATTAAAGGTATAATATGCCGAATAATCCTCCTTTCCGTTTTTAGGATGATTATTCTTCAGGGGGTAACGCTGCGGCCATCCTCCAAGCGGATATTGGCTATCAATAATCAACTGAATTGCTTTATCGAGTGCCGGCTTGTATTTAACATCCATTTTCTGCAGAAAAAGTCTCAGCAAAAATGTTGCTGGTCCTGACGTATTGGAATCGTCAAAAGTTGTATTGGCATAGTAATAATAATACTCTTCAAAACCCCATGCATTCTTACCGATTGTATTATACCATTCTTTCAGAGAACGGTCACCGCCAAAATCAATCATATAATTCCAGCCACCTTCAGGACGCTGCCCCCAGATAAGCGCAGCAGCAACTTTTTCAGCAGCCTGATAATAATATTCATCAGCGGTTGCGTCGTACGCATCAAGAAAAATATTACCCATACTTACTGTACCCGGATCCTGTACCCAAACCTGTGTGGGAAATGCTTCCAGCTCTCCCCATCTGCGTGAAAAATCAGGCAAATAATGTGCAACATAGCCTCCGTTTACACTTGCTTTCTCAACCATAAATCGGGTGGCTCTGAGCATTGCAGAACGAGCCTCCTGATCCGGTCTTTTAGTTTGAGAAAAAACAGCAGGAATAAGTGAAAAAGTGACTATAAAAACAGCAAAAATGCTTTTTATTTTTTCCATTTATCTTCTGAATTAATACTTTACGATAGCTTTAACTTTTTCAATCTGCTCTTCGCTAAGCACAATCTTACCTGCTGCAGCATTTGATTCAAGCTGCTTCACACTGGAGGATGAAGGAATGATTGGCCCCATACCCTTCATTGTCAGCATATATGCCATAACAAGCTGACTGAGCTCAACTCCCATTTCATCAGAAACAGCCGCAAGTGCATGCAGTTTACCCATATTTTCAGGACTTATTTTTGCTTTCAGGTCCCCCTCGTCGAACAAACGGTCACCAGGGCCTGCATTTACAGGATTTAGGTACCGGTTTGTCAGCAGCCCCCTTGCCATCGGGCTCCAGCCAATGAACGATATCCCTTGTTCGGTAGCATAATTCAAAACACCCCTATCTTCTGCTGCTTCTCCATCGAGCAGATCAAACTGATTCTGTACAGCAAGTATCCGGCTTCTGACAGACATCTGAGACTGTACAGCCTGGAAGGTTTTAAGAATCTCAACACTGGCATTTGACACGGCAAAATAACGTATCAGATCCTGCTTTACCAGATCTTCAATTGCTATCAAACTCTCTTCAGGAGGGGTTATTCCATCAAATCTGTGAAAATAAAGCAGGTCAATATGATCAGTTTGAAGCCTTTCGAGACTAGCGTATACTGCTTCCATGATATTTCCTCTTGAAAGCCCACAGTGATTCGGACTTAATCCGTCCATTGTTCCGGCCATTTTTGTCGCAAGCACCACATTGCGCCTCTGGTCAGGATTTTTCTTAAACCACTTCCCTATGATCCGCTCAGAATTTCCGGAAGCATTATTATACCGGTTTGCTGTGTCCCAGAATGTCACTCCCAGTTCAAGGGCCCGGTCAAATATTTTAAAAGAACTCTTTTCGTCTATGCGCGAACCATCTCCACTTTCAGGATAGCCCATTTTCCAGGTACCCAAACCAATATCCGACACCTTCAGACCTGATTTACCCAGAACCCGGTAAGGCATTTCTTTAAAACTATTAACCACGAATGGCGCATTATAAAACGCCTGTCCTTCATACTTTGTATTTGCCATCAATTTTATGCTTTGCTGTAAAATAGCACCAATCTTAATTATTACTTAGAATCAGGCAAAAATGCCTGAAGGTTTCCCTCCACGGGCTATAATTCTGTCAATAGCCAGAATACCCACCATTAGCTGACGAGGATAATGATAATGTTCTGCACGTACCTGTGTATGCTTTTCCATCTTTCGGTCTCCGCTATCAATCACAAAAGCAAACTGAGGGCGTACATATTTCTCGCGGATATAGGCTTCAGTTTTTGCATAACAATTAATTGCCCATTCATCCCCGGTATGTTCGATCAAAATCATTGCCCCGATCAGAATCTCTTCCTGCAGCCAGCGCAGTTTATTTAACTGCCATGTATTGGTAGCTACATGATCCATCGCATGGAAATGCCCGCCATATACATCATCCCAGGCTATATCAACATGCCTTTTAAACTCTGCTGCGGCTCTGTTGAACAAAGCCTTATCTTTAATCAATACCGCATAATTCATCACAAAAGCCAGTGTTTCACATCCATGACCAATATCAGCAAACTGCGATGCAACAGGATCGGTCAAAGGACTCAGATCATGAGCCAAAGCCTCATTTAAAAGTCTGAAGTCTTTATTGAGATGGTGATTCATAATCGCATCCACACAACGGTCGGCTAAAGCTCTGACCTCTTTATCAGAACGCTGACGAAGCATTTGTGTACACAAACTTAAAAGAATCATCCAGTGTCCAAGAATTCGCGGACCGGATTCTCTTTTCTCTGCTTTGTAGGCATAGGTAAATTCGGGCCTGTCATATCTTTGAACAGCCTTGAGCATAATTTCCTTTGCCTGATCAAAATATTGTCTTTCACCACTGGCCTTTGCATATTCTGCCAGACCTTCAGCTACAAACAGATTCCCGTAAATATCCCCTTCTGTATTACCTAAAGGCTGACCTTCTTTTGTAAAGCCTGAAATATAATAGCTGCCATCCGAAGGCAATAACTTTAAAATAAAATCTTTAGACTTTCTTGCGATCCCGAGATATAATGGATTTTTATCCAGATTATTATATAAAAATGAGTACATCCAGATCCCTCTGCCTTCAAACCACGCTCTTTTATTGGTATTAATCAGTTTTCTTGTAAGAATATCAACAGAACACATAAAACCACCCAGTTCATGGTCAACCACATACTTATTCATATTAGGAATAAACTTCCCGAGAAGGGCTTCTCTGTAAGTTTCGCGAAGCTGCTTGAGATTAAGATCTGAAATTTTACCGATTTGCTGCTCATTCCCGGCTATTGCAGCTTCAGCCTTTTCAGGCACCAATGAAGTTGCAAGACCTGCCCCGCCAAAAATTCCTAATCCGGCAGTCGAATTCCGTTTTAAAAAGTCGCGTCTTGAATATTCTTTATCTATCATATAATTCTTTTTCAAATACCGGATACTAATTACCCGAATATATTGGATGTTTTACCACCACGTTTGATCATTCTTTTTAATGAGATCAGATTCAGCATTAAATGTCTGGGATGATGATAATGTTCGGCTCTCAATTTAGCGTAATCTTTCAGATATCTGTCGCCTGCCGATGCCCAGAACAAATTACCCGGCTTGGCAAATTTTTCACGAACGTATTTGAGAGTCTCATTGAAGCGTTGTACCGCCCATTTATCTCCTGTATGCTCGGCAATAAACATACTGCCAATCAAGACCTCCTCCTGAAGCCATAAAACTTTATCAACCTTCCAGATATTATTATCTACATGATCAAGTGCTCTGAAATACCCGCCAAAAACATCATCATGTGCAACAGTAACATGTCTTTTAAACACCTCAGTAATTCTGTCAAAAAGCTTTCTGTCTTTCCTTCTGGCTGCCTCAAAATGCAGCATCCAGCAGGTCTCGATACCATGACCGGTGTATGCAAAGTCTTTGTAAGAATTATCAGGGCGACTGAAATCATGGTTTAACACCTCATTAAACAATCCATACTCAGGATTAAGGTGATGATTCAGGCAGGCATCTAAACAACGGTCAGCAAGTTTTTGCATATCTGCATCCGGCCCTCTTTCCAGCATCTGGGTCGCTGCTCTGAGGAAAACCATCCAGTGTCCCAGAACCCTTGGTGCCTTTATTTTAGTTGCTCCGGGATTTAAATAGGCAACATAATAATCGTAATCAGGGCTATCGTATCTGTCGAGACAGGATAATATGATCTTCTTTGCAAGATCATGGTACTGCTTTTCGCCCGAAGCTTTTGCATATTCGGCTAAGCCTTCAGCAACAAATAAACTGCTGTAAATATCTCCGGGACCACCGAGTGGCTTACCTGATTTATCAAATGAAGAGGTCCAGAAGCTGTTATCCTTTGGCTGCGACTTCAGGATAAAATCTTTAGATTTTCTTGCGATTTCCAGGTATTCAGGATTTTTATCAAGGTTATTATACAGAAAAGAATAAGTCCACATGCCACGCCCCTCAAACCAGGCAGTTTTATTAGAAGTTGCCTGCTGTCCATTGGTAATATCTATGGAAGTCATAAAACCACCATTTTGATGATCAATCACATATTTGTCCATATTTGGCACAAAGCGATTAAAAATCTCAGAACGATAAAATTCATGAAGTTTGTTTAAATCCAAACCCGATATTAATGTGTTAGCGGTACCTTCAGGCTCATTAGCATGACCAAATCCATACGCACCAAGACTGATGCTTCCCAAACCTGCTAAAAGCGTATTTGTCATGAATTTTCTTCTTTTCATAGTATATATTTTAGATGAGTTTAAATCATTGGAGGGCAATTATTAAAACCCCGGTGTCACCGAACTAAAAATACAATTTATTTGATATTACCTATGTTATTTTCATTTTAATAATTGCATTTTTATTGATTGGGTACGTAAACATTGCCCTATCAAAGAAGAAATGGCTTCTCTGACACCCTGCTATTCACATAGCTTCCGGAAAATCGGCTGAAGGGACAGAATTTATTTAATGTTCGAAGGAAAACAAACGGCGATTTAAACAATCAAACTGTGTAACAATGCTGATTTGTAAAGAATTGATATCGTGTCAGGGTTATATTTGGTACTTTAAATTTAAGCAGTGACAAGATCCCGGTTATTTTATATGAAGCGACTACTTTTTATACTTGCTATTTTATTAAGCTTTAAGATCAGTTATTCACAAAACTTTACTGTTAAAGGGACTGTTAAAGACACCGCAGGGATTCCGCTTACCGGTACGCTCATTAAATTGAAATTTGAAAAGGACAGTGTAGCAACCGCAGTTGATATTAATGGAGCTTTCATCTTAAACAGTGTTAAGTGGCCTGAATTTACCCTTTCTGCTGCATTTATCGGCTTCGAAACCTTCATGAATAAATACAAAATTACTGAGGGTAAAACACTGGATATTCCTGAGATTACTTTAAAAACTGCCTCTAACACATTAAACGAAGTGGTTATTACCGGCGTAACTGCTATTAAGGTGAGTGAAGACACTGTTACTTTCAATGCTTCGTCATTCCCGGTCAGACAAGGGGATGCTGTAGACGAAGTTTTGCGAAAACTACCGGGAGTAAAAGTTGATGCAGATGGAAATGTAAGCACCCAGGGCGAGCCCATCACAAAAATCAGAATCAATGGTAAAGATTTTTTCGGAACAGATGTAGCTACAGCCATTAAAAACCTGCCGGCCGATATTATCAAAAACCTTCAGATAATTGATGACTACGGAGACCATGCTAATCTGACGGGAGTTAAAAGTGGCGAATCTGAGAAGATTCTTAATATTACCATTCAGGAAGACAAGAAAAAAGGGTACTCTGTCAGAATGTTTGGCGGACTGGGAAATGAAGACAGGTACAATACCAGTCTGAGAGGAAATACATTCAAAGGAGAACAGCAGATTTCATTTGACGGAACTGTTAACAATATTAATATGCGGGGTGGTGATAATAACGGTATTACCAGTACAAACTCTGCCAGTATGAATTACCGAAATGAATGGAGTAAAAAACTTTCTGCTGATGCAGGTTATAATTTTAACAATCGCAAGAATACAACACTGACAAAGACCTACTCACAAAACTTCCTTTCAAATTATACCCGGCTTGAAAATGCAGTTTCCAATAACAGTAGTGATAACTACGGTCATAATTTCTCGGGAAACCTGACAATGAAGCCCGATACACTTAATTATATTAAAATATCCCCAAGATTTTCATACAACTCAAACAACTATGATAATCAGGGTGTTATTGACATCACACAGGAGAATCTGACTACCCTTAGAAACAATTTATCGGGAACTAACTCTTTTTCAGCAAATCTTGGAACCAATATTTACTACAATCACAGGTTTCATAAAAAGGGCAGAAATATGAGCCTTAGCACAAATCTCAACTATTCGAACGGGGATAATAACAGGGAAATTCTGAATAATTATCTGATCAAACAGGCCGGTAAAGACTCAACACGTGTACAAAACCAGCTGATCGCAAATACCAACAATAATTTTTCTACCTGGGCAAACATAACCTATATGGAACCTCTATGGAAAAAGAACTTTATAGAATTCAATTATAGTTACAGCCATTCAAGTACCACTACAGACCGTGAAACAAACGATATAATCAACGGAAGTAAAATTTTCAATAATGATCTGAGTAATAATTATGAATATCAGTTTACAACGAACCGATTCGGTATCAATTACCGCTATATTGAAAATAAATATAATTATACTCTGGGTCTGAATGCACAACCTGCATTACTGGAAGGTCAAAATCTTACCAGAGGAATAAATACAAGGAATAAAACTTTCAATTATATACCATCAGCGCGTATGGTATATAAATTTTCGAAACAGCAGGCATTACAGGTTAACTACTGGGGGCGAAACAATCAGCCAAGCTTTCTTCAATTGCAACCTATTACCGATAATTCGAACCTGCAAAACACGCTTACAGGTAACCCTGACCTGAAACCTGAATTCATTCATTACCTGAATGCAAAATACAACCAATCCGACTGGAATATGGGGCATGTATTGCATGCTAACCTATCATTCAATAAAACACAGGACAAGATTGTTACTACAAAAATCCTGATACCCAATACAATTAATCAGGTTACCAGCTATACCAATACCGATGGGTTCTACTCATTAAGAGGGGATTATTCTTATGGTAAACCTTTCGCTGAACGTAAATACACCCTAACCTACTCAGGTTCTGCTTACCTGAATAACAACGTGGCTTTTATCAATCAGGATAAAAACATTGCAAAAAACTATATGATAAGGCAGGAAATAGAATTCGAAGTTGATATCAAAGATGTAATCGATGTCGAACTTGAAACCTCTTATGCCATTAATAAGACCGAGTATTCTCAGCAAAGCTTCAGTGATAGAAAGACCAATACGGTGAGCTTTCAGTTACGTGGCAGAAATTACTTCTTTAAGGATTTAACACTGGGTTATGATCTTAGAAAAACAATGAACTATGGATTTGACAACGGAATTGTGAGAAATCCAACAATCCTCCGTTTATATACTGAATACCGTTTCTTTAAAGGTAAAAGAGGCATGATTCGCCTTGAAGGTAATGACCTTTTTAACCAGAACACTGGTATTTCAAGAGATGTATTCGACAATATAATTATTGACCGCCAAATAAACCGTTTAGGAAGATATTTTATGCTTTCGTTTACGATGAGGTTAAATAAGTTTGGGGGAGGATCAAAACCCAATAATTGAGATTTAAGTTTTACCGGTTAATTCTCAATCAGCACCCCATACCTGGTCGCCTTCATCATGGAGAAATGATCAAAAACCCGTTTGGAGAGTAAACTGAATATATTTGAAGGGCTGGCAGCTGTTTTATAATTTTCCATAATTGCAATGGCGTAAGGCCTGTTTTGTAAATAAACAATAGCCCATTCGGTAGATACCCCTCCCATTCCGCCTGTTTTAAATGCAAGTTTTACATTAGCCGGAACACCTGAGGCAATCTTGCTGTTCTCAATCGGATTCTTTTTCAATATAGAAAGCACATCTTCTGAAGTGGCCTTATCAATGAATTTACCTTCGTGCAATAGCTTCATGATTCTGACAGCTTCTGCCGGGTTTGATATATTCTCCTCATTTCTCAATGAAGCCTGTTGATCAATCATTTTACGCTGCAACCTGGTATTTACAAAACCCAGAGATTGCATCGTATTACTGACATTTTTCATCCCGACTAATTCAATCAAAGTATTGGTTGCTGAATTATCACTCAGTCCAATCATCAGCATACAGAAGTTACGGATACTGAGATGAACAGGATCGACCATAGCATTGAGGATCCCTGAGCCGGCCACCGTGTTTGATGCTGACAATGGTCTGATATCTGATAATGCAAACTTCTTTTCATGAGCCTGTTTATAAACCTCCATCAAAATGGGAATTTTAATGGCACTGGCCTGCGTAAAAATAAGATCGGCATTGATACTGATTGATTCCCCACTTGTCAGGTCGACAGCCATCAACCCGGTTAGAGAAGGAGAAGAATCAATGATTTTTTGCAAATCCTTCTCAGTCTTTTGTTTGAGAATATCCCTTGCCGATAACTGAGCAAAAGCAGTCAGGTTGACAATGCAAAAACCAATAATCAGCAGGGATCTTTTCATTTCTTTTATAATTTAAAATCAGGATTTTCAGTGATACGCTTTCCTTCAGTTTTAAAAGCCTGTATATAGTCTGCGATTCGCTTTTTAGCCTCCTCCAGATTTTCGTTATTCAGATTAATATTTAACAGATCAATATACCATGGAATTTTAAATTCATTAAAGACATATATCTCAGCTATTTCTCTTGCAATAGGCAGAGTTGTTGTTTTCGATGCGTCGTAAACATCTTTATTATCTGCCTTCAAAAGCTTGGTATACTCCTCATCAATCAATCTTTTCAGCAGTTCAAAGCTAAAAGTATCGCCAACCTTCACACCGGTCTCTGCATCACCTTCTGTAAATGCTGCACCTTTATGCACCCATTCCCAAACGATACTTAATCTGATCTCACCGGTAGCCATATCTTCCATTAGGTAAAGAATGTCATCATTACCAAAGTCATCTGCCGCTTTAAGAGCCGCTGCCTGCATTCCCTGGGCAAATGCATTACCGTATTGAATTGCAACGCTCAGGAGGTTTCTTGCACCGCGTATAGTAATCGGAGCAGGCTCCAGCAGAATCAGGCCATCAGCATCTGCCTGGGTATAGGAAAGCGCAGGAAACTTACGTCCAACCTGATTTGCTTCTCCAACCTTTTCCCATACCGGCCTTACAATATTTACCATTTTCCAGTGTGCCACCCATTTACCGCTGGCTCCTTCACGCTGTTCTCTCTCTGCACCAGTCAAAGCCTTTTTCATACTTGCAGCTACCCCCTCTGCTGATCCGACAGGAATATTAGGTTCCATCCCTCCCTGCCATATAGCACAGTTGCCATTAATATCGGGAGTATTCACAGTGCGGCGGACCCTGTCTTCATAATTACGCATATAACCATAGGTCATGGTAACAGACTCAATATTGGGATTAATGAAGGTCTTATCCCATGCCATGGCATCTGAAACGCTGTTGATATAGTCCCAGCGGCCTGTATTATACCCCACAAAATGCTTACCCAGCACTGCACGAATCTCCATCAGCTGATAGGTAGCTTCAAGTTGTTCAACAAGAAGATAAACTTTGATTGTTCCTATTTCAAGCCCGAGATGCTCTTCAAGCGCAGTTAACATTCTGTTCCATAAAGCAGCTTCAGCAGCTCTCTGCACTTTAGGTATATAAAGTACAATCGATGAACCGGCAGCCCGCAGTTGTTTATGGTTATTTACCACGTACAAACAAAGATCAGCAATGGAAGCTGCCAGAGCCACTCCATCTGCATCACGGATATGACGATCGTCTAAATGTAATCCGCGACAACGGAAAATTTTGGTTGTAAAATCAAGCTGTGATTTCCAATCCTTAATGGTTGGATATCCCAGAAATCCTTCGGCCCAGCGGTTCATTTCTCCGGCAACCTGCTCAGCTACTTTCAGGAATACCGGATCTTTTGAGATTGCCAGTTTGAGATTACGCTGATTATCCAGCGACATACTGTCGATCTGGCCCAGAGCATCTTCCCCATCAAACATCCATCCGTCGGCACCTGATAAAAGAGCATAAGCTGCATTTCTGATACTGCTTTCAAGACTTGCATTAGGCTTTGAGGCAGGGCCGGTTCCCTGAATCCACTGCCTTTGTAAATCAGGAGGAATGACAGAACCTTCAAATCTGCCTTCACGGGCATCTTTAACTTTAATATTTGTTCCTGCAATAGTACTTTCAGGATCAAGAAAGGTAATTCTTGATTTATTCTTATGACGATCATTTCTGAGCTTAATACGCTCAGACATCATATTCTTAACTTCTTTATTGAAACGGGCCAGTGCATTTAATGCAGACACAGCATCATTGGTATAAATATCTTTGTATTCTTCTTTCAGGTTATCCCGAATGATTATTGAATCACTTTTCATTTTTATAGGTCTTCTGGTAATTTATTTAATAATGTAAACTGTCATGCTTAAAGGACCATGAGCCCCAAGCACCAGTGCCTGTTCAATATCAGCTGTTTTCGACGGACCTCCAATAAAGCCTCCAAAACCATAATCTTCACTTGCAATCCGGGCATAAGCATCGTGCATTGTCGAAACTATGTCAGATTCCCTGACAATAACGGCCAAATGCTGCGATATGTAAGGAATTATGCGCTGTCCCATTACTTCCTCAGTAAGCCAGACCGCCCCGTTTTCTGCAACGGCCAGACGTCCTTCAATAATAGCCAGTTCCACATCTTCAAAACTATGAGGGTCAACTGAAGAAGAACAGAATTCAGCAATGTCACTCAATGCAGGAAGGGTACTGATAACCCGCTTTTCTGTATCAAAACCTGCTTTAATCCTTGATTTTATATCATCCATACTTTCAACAGCATAGGCAAAGCCGCCAATCTCATTGAACATATCGATATATTTCCCTCTTAAATCAGACTCAGGCACCTTAAACATGGAAATATCCGGAAGGGCTGATATGGGCGGCTGATTTTTAAGTACAGCTGCCAGTATACTATCTCTGCTACTCATTTTAATATCGTTCTAATTATCAACCCTTTTCGGGCCATTTTTTGCATACCATTCACCAAAAGATTGTTTCGGGCTATCCGGCATATCGCGCTGCTTATACCATGGATTCAACTTATTGTTGATTGCAAAAGGAGCATGATTTAATATCCAGCGACCGGTTTTCCCTGCTGCTTTATACATTTCAGGAGAAGACAGAGTTAAAGCCATAGCCTTCATACTAAAGGTCTTGCGACTTGCAGAATAACCCTGTTTTACAATTTCCTGACGCCATTTATACAGCTGATCATGAATCGGAATCTTAACCGGACAAACATTCGAGCAGGATCCGCAAAGAGTGGATGCAAACGGAAGATCTGCATGCTGTTTCATATCAAGATTAGGAGCCAGAATTGCTCCGATCGGTCCGGATATTGTATTATGATAACTTAAACCACCGCTCTTGCGATAAACAGGACAGGTATTCATACATCCACCACATTTAATACACTTAAGCGACTCACGGAAATCAGGACGTGCCATCAATGCACTGCGTCCTTTATCCACCAGAATAAGGTGCATCTCCTGACCGGGACGAGGTTTTCTGAAATGACTTGAATAAATAGTAATCGGTTGCCCTATTGCACTGCGCGCAAGAAGTCTCAAAAACACACCCAGATGCTTACGTTCAGGCACCAATTTTTCAAGCCCCATGGATGCAATCTGAACTTCAGATAAATGAGCACCCATATCAGCATTTCCCTCATTGGTACAAACCACATACTCACCTGTTTCGGCAACTGCAAAATTCACCCCCGTTAAAGCGGCACGTCTGGTGAGGAAAACATTTCTTAAGTGTTTCCGTGCTACGCGGGTAAGTAAGGTAGGGTCTGAAAGTCCTTTTTCTGTACCAAGATGTTCATGAAACAACTCTCCTATCTCCTCTTTACGCTTATGAATGCAGGGTAAAACGATATGGCTTGGCGGTTCATTATCTATTTGCTGAATGTACTCCCCAAGGTCAGAATTGATTACATCAATTCCACGTTCGGCGAGGTATTCATTCAAATGGCATTCTTCAGTAAGCATCGACTTACTTTTAACCATCTGATTGATATTCTTTGCTTTCAGAATATTATAAACAATCTGATTGTGTTCATCAGCATCGGCTGCCCAGTAAACATTAACCCCATTCTTCTTGAGATTAGATTCAAACTGAATCAGATAATCATGAAGATTGGATATCACATTTGCTTTAATGGCCGATGCGGTTTCTCTCAGTTCTTCCCACTGAGGCGTTCGATGGGCAGAACGATCGCGCTTCTGCCTGATCCACCAAAGGGCACCATCATGCCAGTCGACACGTTCCTCATCCTTGTTAAATTCTTCTGCTAATGCTGCGTGATCTAAAGTGCTTTTCATAGCGATTTGGATGAACTGTTTAATATTTCTGCAATATGAATGATTTTCACATTGCTTTTATTTCTCTGTAAAATACCTTCCATATGCATCAGACAGGAAAGATCCGGGGAGGTAATGTACTCTGCCCCATGTTTACTATGATCTGCAACCCGATCTTTTCCCATTTTCACAGAAACGGCCTCCTCTGCGATACAAAATAATCCACCAAAGCCACAACATTCATCAACCCTGTCAAGATCAGTGATCTCAAGCCCCTTAACCATATTTAAAAGCTTACGTGGCTTTGAAAAATCAGGAGCCACAAGCTCAGACATTTGCGCCAGATGCAATCCTCTTAAACCATGACAGCTTTGATGAATCCCAACTTTATGAGGAAAATGAGCATCCAGATTTTCTATTTTTAGCACATCAGTAAGAAATTCAACAAGTTCGTAAATCCGGGTTCTGATTTCTTTAGCTGCAGCCTCATCATTACCATGAAGATGATCTTTTACATGCAAAACACAACTTGCCGAAGGGGCAACGATATAATCAAACCCTGAAAAATTCTCAACAAACAGGTCATTACAGGATTGTGTAAGATGTTCATAGCCTGAATTAGCCATTGGCTGCCCGCAGCAGGTTTGCTTTGCAGGATATGAAACATCCATTCCCAGCTTTTGAAGCAGCTCAAGTGTTGCGATAGCAGCTGATGGATACAACTGGTTAACGTAACAGGGTATAAAAAGTCCGATTTTCATAAATATTTGTTATTCCATATAATAATTCCAAAGCACTGATCAATCCGCTAACAAATTACACTTATTTTCAAAAATTAAAAATTAACAACCGTGTTTGTTACCATTTTTTTAAGCATTTTAAAGAAATATTTCAGATACTTGAATATCAATCAGAACAAAGCATAATTTTCACTATATGAAATTATTTTACCTGTTTATAAGTCTGTTTTTGGCTCAAAATACTTTTGCCCAGGCAGAAAAGACTGCGGGTTTACATACCGGCTCTATGAAACATGGAGGATTAGACCGCAAATACATGTACTATATTCCTCAGGGAATTGAAAACCTTAAAAAGGTCCCTGTGGTCTTCTTTCTGCATGGAATGGGTGCAAGTGCACAAATTGGTGTCAATGTACTCGGACCTCAATATCATGCACGCGCTGAACGTGATAAGGCAATTGTGGTTTATCCTGAGGCCACATCCAAACACTGGAATGATAAATTGGGTGGAAGCTACCCACTGACAGACAATATTGATGATGTTGGATACCTTACAAACCTGATTAACTATTTCATCAGTGATTTCAAAGGAGATCCGGGTAGAATCTATTTTTCGGGCAGCTCAAACGGTGGAATGATGACCTACAGGCTTAGTTGCGATATTCCCGATAAGATCAGAGCCATTGCTCCCTTTGTTTCAACTATTAGTCCGCAGGTAGCCAAAGAATTTGCGGGAGCTAAACCAATGCCAATTATCATTACCAGCGGTACCGCAGATTCTGTGATAAAATGGAATGGTGGTTCAATTAAAGTAACTCAAACCCCCGTAATACTTTCCGGAGATGAAAATGTTTCTTATTGGGTAGCC
This sequence comes from Daejeonella sp. H1SJ63, assembly GCF_029360775.1. Lineage (GTDB taxonomy): Bacteria > Bacteroidota > Bacteroidia > Sphingobacteriales > Sphingobacteriaceae > Daejeonella. Next base: position 405,545 of record NZ_JARKMZ010000028.1, on the reverse strand, counting down.
AGAAATGGAGCGAAAAAGAAAGCCGTCATCAGTCATTTACCGGATGTGGAACCAGGGGATAATTCAACGGTTGAAGTCCGGCATTATAAAGGCAAAAACGATGTAATCCTTTATAAAATCATTGGTGGTGCCCATACACACCCAACGTTAAGAGCTGCTGGAAAGCCTTTGGTGAAAGGTCTGAACATGGATTATAACTCTTTTGAAACTGTCTGGGATTTTATAATGTCTTATAAGTAGAGCTTAGTTAGCTTATTGATACATACTACCTAAGATTTTAAAGTCTGAAACCTGTAAGTAAAACTTAATATGCGCGATATTAGTCACAAACAAATCACTTTACGTACTGCCAGAGCTGTAGCCATTATTTTTTGTTCAGAGAAGAGCATTGATCTGATCAATACTAATGAACTTCCAAAAGGCAATTTGTTTGATGTGGCGCGTGCAGCAGGGTTTTTAGGAGCTAAACTTACCCCTCAGCTCCTTCCCCATTGCCATCCGGTTACGATAGATGGCATGAAATTTAGTTTTGAATTTCTGAACAAGGATCAGCATACTGAACTGTTTGATAACGAGATATTCAGCAGAACCGGTATTGTTATCCTTGCTGAAGCAAAATCCATTGGTCGTACCGGCATCGAAATGGAAACATTAACTGCCGCATCAGTAGCAGCACTGGAAATATACGACATGCTAAAGCCAGTGGATACCGCACTTGAAATTGGACATATCAGACTTCTGGAAAAGAAAGGCGGCAAAAGCGACCGGAGCCGGTATACCGAAGAATCGCCTACCTGTGCGGTACTCGTTTGCTCTGACTCTACAGCGAGGGGTGAGCGTGAAGATAAAAGCGGATTAATAATCTCAGAGATGCTGGAGCAGGTAAACGGCAATGTTATACATTACAAGATCCTTCCGGATGAAAAAGATGCCATTCAACAACAGATTAAAGACTGGGTGGCTGAAGATATCCAATTCATCTTTACTACCGGAGGCACAGGACTCGGTCCGCGCGACAATACCGTAAGTGCAGTAAAAGAAATACTTGAAAGAGATGCAGATGGAATTACTGAAGCCATGCGTACTTTCGGACAAATGCGTACCCCGCTTGCTATGATGAGCCGGTCTGTTGCCGGATCAATCGGTAAAACCATGATAATTACCCTCCCCGGAAGCAGTAATGGTGCTAAAGAATCACTTGAAGCCATTCTTCCGGGAGTATTTCATGCCAGAAAAATGCTGGAAGGCGGTGGGCATTGTTAGACATTTGTTTGTTATCTGTTGCCTGTTATCTGTTACCTGAACAAAGCCAGCTAATTTAATATTCAGCACCATCCTTCATCTCAATACTACTCCCTAAAACCACTTCGGTGAAAATTTCCTGCCCAGATTTCACCTGCTATTTTCCGCCGTTTACCGAAAACTTACTGCCACCTGCCTAATTGCTATTCTGCTGCGTTGACAGGCTCTATACCTTTGAGTCAACAAATCAAACAAAGAAAGCTATTCACAAAAAATTATTAACAATAAAAAAACAAAATCATGAAAACTTTAAAAACTATCACCGCAGCAGTATTAACAGTAGTTTCATTCTCAGCCTTCGCAGCAAACGGAATCAGAAATGACAAATTAAAGTTGAGCTATCCGGCACAAACCTATGTTGATGCAATGGCTCATGGAAAGATCAACGCCCTGCCTGAGGTACTTGACAAAGAAATTAAATACACTACCACTCACGGCAAAAAGATCCTTAGTTTCAACAAAGCAGAAATGCTGAAATCTATTGAAGGTATCAGAGGAGTAGAGCAAAACTGTACCACAGAATACAATGTAGTTGAAAGTACTCCAACAATCAGCGTTGTAAAAGTAACAATGAAGTACGATGGATTTTCAAAAATCACCTATCTGAACATGGCAAATACCGCCGATGGATGGAAAATTACCAGCATTGCTACATCATTTATCTAAATAGTTATTCCCCGAACCAATAAGCCCCGTCCGGAATTTAATCCGGAACGGGGCTTATTTCATTAGGATCTTTACTCAACTAAAGCTTTACTTCTTCTCAAGGGGCCGCACTTCACCATAAAACGACATAGCCTGCCTGTTTGTGCTGATTACTCTTAAATCTGCATAAGCACCGGGGGAGACAGAGAGGTTAATAACATTTGGATCATCGGGCTCATTTAAACGTATTGTAATCTCAAATCTGCCTTTCTTACTTTCCACCATCGAATAATTGAAGTCTGAAGAAATAAAACTCAGTGGACTTACTGTACTTGAAAAAGGAGCATTAAATGCAACTCCAAAAAATGGCAGATGACTTTCGAGAGAATCTCCCTTTATTTTCAAAAAATACTCAGAAGTAAGCTGAATCATCCTTCCGCTTGCGGTATAGGCTGACTGAGCCACGAAAATATAGTTTTTACTTTCAAGCAATTGCTTTAACTGCTCTTTTTTCTGCTCTTTGGTACTGGTATTATTTTGTGCCTGAACATTTATAGCAAACAAAAGAATCAGTACTAACAATTGAAAGAAAGATCTTAAAATTCTCATAGTATGAACATTTGGCATACTGAACAATATTTTCTGGCAAGAAAACCATTATGCGCTGGCTACCAGCTTACTTGTACTTCTGTAAACATAAGCATTGTAAATGTGTCTTCTGGCAAATCTCGCCGGCGAATCAGCATTTATCAGTTTAATATAAACGGATCTGGGCACGTCAAAGTATTCGTAAACACTCCCATCAGCAAAATAAACGGTAAGTACCTGATCAATAAATTCAAAATCGAGCAAAGCTGAAGCTGAAGTGGTCTGCCGGTAGATATCAATTGTCTGTAAACGCGTTTCTGAGGCAATACTGACCAAAAAATGGTAAGCTTCAATAATGGATTTGCTCTTTTCTTCAGCAAGGGATTTACTCTCCTCAGATTCAGCAAATTTATCAGGATGCCAGGTTTTCATCATTTGACGATAAACCGTCTTTAAATCATGCAGCTCTGCATTTTTATCAACTCCCAATACTTTTCTGTACTCGACAATCTTTTTCATAATTCTATTAATTTATTGTCAGCGAAGAGAAGCAAAATGCAGGTTTTCAAAAAACAATTTTGCAAAGGTAGGCATAAAAAAACAGGGAATAAGATTCCCTGTTCAGACTTTCCATTTGAAGATCATCAAAAATCGAATATATCATCCAGAAATGACTTTTTCTTTTTGTGAGGATGGCTTTTATAATGGTCATTATCACTGTAATGATATTTCTTAACATCCGATTCATAATTACTGCGATTGGAGTAGTGATCAGCTGAACGTTCCAGTATCTTTTCCAGTTCACCGCGATCAAGCCAGATACCACGGCAATCCGGGCAATAATCAATTTCAACTCCTTTTTTATCGGCAATCAGTAATGTAGTCTGACAAGTGGGGCACTTCATAAATAATCTTTTGGGTTATAAAACACACAAATTAATAAAACCCATCATCCCAAACATACACTTATCATAAATTGACAGTTCTGTGAATTTAAAACAAAAAAAGCCGGCAAATATCATCTGCCGGCTCACATATCTGTTCCATATTTATGAAACTGTCTTAAATACGTCTTCCTCAATAAAAGGTTGATTTCTTACACGTTTACCCGTTGCCTTAAATATAGCATTCGCAACAGCACCTCCTGTAGGTGGCAGAGCAGGCTCTCCCAAACCTGTAGGGTCAAAATCATTCTGAACAAAATGAGTTTCTATTTCAGGAACTTCCTTCATTCTGATTAAACGGTATGAATTATAGTTATTCTGATCGGCTGCACCATCTCTGAATGTCAGTTTGCTGTACATTGCATGGCCCAGTCCGTCGACAACGCCCCCCATTACTTGATGAACCGCGCCATTATGCGCAACTACCTGCCCACAATCTGAGACTGCATAAATCTTCTTTACTACCGGCAAACCACCACGCATAATTACATCTGCTACCTGTGCTACATAAGATGCATGAGAGAAATAAACGCTGAATCCCTGTGATACATCTTTCTTCTTGCCCCATCCTGATTTTTCAGCAGCTAAACGGATTACCGCATCCATCCTGTTAATGTCATAACGGATTTCACCAACCGGCGATTTTTTTGCTTTAGCTAAAAGGTCAAGTCTGAACTGAACCGGATCTTTTCCTGCTGTATGAGCAACCTCATCAAGGAAAGCCTGTTCGGCAAAAGCAAGGAAATTAGTGATCGGAGCTCTCCATGCACCGGTAGTGATCGGAGATGCATGCTCAACCGAATCAATCAGTAAATTATCTACGGCCCCTGAAGGAAAATTATGCTCACGCGTTGGATTTCCTGAATTGATACCTACTCCCCTTAATTTATATCCTGTCATATTACCGGAAGCATCCAAAGCAGCTTCAAAGCGGTAACGACAAGCCGGACGATACGTTCCGCCTGTCATATCATCTTCCTTCGTCCAGATCAATTTAACTGGCGCCTTAACAATACTTGAAAGTTCTGCAGCCTCCGTTGCAAAATCATTCTTGAGCCTTCTTCCAAAGCCTCCACCCAAACGGGTTAACTGAAGGGTGATCTTATCTTCAGGTACTTTCAGCAATTGTGATACTTCTGCACGGGCTCTGGCAGGGGTTTGTGTCGGACCAACAAGCTCAACTCCATCAGGACGAACATGTGCGAAGAAATTCATCGGCTCCATCGGGCTATGAGAGATGAATGGACACTGATATTCTCCCTTCACAATTTTTGCTGCATTTTTGAAAGCAGCGTCTACATCTCCGTCTTTACGTCTGACCGTTGCTTTACCATTATCCATCAGGTCGAGGAACAGCTTATCATGATCCTCTGTGCTTTCCAGCGCTCCCTCCTTCTCGTACTCAATTCTCAGCATCTTTCTGGCCTTAAGCACTTCCCAGGTAGATTTACCTACTACTGCAACATTGTTCTTAAATGTTACCACATCAACAATACCCGGCATTGACTTTGCAAAAGCAGCATCTACTGACTTCAGCTTCATTCCGAACTGAGCCGGACGCTGAATCATCGCATAAAGCATGCCCTCACGGTAAAAATCCAGGCCAAACAATGGCTGACCCGTTACAATCTTTTTATTCTCAACGTTTCGTACTGATTTGCCAATCAGTTTGAAATCCTTACGATCTTTTAACTTAACATTTGCCGGAACAGGAACTTTGGATGCAGCCTCTGCAAGCTCGCCATAGCTTAACTTCTTACCGGTACGTGCATGCAAAACGAAGCCGTTAGCTGCTGTACATTCAGATGCCTGAACTGACCATTTTTTAGCTGCAGCTTCAATCAGCATGAATTTCGCTGTTGCTCCTGCATTTCTCAACAATTTCCAGGAATGAGGAACGGCTCCGCTACCCCCGGTAAGCTGACGGTCATATTTATTATCCAGATTAGCCTGCAATACCTTTACCTTTTTCCAGTCGGCTTCAAGCTCTTCAGCTACCACCATTGGGAATGAAGTCATGATATTCTGACCCAGTTCCGGATTTGGAGACATAATGGTAATTGTACCGTCTGTAGCGATAGACAGATAACTGTTAAATCCGATGCCTCCTGCTGCTGCATTCGACACCATTGCCGGAGCTGCCTCAGCACTGAACCAGTTAAAGCCTAATACAAGACCTCCACCGGCTATAGCGGTCATTTTTAAAAAATCGCGCCTGCTATTATTAGTTTCATTTGTCATAGGAATCAAATTTTAGTACTGGCCAGTTTTACTGCTTCACGAATACGATGATAAGCACCGCAACGACAGATATTAGCATTCATAGTTACCTCAATCTCGTCTATGCTTGGTTTAGGATTTTGTTTAAGAAGTGCTGCAGCTGTCATGATCTGACCTGCCTGACAATATCCGCATTGAGCAACATCAATCTCATCCCATGCCTGCTGAAGCGGATGATCACCTTTTTCAGATAATCCTTCTATAGTAATTACCTGAGAAGTTCCTACTGCAGAAACAGGATAAACACATGAACGGGTTGGTGCACCATTAACATGTACTGTGCAGGCACCGCACTGTGCGACACCACAACCATATTTGGTTCCTACCAGGCCTAAATGATCACGCAAAACCCATAACAATGGGGTATCTGCCTCTACATCTGCCTGCAAGGTCTTTCCGTTAACCTGAAGTTTGTAAATAGCCATAAGTATTAGTTTGATTAAAAGCTAAGTTAATTAAAAAAGAAGGAATTAATCAAGTGAATGGATGTGATATTTTTGTTTCCTGATACCTCTAAGAATATAGAAATATATAAAACCAACCGAATTCAGTCCGAACTGCGAAAATAATCAGAGAAATAAAACAGCCTGAACGAAATTAGCGGGTACTGTTCAAAAACAATAGCTAAGTGAGCAGCCACTTCAAAGAAAAACTCACGAATACATTTTCACTATATTCATTTTTCTCAAATAAAATTCCGATCTCTCCATTCTTCATAACAACAAGATCAGAATATGCTGCTGAACCCGCGTAAATAGTCCTGCCTTTAGTCCAGGTTTTGCCTTCGTCATAACTAAGCTTCACCGTCAGATTTTTACGGTCATCCTTATCATCTGCATTCACAAATAATAAACACTTTTTCTTTTTAAAAACATACGGGATAATAGCTGCGTTACATGACGGATCAGTCAAATCAGGCTCAGCCCTGCTCATCCAGCTATTCCCCTGATCACCTGAAATATGCACATAACGCATTCCGGCACCATTTACTCTTGAATTTACCATCCAGGAGCCATCTCCAAGTTCAATAATCTTGGATTCATCGGCAGGTTTCAAAGGAGTATCCCGTAAGAACCAGGTCTTCCCATGATCATCAGATCCAAAAACAAATACTCCGTATTTTAAGTTTACCAAAGTGTGCAACAAAACACCGGAAGAAGTTTGGAAACCTTTCCCGGAGGTGATAAATTTAAAATCTTTATGCCATTCAGGCTTAGTAATCCGGGGCGTAATATCCTGCGGTTTCGACCAGGTTTCACCATTATCTGTACTCCTTATTACATGTAAATAATAAATATCTTTCTCCTGATCCAGATCCATAAAATTATAAAACATGAAAACCGTACCTGTTTTGCTGTCATTAATAAAAGAAGGATCAGATGCTGATTTTCCAGAGGGATAGTCAATTACAGTGCGGATAGCTGTCCATGTTTTACCATTATCTTTACTTTTTCGCATTACTATATTAATATTGTCGTTTGTCTTCAGATCAGCACAGGAAGGCCCCCTTTCATCAATAGCAGCGATCAGATCACCGTTATTTGCAACAACCAATGCAGGGATACGGTAACAGGTAACATTGTTTTTCATTTTCACATTAAAAAGATCAAGCTGATTTAACCCTCCGCTTCGCACTGGCACGGGCTCCTGAGCTTTCAGAACGGAGGTAATAAGGAGAAAAGCTGAAAGGAAATATTTCATAGGATATTGATGTGAATTGAACTAAATGGTGGCCTTAATTTAAATGTAATAAATATGTTATAAAATCAAAATCTTCAACAAATGGCAATTTTCAAAGCTTTTCAGGCTAATCTGAAAGAAATCTTCGGTTGAGATGCCTGTCGTTAAAAATCTTGATTTATATTGGAGAATAATTAACACGCAATTAACAATGAGAAACAACAAAACGATTTTTTCACTACTGAGCATTCTAAGTTTCCTTTTAGTATTCAGCAGCATGACACTGAGTGCTCAGGAGATAGACCTCTTACTAAAAGGCGGTCAGGTAATTGATCCTAAAAACAAAATAAACGCCAAAATGGATGTAGCCATAAAAGATGGCAAAATATATCGTGTAGCGGCAAACATTCCATCAAATTCAGCCAAAAAAACTGTGGATGTGAATGGCTTGTACGTAACTCCGGGAATTATCGACATGCATGCGCACGTATTTCAGGGTAATGACCTTGGTTCTTATATCGCTAACGGCCAAACAGCTGTTCCGGCTGATGCATTTACCTTCAGGGCCGGTGTAACCACAGTAGTCGATGCCGGTTCTTCCGGTTGGAGAAACTTCCGGAAGTTTAAAGAACAGAGCATTGATCGTTCACAAACCCGTATCCTTGCCTTACTGAATATTACCGGAAACGGAATGTACGGTCGTTTTGAGGAGCAGGACAAAACTGATTTCAATCCTGAGATGACTTCCTATATGATCACCAAACTTTTTCCAAAGTATATCGTTGGTATTAAAGCCGCACATTATTGGGGAGACTTCACACAGGTTGACAGAGCAATTGAGGCAGGTAAGCTGGCAAATGTGCCGGTGATGGTAGATTTTGGCGAACATCAACCAACAAATTCTATTAAATCATTGTTCCTGGAGCATATGCGTCCGGGTGATATTTTCACACATACCTTTGCTTATGGTCCGAATGACCGTGAGACTGTTGCAGATGCAAAGGGAACAGTTAAACCATTTGTTTTTGAAGCTCAGAAAAGAGGAATTATATTTGATGTTGGACACGGTGGTGGTGCATTTTTCTGGCGTCAGGCTATTCCTTCAATCCAGCAGGGATTCAAACCGAATGTGATCAGTACCGACCTGCATTCAGACAGTATGAACGGAGGAATGAAAGACATGGCCAATGTGATGTCAAAATTCCTGAATATAGGACTGACTTTAGAGGAAGTAATTGAACGTTCAACTGTCAATCCGGCAAACGTAATCAAGCGCCCGGAGCTTGGAAACCTGAGTGTAGGTTCTGATGCTGATGTTGCCGTATTCAGTGTAAAAAAAGGCGATTTCGGATTTACGGATGTACGCAGATATACGCTAAAGGGAACCCAGAAAATGGATGCAGAACTGACTATCCGTGCCGGAAAGATTGTTTGGGACCTGAATGGTGTTAGCGGACTGGCATGGGACTCTCCCGAAGCACTTAAATAAGAAAAGAATAAAACAACATAAACTATGCGTAACAATTTTTTCAACAAGAGAAACAGTATATTCTCCATTTCAACAGCAATCTGTTTGTTATTTGCTTCAGCAGTAAACGCTCAGGAAATCGACCTGCTTTTAAAAGGCGGTCATGTGATCGATGCAAAGAACAAGATCAATTCTAAAATGGATGTTGCCGTTAAAGGCGGTAAGGTTTACCGCATCGCAGCGGATATCCCTGCAAGCAGTGCCAAAAAAACAGTAGATGTTAGCGGACTTTATGTTACACCAGGGATGATCGACATCCACGGACACGTATTCCATGGCACTCAGCCCGACAATTACCTGAGTGACGGACTTTTGGCATTACCTCCCGATGGATTTACCTTCCGTTCAGGAGTTACCACTATTGTGGATGCCGGCGGACCGGGGTGGAGGAATATCGACTTATTCAGAAAGAATATAGTTGAACCTTCAAAAACCCGTGTACTTGCCTTCATGAACATCGTAGGCAGTGGAATGCGCGGAATTGAGGCCTATGAGCAGGATGAAGCAGATATGGATGCAAAACTGACCGGTGCAATTGCATTAAAGCATAAGGATATTGTTGTTGGCATTAAACTGGCTCACTACATTGGACACGATTGGGATCCAACAGACAAAGCTGTTGCTGCCGGCAAAATTGCAAGCATTCCGGTGATGGTGGATTTTGGAAAAGCACTTCCTCCACTACCTCTTGAAGACCTTTTATTAAAGCATCTTCGTCCGGGAGATATTCTTACACATGCTTACCGTTACGATCAGGAATTTGACAAGAATGGCACAATGCTTGAACATAAGCAGGCTATTGTGGATGTAAAAACCCAAAAAGTAAAGCCATATGTTTGGGAAGCACGCAAAAAGGGGCTCATTTTTGACATAGGTCATGGTGGAGGAAGCTTTATGTGGAGCCAGGCAGTACCTGCAATGCAGCAAGGGTTTCAGCCGGATGTATTAAGTTCTGACTTACATACAGGAAGTATGAATGCCGGGTTCAAAGATATGGCGAATCTGGCCTCTAAATTCCTTGTATTAGGCATGCCTCTGGCTGATGTAATTGCTGCATCAACCTGGAATCCTGCAAAAGTAATTCAACGCACCGACTTAGGAAACCTGAGTGTAGGCAGCGAGGCTGACATTGCAGTCTTCAGATTGAGAGAAGGCGATTTTGGATACATCGATGCAAGCGGAATGTCTATCAGAGGAAAACATAAACTGGAGGCTGAACTGACCCTGAGAAATGGTAAAGTTGTATGGGATCTGAATGCCCTTAGTGCTCCAATAGCAAAATAAAATGAACATCAATAAAATTATTTTGACAGGCAGATCCGGCATTTTCGCGATCTGCCTGTCAGTTTCCGCACAGTTTGTATCTGCACAGGAAATCGACATATTACTGAAAGGCGGGCATGTGATTGACGCCAAAAATAAGATCAATGCCAAAATGGATATTGCTGTCAGCAATGGAAAAATCCTGAAAGTTGCGCCAAATATTCCTGTAGCCGGAGCCAAAAAAGTGGTGGATCTGAGCGGGATGTATGTTACTCCGGGTCTGATTGATATTCATACCCATGTTTTCACCGGACCCAATGCCGGCTTCGGACATGGCTCTTCGAGTGTGAAGCCTGACGACTTCACCTTCCGTGCAGGTATTACTACGGTAGTAGATGCCGGCACATCCGGATACAAGACCTTCCCCCTGTTTAAAGAACAGATTATTGACCGCTCACGCACTCGCGTGCTTGCTTATCTGAATGCATTTGCACCGGGAATGATGGGTACAGCTACTGAACAGGAAGATATGAAAGCTCTGGAAATTGAAAAAGCTGATGAGGCGATCAAAAAATATTCGGATAATATTGTCGGAGTAAAAATCGGGCATTATTCGGGCAAGGACTGGAAGCCATTTGATGAGGCAGCTGCATTGGCACATGAAAACAACAGACCCTTGTTTGTGGAATGCCATATCACTGCGTTCTCGCTGGAAGATCAGCTGAAACATATGAAAGCAGGTGATATCCTGACCCATGCTTATGAAAACGTTTCAGAACGTATGCCGGTAGTGGATGAGAATGGCAAAGTACACCCCTTTGTTTTGGAAGCCCGCAAAAGAGGAATCCTGTTTGATGTAGGCCATGGTGGTGTAGGATTTTGGTTCAATCAGGGAATACCTGCAGTAAAACAGGGACTCGCTCCTGACACTTTTGGCACCGATATGCACCATAACAGTGTGAACTCGGGGATGAAGGATATGCTGAATCTGATGTCGAAATATCTGAACATGGGCATGCAAACCGAAGATATTATTGAGCGTGCCTCCTGGGGTGCTGCCAATGCCATCAAACGTCCAGATCTGGGCAACCTGAGTGAGGGCTCTGTTGCAGATATTGCTGTGATTAAGGTGCTGGACGGCAAATTCGGATTTCTCGATGCCGGAGGCTTTAAGCTGGAAGGAAATAAAAAGTTTCAGGCTGAAATGACTATCCGTGCCGGAAGAATTGTTTGGGATTTGAATGGGATGGCTGGGGTGCCATGGAGTAAGGCCTTGAAATAAAAGTGAAAGCTACAAATCTGAAAAGCTCCCGTATTTAGTCCATTCGGGAGCTTTTTTTTTTTAGAAATTTATTTTCACTATACAATCCTAAAGAGAACTACCACCAGACAATCTTAAATAAAAAATAATTCAATATAAGATTGTGCCTAAATCCTGATTCATTTGAATAAATTCGCCGGAACGTTTCAACGCAAAATAATGAATTCCCAATCGACCAATAGCTCCTTATCCTTTAAAGAGATTTTTGAACTGAGTTACTGGAAAATAGTTAAGCTATTTTCTAAAAAGCTTAATGACAATTCCCATTATAAACATTTTTACACAAGCAACTTTTCATTATCTGAAGAGTTTTATAATGACAAAATCATACTGGATATCGGTTGCGGCCCGAGAGGTTCTTTAGAATGGGCGGATATGGTAAAGGAAAGGATAGGAATCGACCCGCTTGCTGATCAATACCTCAAAATGGGTGCAAAAGAACATAAAATGAGCTATCTTAAAGCCTATGTTGAAGACATCCCCTTCCCCGATAATTATTTCGACATCATTTCCTCATTCAATTCATTGGATCATGTTGAAAATATGGAACTTGCCTGCAGGGAAATTAGCAGAACACTGAAGCCTGATGGTCTTTTTTTGCTGCTGGTAGATATTCATACCAGACCCACCTTGACTGAACCGCAAACCATGAACTGGAATTTTATCCGTGATTACTTTCCGGAATTTGAAATTTTGGAAGAGAAACATTTGGAAAGAACCAAAACCTATAGAATTTATACCAATGTAAGAAATAGCAAGTTGGTTGATGAGAATTCTACCAGAGGAGTATTAACAGCCAAGCTAAAAAAGCCTGCAAAAACATAAAATCTGAATAAAAAGTTTCCTGATCCCTGTTCTGAAAGGATAATCAGGCTAACAAGAAAATTTAATATTCATGTTCATTTCTTTTTCGAACACCATATATATCCGATGATATAATAAAAATTAAAAAATCGAATATTGTTAGTGAAAATTCGAGGAACGAAGTAAATATCCCCGAAGAACGACAATGCTTTTTTTATCTTTGGACTTTCAAACACAAAAAGATGAGCGATACTATCCACTGCCCTAAATGTAATTCAGAATTCACCTATCCTGATCAAAATCTGATGATTTGTTCGCAATGTTTTCATGAATGGGACCCCAGCGAAGAAAAAATTGAAACCGACAGCAGCCTTAAAGTTTTAGATTCAAATGGTAACGAATTAAAAGATGGCGATTCAGTTATTGTTATTAAAGATCTTCCTGTCAAAGGTGCACCTAAACCTATAAAAGCCGGAACCAAAGTTAAAAACATCCATCTTAGCGATGGCGATCATAACATTTCCTGTAAAATTGACGGATTTGGTTCAATGGCCTTAAAGTCGGAGTTTGTAAGAAAAGCTTAAAGTTTTTAAACTCATTTCCGGTTCTGTTCGTCGGCAGGAACAATTCAGTAAAGGCTTAATATAATTAGTATGGAGCAAAGAATAAGTGTATTAACTATCGGCGCTGATGATCTCCAGGCTATGAAAAATTTCTATTCAGGCATTCCGGGATGGACTCCCTTAACCGAAACCCAAGGGGTGATGCAACTGACCATAAGCCTATTGAGAACCTGTGATTAGTTTAATCTTATCTAAATCTCAGTGAATGACTTAATTTTCTCTAATTTTAATTAAATCAATTGAAATAAATGGGCTCAATTATTAATAACATCCTTGTTGTACTGGCAGCATGCTTTTTAGGGAGTCTGGTTAATATGGGAATCATCATGGTTGGTGGCTCAATCATCCCTCCACCCGACGGTGCGGATATAACTAATATGGAAGGTTTAAGAGCCAGCATGCATTTATTTGGTCCCCGGCATTTTCTGATGCCCTTTGTCGCTCATGCTATTGGTACCTTTACAGGTGCATTTGTAGCAGCAAAATTCGCAACAGGTCATCAAATGAAGTTTGCAATGGGCATCTCTGCATTTTTCCTTGCTGGCGGGATCGCTAATGTTTACATGCTTCCGGGTCCCTTATGGTTTAGTATTGTTGATCTGAGCCTTGCATATATCCCCATGGCTTATTTTGCCGGAAAACTGGCTATAAAAAAGACAGATACAAGCAATTAGTCAAATTCTCCTGTCATGAAGATTTCTGATGCAGATAAACCTCTCGCAGACCGTGAATATCTTTTAGGGAAATTTCCTGGTAAAGGCGGCTGGACTTATGCCCGAATACCGGAAATCATTCCCGACAAACGTGCATATTTGGGATGGGTACGGGTTAGAGGTTATATTAATGATTTTGCAATCAGTGGTTACCATATAATGCCTATGCAAAAGCTATGTAACCTGTAAGACCTCTGCATAATCTAAATGAGCAAGTATATTCTGACTACTTATTAATACTTATACAGAACCGTTCAGAGCCGGCCGGACCAGGCTTTCCGGGAAGGGTTATTTGCGCAACAAAACGCACTTCAGGCTAAACTGGAATTAATCAGTGTGGTCAAACAACGGCACCTTGCTTTGTTAATATTTTCAAGCCCCCCGGGGAGGATGGCAATAAGCCGGACTAGGACTAATAGTGCTTAACCCTTAATTTGGTTTACATCATTATAATTCAGGAAATATCTGTATTTTCAGTCTGAACAAATTGAACAGATAATTCTACACTATGAAAAGAAGAAAATTCCTGCTACAAACCGGAACTGTGCTTGCCGGTTCTACTATTTTACCTGCTTCGGCAGAAACTTTGTTAAAACCCATCAAAAAGAAAAGAATTGCAATGGTAGGGCTTGGTGGAAGGGGGCTTGGTATGTGGGGTAAATCGGTAGTTCAGAAATATGGGAATGAAATTGAATTCGTTGGTCTCTGCGATATCAATGAAGGTCGCCTGAAATATGGTAAATCAGACATGGGAGTTAGCTGTCCGACATTCACTGATTTTGATCAGATGATGCGTGAGACCAAACCTGAGCTTCTGATGGTAACAACTGTAGACAATACGCATCATGAATTCATTATCAAAGGCATGGAAATGGGTGCTGATATAATCACCGAAAAGCCATTAACTACTGATGAAACCAAATGTCAGGCGATATTGGATACTGAAAAGAAAACAGGCAAAAGTGTAAGGGTAACATTCAACTACCGCTATTCGCCTCATCGGGCAAAGATCTATGAATTACTCCGATCAGGAGCTATTGGCAAGATCACCTCTGTTGATTTTCACTGGTATCTGGACACCAGCCATGGTGCAGATTATTTCAGAAGATGGCATCGTCTGAGATCAAAAGGCGGGTCATTACTGGTACATAAGGCATCACATCATTTTGATCTTTTAAACTGGTGGATCGATTCAGATCCGGAAGAAGTTTTCGCAAATGGTGCATTAGAATTTTATGGCAAGAATAATTCATTCAGACATACTAATTGCCGCACTTGTCCGCATACCAAACAATGCGATTTCTTTTGGGACATTACCAAAAATCCATCATTGATGAAGCTTTACGTAGAAAATGAAAAATATGACGGCTATCTGCGCGATGGCTGTGTCTGGAAAGAAGATATTGATATTTTCGACAAAATGGCTGTACAGATCAAATATGCAAATAATGTTCAGGTGAGCTATTCATTAACCACCTACTCTCCTTATGAAGGTTACCGCATTTCATTCAATGGTACAAAAGGCAAGCTGGATGCCTGGATTAAAGAAAAACAGCCCTGGGAAGAAGAAGGTTTTGATGAAATACAACTAACCAGCAACTTCGGCAAACGTGAGATTTTTAAAATATCAAATACTGAAGGTGGTCATGGTGGTGGCGATGAGCGCATGAAACAGCATATTTTTCTGCCAAACCAAAGCGACCCGCATCGTCAGGCGGCAGGCTTGAGAGACGGAGCGTTAGCTATTCTTACCGGTATTGCTGCCAGAAACAGTATTGACAGTGGAAAACCTGTAAAAATTGCCGACCTAACCTCCATTAAGCCTCAGGCAAAGAAGGTTTAAATTCAGAATTAAAATTCAGCAGCAGAATCCTCACAAAATGTAGACTCTGCTGCTGAATAAACTTCCTGCCTTACAGTAAATACTCCCTCTTAAATTACTGTTTACGATTGTTACATAAAGACAAACAGTTATACCTCCTCTAATTTGAATTAAAACAGCATTATTTGCATCTTTAATTCTCAGAAATTATTTCCCGCTTAAATAGAACTCATAAAAAATGAAACTTAACTTCAATTCTACTGTTTTCAGAAAACCGGCTTTTTATACTTCAGCATTCCTGCTGTTCATAGCTCTGCTTGGACACACACTGATGAGAAACCCGGGAGGCCTCCCTGCTTTCGACAAAGATAATGGAGGTCTAACTTTTCCTGATGGCTTTGGAGCAGTGGTTGTTGCCGACAGTATTGGTCCGGCACGACATCTGGCAGTTAACAGCAATGGTGATATCTATGTAAAACTTCGATTCTCTCCCAAAGGTGGCAACGTAGCTATGCGCGATACTGACAATGATGGGAAAGCAGATATCATTCAGCATTTTGGCGACTACAAAGATTTTGGCAGCTTAGCAAATGGCATGCGTATCCACAATGGATATCTTTATTACAGTTCTTCGCTGGCTATTTACAGAAACAAACTAAGTCCGGGGAAACTGATTCCCGACAGCCCAATTGAAACAATACTGACCGACGATCATGGACATGGAGCACACTGGCATATTACCAAACCAATGGAGTTTGATGATAAAGGATTTATGTATGTTCCGTTCGGAACTCCATCCAACAATTGCATGGATATGAATAATACTCCCGGCGGCAAGCCTGGTCAGCCTGGTATTAACCCATGTCCTGAACTGGTACAACATGGTGGTATCTGGCGCTTTGATGCAAATAAAACAGGATTAAAACAAAAAGACGGAACATTATTCGCTACAGGATTACGAAGTATTGTAGCAATGGACTGGAATAAAGCCGATAAAAGTCTTTATGTAGTTCAGCATGGACGGGATAACCTTCACCGCCTCTTCCCTGAACTTTACACTCCATGGGAAAGTGCTGTATTACCTGCTGAAGAATTCCTTAAAATTAAGGAAGGCGATGATGCCGGATGGCCATACTACTATTATGATCAGATTAAGAAAAAGAAATTACTTACTCCTGAATATGGCGGGGATGGAAAGAAAGAAGGAAAGGGCAGGGAACTTGCTCAGCCTCTGATCGGGTTCCCGGGCCATTGGGCACCGAACGATCTGTTATTCTATCAGGGTAGCCAGTTTCCTGAGCGTTATAAGAATGGCGCATTTATCGCATTTCATGGTTCAACCAATCGTGCTCCATATCCGCAATCAGGATATTTTGTAGCTTTCGTACCATTTAAAAACGGAGCACCTTCCGGCGATTGGGAAGTATTCGCTGATGGATTTGCAGGTGTTGACCCGATTGTCAATGTAAGGGATGCCAAATTGCGCCCGATGGGACTTGCAGAAGGTCCGGATGGCTCATTATATATCAGCGAAACAGAGAAAGGAAGAATATGGCGTGTGATGTACAAAGGAGATAAAAAGACATTTGGAACGGCTCAACTGGCGAAAATGGAGAAGCACAAACAGCTTTCCCATATTCGTACTCCCGACATCATTAAAGACGACCTGGAAAAAGGAAAAATTAAACCTGAAGCCGCACTTTATAATACTTATTGTTCAGCATGTCATCAGAATGATGGTAAGGGCGACGGTAATCGCTTCCCTCCTCTTGGTGGAGCAGACTGGGTAACAGGCGATAAAACCCGATTATTGAATGTAGTATTAAAAGGCTTAAACGGAGAAATAGTTGTGAACGGCAAACCTTACAATGGTCTGATGCCGGCGCATAACTTCCTGAAAGATGAAGAAGTTGCTGATATCTTAACTTATATACGCTCAAGTTTTGGCAATACGGCAAGTGCGGTAAGTGTACAGGAAGTGATGGAGTACAGAAAGTTAAATAAGTAAAAAAGAATTAACCCGGATAAGGAATGATGTAACATGAATAGTACCTATATTAGGTTGCATTTTTTATTGAAGTCCTTAAATTAGATTATTCTTTAACGGATCTCTGTTAATGTAAAATCAACACAATAAACTTAAATTAAATAATTAAATGAAACGTAGAGACGTTATTAAAGGTCTTACAATGCTACCATTAGCAGGTGGTGTTGTTGGAAGCGCTCAGGCAGCAATGTCTGCACCTGCTGAAGGTGCAGGATTACTTGGAGTGTTGGGTGGAGAAAAGGCTGCCACAAATTCTGTGCTTGCTGGTCCTGAAGTGTATCGTGCATTGGGTGTTGAGCCGGTAATTAATTGCCGCGGAACATTTACAATCATTGGTGCATCAACCCTTGTTCCTGAAGCAAAGGAAGCCATGTACAATGCTCAATCAAACTATGTACAGTTAGATGAACTTGCTATGGGTGTGGGTCAAAAACTTGCAGACCTTTCAGGTGCTGAATGGGGTGTAGTTTCCTGTGGCTGTGCCGGAGGTATCAAAATTACAACCATGGCCTCAGTAACCGGTGGCAATCCTGAAAAACTTGTTCGTATTCCGGATCTTACCGGATTCGAAAAAAATGAAGTAATTATTCCACGCAGTTCACGTAATACTTATGATCATGCTGTACGTAATGTTGGGGTAAAGGTAATTACTGTTGATACACAGGAAGAGCTTGAAGCTGCAATGAATCCACGTACTGCAATGATTTACCTGATGCCTACAGAACCTGGCGATAAAGGACCACTTTCTGTTTATGCAATTTCACAGGCTGCCAAGAAAAAAGGTATCCCTGTACTTGTGGATGCTGCTGCAGAAGCCCTTACTTTAAAACCAAACGTACACCTTGCTGACGGAGCAACTGTTGTTGCTTACAGTGGAGGTAAGGCAATCCGTGGACCTCAGAGTGCCGGATTATTGTTAGGTGATAAAAAATTACTGATGGCTGCATGGCAGTCAAGTGCTCCTCACCATGGTGCAGGCCGCGATAATAAAGTAGGAAAAGAAGAGCAGATCGGTATGGTTGCTGCCGTTGAAGCATGGACTAAGCGTGATCATCCGCAGGAAGAAATTACCTGGACAGGTTATCTGGAGACCATAGCCAAAAAAATAGGAACAATCAGTGGTGTAACTGCTAATATCCGTCAGCCAAAAGGATTGGATAACCGCACACCTAACTTAACTATTTCATGGGATCCTGCAAAATTCAATGCTACAGGACAAGATATTGCGACTTACCTTTCTACAACCAAACCGCGTATTGCGCTAAGTGCAGGCGGTGGTCGTGGTAATGGAGGTGCTGAAAACTCTACCTCTATCACAGTTGCAGCATGGATGATGCAGCCTGGCGATGACAAGATCGTTGCTGACCGTATTCACGCTGCCCTTTCAATGAAGCGCCCTGCAGTACCAGAAATGAAAGCTCCGGGAGCAGATTTGAAAGGACGCTGGGATGTAACTATCGAGTACTTCACTGAAACCAGTAAGCATACCTTCTCTATCGAACAGCAGGATACAAACTGGCTGAAAGGTTCGCACAAGAGCGCATTTACAACCAATGAGCTTGAGGGAACTATTGAAGGAAATGAAGTTAAATTCAGAAGTGCTTCAAGAATGCTGGCCGACAATGTGCCATTCACTTTCTCAGGAACACTTGAAGGAGATACAATCAAAGGTAAAATCCATCACGGTGAATACCTGACCTCTACCTTCACTGCAAAGAGATATGTACAGCCAAGCAGCCGCCAGAAAATCAATGTTCCGGTAGGCCCGCCATTATCGAGCTAACTGGTTCGGTAATTCCATAAAAAAGGCTCCGTATTTAAATTAGTACGGAGCCTTTTCTTTACAAAATATTATTATTTCTTAAGTGAAATCTCTCTGAGTTTTGCATACAGCTCTCTGGGATTATATGGCTTTGATAAGTAATCATTCATTCCCGCTTCATGTATTTTTTCATTCAGATTACTCGACACAGATGCTGTTAACGCAATGATATGTACCTTTGATTTTTCTTTATCCGCCAGTTCACGTATTTTCTTTGTGGTTTCATAGCCATCAAGTATTGGCATATGAATATCCATTAAAATCAAATCATACGTATTTGCAACAATCTTCTCTAAAGCATCGTATCCATCCTTGGCAAAATCAGGTATATTACTCCATTTCTGGAAGATTTTTTTCAGTAATAAGCTGTTTACCGGATTATCTTCAACCACCAGTACTCTTAGCCCGTTAAGATCATATACATGATCTTTATCTGAGATTATATTGTCTGTTGGCTGAGTATTACGCTTAAAGGTAATATCAAACCAGAATTCAGAACCAATACCCTCATCACTCTCAAGATGTATTGAACTTTCAAAAAGAGTTAATAAACGCTTAACGATAGCCAGTCCGAGACCAGTTCCTCCGTAATTTCGGGTTGTACTGGTTGAAGCCTGTGTAAAAGGCTCAAATATGGTTTCTACCTTTTCAGCATTAATACCAATGCCGGTATCTGTTATCAAAAAACGAACGCTGATGTCATCTGTATTCTTATTAAGTATCTTAAGCTTAATCTTTACACTACCAATAGATGTAAATTTAATTGCATTACCCGTCAGGTTAAATATAATCTGACTTATACGGGTTGGATCTGTTGAAACCGGGGTATACTCAATATCTTCATCAATGTCAAGTATTAAATTCAGCCCCTTTTCCTTTGCCTGTATCCTTAAACCTGAACAAATATCATGCATCAGCGAATGAAGGTTAACACTAATAGCCTCCAGATATAGTTTTTCAGAGCCCAGCTTATTATAGTCGAGTATATCATTAATCAATGTATGAAGACTGGCTGCAGAAAAATTCAGAATTTTCAGGTTTTCTTCCTGCTCAGGGCTGGTAAGTTCATCACTAAGTAGCTCAGCCATCCCGATAACAGAGTTAAGCGGTGTTCTCAGCTCATGCGACATGGTTGATAAAAAATCTGATTTTGACTGAGCCGCAATATTAGCTTCCATTACTGCGATCTGCAGTTTCTCATTTAGCAATTCCTTCTCCTTCACATTTCGGTTCAGTGCCTGATGAAATAAATAATGAGCCAGTATAATTGTGACAAAATTCAAGAAAACCAGAATCTCATAAGCAGGTGAACCCAAACCTTCGGGACTATTGTTAAGATTCTGAAGATTCCCGTTATTAATCATGAATACAATAACCGGCGAAATCGCTACTATCGAATAAAAAATACCATAACTGCGGCTCAATAAATAAAACCCGCTTAAAATCATCATGAAGATAAACTGCAAAGCCATGATATTAATGGTTTTTGCAATTCCAAAAAAAATAGATAATACAATCAGCATTCCCACGATAATCATGAGATGAGAAATCATTACCGCGTATTTTCTATGACTTAACAATAACTTTGTCATAAAAGCATAAGCAATCAACAATATCAGGGTAATCTTTAATTGCGGAACCTGATTATTCTGATAAGCGATCGGTATGATAATTAATACCTTTATCAGAGAAAAAATCAGAAAAGTATACAAAATCTTAACTCTGGATTGCTCCAAAGAATCGGGTATAGTTAAGAGTAATTTTTTTAATGACCAATTGAAGAAGGCAGGTTGTTCAGGCATGATTTTTCAGGTCTTTAAAAGTAATAAAATAAGCGAACAATTCTTCCTAATTATTAGTTTCTGTCATAGTTACGTACGATTAATAATGAATTAATAATTAGTAAATTCAAAATACCATCTTTGAAAACAATAAATTGCAGACAGATGTTTGAAGTACTATTTTCAAAAATTGAAGAGAAAATTAAGCTTACCGATACTGAAAAAGAGATCTGTAAAAGTCTGTTCAGTCCTAAAAAACTCAGAAAACGACAATATATTTTGCAGCAGGATGATGTCTGCAAAAATCTGGTTTTTGTTGAGAAGGGAATTCTGCGCTCATACAGTGTAGATAATAAAGGGAATGAGCATATTATTCAGTTTGCCCTTGAAGGCTGGTGGATAGCAGATATATACAGCTTCCTGACAGGAGAAGAAGCGGTATACAATATTGATGCAATCGAAGATTCAGAACTATTGCAGATCTCTAAATCTGCGCTTGATGAATTATATGAAAGAGTACCAAAGTTTGAAAGATATTTCAGAATTCTGACTCAGTCAAACATGATTGCTACACACAGGCGCCTTACAGCCACCTTAAGCGCCAGTGCAGATGAAAAATACCTCAGACTACTATCTGCATACCCCAATATCGTTGCAAGAGTCCCTCAGCATATGATTGCCTCCTATCTTGGAATAACACCTGAAACTCTGAGCAGAGTAAGAAAACGAATCGTTTCCTAAGTTCATACTGATCAAAAATCAACCTGTATTTAAAATAAGAATGGGCTTTGATTAAATCAAAACCCATTCTTATTTAGACTGGAAGTAATTTATTTGCCTGAAAATTCTCCGTCAGCTTTAATCTCAACTTCATCGCTGATCATTGGTGCTTTAAAGTTTGGCCCAATATTGAAATCAGAACGATTAAGAGTACCCGTTAACTGAAAACCGGCAACATTAGTCTTATTCATTGGATGAACGATAGTACCCCGGTAAACCAGATTCATGCTGACAGGTTTAGTCACCCCATGCATAGTTAAATTACCACTCAGAGTATATTTATTCTTACCTGCAGATTTGATTGAAGTACTTTTGAAAGTAATTTTATCGAACTTCTCTGCATCAAAAAAGTCAGGGCTTTTCAGGTGATTATCCCTCATTTCGATTTCTGTGTCAATTGACTTTACGTCGGCAGTCAATTCAAAAACACCATCACTGAAATCAGCTTTCGAAGCAGTAATACTTGCATCAAAATTTCTGAACAGACCTTCAACATCTGAAATACCAAGGTGTACAACTGAAAACGTTAATTTCGAATGGGCTTTGTCTGATTTCCAGATGATGGTTTGTGCCTGAACTGCTGCCTGACTTAATAATGCTACAAGAGCGATTAAAATTGTTTTTTTCATTTTTGTTTGTTTATGGTTTATAATTAATTTGTTGCTAATAAATCAACAGGAGCATGTGCAAATCCAACCTGTTTAAGTAATGCTTCTGTTTCATCAAGTGCATCCCTGTGTCTTCCGGAAATAGAAAACATCAGCTGCCCCTCTTTACTTTCAATAAAACTTAAATTGATAACTTTAGAATATGGCAATAAAGATTTAATATCCGCTGAATAGCTCAATGCATCATCTGTATTTAATTCAGTGATATTTAAAACAATCTTTTGAGTTACGAAACCCCGAATCGAATCAATAAGCTCTAACTGATCCTCTGCCGGAACATCCAGCACAATGATATCAGCCTCCCAGCCCGACTGAGCCGGGCAATTCAGAATTTGAATATCTGCCTCCGGAAACCTTAAGAGCAACGATGAACAATTATCATTTTCTTCAGTTACCAATAAGAGTCTGAAAGAATGTGCAGCCAGCTTTTCAGCTATGACCGAACCATATTTTCTGCTTACTCCAAATACAGCGATGCTTTTAACCATTCTGATTCAAATTTCTATTTACAAAATTAGAGTCTGCAATATGCTCAGGCAATGATTTTGATTAAGAAATAGTATTGATTTAAATCAATGAGATTTGGGAAATAAGCTTCGTCTGCCAACGAAAATATTAAAGAACTTAGTCGATATAAGCGATACAATCAATCTGAACAAGTATACCGTCTCTTCCCATCTGATCTGTACCGCAACCACTATAAGAACGCACCGGCTTTGGATCAGGAAAATATTCTCCATACACTTCATTAAGTGCCTTGATATTCTTGTTAGGCTCTGCCAGGGTCATGTGAACTTTCAAAACATTACCCATATTCGTTCCGGCTCGTTCAAGCATGTTTCTCATGTGCTCAAGCGCACTTCTTATCTGCACCTGAATATCGCCAGGTTCCTTTCTTCTGTCGGCATACCAGCCACCAATACCACTGAGAAATACCAGATGCCCTGAACGGATGCAGGCAGAAAGCGGACTGGTGCTTGGATAGGGACTTGGAATCGCAACTTTTTTTGGGGTCCATTCAGATTTCTGTACAGCTTCGGCCTCTGCTGTTTTTGTACCTATAGCACCTGCTAAGGGAAGAATGGTAAGGCTTTTTAATATTTCTCTTCTTTTCATGGGTTATTTATTATTTGAAAACTTATGTAAACGAATTGTTCACCGGAATTAATTCTGCTCAAAATCGTTTGTTTTTAAGAATGATATACTTGATATTCTTACGATCAAAAGTATAGCTAATATGCACCTTCCCATCTTTTGATTGTATGATGGCAGGATAACTATATTCTTCCTTAGTTCCGTTTTCAAGAACCATAATATCTTTCCAGTTTACTCCATCTTCTGACCCTGCAAGATTTAACTTGAACCGACCATTGAACCATTCCTTTCCGGGAATCAATGGATTGTAAACAATTAACTGAGATCCATCCTTCAATGTAACTGCATCAGTTCCTGAATTTGGATTGAGCAATTCAGTTCGCTTCATTTTAGTCCAGCTAAGTCCCTGATCATCTGACCACGATTCTATTACATTACCCTCTTTACTTCTGCACAAAATCTGAAGCCGGCCATCCGGATATGTCAGAATACTGGGTTGAATTACACCAAACTCCGTTTCCGGATCAACCGGTATCTTCTGCCATGTTTTACCCTGATCTGTTGAACGCTCAATATGAACTTTCCAGTTTTCTAAGCTTTCGGTACTTGAGGGTGAAAGAATTGTACCATCAGAAAGCTGAATGGGTTTATTTTTTATCGGCCCCAGAATACCATCAGGTAAACGAACAGCCTCAGACCAGGTTTTGCCATTATCAGCAGACACCTTATACATTCCCCACCACTCTCTGGGATTAGGTCCTGCCTTATAAAACAGGAAAAGCTTATTCCCTGAACTTTTAAACAATACAGGATTCCATAGTGGAAAAGTTCCAAGTTCAGCAAAATTACCATCCGCAACAGCTACCGGAGAAGTCCATTTACCTTTATGATTTACTGCAGTCCAGACCTTCACATCCCTGTTCCCTTCATGAGAACCGCCAAACCAGGCAGCTAAAATATCTCTATTGCCGGTTTCCAATAAGGTAGATGCATGACATTGTGCAAATGGCGCATCCTGAAAAATCAACTCCTCCCTGACTTTTATAAACTGACTTTGCGCAGATAAAAACCCCGATGATAATAGAAATATAAAAAATACAGCGAGCCTCAAACTTTTCATATCAATCTGTTCTGCCTGTAAATAAGTCCATTAATTAAGATTATCTTCAAAAACAAAGCACAATCCAAAATTTATTACTTACAACTTACCTCCACTTTGTATCTATCCCCTGCTTGGCGATAAACTCCTGAAACTCTTCCAGTAATTGCTTCCCTTCCCTGACTTTCTGAGGGATTACCTGCTTTTTCAAAGAATAACTAACCAATAAGCCTACTGCTTCGCCGATACTCCATTCAACAGGATGCAAACGATAACAGCCATTGGTAATATGCGTTGTTCCGATATTCTTATTAGCAGGCAAAAGATTTTCCATACGAACCGGCAATAAAGTGCCCAATGGGATCTGAAAAGGAAGAGATGCAAAATCGATATAATTGTTGCCGCGACTGCTTGGATGCAGATCAATATGGTAGTAACCAATACCTACACTATCGTAAAAATCAGCAGCTTTCTTTCCTGCCTCGGGTCCTGCTACCTGAATACGGTTTTCCAGCCCGACATGCTCTTCCAAAACTGTAAATATAGCTTTGATACGTCTTGATTCACGGATATATGGATATTTTGCCATACCATCTTCAGTTCCCATGATATCTTTTCTCAAACGAAGTCCGGGCCATCCCTGCTTTCCATCCGGACGGGGAGCTTCGGTTTGCAGCCAGTGAAATAATGACAGGCTGAGTTGCTTTGCCCGTCCGAGATGATGATCAAATTCCTTTTGAGATACACCCACCAGATTGCCTAACGTATAATCATTCTGAGGCCAGTTAACCGTGCAAATATCTCCGCTGAACGCTCCGGGCATAAAATTATCTTTTGCCAGTATGCGTCGATAATTCCAGAGATTCAGGTATGGATCGGTAGGGCTTCCATTCGGATTAAAGCCCAGTGTTTTCTTTTCGAGTGTTTTGGGATTTGAATAATTCAGATCCAGTAATTTGCCCGACCAGGCAGGGTTCATTTTAGGTGTCAGATTACGCCAGAAGTCATATTCAACCGGTTTATCCCCAACATTATTTGACCCAGGCACATAATCCATGGCAAAACATACCGTAAATGCCTGTTGGTTATCAGGGTCAGCCTTTAGTGGGGCATGAAGTTCACGGGTTTCATTACGCGATTCTGTGCCCATCACAAACTCAGTACCTGTCATTGGGAGTAGCTCACCAGTTTCTGTAGCGTCTACAAAATACATCCCGCTAAGAATATAAGTGCGGCCGCTTCTGAGACTCTGAGCCTTCAGGGCCTTCACTTTATTTCCTGAATATTCTGCAGAGCGGATCTTATGTTCAGTAAGTAATGTCAGCTTACCTGAACTGATAAAGGGTGCCAGCATATCATGCAACACTGCAAGTGATACCCTTGGTTCATGACAAAGAGCCGAAACTACCGCATTGCCCGGATTCAGATATTGTCTGGATTTTGCAGCAGCAGTTATCGGATAATTCTTTTTATAATAATCTCTGACAGCATTTCTGTAATCACGATAAGATTTTGGGGCACCATGAGTTTCAATCCAGGAATGTTCATCAGGTGGTACACCCTGTGAAGTAAGCTGCCCGCCAATCCATTCGGTTTCTTCAGTCATAATCACATCCAGTCCATTACGTAAAGCCGATAATGCAGCTGCGCAACCACCTATCCCTCCTCCGGCAATTACCAGAGTTGCTCTTAGTTCAGATGCATTCAGATCCTTCCGGGAAGCCGAAGCAAATATATCAGATGGGAATGCCGAAAGTGCCCCTGAAGCTAATCCTGTCGCTCCCAACCCTGTCAAACCAATAAAATTTCTTCTTTTCATAATCTCACAGCTTTTGATTTATAGCCGTTAACACCAAAAAAAACGATATATAAATAACAAAGAACGGGGATCATAAAAGCTACTGCCCATGTTGAATGATCCTTTATATAACCTTGTGAAAAGGATACAATTGCACCACCGGCAATCGCTGTTGACAAAATACCGGAAGCCTTAGTGGTATATTTACCCAAACCATGTACTGAAAGTGAAAAAATAATAGCAAACATCACCGAGTTAAAAAGGCCAACCCCTATCATTGACCAAATCGCGAATAATCCCGAAGAACTTACAGAAAGAACAAGCAGAAGAATCGCTGCAGCAGCACAAACTGTCAGCACAAATGAAGGCCTGATAGTTTTTAGCAGGAAGGAACCAAGCAGACGGCCAACAAGCATACCTCCCCAATAATAAGAAACATAAGAATTAGCCTGTTCAACACCCACACTTAATGTATCGGCAATATAATTGGTCAGGAAAGTTCCTATTGAAACTTCTGCCCCGACATAAGCGAAGATTGCCCAGGCTCCAAAATTAAGGTTACGGAAAGAGAAGATGCTGATTCTTTCTTCCGGACTGGCCTGAAAGCCTTCTGTACCTGTACTGATTTTTGGCAGTTTTAAATTATAAACTACCAGGGCTATGCAAATCAGTAAAGCAGCAATTCCCAGATAAGGATATTTTACCGCATCACTTGAGGTATCTGATTCCTGCAATTTTGACAAGATAAAATGTGCTCCGAAAATAGGCGCAACAGTCGTTCCGATAGAGCCTACAGCCTGAATAAGGGTAAGCCGGGAAGAAGCTGTTTTTGCAGGGCCAAGTGCCGTGATATAGGGATTGGACGCAACCTGAAGTACCACTATACCGATAGCCAGAACAAATAAAGCTGCAAGAAATAAATAGTAGAGGTGCATATCTGCAGCAGGATAGAATAACAAAGCTCCAATTGCTGCAATAGCAAATCCAAGAACCATTCCATTCTTATACCCTATCTTTTCAACGATCATTCCGGCAGGGAAAGACATAAGCCCGTAGGTTAGGAAAAAATAAAACTGCACCAGAGATGAATCTGCATAGCTTAGAGTAAATCCTTCCTTAAAAAATGGCACAAGAGTATCATTCAGACAGGTAATGAACCCGTTCATAAAATACAATACCGCCAGCGAAATGAGGGCGGGCATGTAATTCTGTCCGGCATTCTCCTGATCAGAGATTACCGTGTTCTGTAAAGGTATATTTGCCATATATGTTTTCTTTTCGTTATTGCTTTCGGCTTTAAGCTTTTGACTTTAAGCCAAATTGCCAGGGTTATCTTGAATATTTTGTTTCGATTTTCTCCAAAGTCTTCCAGCATTGGTATAAGCCTCTCGGAACATGAAAACATCCTTTCCATTTGCCTCCCTTTAAAGGAAGCAGTACTTCTCCACGCCGGTTCAGATAACCATACCATTCTCCCATTTCTGCATCCGGAAAGTGATCCCAGGTATATTTATGAACCTTCTCAAACCAGTTCCAGCAGCGCTGATCTCCGGTATGATAAAACCCTTTAAGGAGAGTGATCAAAGTCTCCATATGCACCCACCATAATTTCTGATCCCATTCCAACTGTTGCGGCGGATGACCTTTAACGTCCATAAAGTATAAAATACCTTCATACTCCTTGTCCCAGCCATATTCCAGAATATTAATACTTACATCTACAGCCTTTTTAATCAATGCCTGATCATTTCTGCGTTCGGCAATATCCATGATAAACCACATCGACTCCAATCCATGCCCCGGATTAACCAAACGGCCTTCAAATGAATCTGAGAAAGAGCCATCAGGCATCACATTTTCAAGAATAATTCCAAGATCTTTCTGATAAAAAACCTCCATTACGGAGTAAATTCCATCATCAATCGTCTGTTCGATCAGATCCTTATCCAGCAGATGTTCCAGTTCCAGAACCAGATTACAGAGAATCATTGGCAATGAAAATCCCTGAAGTGGTCTTGTACCGGGATAGGCTTTATTATAGTGACCTTTAGGATTATCCCGCTTTCTGAGAATATTATTAAATGTATTTATGGCAAGCTGAGCGTACTCCTCAGTACCTGTTGCCCGGTAAAGCTGAGCATATGCCATTGCTGCAAAACAGTCTGAAAATATATTATAAGGCTGAATCAGGGCTTGCCCCTCACGTGTAAGCGAAAAGTAGAAATTACCCTCACTATCCCGGCCATGATTCTTCATAAATTCAGCACCCTGAATGGCGAAATCAAGCCATTCTTTTTTCTGCTCTACCTGGTTGTAAAGCATACTGAAACACCAAACCTGTCTGAACTGAAGCCAGGCAAATTTATCAGTATCAAATACCTTCCCATTTCTGTCAAGACAAGTAAAAAAACCCCCAAATTCTTTATCTCCGGAGTTCTTCAACCAAAAAGGAATAACATCTTTTATTAGGTTATCCTGGTATTTTTCTGCGTATTGCCTGTAATTCATTGGGTTAGCTTAGAGATTTAAAACTTCTTTCAGAAAGTCTGTTGTTCCTCTAATTAATAGAAAATTAACAAGAAAAACCAATTGTATACCATACATTGAGTATAATTACTGTATCCTCTGCTTGATTATTCAGAAAATCAGTCAAAGATCTGAAGGTATATCAGAATCACTGCAGCAATACTCATCAATATCAGTGCCGCCGAACCAAGAAAATTAGATAATTTATTATTGGTAAAATCACCCATAACCAGCTTATTATTAGCAATATGCAGAATAATTGCGATCATAACGGGGGCTGTCAGTCCGTACAAAATAGCAGACCATATCAGTGCTTTTATAGGGGATATCCCTACATAATTCATCATCAGGCCAAGTAAAAGTGAAACTGCAGTAATCAGATAAAATGCCTTTGCCTGATGAAACTTTTTATCCATTCCTCTTTGCCAGCCGAAAGTCTCGGTCACAATATAAGATAATGCACCGCAAAGTACCGGGACTGCAAGCAAGCCCGTTCCCAAAACTCCAAGAGCAAACAGCAAATAAGCTGAATCACCGGCCAATGGTCTTAAAGCCTGTGCTGCCTGTTCAACAGTTTCGATATGATGTATTCCCCCATTAAATAAAACAGTACCTGAAGTCAGAATAATAAAAAACATGACCACATTTGAGAATAGCATACCAAAATCAACATCCTGCTTTATCTCCTCCATGATCTTCTTATCCACAATAATCTTTCTCTTATGATTTCTGTCTTCAGCAACCATCGTTGCCTGCCAGAAGAAAAGGTATGGAGAAATAGTAGTACCCAGAATACCTACCAGAATACTAATAAAATCTTTATCGAAAGTAATCGAAGGAATTACTGTTCCCTTTAAAATTGTAATCCAATCCTGCTTGTATAAAAACGGCACGATTAAATAGACCAGCAACACCGCACAAAGATATTTAAGTGTGGATGCAAACTTTCGATAAGGAAGATAAATAATCAGTACCAACAGCAGTACCGTGAAGCCAACACTGAAATATCCGGCATTAACAGAGGGAAAAAGCAGATTACCAACCGCTCCCATACTTGCAATATCAGCACCGATATTCATGATAATAGCCGGGAAGCTAAACATAACCATGAGGTATAATACAGGTCTGGAATAATGATCTCTCAGGGTCCCCGTTAAGCCTTTCCCCGTCACATAGCCTATACGGGCACACATTTCCTGTATTGCAGCCATCAATGGAAACGTTATCAAAGCAGTCCAGAGCGTTGACAGGCCATATTGCGCGCCGGCTTGTGAATATGTAGCTATTCCTGATGGATCATCATCACTGGCACCTGTAATCAGTCCGGGACCAAGTTTCTTCCAAAAACGTGCAAATTTTTTAAATACACTCTTTTTGCTCATTTTAATTGATGAATTTGGTCAGTAATGATAAAGCTAATATGATCATAGTTTAGTTTCTTTAATAATAGGTAAAAAAATCAGGCTTTCAAATTTTCATACCCTGATCATTCAGTACCAGGATCATACTGCCATAATTCTGCTGATCGATGGAAATAAAGCATGCCCTGATCATCCATAGCCAGTAAACTGGCAGGCTTCTCCAGAATCTCAAAATCCATTGTTAAAGGATTAACCCTGAACAGCTGACTACCTCCGGTTCCATAAATCATTCCGGATGGATGTAAAATCAGAAATGCATCCCTCCAGACATGACTCTTCAATGCACGTGTTGGGTAAATTTCCTTTTTTCGCAAAACCTTTTTATTAAGCGGATCAAAAACAAAAAGAGTACCTCCAGCCATTCCCCATATATTTCCATCCGGCCCCTGAATCAAACTGGTAATTGCATATGCACCTTCTACAGGCACAATTTCATCAGTTTTCTGTCCCTTTTGAACATCCCACGAAAACAATTTAGCTTCTTTAGTTGAGTGCATAACACCCAATCCGCCCGAAACGCTTGTACCACCCCAAACCACACCTTTTGATGCAACCAAACTAACTATAGATTGATCCTGAATAACAGTACCATAGGATTTCAACTCCTTTTTGAAAGGATCATAACTCACCAAAGCTCCACCC
The DNA here is from genome assembly GCF_029360775.1 of Daejeonella sp. H1SJ63. Lineage (GTDB taxonomy): Bacteria > Bacteroidota > Bacteroidia > Sphingobacteriales > Sphingobacteriaceae > Daejeonella. Next base: position 374,353 of record NZ_JARKMZ010000028.1, on the reverse strand, counting down.
AGTTTACCATATTCGGGAACCATGCCAAAAAATATTTTTCCGCTTAGCTTCTCATTGAGAACTGCAAACGGGCGACTTTGATCATGAATTTGCCCTAAAAAACGGGGATTAGATTTTTTGACATCCCATTCCTTTCTGGTATCATACTCATACATATGTCCTTTGGGGTAAATTCCGAAATAAATAAACTGATCCTTAACGGTCATTCCCTCTGTTTGATGCAGGCCGGGATATGCCGTTAATTTATTGGCCTTAGGATCGTAGGCTGCATGTCCTCCGGCAAGATATCCGCCCGACCATATCCTGCCATCCGGCCCCTTCATAATACTTTGAATAGTTATTGGCTGACCCGGTATTTCCAGTTTATGTGTCTCCACTTTCCCACTTTTCAGATCTTTCACCAAAAGAACTGCATCTGAATTCAGAATATAAAGTTTTTCTTTCCTGATTAGCATCGCATTTGCTGATCCGGCTTCATCATAGTGCTTTACCGGTGCTTGCTGCGGTTTCGCCAGATCACGGCTGTACAAACCGGATTTGAAAGTATAATACATCCTGCCATTCTCATTTTCCTGACTAAGGGCTTTCATATCCATTTCATCAATCTGATAATCAAACTTCCCGGTTTGAAGATTATAAACCAGTGTAAAGCTGCCATTAGTGATTAATGTGAGCATTCTGTCAGCACCCGAAGAACCTTTAATGATCTCAATACTGTAAACAAACTCCTTATTCTTAAATTCCTGAGGAAGAATTGACTTTTTTGACCCGGTTTTCGGATCCAGCTCAATAAGTTCTGCATGCGATCCTACGCCGGCATATAATTTCCCGGTCTTTTCATAATAAGCCAGACTTCTGACATAATTCTCAGTTTCAACTAACGGTCCCTTTCCAATATCTGCAAAGCCATCATTGGGGTGATAACGGAATACGCGGCATCCGGGATAGGTAGCTCCAAACATCTCACCGTTCTTACCAGCCGCCAGATTCCATACTGTTGTTTGCTCAGGCAATACCAGACCGAGATTTTCAACAGTTTCTGTACCCGGCATATGTCTGTAAAGCATACCTTTTGCTCCCGGAACATAAAGCCATCCATCTGAAGAAACAGCCATATCCCATGCACCATCTGTACCTGGAAGAGCCTCATTCAATACCATTTGGCGGGTATCAATGGTATATGCAAGCAATCGGGCCGGATTGCCCCTGACTACCGTATAAACAAGCTGACGACCATTTTTATCCTGCAGGAAAGTACTTCCCTGAATAACAGAAGCATAAATTTGCGGCCCAAGATTAGTTAAACGCCCCTTAATATTCTGAGCATTTAAAGAAAGAACAGAACAGCTTAATAAAAGAATAATACGGATTAGTTTCAAGGAAAAAAATTAAAATGTTTAGATTAATTATTCAGTGAAGCTCTTACTTCTTTTACAGTCTCAGGTTTAATTGGAATTGCATGATTTGAGCCCAGAGAACGAACATAGCCTAAAATCTCAAGCATATCTTCGTCTTTAAGAAATGCAAATGATGGCATTTGGGCCTCATAATTCACTCCGTTGATTGTTGCCGGCCCGGATGAACCGGTCAACACTTTCCTGATTAAAACCTTCGGATTTATAACTACTGTTTGCGAACCCTGTAATGGAGGAAACACGCCCTTTACTCCCATACCATCATCTTTGTGACATGAAGCACAATATTGCTGATAAAGTGCCGCCGGTTTAGATCCCGGAGGCATAGAGGAAAGGGAATTCTGAGGATCAGATTTACTAAGTTTTGAAATCTTAATAATCCTATCATCTTCAGGCATTGGAAAACCTGCAACAGGATTCCAGTCGCGGTTACTGGTAGAAATATAAATATCTCCTGCAGGAGAAACACACAGGTCGCGGACGCGGCCGAATTTATTCTCAAAAAATATGCTTTCACTCAGAATCTGCTTCCCGTCGGCAGAAAGTTTCAAAGACCTTAAACTTTTCCCTTTTAATGTTACAAGAAGCAAGGAGTTTTTCATTTCCGGAATCTTATCTGAAGCGTAATAATCAAGCCCGGCAGGACCAATTGTCGGAGTCCATGCTTTCAATGGATCCACAGTCTGATGCAGCCCTTTAAAACTGCTTTCTTCAACACTTTCAGCAAAACCCTGAACTGTTGGCCAGCCATAGTTTCTGGTTTTTTGAATCAGATTGATTTCATCATCATTTGCATCACCATGCTCAGATGTATATAAAAGTCCGCTTTTAGAAAAAACCATGCCCTGAATATTACGGAACCCCCATGCCCAAACCAGATTACCCTTCATCGGATTATCAGCCGGCACAGAACCATCAATATTCATCCTCAGGATTTTACCGTTGGGAGTTTGCGGATTCTGAGAATCCGTTAAACTAAGTGCATCGCCGGTTGCCCAATACAAAATACCTTCATGCACTGTCAGCCTGGATCCGTTATGCCCGTTTGCAGCAGGTATCTCCATCAAAGTTTTAGCATTGATCAGAGTATCCTTCTGCCAGGTATACCGAACCAGCCGGGTCATATATTTCTTGTCCTTTTGTATAGTGTAATTAAGAAACACATATGGATTTTTCTTCATATCAGAATGTAAAGCCATTCCAAGCAACCCGGTTGTTCTTAAATACCAAACATCATCCAGCTTGAGCAGCGTATCTTTTTTACCATTCAGTGGATCAACCCTGCATACATATCCTTTTTGTTCTGTCAGCCAGATTTTCTGATCCGGGCCCCAGACAATTTCCCAGGGTATATTTAATCCGGACGCCACAACTGTATACTGTGTCCCCCCCTGTAAATTATCGGTTGTCTGCACCGATAAAGACGGATCAGGTTTCAACCATATAAAATACAGGAATGAGATCGCCAGAAAGATATTCAAATAAAAATATTTCATGTATTTTCGGAATAAAGAAAAACTAATTAAGATAAAACAAACTATATATTAAACTTTAAATTGATAATTCTTGCCTTTACCATAAACAAGATTAATATAGGGTTAATTATTATAAAAATTAACAATTATCCGTCCCGGAATGCTCAACTTTACGAATTACAATCTTACCTTTAATTGTAAAATTGAATCAGAATTAAACTAAACTGAAATGGAAATTAATTTCTTAACCGTAGGGATTGTATTGGTAATTGCTATTGCACTGATTGTATTTATAATCCGCCGTAATAACAAGGATGAAAAGACCTTTGAAGAAGATATGAATAAAGAAAGCACTGTACCTGAGGCTAAAAAAGGCAAGGATGAAAGCATCTGACAAATTAATTTACCTGCTCAGAGAACCAGATGGAGTATAATTTGATGAGCGAATAGTTCATTCTTTTCTCCAGGTCCTGAATTCTGGATTTTTCAAATGAATCTCCTCTGCTTTTTCTGTAATTTTCCTGATCACAGCATCAAGTTCATTGGCAGACTCAAGCACATAGCCAAATAACTCTTCTCTCAAATCATCTTCCGGCGAAGTTGATTTGATCAGATTGATCAATCCCATAAGTTTTGAAACCGGTGCCCGCACAATATGCGAGTGCATCCACGAAATTTCGTTGAGTTTTAAATTCTGCTCCTCAATGGCTTTTATGTAATTAACCCGCTCAGTAATATTATGGGCAAGTATTAATTTCACATCACGTCCCTGATGACGGATTATATTGTTTTTGATCTCAACAATAAGAATTGAGCCATCTTTCCTCAAATGTCTGAATTTGCTATCGAAACCCATCTCACGATGCTCTTTTGCCCATTTTATTGATTCTTTCAATAATGGAATATCCTCCTTAGGACGGATATCCTTGATTGTCATAGATAAAAACTCTTCTCTGCTGTATCCATACTGGTCGACAGCAGCCTTGTTAACATCAAGGAATTTAAGTGTTTCAATATCATAAACCCACATTGGTTCAGGGTTCAAATGAAACAGGGTACTATATTGTTTTTCAGAATCTATGAGTGCATCATGTACGATTTTACGTTCAATTTCGGAACTAAGAACCTTTAAAAAAATTTCATCAAGTGCTGCAATTTTAAACGGGTCGTATTCATTAGCCCGCAATCCCAGCACAAAAACTCCGATAACTTCATCTTTAACTTTTATTGGAAAGCCATATGCTGTAACCAAACCTGCAATTCTGGCTGCATCATGACGCATAAATTCAGGGTTTTTATCAATATCAAAAAAAGTTTGATTTGTCCCTGTTTGAAATGTTTTTCCGGGAATTCCTTCTCCAGAGGCAAAACTTATAAAGTCAGTACTTTTATTATAAAATACATCCAGTTCCTTACTGATAGTAGCTTTGGAAATTAAGTTTAATTTGGACTTATCCTCATTTAAAAGCCATATTTCAGAAATACTGAAGTTCCCAAAAGAAATGATCCTTTTAAGAAATTCATTTAATATTTCTTCAAGCGATGCCTCTAGATTACTAAAAGTGAGGCTAAGGTCAGCAATTAAGGATTTTTGTAGTTCTTTATTTTTTTCAATACTTATATCCTGGATTACTCCAATCATCCTCGTAATCTCATTATCTTCATTTCTTATCAGGATACCTTTGTCAGAAACATAAGCATAATCACCATTATTCTTTCTTAATTTATATTCGATCTTCCAGATTGATTCGAATCTCTTTGTTACTTCATTCAGATTACCAGTAACTCTTTGATAATCTGAATGATGGATATTTTTTTTCCAAAATTCATGACCGGAGTTTTCTTCCCCAACCTTATAACCAAACAGAGTTTGAAATCCTTGGCCCAAATGGATTTTGTCAGAAATAAGGTCCCAGTCCCAAATCGCATCAGAGGTTGCCTCCATTATATATTCATACCTAACCTCATTAAGAAGTAACTTCTCAAACTCAAGTTTCGATTCAGTGATATCTTGAACAGTTCCCTCAACAAGCACAAGCTTATTGTCGTGCATAACCCTGCTCCATCTTAGCTGAATCCACTTGAGTGTTCCATCATCAAGAACTATCCGGTGTATCGACTCGCTATCACCTTCACCCCTACTTTCTGAGTTCATCATTTTAACAACTTCATCCCTGTCATCAGGGTGGATGTGTTTAATGATATAATCAAAGTCAGGCTGATTTTTTTGTGGCTCAAGTTGCCAGATATTAAATATCTCGTCAGACCAGTAAAGCTTTTGAGTTTCATTATTAAGTTCAAAATAGCCTATATGTGCAATTTTTTGAGATGCCTGCAGTTTAGCTTCACTTTCTTTTAACCTTTGAAATGCATTATACTTTTCAGTGACATCGTTGTAGATTGCCATGATGTTTTTTTTGCCATTGTTATTAAGCGGATAAGCAGAGACATCTACTCGTATCAAATCACCATTCTTTTTACGATGTAAAAAAACTCCAAAATTCCTTACTTCATTTATAGAATGAATATTCTGATGTGCAGCCATCAATTTATGAATTTCCGTTTCAGGACGAAGATCCATCAAAGTCATACTCAGAAATTCTTCCCTGCTGTAACCATAATGTTTAATTGCAGTTTCATTTACATCTATTATCCTAAAACTCTCCAGTTCATAAATCCATTGAGGAAGAGGGCTAAACTGAAAAAGGTGCCGATATTTCTCTTCAGAGTCTTTAAGCACCTGAAGGCGCCTTTTCTTTTCAGTTATATCTACAATGGTTATTAATGCACCTATAACCCTGCCTGAGTAGTCAAAGGCAGGTTTATAATGCATTGATAATGTTACGACGCTATTATTGGATGATATAAACTCAGTTTCTGATTCAGCCACCTGTCCTGAAAATACTGATTTAAATATTTCCTGTATATGAACTTTCCTGTCTGGCCTTACCCTTTCAATGACATAATCACCGACATTTACATCTGTCTTGAAACAAATATTGTATAGTGCTCTGAACTGATTATTGAAAGATACAACTTTTAAGTTCCTATCAACAAATACGAAGGACTCCTCCATATTGTTAATCAAAAACTTGTAATCTGACTCCTCTGTATAACTATTAAGATGCAGATAAAGAACAATATCAGATACCTTGTTAAGTTCATCAATAATGGGAACCAGCTCTATTGTCCAATAAAGTTGAGAAAGGCCATTTCCCTGAACCTCCAAGCACTTAAGACAAGTGTACCCAAAGCTATCCGGCTTTTTGACTTTGATTACCCTGCTTATTATCTTCTTTAACTGAGCATAAAAATCATCACTAAATTCAAATTTGCTTGTCCTTAAAATATCTGACAATTTAGATCCGGAATTATTGAAGTCTGAGACCTCAAACTTAGACAGAAAGGCATCATTACATCCCAGAACAAAACAATCGGATCTTTCTGGCGACAAGATCGCAGCCGGAAGAGGAGAGGTCTTAAATATTTGAAAGAAACTCTTATCAGCAATCATCCTTAAATTTAAAAAATATAAATCGAAGAATCCATGATGAACTATTTCAAAATACCCTGATTTTGCGGCACCTTCAATATTATCTATTATAACCGAACAATAAGATAGATTTTAAGTATAACTACTTAAAGTATCGATAATGTATTCAGATGAAAGACATCAATAAAAACAATTATACCCCTAAATTCTTAAATGCTTTATTTTATATTTATAATGTGTTTGCCGAAAAATGAACATCCCTAATGGACCGACGCAAATTTATTAGAAGCCTTAAATCTGAAATAAAAGCTAATCCGGTTGTTTATCGAACCTCATCAGGATTAAGAAAATATTCGCCTATACTGGAGAATGCCGGGATTCACCATTTACTCAAGCGTACCTTATTTGGTGTCAACAAAAAAGATATAGACATGCTCAATGGCAAAGGTATTAATGAAGCTTTAGACTTATTGCTCACAGCAAGTCCGGAGCCTTTGCCACCTGTAAACAACTATAACGATTCCAATTTTACCGACCCTAATGTTCCTGCAGGACAAACCTGGGTTAAAGCTGTCTATGATGGAAATGCTAATGGCAGGAGAATAAGCTCTTTCAAATCATGGTGGACAGGTCTGATGCTGCACCAAGAGACCAGCATACACGAAAAAATGGTTCTCTTCTGGCATAATCACTTTGCCACTGAAACTGTAGACATCAATGATGCACGCTATATTTATAAGCATAATGCATTACTGAGAACGCATGCGCTGGGAAATTTCAAGCAGCTTGTAAAAGAAATCAGTCTTGATCCGGCTATGCTCAGGTACCTGAACGGCTATCTTAACAATAAAAACTCGCCTGATGAAAATTATGCCCGTGAGCTGCAGGAATTATTCACTTTAGGTAAAGGACCGAAGTCAAATTATACTGAATCAGACGTAAAAGCAGCAGCTAAAGTCCTTACCGGATATACTGTTAATGCTACAACAATATCATCTTCATTTGACCCAAACCGGCACGACACAAGTAATAAACAATTTTCATCCTTCTATAAGAATGCGGTAATCAACGGACAAACGGGCACCAATGGTGCTTTGGAAATGGATCAGCTGCTGAATATGATATTCCAGCAGGAAGAGGTTGCTCTTTATATATGCCGCCGGCTTTACAGGTTCTTCGTTTATTATGAAATCGATGAGGCTACTGAAACTAACGTAATTGCCCCTCTTGCCCAAACGTTCAGAAACAGCAATTATGAGATTAAACCGGTTCTCAGGGCATTATTCAGTAGTGAACACTTTTTTGATCCGCTGAACAGAGCTTGTATGATTAAAAGTCCGGTAGATTTCTGTGTTGGTTTATGTCGTGAATACAATATCCTGTTCCCCATTGCTACTGACTATGTCAATCAATATTATATGCATGATTACATCCGTACCCAGGCATCAAATATGCAGCAAAACTTAGGCGATCCGCCAAGTGTAGCAGGTTGGTCAGCGTATTATCAGGAACCTCAGTTCCACGAACTCTGGATAAATGCAGATACTTTACCAAGACGTAACCAGTTCAGCGATATCATGATTGGGAATGGATATACAAGGAACGGAAAAAAGATCAATATAGATATTCTGACTTTTGCCGACTCATTATCTGATCCTTCTGATCCGAACAAACTTATTAATGACAGTCTGTCAATTATTTATTCTATCGAAGTTACTCAATCAGTAAAAGATTTTCTGAAAAGTATTCTTCTTTCAGGCCAGAGTACAGATTCATACTGGACTGCAGCATGGCTTACTTATAAAAGCAATACCGGTATTGTGGTAAACAGAACCATAGTACTGACACGCCTGCAATCAATGTTTAAATATCTCATGAACCTTCCTGAATATCAGTTGTCATGAAAAGGAGAGATTTTATACGCAAAACGGCTCCTGCAGGAATTGTTTTTCCGGCACTGATCAATGGCTTTACTTTTAAGGCTTATGCAGAATCGCCGCTGGTTTCTGCGTTAACACAGGCTCCAACAGAAACTGACCATGTACTTGTTATTGTTCAGCTTAATGGTGGTAATGATGGGCTCAACATGGTGATTCCATTTGATCAGTACGATAATCTGGCGAATGCCCGATCGAACATTATCATTCCCAAAAACAAGATCCTGAAATTGAATGGAACCAGCTTTACCGGTTTACATCCATCCATGACAGGCTTACAAAAATTATTTAATGACGAAAAATTGCAGATTATTCAGTCTGTAGGTTATCCGCAGCCTAATTTCTCTCATTTCAGGGCAACAGATATCTGGATGACGGCATCAGATTCAAATCAGACACTTAATTCAGGTTGGGCTGGAAGGTATCTGAATGAAGAATACAGCAATTTCCCAATCGGCTATCCAAACAGTGTGATGCCCGACCCACTGGCTATACAAATCGGATCATTCGTTTCACCTGCAATGCAGGGACCGGCCGTGAATATGGGTATGGCTATTTCAGATCCTGTAAACTTTTACAATCTGATAAACGGAATACAGGGAACTGCTCCCAATACACGCGGAGGTAAGGAGCTGACTTATATCCGACAAATTGCACAGCAAACACAACAATATGGCAATGTAATTAAAGCTGCTGCTGCAAAGGTTACCAAGCAGTCATCCTATCCTACAGGAAATAGTCTTGCCGACCAGTTAAAGATTGTTGCCCGCCTGATTGCAGGAGGCCTGAAGACAAGAATTTATATGGTAAGTATTGGAGGGTTTGATACACACTCCCTTCAGGTGAATGCCAATGCCACTGAAACCGGCAATCATGCAAACCTCTTGCAAAGAGTATCTGAGGGAATAAAGGCCTTTATGGATGATTTAAAATTTTTGAACTCTGAAAAAAGAGTCATTGGAATGACTTTCTCAGAATTTGGGAGAAGGATTAAATCAAACTCAAGCGGAGGCACAGATCATGGTGCTGCAGCTCCACTATTTGTGTTTGGGCACTATGCACAAAATGATGTACTGGGTGCAAGTCCGGTTATCCCGATCACTACCGGAACATCAGATAATATTCCGATGCAGTACGATTTCCGGTCGGTATACGCCTCCATATTAAAGCAATGGTTCTGTGTTCCTGACACCACACTGGAAAATGTAATGCTGAAAAACTTTCAAAGTTTACAGGTAATCAAGAAAACTGCACCATGTATATCATCCAATCCGGAAATCATCAATGCCAATGCAGGCAAAAACATCATCAGCAATTATCCGAATCCATTCCAGACCTCTACTACCATTTCTTATGAAACTTTCGGAGGTCATGCTCTTATTCAGGTATTTAATACCGAAGGTAAACTGATCAAAACGCTGGTTGATATGGAAATGAATGCAGGCACACATAAGGTAACTTTCGAAAACGAGGGATATCTTCCGGGAGTTTATTATGCCCGTCTGCAAAACAATAATATACAGCAGATCAGAACTATGCTGCTGGTGAGGTAAATTACTGCCTGAAATTCTTAAAACTAAGCAATCACAATCAACAGAACTTATTCCTGACACAGATCATTTTTAATAGGATTTAAATTCCCTAATTTAGTCAGGTCATTCATAAGCAGAAATAGATTTAGAGCCTGCTAGATCCGGATGAGCAAATTCTTATATCTGACTAATCTTATGACCAGGGCCATCTTAAATAAATGTTCATTAATTATTTTCTTCAGCTTGCTTGGATTTATACCTGCGAATTTATGCGCTCAGACTGGTGATACACCCGAGGAGTTATTTGAAAAAGCAAGAAGGCTTGCATTTGATGATAAAAACTATACAGAAGCGATAAGCTTAAGTAAAAAAGCATTAATCAAGAGTCCTGATTATGCTGATATCAGAATCTTCCTAGGACGTTTATACAGCTGGACTAATAAGCCAGACAGTGCCCGCACTGAGTTCAAAAGGGTGATTGAAAAAAACAGGGAATACGAAGATGCGTACTTTGCTTATGGCTCACTGGAGTTCTGGAATGATGAATTTGAAACCGCTCTTGATATTATTTCAGCCGGACTCAAATACAATCAAAAATCAGAAGATTTACTATTACTGAAAGTGAAAGTTCTTAATTCGCTGGGACGCTTTGATGAATCAACTAATACTCTTAACAACCTGCTTAAAATAAATCCGGGATTAACAGAAGCCCGTGCTTTATCCGGACAATCGGGTGAACTTGGTGCAAATAACAAGATTGGCGTTGGATACAGTTATGTTTATTTCGATAAGCAATTCGATGATCCCTGGCATATGGCTAACATCGAATATAGCCGTCAGACCAAAGCAGCATCAATAACCGGAAGAATCAATCTTGCTAACAGATTTAATACAGGAGGAACACAATACGAACTTGATTTTTACCCTCGCATATCCAACACCCTATATGCTTACCTGAGCGGTGGCTACTCTTCAAATACAGAGGTTTTTCCTGAATACAGAGCAGGTTTTTCGCTCTATGCCAATCTTCCGTCCGCATTTGAAGCGGAAGGTGGATTCAGGGTATTAAGTTATGATGATCAGACCTGGGTATATACTGCCGCTGTTGGCAAGTACTACAAGAATTTCTGGTTTAACATCAGAAGTTATATCACCCCCTCAAACAGCTCTGTATCACAATCGGGTTCCTTGAATATTCGTTATTATTTTGGCGGAGCCGACGACTATCTGACAATAGGTGCAGGCAAGGGAATCTCTCCTGACAACCCAAGAAATAACCTTTTGTTTAACAATGGGAATACCTACCGTCTTAAATCAAGTAATTTATCTCTGGGATACAGAAGATCAATCGGTACTTCAAATATCATTCATTTAAGAGCATCTCTTGAAAATCAGGAATATTTGAAAGATACCAAAGGCAATCAGTTTGAATTTGGCATTTCCTATATGATCCGCTTTTAATATGATCAAAAAACTTCTGTACGGTATAATCATCATTACTTTCCTGCCCTTGATTTTATTTCTTGTATGGTTTTTAACACCTGAGACTAAACTCATTGCTGTAATTGTTGACAAGAGCACTTTAACTAATGCCGGGCAGGAACATATTTCACTGAATTGGGTGCTTAATCATGAACGCTTCACAAACAACAAGGATCAATCCTATCAGGTCAGTAGTGATTACTATGGCTTTTTCCCCTTAGATGATGAAAAGTTCAACATCAGCGGACTCGAGCAATTTTCTTCAGACAAGCTAAAAGAATTGAGTAAGAATTCTGATCTGTTTTACATTACCGATACATATGGTATTTATTATAATGATTGGTACAGGCAAAAGGATAAGATGAAACAATCTAAAATGCTGTATGGAGGCTTAAGTGCCAATGATGTACAAATGGCAGGTTTGATGAAGGAACAAAAGAAACTGATCATTGCTGAATTCAATACCATAGGCTCTCCAACAGCAGAGGAGGAAAGAAAAAAGTTTGAAGAAATATTTCATTTTAAATGGACAGGCTGGACGGTTAAACATTTTGAGAGTCTGGATACCACTGCAAATGGCGATCTGCCGCATTGGCTCATCAATAATTACAAAAAGCAAAACAACAATCAATGGCCTTTCAAAAAAGCAGGTGTAATCTTCGTGCACAGTGATGAAAGTTTAGTCATTCTGGAAGATAGCACCCATCTGTCGAATCCAATGCCACAAATTCTTAGCAATCAGGAAGGACGTACAAAACTTGAGCTCCCCGAAAATGTAAAATACCCTTTCTGGTTCGATATCATCACTTTTGACGAAAATGTGAACAAATCTGCTGCTGATTTCAAAATCAGCACCAACCAGAAAGGGCTTTCTGAATTAAAAAAACATGGAATTCCTGCAACTTTCCCGGCAATCACCTATCATGATGAAGATGATTATCAATTCTATTATTTCTCTGGTGATTTTTGCGATAACCCTATATCACTGAACACTTCTTATTTTAAAGGAATAGGCAATTTCAAGTGGCTGTTCTATGATTCCAGAAATCCGATGGAAAGAGCCAGTTTTTTCTGGAATTTTTATCGGCCAATGATGACAAATATTCTCATTAAATATACTCAAAACAGGATATCAGCCAAAAGATCTCATTAAAGGTAACTATCGGGAATACAAACTCAAATTCAGGAATTAGTAAGATATGGCTTATTTCTTCTTTGGAGTAGAGAACCCTGCCCTGGTCATTTCACCCCATGATGATTTTTTTCTTAGCAAATCAATATTACCCATAATCGCATGCCATACACCAAAAGAATGAAGAATTAATGGTTCTATCAGAGTTGCCAGCAACAATTTCAATGTATCTTTCCGGTCTTTATACTGATTATAAGTACGAACCTCCATAAGGATACCAAATACAGAATATAATACCCCAAAAGAGTAAACCATTAACAACAATGAAAGCGCAAATTTAACATTGACCTCCCCAAATAAAATAAAGAGATTGAAGTAAATAAATCCAACAAACTCAATGATGGGCGCCAGAAATTCAAATGCAAACCAGTAAGGATAACTCAGCATACCCATCAAATGGTATTTAGGGTTAAAAAACATCACCTTATGCATTTTTAAAGTTTCTATAGTCCCACGCGTCCAGCGATTTCTCTGTCTGCCAAGAATTTGAAATGTTGAGGGGGCCTCTGTCCAGCAAAGAGGATCAGGAATAAAAGACACACGATATGGAATTCGGTTTTCTTCCATATAACGCCTCATTCTTACCACCAGCTCCATATCTTCACCCACTGTTTTATGATTGTATCCTCCACATTTAATTGCAATCTCTTTGTCAAAAGCACCAAATGCTCCTGAAATAAGCATCAGACCTCCCAAACGACTCCATGCCATTCTGCCGAGAAGAAATGCACGAATATATTCCAGAGTTTGTAACCTTGGCAATAATTGCTTTGGGAGATGAACCTTTACCAGCCTGCCATCAACCACTTCACAGCTATTGGCAATTCTTACCACTCCGCCTGTTGCAATCACTCTGAATTTATTGGTCTCAAGGAAGGGCTTTACAAGTTTGAGAATTGCATCCTGTTCCAGAATACAATCCACATCTATACAAACAATATAATCATTTCTGGAAACATTGATTCCGACATTTAAAGCATCCGCCTTACCCCCGTTTTCTTTATCCACTACCAAAAGCTTACTGTAGATACTATTCCTGCTTTTGTACACACCCCGAACGCTTTTGGTTGGAATCTGCTCATTGACGAAAAACTCTGCTTTATAAAGCTCATAGGAATTAATGAGTTTCTCCAGAGAGTCATCCTTGCTCCCATCATTAACAATAATAATCTCCAGGTTACTGTAATAAATTGACATAAGAGAGCGTACATTCTCAATAATATTTGCCCCCTCATTATATGCAGGTGCTATGATACTGATCTTCGGCGCTTCGGCTGAGTTTGCCAGCAGACGATAATTGGTAAAACTATTTTTGCGGAGGTATTTTTTTAATTCACCAATAGAATACAAACCAATAAAAATATACCCGCACATCAAAAACAGTGAATAACCCAGAAACAGTGAGCTTATCGCAACGTTAAATATATCCTGCAGACTCATTTTGACTCCTCCTTTATCTGAGCAATAATCTGGCTAAGGGGCTCAGCATTAACATTTGGATGTGACTCCAGCATGTCCATACCATACGGGCCAAGCGAGGCAATTGCTTTGGCTGCATTTATCTTAATTTCATTGTTTTCATCATTAAGCAGATTCATCAAAAATGGTATATCTTCATCAGAACTAACAAAAGACATTACAAAAAGAATCAGAATCTGATTCTTACCTGTTTCACCCGGATATAGTGAAATCAATATTGGAGCTGTCTGTGGATTAGGCAATTCTTTCAGTACCAGAATCGCCTGTCTTCTAACCTCCTGGTTTTTATGTTTAAGGCATTCCAGAATCTGATCATAAAGTTCAAAACGGTAATAGGTACGAACAAGCTTAAGGGCAAAAATTACCACAGTATCGTTCACTGACTTAAGCCAGATTTCAATACCCGTAAAATGTTCGTCTGGCAAATGAGAAAGTTCATCAAGAAGCTTGATTTGCTGCCATTCAGTAATCGGATAAGTTGCCGTGTCAAGAAAACGAAGTCCCTCAAATCCATCAAACTTGATCATTGCATTTTGAGACTCAACCCTAATTAAACCTCTTTTATTATTGGCAAAACGAAAAACATGATCTCTGAATTCTTTCAATTCAAGTACTCCTATAGCTTGTATCGCCATCGCATTCAAATACCATGACTTACTTTGCAGCATTTTATCAATGCCCTTATCCAATTCCAGCAGACGGTACAGATTGGTTAAATTCTCTCCTGCCTCACCTGAAACATCACTTTTGGCATAAAGAATTTTTTTCATCAAACGAAATCTGAATTTCTTATTCTTCAAAAGTCTTTTCAGCCTGTCAGGTATATTCAGTTTTTCAGACTCAGGAACAGATAATGCATCGGTATCATTTGAAGTGCTCTCATCAAAAAAAATAGCATCCCTTATGGTATGATCTGCAATAAAATCCCAGCGTTTATACTTAGCCTCTGTATCTCTTATTAATCTTTGATAAATAAGAATGTATACAGCTAAAATAAAAATCAGAATAGCAAAAAATGCAGCTCCCAGAAGAGGCAGATTAAACCCCGGCAAAAAATTATGAATATATTGTTCGAGGTAACTAATCAAGACACAAGATTGAGATTTCTTATTTAAAGCGGCTTACACGAACAGAAAGTTCATTCGGACTAAATGGTTTTGTTATATAATCGTCGGCACCCAATCGAAAAGCTTCCAATATCACACTTTCCTGTCCCATTCCTGAAAGTATAATCACCTTAATTTTATCTCCGAATTTTTGTTTTACTGATCCAACAATCTCCAGACCTGTTGAATAAGGCATCATAATATCTGTTATAACTAAATCAGGGAGGTCATTTTCAATGATTTCAAGTGCCTGTCTGCCATCTTTCGCCAGCAAAATCTGATGCCCATCTCTCTTCAAACGAAACTCGAGAGTCTTCAGCATCAATTCATCATCTTCAGCAATTAAAATTTTCATTCGGGGTAGATTAATCTAATAGTCTGATCATTTAAAAAATGACCAAGCAATTTACAAAAATACATTTATTTGAAGATTAAGTTAACCGGTTCGCTTCTTAAGCCCCAAAAAACATACTTAAATTAATCCCTTAAACTAAGTATATTTACTCAATTATTTACTGCAAACTGAAAATGAAAGATTTTTCAAGAAACGAATATGAAAGGTTATTAAGTCTGTCTAATCTTGAGATTGATTACAGTGAACTCGAATCTGAATTTGGAGTTCTTACTGAAATGGCTTCAAAGATTACGAACATGGATGTAACCTTAATTAACTTGGTGGATTCTCTTACCCAATGGACGGTAGCACGGCACGGATTTCAGATTTCCTCTATGCCCAGAGAAGAGTGTATCTGCCACTATACTATTGCAGGAACCGATTACTTCGAAGTTGAGGATCTGACTGCAGACGACCGATTCAAAAATATGACTTATGTACGTAATGCACCTCACTTAAGATATTATTTTGGAATTCCGCTGGTACTAAGTGAGGGTGTAAATATTGGCACTATTTGTGTAATGGACCGGGAAAACAAGAAGCTAAGTCCTGAAAAAATTGAGCTTTTCAAGTTAATTGGCAAAGAGCTTACCAATAAGTTTAAAGCATTTCATACTATCAATATCCTGCAGCACGACCTTTCAGATGCTATTAAAATGCAGAGAAAGATTACCCATAATCTGAGAGATCCTTTAGCGGGAATCATTGGAATATCTGATCTTATTATTGATGAAAATGAAACACATACTGATGATGAAATCAATGAATTTGTCAATCTGATCAATAGCAGCAGTAAATCAATTCTTGAGATCGCAGACTCTGTATTTGCTGAACTCAACAATAATCAGCTGGAACATTATAGCACTTTTAATCTGCAAACTTTAGCCGAACGTATCAGTCAGCATTTCATGCCTTTAGCAAAAGGAAAAGAAATAACACTAAATCTTAAAGTAAATCCCGACAAACATCATATCCCTTTTTCAAGAAAAAAAATCCTTCAAACCATTGTTACCCCGGTTTCAAGTGTAATAAAACTCAGCCGCTCAGGTACTGAAATTACAATTGATCTCGACCTCAGTGTTAAACCGGATGGTAATATTCTTCATATTTCGGTGAATAGTAAAACTCCAAAAGAAACGCATGCTATGCCTGGTAGTTCTTTGTTAAATTTAACAAAAGAGTTAGTAGAAAATATGAATGGTGAATTTGAGTACCGGCAAAATCAGGAAGAGGGTCTAACTTACCGGATTAGCCTGCCACAAGCCAACTGACCTTAGTAAATCATTACCTCATCAGTCATTATCCAGGATTTACGATCAGTTCTGAAACGCCATTCGGGAAGTGACGGCTGATTGACAGCAGTAACTTTGACATAACGTGTCTTTGTTTTTCTGAAATCAAGATCAAAAGTCCTGATTGACTCCTGAGCACTTTCAACCGGCCCAGGAATATTCATAACAGCCACCTGCCTGAATTTCTTCCCATCATCAGACACTTCAATAAGGATTGAAACAGGCAAAAAAGTATAAAAACGTTGATTTTCCGGAAACGACATCCTGACTCTGCTTATTTTTGTTAATTCCTGCAGATCTATAAGTACTTCCATATTATCACCATACCATCCAAGCCAGTTGAACTGAAAATCTTTTGCACCCGCAGTCCCATCCACTAAAGTTTCCGGTCCCTTGCCGCTAAAATCATTCTGATTCGCGGTAATCAGTTTAACCGGTTTATGCAATGCTTTATGCAGATCCGGACCGAATTTAAATATCTCTTCCCATTCTGACTGATATTGATCAGGGGTTAAGCCCGATTCATTCAGTTGTTTAATACCATATTGCTTAAGAAGAGCAATAAATTTTTCAAGACGATCTCTTATATCCTGATTAACAAGCCATTTTTTACCATCAAGACTAAATACTCCATAATCATCTATTCCATAGAATTTTGCCTGTTGAAGAATAGCAAAATGTAGCGGAAGACTTATGATTTGTACTCTTTTGTACAAATGCTGTTCATTTCTAACGACTTCAGAGGCCCTCTCCAGTATTTCAAGATAATTCCTGAGATTGCTTTTTTTAAGGTAAGTATTAAAAGGTGTCACCGGATTATCGTAAATATCCATCCGTTTCCATGATTTACCTGCATTTTGATGAATCAGGTTCAGATATTCCTTAACATGATTTGAGGCCTTCCCGTAATAAGCATCCAGAAACTCTTCCTTTATTGCTTCAGTATCCGTTTGAGGATCCCAGAGTAATTTAGCCAGAATATAAGTCCTGAGCCCGGCAAGCTCGCCGGGCACTTCAACACTACCCTGAATAAATAAACCGGCAGGATTAAAGCTGCTGATATAGTTTAAATTAGGTTTGAGAGTATGCAAATTAGGAAACGGACTGAAATAATTAGAGAATTGAACTACATAATCCCAAACAATAATGTTTGAACCAAGGTTATACCAGGCTTCGTGCTCCTTTCTGAAAAGTTCAGATCTGGGATCATCCTGAACAGGTTTTGCGCGATTAATATCTATGGTTGAAAAAAGAATATTTACATTTTTTAAAGGCTTAATACCCACAGGAGGTTTGCGCGAGAATGTATAAGCCATTGTAGAAATAGTTTTATCCGGGAAGCGTTCGGCAAGCTTATTCACAAAACTCAGTAATGAGCCCTGGTAACTTTGAAATTTGTTGTTTAATAACGAACAATTGTCGCATTCGCATGCACCTGTATTATCATTCTGACTGACCGACCAGATCTGCATATCCGGTTCATTAAGCATCAGTTTCTGGAGATTATCACCAACAATTTTAAGTACATCGGGATTAGTTAGACACAATTGCATTGCTTTACGCCTACCATGAACAAGACTAAAATATTCAGGATGCGTGTCAAAGTATTCTGACGGAGAAAGAAGTTTAAAAAAAGTATGCCCCCATAGCCCCCACTGGTCTTCTATACGATTCAGTTTATGCCAGTCAAGATACTCCTGATCTGTTTCGGCATCATAATAATGAAGTGATCTGAATTTGAATTGAGGGTTCTGTAAATCAGAAATAGCTGGGATTAAAATCAATTCTTTCTTTGGAATAAACTTATAATCAGATGTATATTTCCGGCATCCAAGGTATTTTTCAAGAAAGGTATACACTCCGTATAATGTTCCCTTTTCTTTACCGCTGATCTGCAATTTATTCCCCAGGGTTTCAATTATAAAACCATCATTAATTACCCCTTCAAAGTTTGAACGTGAAGTCCGCTGAGTACTGCCCAAAAGAATTTCAAACGGACTTTCAGAATTACTGTCATCCTTGACCGGGATAAGTACACCCGACATTTCCCGGATATATTGCTGCAATACTTCAGCAGCTTTCAGATCAGATTTGCCGGCATTACCGGATACAATAATAGTATATAATGATTTTCCATTCTCAACAAGGGTTAATGAAAAGGAATTCATGGCACTCAGTAAGATTAACAAAAACAGGGAAATACCTTTAAGTATGTAACATGAATACGGTTTTATTTCGCCGCCCTTTAGCATATACGAAACTATGAAAATTCCTCTGTAACTCTTGTCGGTTATTTATAATACTCAGAAATATGAATCTGCGATTTACAATGGAAGTTGCATTTAAAATTTGCATTTCTTTATTGTACTGCTGCGATTTCTCGCTCTTCCTGAAATAGTAGAAAGACAGATACGGATCAGGTATATACATTATCCCAACTGGTATTTTACATCATAAATCAATCTCTAATGCCTGATGATAAAGCTCTAATGATAAACTGATTGTAAAAAAAATATGATGAAGACATATTTTGTTTTATATTGAGTTGTTTATTTACAACCTTTATTAAAATTTAAATAAAATAGTATGGCAGGTTTAGGCGGTCCGGAAATCATTCTGATTCTGGTAGTAGTATTATTAATGTTCGGAGGGAAAAAGCTTCCTGAATTAATGCGTGGATTAGGCAGAGGCATGAAAGAGTTCAAAGATGCCAAAGACGGTAAAAGCGAAAATGAAGAAAACAAACCGGCTCCTGTAGCAAATCAGAGCTGATAAAACGGACCTTAAATGGTCCGTTTTTGCTTCAGATAGTTTGATAAAACAGACCGTCCCACACATTTTGACCTCAAAAAAATAATCCGATACTCCCTCCTCATTTTCAGGTAAAATGTATTTTCAATTTGCCGAATTATATATTTACGTTTGCTGAATTCATTAATTATTCAGCACGTATTTCATGAAAAAAAGTATCCTTTTATTCCTGCTCATCTTTTCCATACTGCTTACCCGGGCACAGGAAGAAAAATCAGTCAGTACTAATCTCTCCTATAAAAAGGAGGTTCATAATCTAAGTACAGATAAGAAAGTCAGAACAGCCTTTGAGATTATTCAGGATCTGGAACCGGAAACCATGAAAGAGCTGATTGAACTTACAGAAATCCCTGCTCCCCCATTCATGGAACAAAAACGGGCTGAACATTTTAAAAAAATGCTTCAGGATGCAGGAATCGATTCAATCTGGATTGATGATGCAGGCAATGTAATGGCTCTGAGAAAAGGTAAGGGTAATGGTAAAACTGTACTCTTTGAAGCACACCTTGATACAGTTTTTCCGCTTGAAACCGATGTTAAGGTAAAATTCAAAGGAGATACGCTTGTAGCTCCGGGAATTGGAGATGATACCCGCGGACTGAACATGCTCCTTACTATCGTTAAGGCAATGAACAGGGCGCAGATCAATACCGAATCTGACATTTTATTTGCCGGAACGGTTGGCGAGGAAGGCCTGGGTGATCTGAGAGGTATCAAGCATATTTTCAATCAAAAAAATCTGAAAATAAACTCACACATTGCAATTGATGGCGGAAATATCGGCTATCTGGTTACAAAAGGTCTGGGTTCCATTCGTTATAAAATTACATTCAAAGGTCCGGGAGGGCATTCCTGGGGTGCATTCGGACTTGCCAATCCTCATCACGCAATGGCCAAGGCAATCGACTACTTCAGCACTGCGGCTACGGCCTATGTAAATGAGGGACCGAAAACTACCTTCAATGTTGGACGTATGGGTGGCGGAACTTCAGTAAACTCCATCCCTTTTGAAAGCTGGATTGAGGTGGATATGCGCTCCCTGAGCCCCCAAAAACTAAAAGGCATAGAGCAAATCCTTCTCAGGGAAATGAAAAGAGGCCTGGATGATTATAATAATGGAGTTAAAAAGGGTGAGAAACTGAGCCTTTCAGCTGAAAAAATTGGTGAAAGACCTTCTGGTGATCTCGGCGATGAACTCCCGCTGATCAAAAGAACAGCAGCCGTAATTGAACACTTTGGCTACAAAACTTCAGTTAGTGCCGGATCAACCAATTCCAATATTCCGATCTCGCTTGGAATTCCCAGCATCACCATCGGGCGCGGCGGTAAAGGCGGTGCAGCACATTCACTGGATGAATGGTGGGTCAATGAGAAAGGTGCAGAAGCTATTCAGTTTGGACTTTTACTGTTGGTAGCAGAGGCAGGGCTGAACTAGAATCCCGAGGAAAGTTTGAAAATAAAAATTTGCAGTCCTGTAAATCATTCAGAACACCATTTCCGGCTAAAAAGATGCACATACTTAATTACGCATGTGCATCTTTTTAGCCGGATCAGGAACGGATTCCTTTCTTAGTTCGTCCCCAGAATTTGAGAAGCATGGTTCTTTGTATCAATCTCGGTGATTACACGGTTAATGTATCCATCTTTATTAATGAGAAAAGTAGTACGGGTAGTGCTGAAAGCTTTAACACCATTTCTTTCCTTCTCTGTCCAGACGCCGTATTTTGTAACAATAGATTTATCTGTATCAGCCAGAAGCGAAAAAGGCAGATTGTTTTTTGCGATAAAATCCAGGTGCGAAGCCTCATCATCAACACTGACTCCAAGAATGGTATAACCATCCTTCTTTAAAGCTTGAAAATTATCACGAAGACTGCAGGCCTGTGCCGTACATCCTGAAGTATTATCCTTAGGATAGAAATAAAGTACCAGCTTTTTCCCCTTAAACTGCTTTAAGGTTACGGTCTTTCCGTTCTGATCTTTGGATACAAAATCAGGAGCTTTGTCTCCGGCCTTTAGTTTTGTTTGTGCCTGCATCACTCCAGGAGCGACAAAACAGAGCAAAAGAATTATTCTGAATAAGTTTTTCATATCACGTTTATTTTAGATAAAAATACAAAAAAGGCAGAGGAATTCATTTAAAACGTCATAATCTGTTTCTTATGAAAATCTCCTGACAAATCAATTAAAACGTTAATAAGTGTAAACCACCATATCCCCTGCTTCCACATCTATGGTATTGGCGTAAACCGAAGCAGGGACAATGCTGCCATCCTTCAGTACCCGCTTCAATGAATCATCTCCAAGTAAAGTTAAGCTCATCTTTTCCTTATAATCCATATTCACAATTACTATAAAACGCTGATTTTCATTTTCAAGTACAGATACCAATGCTGACTTACCGGCTGTTTCCAGCAAACGAAGTGGTTCAGGTAATTTAGTCAGGCGCATGGTACCCAATGGTATTTGCTTACCGGTATATTGCAGTAATCTGACCTTTGAACCGTAAAAAACACCCGAAAGATTTTTGATTTCCTGATTAAGTGTTTTGATATGATCGTAAACAGTAGATCTCTTTCCATCCAGGGTTATTGGTCCGCCTCGAAAATCTTCTGCCGGTGATACAGGCTG
The DNA here is from genome assembly GCF_029360775.1 of Daejeonella sp. H1SJ63. Taxonomy (GTDB): domain Bacteria; phylum Bacteroidota; class Bacteroidia; order Sphingobacteriales; family Sphingobacteriaceae; genus Daejeonella. Next base: position 352,114 of record NZ_JARKMZ010000028.1, on the reverse strand, counting down.
CCAATATGTAAAATATTGAAGTCCCTGAGCACCATAAGCCAGATTTGTAAACATCTGAACACGCATAGTAGCCAATGAAGGGTCTTCATGTAAGTTGTCGAACAAAATAGATTGAGCAAAACCCCAGAATGGCTTTCCGGCTTTTTTTGCTTCACCTGAAAATATTTCGAGATTCTGATGCCATTTAACATAAACTCCCTCGGCTGAGGTGAGCGGATAAGAGTCGAATGAAAGAAAATGAAGGGGAACTTCTTTGGCAAATCTGCTGACGTAATCTCTGTAATCTGCAGCACCTAACTGAGCCGGTGTGGCATAATTAGGAAACAGATTGACATAGCAAAAATGTTCAGGGTCTACAGCATTTACTTTTCTTGCCCAATTGCCAAGATCTGCAAAGCCCTCTACCGGAGGTTCATCTCTCAAAAAATATCCGGCCAGAGCGGGATGCTTCATAAAACGTTTAACGATGATCTCTGTTTGCGACTTCAGTTCCGGACAGCTGATCACAATCTTAATACCTGCCTGATGTGCTGCATCAAGTGTTTTCTGAACATCTTCAGGACTCCCTAAAAATGAGAAACTGATGTCAAAACCGGCTTCTTTCATTTCCTTATAACGGGCTACCGTAGCCTGATCCGGAGGAATACTGTACCATCCAAGAATTGGGATATGACCTTTGGATACAAGTTTCTCCTGTGCACGAACCGGGAATAAACTCCAGAATGTAAATACTAAAAATACTAATGGAGCAATTTTCTTTGTGATTCTGTTCATTTTAATTTTTAAAAACCCTCTGATTATATAATATTACAATTTAGAAAGTATTAGATCTAATTTGCCACATTTGAAATATAATTTTCTCATCAGTCTGTTGAACTGTATAAATTCGGAATCTCATTTTTTTTTCAAAAATTCATCATCAATATGCTTAGCTCTGTTAAATTTGATTTATGTATCTGCCCTTTCCCAATCTTTCTGATCTGATCTCACAATACTGTACAGATGAATTTAAAGGTATCGAACAATTATATCCGGATGAAGAACCCTTCATTGCCGGTACAGCAGCAAAAAGACAAATTGATTTCAGTACCGGACGCTTTTGTGCCAGAAAAGCATTAGAAAAATTTGGCCTTGGCAATGCAATTATCTTAATGAAGGAAGATAAACAAGCTGCATGGCCTGAAGGTTTTAGCGGATCAATCAGTCATTCAAAATATATGACCGGAGCTGTTGCAGCAAAAAACAGTGATATAATATCTGTAGGCTTAGACATTGAAACAATTGGTGGTATTGAAGCAGAAATGTGGGACATCTTATTCACCAATTCTGAGCAGGAGTTCCTTAGGTCGCTCAGCGAAGCAGACCAAAAGACTTATACCACCCTGTTATTTTCTGCAAAGGAAAGTTTTTATAAATTTCAGTTCCCCTTAACGGCAAGATTTCTGGAATTTAATGACGTAGAGATAAAAATTGCAGAAGAAAAAATATTACTCAGTATACAAAGCAAAGGTTACCCTGATTTATCACTGGAAAATGCTGAGATCGAATGGACTTTGGCACAGAATCAGCTTATTTCACTCTGCTATCTTAAAACCTGAATCAATTATTGAACTGATTCAGGATCTCATCCCTTTCCTGATTATCGTTCTATAATCAAAAATTTAAAAATTGATTAGCACAAATGAAATGCTTTTCTCATTTTTATAGAAATTGTTAATCAGATTTTTATGCCGTATACCAGAAAAAAATTCCTGCAAAATTCAGCCATTTTAATGACAGCAGCATTAACAAGTTCTGCATTTAGTTTTGGAAAGTATAAGCCTGTATTGGCCTTTTCAACAATTGGATGTCCTGACTGGAACTTTAAGCAAATTGTAGATTTTGCAGCCATTCATGGATATTCAGGTTTGGAATTACGCGGTATAAAACGGCAGATGGACCTTACAAAATGCGATGAATTCAGCAGTCAGGAAAAGATCAATGAAACGCTCTCAATGATGAAAGAAAAAGGTTTGAAGTTCATAAACCTTGGAGCATCAGCAAACATGCATTTTCATGAGGGACCGGATAAGGAAAAAAGCATGGCAGAAGCCAAATCCTTTATTGATCTGGCACAAAAGATTAACTGCCCCTATGTAAGAGTATTCCCCAATAAATTTCCCAAAGACAGAACGAAAGATCAAACAATCAGCACGGTTGCTGAAAATCTTTTAACTCTGGGCAAATATGCCAAAGATCGAAATGTTACCGTCCTATTGGAAACACATGGTGATTTCTCTGGCTCTGATGATATCCTGAAAGTCATGAAGGCTGTATCACATCCTAACATTGCACTGGTTTGGGATATTGCAAACATGTGGACCATCACAAAAGAATCTCCATCCCTGGTATACCAAAAACTCAAAAAATATATACGCCATACCCACCTGAAAGATGCAAAACTATCAGGGGATAAATTAGCGTATACCCTTCTTGGTCAGGGTGATGTACCTATATTTGAAGCAATAGATCTCCTGTATAAAGACGGATATAAAGGGTATTACAGCTTTGAATGGGAAAAATTATGGCATCCGGAAATTGCTGAGCCGGAGATAGCTTTGGCTGATTTTCCCAAAGTAATGAAAGAGCATTTTAAATTATGAGTTTTAATATGTTATAATGCACGCTTGATCTATCAGGATAGGAGCAGTTGCCAGAATATCCCGAAAACCATTCTGACGATGATGATCAACTGATTTATAATGAAAATCACCCCCTATCCTGAGAATTAAGTCTCGGGGGTATATATACCCATGATCATCCCAACCTGATAATCTAAAATATAAAAACAGATTTTTGAATTTAAAATATGACCGGTTAGCTCTGCAGATATAAGCTTGTATGGCCGGCAGTGTTATGACCAGTTTTTCGTTCCGAATTCCTGTTTCATTCTATGCATAAAAATTGTTAGTTTTTGTGTAAACTCATCAAGTTCCAATGCACTTGATTTTAGATGTTTAATCGTATCCCAAAGTTCCAACTGGCTTAAAGGCGCTTCGCCTTCTACAAGATTCATTAATCCCATACAGGATGTTAATGGCTTTCTTACTTCATGCGAAGTCATAAACAGCATATCTTCCAATGCTGTTAAATATTTTCGTTTTTCATTTTCTGCATTTTTCTTATCGTCAATTGGTATTCTTAACGAAAGGTATTGGACTATTTTCCCATCCTTGTTCTTAATGGGCAACACTACGGTTTCAACCCAGTAAAATGTACCATCACTTGCTTTGTTTTTTACTTCACCGTTCCAGGCAAACCCTTTTCCAATAGTCTTCCACATTACTTTAAAAAAATCTCTGGAATGAAACCCTGAATTTAATATTCTGTGATTCTTTCCTAAAAGGTACTCTTCCGAATATTTCGAAATTTCGCAGAATCTTTTATTTACAAAAAGGATGGTCCCCTTAATATCTGTAATTGAACAAATGATATAAAAATCAATGGCTTGCTGATATGCATTCAATAGCAATAGCAATTCTTTTTTTGTCCTGCCTGCCATTTTAATCTGTGTCATACTTTAAATATCATGATGCATAAGAAAATGCTATATCACACCGAAACAGTGTGTATATACTTTATTAAGTTAGCGTTTTTTTTTAAACCAAAAAATTCTGCAAAAAATTGAAATTGCTACCTTAGTCTAGGTTAAAGCCCGAATGAATTAAAAGAAGAAGTAAAAAAATCTGTGGGAATACATTTCAAAAATGTCCTTTTTAAAAATTCAGCAATTTTTTATCAGGATACCACCATCGGACATTTCCGAACCAAAGCAATAATTTTTTGCCGGAGAACGATCAAATCATAAGGCTTGCCTATAACGTCATTTACTCCGGCTTCCAAAGCTGCATTTTGTTCCTCTTCCATAACGGATGCAGACAATGAAATAATAGGAATGTTTTTCTTAGGCTCATCAAATTCCATCCTGATCCTGCGGGTGGCTTCCAATCCGTTCATAACCGGCATATGTGAATCCATCAGGATAAGATCATAATTTTCATTTTGTAAGCTTTCCAGAACTTTGCTTCCGTTATCCACTACGGTTACGTTTATTCCCCAGTTTTTAAGGATTTTGGTGATCATAAACTGGTTTATACTGTCATCCTCGGCTACCAATATTGAGAGATTATTAAGCAAGGGTTCATCTTTATCCAATGGGCTCGTTTCTGTAGTTTTTTCATTAAGGTATTGATAACTGTTTGTAAATGAAAAGGCACTTCCCTTATTCAATTCACTTGTTACTGATAAAATACCGCCCTTAAGTTCAACCAGTCTTTTAACGATGGAAAGACCCAGGCCTGTACCCCCAAATTTCTGAGCTGTATGATCTTCTGCCTGTTCAAATGAATTAAAAATTTTATCAATAGATTCAGCCGCAATACCAATCCCAGTATCACTAACAGAAAATTCAAGATCTACTGTACTCTGTTTTTTATCCAATATCCGGATATTGAGAGCCACGCTACCTGTTTTTGTAAATTTGATCGCATTACTCAGCAAATTCGTCAATATCTGGTTCAGGCGTAATGAATCTGCCAGAATTATTTTCGGAATACAGGAATCGATTTGCAGATTCAGATCAATTCCCTTTTCGTTAGCCAGATATTTCATTAATGCGGTAACAGTCTCGCCTAATTCATAAATATTAGTTTCAGATCGCACAATTTTTAATTTACCGGCCTCAATTTTAGAAATATCCAGAATATCGTTTACAACTCCCAAAAGGGATTTAGAGGATACATCCAGTAAATTAATCATATAAGCCTGTTCACTATTTAAAGTAGTATTTTTAAGCAAATGCGTCAGACCAATGATACCGTTAATGGGTGTTCTGATCTCATGACTCATATTGGCCAGGAAATTTTCCTTAATTCTTTTCTCATGTTCAGACAGTTCTTTAGCAGCTATAAGTTGTTTTTGAGAACATTCCAATTCAAAGTTTTTCTGTTTAATTTCCCTTTGGGCTCTTACAATAGCAAGTAAGGAATCGATTTTGGCTGTAGTTACATAAGGGTCGAGAGGTTTATACAAATAATCTATAGCTCCCGAATCAAGCCCCCTGATCACATATCTGGTTTCTTTGGATATGGCGGTTACAAAAACTACGATAATACCCTTTGTTTTCGGATTACTTTTTAAAATCTCAACCAGTTCAAAACCATCCATCTCGGGCATTTGAACATCTACCAAAGCAATAGAAATCTCATTTTCCCAGCATAGTTTTAACGCTTCATTAGGAGAGGTTGTACTGATCAGATTTACATGATCACTTTTTAAAAGTGCTTCTAAAGAAATAATATTTTCAGACCGGTCATCAACAATTAAAATGTTTATCGGATCTTCTTCAATTTGGTTCATAACTTATTCTAATAGATTTTTAACCTGATTTATTTCATTCATCAATTCTGTAATCTGAAGATTATTCAAAATCAGATCAACATTTGCTTTTTCAATTGCAGCCTGGGGCATAGTTCTCATTTCAGCAAAATCAGGATCCTGTACAACCGTTAATCCATTTAGTTCAGAAACATATGCAATTCCTTCGGCGCCATCTTCATTTGCCCCCGAAAGCAATACCGCAATTACCTTTTCTTTATATACATCAGCTGCACTCTGAAACGTTGCATCAATAGCCGGACGGCAAAAGAGTACCGGTTCTGAATAATCCAACGACAATGAACCACCCTCTTCTACCAGCAAATGATAATCTGGAGGGGCAAAATAAACAATGCCCTTTTTTATCTGCTCCTTATCTTCAGCCATCTTTACCTTTAGCTTACTGTTTAAATTTAATTGCTCTTCAATAAGCGATTTGTATTTACGGCTGCGGTGTATTACAATCAGAACGGGTAATGGGAAATTTTCCGGAAAATTTAATACCAAATCATAAATGATAGAAAAACCACCCGCAGAACAACCGATAAGTAATATTTCAGCGATTTTTATTTTACTGACGATATAGAGAGCCTCCTTATTCAATTTTCTGATAAATATTTTCAATTTTATCAATTACCCTGAACTTACGGGCAAGCTCTTCATTTCTGAGAAATTCTTTAGAACCTAAACAAAGAAAACCCAACGGGCACAAACTTTCATAGAAAAGATTCAGCACTCTTTCCTGTAGTTCAACAGTAAAATAGATTAACACATTTCTGCAGGAAATAATCTGAAATTCGTTAAAAACACCGTCAGTTACCAAATTATGCATTGAAAATAGCGTGTTCTTTTTCAAAGAGCTATTAATCGAAACTGCATCGTAATGCGCTACATAATAATTAGCCAATGACCTTATTGACCCCGAAGCAATATAATTTTCAGAATTTTGCTTCATTTTTTTAAGATCATAAATACCTCTTTTAGCAGTTTCCAAGACTAATGGGTTAATATCTGTTCCATACAAAAAAGAACGGTCATACAAATTCTCTTCGGCCAGTAAAATAGCAAAAGAATATAATTCTTCGCCTGTAGAGCATCCTGCATTCCAAACTTTAATTCGCGGATAAGTGGACAGGTATGGAAGTACCTTTTCCCTCAGCGCTTTAAAGAAGCCGGGATCGCGAAACATCTCTGTCACATTTACAGTTATTTCCTGCAAAAACTCTTCAAAAAAACCGCTGTCATTGATAATCTGTGATTTCAGCTCAAATACTGTAACCTGCTTCATTAACATAATCCGAACTATGCGTCGCTTTATCGACGCACGTGAATAGCCGCTAAAATCAAACCCATACACTTTAGCAACAAGGCCAATGATCTCTTCTACCTGTTCAAGGCTTATTAATTTCGCAGTCAGCATGTCAGATCCAAATTATCAGCTAAGCCAAACCCGCATCAAGGAAATCAACTTATATACATCAACAGGTTTTGAAATATAATCATTTGCCCCGGCGTCAATACATTTTTTCCTGTCATCTTTCATAGCCTTCGCAGTTAGAGCTAAAATGGGCAATTTTGAAAAACGTTTTTGCTTTCTGATCTCCTGCATAGCCTCATAACCATCCATCTCAGGCATCATAATATCCATTAATACTAAATTAATTTCAGGGCTCTCATCCAGTTTTTTCAGTGCTTCCAAACCGTTATTGGCAATTTCTATCTGCATATTATATTCCTGTAATGCACTGGATAAGGCAAAAATATTGCGCATATCATCATCAACTATCAATATCCTCTTGCCCATTAATGATTTCTCTAAAGTCAGGGCACTTTTTGTAATTACCAGAGGACTTTTAGCATCTTCTTTTTTTGCCGGAAGGTTTAATTTATTCATGAAGAGATTTACTTCATCAAGCAATCTCTCGTTCGATTTATTATTTTTAAGAATCATGGCATGCGTATGCTTTAATACGCGGGTCATACTGTCTCTATCTAATTCCATAGCAGTATTAATAATTACCGGAATGTTTACAAGATTCTCATTCCGCTTAATTTTATCCAACAGTTCCAAACCTGAAATATCAGGAAGATTGATATCCAGAACAATACAATCAAAAGAATTATCTGATTCTAAGATATCCATGGCCTGCTTTCCATTAAAAGCCTGTTTTACTTCAACAGAATGTTCGGTTAACTGACGGCACAGGTTTTCGCTCTGGATTTCATGATCTTCAATAATTAAAACTTTGGTCAGTTTAGATTCTGCATTTCTGATCAGTTTATCAAATGCTTCATCCAGCTTTTTCTTTTCAACCGGCTTTTTCAAGAAGCCAATAGCTCCCTGCTGATGTGCCCTGATCTGTTTTTCGTCTCCGGCAGACATCATATGCACCGGAATATCCTTTGTCTCCGGATTTTCCTTTAGCTTCTTTAAAACCACCCAGCCATCCATTACAGGAAGCATAATATCCAGCACAATTGCATCCGGCTGATGTTGCATGGCCATTTCCAAGCCTGTATCCCCCCGGTAGGCCAGTATGGGTTTATATCCACGATGAATAGCATAATCTTTTAAAACTTCTGCAAAATTTTCATCATCCTCAATAATAAGCATTACATGTTCCTTTTGGGGATCTGAAAATTGTGCCGGCTCAGATTTAGGGTTATCCGAAAATCCTAAAGCCGGTTTAACCGGTTCGATTTCAGAATCTGTTAAAGGTTGGAGAACATATTCCCTGCTGAAATCTACAGGAATATAGAGCGAAAATGAGCTACCCTCACCCGATTTACTCTCCAACTGTATCTCGCCACCTAAAATATTAGTCAGTTCACGGCTGATTGATAAACCTAAACCAGTTCCGCCATATTTTCGGCTTGTTGATCCGTCGGCTTGTTGAAAGGCTTCGAAAATTACCTTTTGTTTTTCAGGTGGGATACCTATACCCGAATCCCTAACTTCAAATTGCAAAACCTCCTTACCCTTTACTAATCTGAGATTTTCAGTAGTGTACTGAGTATTGCCATTTACCAAACTTATGTTAACAGAAACCGATCCATTCTGAGAGGTGAATTTAAAAGCATTTGAAAGCAGATTTTTCAGGATCTGCTGCAGTCTCATACGATCAGTTATTATTATTTCCGGAACAGTTTTTTCGACCCTGACCTGAAAATCGATTTTCTTTTTGTTTGCCACCTCGTTAAATAATAATTCAAGGTCGGTTTTTACAGAATCTACTTTTACGTCCTCAATGCTCAAATCTATTTTACCAGATTCTATTTTAGACAGATCAAGAATATCGTTGATTAATTCAAGCAGATCACTGCCTGCATTATAAATAACGTCCGAATATTTGAGTTGTTCATCGTTTAGATTTCCGGCTTTGTTATCATTTAAAATACGGGCCAGAATTAAAATACTATTCAGCGGAGTTCTTAATTCGTGACTCATATTCGCTAAAAATTCTGATTTATACTTATTGGCCCGTTCTAATTCCAAAGCCTTAAAGCTCATTGCTTCATGAGTCTGTTCAATAGATTTATTCTTTTCTTCCAGTTGTTCAGCCTTTTCTTCAAGCTCAGAATTCATCTGTCTTAATTCTTCCTGCTGAACTCTCAGTTCTTCTTCAGATGCTTGTAAGGTATAGGTTTGAGCCAGCAGGCTATCGTTAATAGTTTGAATTTCTTCCCGCTGTGTTTCTAATTCTTCGGCCTGCTGTTGTGTTTTTTCCAATAAATTATCTAACTGAAACCGGGCCTGTGCAGTATAAATTGCAACACCCAAGCTATCCAGAACCATAGTTATAAAATCCATTTTAAGCTGAGTCAGCTCCGTAACAAATCCAAACTCAATAACACCTGTTACGTTTCCATTATATAAAAATGGCTGAACCAGTATAGTATGCGGAGTAATATCACCTAATGCAGAACATACTTTTACATAATTGGCCGGAACATCGGTAAAGACGATCCTGTTTTTATCTAAAGCTGCCTGTCCAACCATTCCTTCTCCCAGCTTAATTATATTATTGTTCCCATCAGGAAACCGGAATGCATAACTTCCTGATAAACGCAAAGTTCCATCCTTTTCATCAGAGATATAAATTGCGGCTACGTGGGCATCCACATATTTAGATATCTGTTTAATAATTTTTTGGGACAATGAACTGATACTTTGATCCCCGCGTATACTGTCATCAAGAATGGCTCTTCCTTTTAAAAGCCAGTTCTGCTCTTCCTTTTCTTTATTAGCAATAATTAATTCTGCTGTCCGTTTTTCGTTCTCTTCAATTTGAAAGGCAAGTTCTTCGTTAAGAATGACCAGCTCTGCAGCCCGTTTTTCTTTCTCTTCATTTTGAATTGCAAGTTTGTTGGCAATGATTAATTCTGCTGCACGTTTTTCGTTCTCTTCGATTTGAAAGGCAAGTTCTTTGTTAGCTGTTTCCAATTGGGCAGTACGCTGTATCAGATACTCTTCGGCTTCTTTGCGACCGGTAATATCAACCCTGATAGCGAGATATTGATAGGGTTTTCCCTGTTCGTCCAGAAAAGGAACAATGGTAGTATCCACCCAATAAAAAACTCCGTCTTTTGCTTTGTTTTTAAATTCTCCCTTCCATATTTTCCCGTTGGCAATAGTTACCCATAAATCACGGATGAATTCTTTAGAATGATAACCCGAATTAATAATGCGGTGGTCTTGTCCGATCAGTTCTTCCTCACTGTACTTTGTTATTTTACAAAAATTGCTGTTTACCTTTTTAATAATCCCCTTTTGGTCAGTAATGGCTATTATAGAGGATTCGTCCAATGCATACTTATAATAGGATATTTCCTTTAAATTTTTCTGAAGGAGCTCTGCTGATGGATTAAGCTCCTGATTAGCAATAATCAGTTCTGCCTCCCTCTTTTCCTTCTCTTTATTTTGTGAGGTAAGTTCTTTGGCAGCATTGATTAACTCATCTGATCTGTTCGTATCCATATCCTGTCTCTGCAATTTGTTTTTGTCATGATCCGCATTAGGAAAAAATGCGGCAATGGTTTTGCTAAATGAATATTATGATTTTTTTAAGAAGCTTATGTTCTTCAGGATAATTACCTACGTTAATACCATTTCAGTGTGTAAAATTCTATGGAATTAAAAATCCTCAGGTATCCCCTCCTTTTTACCGTTATTCGTTTGTTGTACGTGGTTTATGATAAGAAGGGATCTATCAGGAGAAAGCGGAAGTCTTACTAATTTACACAAGGCCAAAAGTTCAAATTGCTTACTCATAAATATGGAAAGTACACAGCCACTTACATTGGCTGTAACACACTAACCAACGAGCTAAGATATTTATTTTTCAGATTTAAACAATAGCAAATAATTTCGGATAATCCAGATCCTTCCGGAAGTTATGAACAAGTCGTACCGATATATTCATAGTTTTATGATTGTAAGGAAATGCTGGTGCATGCCTCTCCACCTTATATGGTTTATGTGGGTTACATTCAGTACAGGCAAAGTCTTTATCACGCTTATTGAACAGTAAGCAAAAAAATATCTTAACAACAAAGTATAGCATATAAGAAATAGTTTTTATGCAAATTTGAGTTAAAATCAATTCTTATGAAACAAGGACTTTTAATTGACATGGACGGGGTAATTTACAGTGGTGAATTACTGATTAACGGGGCTGATAAATTTATCAATAGCCTGATTAAAAAGGATATACCTTTTACATTCATGACCAATAACAGTCAGCGTACGAGGCTTGAGGTTGTACGTAAGTTGAAACATTTAGGAATTAATATCAGTGTGGATCATGTGTATACCAGTGCCATGGCAACCGGTAAATTTTTAGGGGATCAGGGTTCCAATGGTACAGCTTATGTTTTAGGTGAAGGAGGTTTACTGACAAGTTTGCACGAAAACGGAATTACCCTGGTAAACACCGACCCGGAGTTTGTTGTATTAGGCGAAGGCAGAAACTTTACACTGGAAATGGTTCAGCGTGCCGTTGACATGATCTTAGCCGGCGCAAAATTCATTACAACTAACAGGGATCCATCACCCAAGAAACCCGGATGGAATAATTTGGGAATAGCAGCCACAACGGCAATGATTGAGGAAGCGACAGGTCGCAAAGCCTTCGTTACCGGAAAACCAAGTCCGGTTATGATGCGCTCTGCACGCAAATATTTAGGTCTGGAAACAGGAGGTACAACCGTTATTGGTGATACCATGGAGACCGACATTCAGGGAGGTGTACAAATGGGTTATAAAACCATACTGGTATTATCAGGAATTACACAGAAAGAAGATCTGAGCAATTATGCTTTTAAACCGGATATGGTTTGCAGTTCAATTGATAAAATTGAGCTGCCGCTGAGATGGTGGGAAAGTTAAAAGATATCAAGGTCTCAAAAAGCGTTTTTTTATATCTTCAACTCATGTCCCGAAAGCTTAAATTACCTCTTCTCAAAAACGAAAGCGCCAGGTTAGTTTAACCAGGGGATGTAAATCATACTTTCTACCAAAACAAATGAACAAATACTTTCCCCATATTCGCACACTGCATTTATATATTGGTTTATTCCTAAGTCCGCTTATTATCATCTTCAGCATTAGTGTTTTGGTATTAAACCATACAGAGTTCCTTAAGCAGGTCAGCCCTGTAAGAGTGTTACCCGATACACAAACTCATTTAGACAGTATTCCTAATGATACTTCAGATCTTGTAACAGCTAAGCTCATTATTGCAAAATTGGGAATCAAAGGTGAGATAGAGCATATTCAAAGAAATGCAGATCAGATTTCTTTTCCTGTTAGCTTACCCGGACTACGATCAATAGTAAAAGTAGACCAACATACAAATGAAGTTTTAATCACGCGGCAAAACGAAGGCTCATTACGTGTAACAGGCTATCTCCATAAAATGCCCGGACCGCATAATGTGAAAATCAGAGGAAATTCTGAATTAATAAAAAACTGGACAATTTGGGCAGATGCATTTGTATATCTGTTAATATTTCTTTCAGCAAGCGGAATCTTTTTATGGTATTTTCTGAAAGCGGAAAGATCAATGGGAATATATGCCATCATACTTGGAGTAATATCATTTGCCTGCCTTTTATTTTTACTTTTTAAATAAAATCGATGAAATACTCAGTCTTTTTTAAAGGCCTGGCTTACTGGAACCGTCGTCTCCACATCCATATTGGTTTATTTTTACTCTTATTTATCTGGCTTTTTTCTTTTTCAGGTTTGCTCTTAAATCATAGCAGTTGGGATTTTGCAAGTTTCTGGGAACAGAGGAAGGAAACTAAAACAGTTTCCAATATTTCTGTTCCAAAAGGACTTGATTCTTTACAAACAGTAAAAAAGATCATGCTTAACCTTAATATATCGGGAGAGATAAGTAATCTGAAAATGACACCGGATAGTGTGGATTTTCGTGTATCCGTCCCTGGTCACATCAGAAATTTACATGTTGATTTCAATAAAGGTATCTGCATTCAGAATGAATTGAGATACAATTTTTGGGGCAAAATTAAAACACTCCACACATTCAATGCTGCTAACAGAGAAAATCCTGCTTTAGGAGCAAACTGGTTGGTAAGTAAGATATGGATCTTCTCGATGGATGCGATTGCAATCGGCCTTATCTATCTTTGTATAAGCAGCTGGATAATGTGGTATAATATCCGAAAAAGCTATCGCTGGGGAACAATTGTTTTAATTACAGGTTTTGCTGTGGTTATATACTTTTTGTTCATTTTGGGAATGCTTTAATTAAATCCTATCACTTAAATAAGCAGCATGATCACCACTAAATATGTCTGCGGGAGGCTGATGATTTTGCACCTGCTTTTTATAGCGAAAACTCCGGACGAATGACATTTTACTTCATTCCCCCCTTTAAGCTATAAACCTTTGCCTTAAAAATTTCTTTCAATAGCTGAACTGCCATTTTACTACGCTGACCTGTCTGGCAGTAAAAAACAATCGTCATGTCTTCAGGCAATTCATTGATACGATCCTGCAGTTCATACAGGGGAATATTTACTCCTCCTAAATTATGATCTTCAAATTCATAATTTTCGCGAACATCCACCAAATACACTTCTTCAGCTTTGTTATTTTGTAAATGAATCAGTTCTTCGGCTGTAATTTCATCTCCTGTCTTATTTATTGTTCCGGCTTGTATTGAATGCTTTTTCTGTTCAGAACCTGAACTGTTAGCAATCTTAAATATATTACTCGTGCCATCCAGGGCATTTATACATAATAATCTGCCGGATAGCACCTCCCCCATTTCGCAAATCACTTTAATAGCCTCGTTAGCCATGTAAGTGCCTATAATTCCGGGCAATACGCCAATCACTCCAATTTCAGCACAATTGGGTACCTCATCAATACCGGGAGGTTCAGGAAAAATACTGCGATAATCGGGTCCTCCACAATAATTAAAGACTGATACCTGGCCTTCAAATTTAAACAGGGAACCAAAAACCAGAGGCAGATTCAGCACAGCACAGGTATCGTTAACCAGATATCGTGTCGGAAAATTATCTGAGCCGTCAATTACCAGATCATAGGTCCTGAATAATTGATCTGCGTTCTGCATGCTTAGCCGAACCGGATAGGCAGAAAACTTAACATGCGGATTTATAACACTAAGTTTTTCAACGGCAACCTGTGCCTTGTTTTTCCCAATATCTTCTGCTGAATATAGAATTTGCCGGTGCAGATTAGTTTCATCAACGGTATCGTCGTCCACTATCCCGATGAAGCCTACTCCGGCAGCTACAAGGTATTGCAGAACAGGGCAGCCAAGTCCGCCGGCACCAACCATTAATACCCTTGCATTTTTTAGTTTTTGCTGACCTGCTATTCCTAATTCCGGAAGAATAATTTGCCTTTTATATCTGTTTAACTCCTGGCTATCAAGCATTTTCATGTTTGTTTAAAGGCATCTGTCCCAGTCTTTCCAAACAGGCTCATACCCTTGCGAAGATATGACCTGTGCAATTTCATGAGCGCTGCGCTCATCAGATATCTCAAATTGTTCCAGAGACTGCGGTTCAACGGCATACCCTCCGGGATTTGTTTTTGAACCGGCACTTATGGAAGTGATGCCCAGTTTAATAATGTTATTCCTGAAATCAGGAGATTCACGTGTAGAGATGGATAATTCCAGTTCTTCATTAAACAAACGATACGCACAGATCAGTTGTACAAGCTCGCGATCATTCATTTCAACCTTAGGTTCCAGCCCCCCGCTGAAAGGCCTTAGTCTTGGAAAGGATAAACTGTACTTGCTTTTCCAGTATTTTTTCTCCAGGTAATTTAGGTGCATGGCGGTAAAAAAAGAATCTGTTCTCCAGTCTTCCAGGCCGATCAGCACGCCTAAACCCATTTTATGTATCTCTGCCTGTCCTAGCCTGTCGGGCGTTTCCAGCCTGTATTGAAAGTTCGACTTTTTCCCTTTAGGATGATGTTTACGGTAATCATCCTGATGATAAGTCTCCTGATAAACCAGCACGGTGTTTAGACCATAGGGTGTTAATTGCTGATAGTCTTCCAAATCAAGCGGCTGCACTTCCATAGAAATATGTGCAAAGTGCGGACGAATTAAGTCAAGTACTTTCTTAAAATAATCAACATGTACTGTTTGGTTTGCTTCGCCGGTCACTAACAGCACATGCTCATATCCCATATCTTTAATGACCGACACTTCCTGCATAATTTCCATCGGAGACAACGTTTTGCGCCTCACCTTATTTTCATAGCTGAAGCCGCAGTAAGTACAGATATTATTACATTCGTTGGAAAGATAAAGGGGAACATACATCTGTATCACTTTACCGAAACGTTTGAGTGTTAATTTCTGGCTGATCTGTGCCATCTGTTCCAGATATGGGGCAGCTGCCGGCGAGATCAGCGCCTTAAAATCTTCCAGGTTTCTTTTTGGATTTTCTAAAGCCCGCTCTACATCAGCACTTGTCTTGGTGTAGATGCTTTGTTTGGTTTCGTCCCAATCACAGGTCTGAAATATGTCCCAAAAACTATTCATTCAAAAAAGAGGTTAAGGGGCTGCTGGCAACAGCATGAGGAACTGACAATGCTAATCTGGCTTCAAATGCTAAGCGCCCTGCTTCAACTGCAAGTTTAAAAGCTCTGGCCATTTGTACCGGATTGCCTGATACCGCTATGGCTGTATTGACTAATACTGCATCGGCCCCAATTTCAAGTGCCCATGCTGCATCAGAAGGAGAACCTATTCCGGCATCCACAATTACCGGAACATTGCTTTGGCTAATGATAATCTCTAAAAAATCAATGGTTTTTAAACCCTTATTGCTCCCAATGGGCGAACCTAAAGGCATTACAGCTGATGTACCCGCATCCTCCAGGCGCTTACACAAAACCGGGTCTGCATGAATATAAGGCAGAACCACAAAGCCCAGTTTAGCCAGCTCCTCCGTTGCTTTTAAGGTTTCAACAGGATCGGGCATTAAATATTTCGGGTCCGGATGTATTTCCAGTTTTATCCAATTGGTCTCCAATGCTTCACGCGCTAACTGAGCTGCGAATACCGCTTCCCTGGCATTGCGCACCCCTGATGTGTTTGGCAATAAATTCAGATTCGGATGCTTCAAACGAATTAATATATCATCATTCTTTTCATTTACATCCACACGCTTAAGGGCAACTGTAACCAACTCAGAGCCTGATGCCAGCAGTGCCTCTTCCATCAATTCAGACGAACTGAACTTACCCGTGCCGGTAAATAACCGGGAATTAAATATTTTATCAGCTATTTTCAACATAATTTCAATTTTTAATCACTTCAGATCCCGTATTACCGACAAGCCGGTAGATAGCTTCAATTGTTTTCTTCTTGTCAGGATTATTTGTTAATGCCCCCGAAATAGCCACACCATATACTTTAGCTTGCATAATTAAAGAAATATCCGGCAATGTAATTCCCCCAATAGCAATTACAGGTATTTTGATATTACTATCAAACATTTGCTGCATAATCAATTTATATCCTTCCAAACCTATTACAGGACTCAGGTTTTGTTTGGTAGTAGTAAACCTGTAAGGTCCAAGTCCTATATAATCGGCTCCCTCATTCACTCTTTGCCTGATATGTTCGAAGGTATTTGCAGTGCCGCCGATAATCATCTCTTTACCAATTATTTCCCTGGCTTTTGCAATTCCCATATCATTAAGCCCTAAATGCACCCCATATGCTCCCGATTCAAGGGCAATATGAGGATGGTCATTAATGATCAATCTGGCCTTATACTTTTCGCAAAGTTTAGCTGCTTCAAGGGCAGATTTTAAGATCACAGATTCAGGCTGATTTTTAATCCTTAACTGTATCCATCCGCAACCTGCATCAAGGGCATTTTTAATTGCATCGAGCTGAGAGCTGGTTTCCTTCCCCTGAGAAATATAGTGTAACTTATCAATCATAATTATGCTTTATGGTATCCTAATAGTGTTGGGTTACTGTTCAGATATTCTTCGATATATAATTTTGCTTTCTTACAGGCCTCCAGCAGTGGAAAACCCAGGGCCAGGTTAGATGCTATTGCTGAAGATAAGACACAACCCGAACCATGCTTAGAGTATAAAGAAATATTTGCCGGTGTAATTTCATAAAAATCATTCCTTTCGAACAACAGGTCCTGAGCATGATTTTTATCATTATGGCCACCCTTCAGCAGTACCGGGCAATATTCAGCCCATGTTCGGGCAGACGATATCACATCCTGACTCCCGCCTAAGAATTGCATTTCCGCAAGATTGGGTGTAACCAGGTCAATTTTCTTAAGAGATTGTTTTAATATTGACTGGTCTGTATTCCAGTTATTGAGCTCGTAGCCGGCACTTGCTTTCCAAACAGGATCTAATACTATTTTGATTTCAGGATTATTTGATTTAAGAAAGGATATTACTTCAAATAATACCTCAGGATTTTGAATCAGGCCAATTTTACATGCCTTAATGTCAAATTTTGAAACCAATGGTTTAAGCTGTTTTATAATGAAAGCAGGTTCCATCCACTCCATTGCTAAAAAATCAGAATCATTTTGAACCGTCCATACCGTGGAAACACCAAATCCATAAACCCGATGCTGTTCGAATGTTTTCACATCCGCCATCAGTCCTGCACCTGCGCTTGGGTCAAAACCGGCAATACTGACTACGTATGGGCGCTCCTGATACATTGTTGTATGATTTTAAAATTTTCCAACGCTTGTCCATCATTTTTCCAGATACTGCCCAAAATTGCTGCTCCGTCAAAATTCATTTTTTTTATACTATCAATGTGCTTTGCCTCGATGCCGCCTATGCCAATAATCAGGGGTGAAGACTCCCTGTTGTTAAGTTTAAATCCCGGCGGTAAAACACTTTTGTAGCCTTGCTTTGAAATACTATTGTAAACGGGCCCGAAAAAAACATACTGATATTCATTTAAGGAAGCTAATAAGGACAGATCATGCACAGAGGTGCTTAATATAAATCCATTGTTGATAAGCCCTTCCAACGTATTATCTTTCAATTTGCCCCGCTCATTTTCAGTATAGTGCAGGCGCTTTATTCCAAACTCCTCTGCCAAACAATGGTGCTGATGCAATGAAAGGCGGGGATAATAGTTTGGTTCTATACCGGCAATCAATTTTCTTACCTGTTCCCCAGTATCTGCCGGCTTGCGTATATGAAAGTATTCCAAACCCGATTCAAATAGTTTGTTAATGATTTTGGTTTCGTCATTCACCTGATCCGGGCTTGAAATAATAATCAGCTCCATTATTTACAGATAGATCTCACTGCCTTTTTGCTTAAACTCATTCGACTTTTCTTCCATTCCTTTTGAAAGGGCATCCTTATCCTCGAGTCCTTTGTCTTTAGCATAATCTCTCACATCCTGGCTAATCTTCATAGAACAAAAATTCGGCCCGCACATGGAACAGAAATGGGCAATTTTAGCACCATCAGCAGGCAAGGTTTCATCATGAAACTCTTTAGCTGTATCCGGATCAAGTGAAAGATTAAACTGGTCTTCCCATCTGAATTCAAAACGGGCTTTACTTAAAGCATTATCCCGGTATTGTGCACCCGGGTGACCTTTAGCCAGATCTGCAGCATGAGCTGCAATCTTATATGTGATAACCCCATCTTTTACATCTTTTTTATTAGGCAATCCCAGATGTTCCTTAGGTGTTACATAACAAAGCATAGCTGTACCGAACCAGCCGATCATAGCAGCCCCAATAGCCGATGTAATATGGTCGTAACCAGGGGCAATATCGGTAGTCAGCGGACCAAGGGTATAGAAAGGCGCTTCAGAACAATGCTGCAATTGCTTTTCCATATTTTCCTTAATCAGGTGCATAGGAACGTGCCCCGGCCCCTCGACTATTGTTTGAACATCATGTTTCCAGGCAATTTTAGTCAGCTCCCCCAGAGTTTCCAGTTCGGCAAACTGCGCGGCATCATTAGCATCAGCAATACAACCCGGCCTTAATCCATCGCCAAGAGAGAAGGATACATCGTAAGCCTTCATGATTTCACAGATATCTTCGAAATGTGTATAAAGAAAATTTTCTTTATGATGCGCAAGACACCACTTGGCCATGATAGATCCACCCCGTGAAACAATACCGGTTATACGTTTTGCCGTAAGCGGAACATATCTCAGTAATACACCGGCATGTATGGTGAAATAATCCACACCCTGTTCAGCCTGTTCAATTAATGTATCCCTAAACAGTTCCCAGGTAAGATCTTCGGCTTTACCATTCACTTTTTCAAGCGCCTGGTAAATTGGAACTGTACCAATGGGCACCGGAGAGTTACGAATGATCCACTCCCTGGTTTCATGTATATTTTTCCCGGTAGACAGGTCCATTATCGTATCTGCACCCCAGCGGCAGGCCCAAACAGCCTTTTCAACCTCTTCTTCGATGCCTGATATAACCGCAGAGTTTCCAATATTAGCATTAATTTTAACCAGAAAATTACGGCCGATAATCATTGGCTCAATTTCAGGATGGTTAATGTTTGAAGGGATTACAGCCCGTCCTGATGCTACTTCCTGCCTTACAAATTCAGGTGTTATATATCCTTTTGGTGTATTGGCTCCAAAACTATGCCCCGGATGCTGATGGGCCATCACATCATACTGGCCCTTAAGCTGTTCTTTTAGCAGATCAATGCGCTGATTCTCCCTGATGGCAATGTATTCCATTTCCGGAGTTATAAGCCCTTTTTTGGCATAATGCATCTGGGACACATTCATACCGGCTTTTGCACGATAGGGTTTACTGATATGGGCAAACCTGAGAGCATCCAAATTTTTATCACCAGCACGCTGCTGACCATACTCAGATGAAATATGATCTAACTGTTCTACATCGCCGCGTTTTAAAATCCATTGTTCACGAAGACGGGGTAAACCCTTTCTGATATCTATTTCAACATTTGAATCTGTGTACGGACCGCTGGTATCATAAATGGTTACAGGCGCATTTGGCTCTGTTTCTCCAAATCTTCCATGTAATTTAGTATCGCTTAAGCTAACCTCACGCATGGCAACCTGTATATCATGTATCTGTCCTTTAACAAATACTTTACGTGAGGAAGGAAAGGGAGTGCAACTGATTGCTTGTTCTCCTGGTATATTTTCGTTTTTCATCCGTTTATTTTTTTGCTTTTTAAAGGTGATGAACCTGCCTACGGTAGGCGGGCCTGCCTGCGGCAGGCCTGCATGCCTTCAGGCATGGCGATCATGATTTAATAATCATACCCCTGCGGGTTTTGGCAAAATCATGTGCGCTTCATCTGTATATAATTTGTTTTTTAAGATTATCCGCCCTGGGTTGCCTTAATCAGAATGATTTGATCACCCACTTTCAACAGGTACGTTTCCCAGTTGGTCTTAGGAATAATTATTTCATTAACAGCTATAGCTATGCCCTTTATGGGTTGCTGAATGACAACAGAAAGCAGTTGCTGCAGTGAGCAATGTTCAGTTACGGAATAACTTTGTTGATTTACGGTAATTTCCATCCTATCTGGCAATATTTAACAATAGGAATGGTCCTGTTTTAAGGAATGGAAAACAAATCGAATTTGTTCTACTTTTCCCTTCGGCAGTACTAACTGCATCAGGTTCAAAGGGTCTTTCTCAGCACAAGGCACCCCTAAAGTTTTTGTAAATGTAAAAAATTAAAAGATAATTGTAAGAAAAAGATTCTCTGTTGTCAGGAAAAGTAATAAAACAAAGATTTACCGAGCCGGAAGATTTATCGCCTGATCAGAAACCTGTGAACATTCTATAAAAATTGCAGCTCCATGTACATCTATGGCGCATTCCGAAAGCTTCTGCAATAAACCCTTAAAATTTACCCCCTTTTACTATCAGCCTTTTCTTCGGTCAGCTATGCACTTTTGAATAAATAATTTTGATAATATTTAAAATGTAATTAATTTGTTACTAAACAACTAAACTAATTTAAAATGAAAAAAACACTTGCACATCACTGGCAAATGAAGGTCGGTGGATTTGTTTTAGCTTGCGTATTTAGTGCAAATCCAGTCAATCCTGCTTTTGCTGCGTTTAATGTTAAAATGAATACCACGAGTTATCTTGCAAATGCTAAAATTTTTAACAGTATAGTAACCTGGCCCATTTCCGGGCGTGTTACTTCCACTGACGGCGAACCATTACCTGGAGTAACGGTATTAGTTAAAGGAACTACCACAGGTGTTACTACCGACATGGATGGAAAATACACTATAAATGTACCGGAAACTGCAGGCACTCTGGTATTTTCCTTTATCGGATTCATCTCGCAGGAAAAAACCTTTAGTGGACGCGGGACGGTAAATATTACCATGAATCCCGATTCTAAATCACTTCAGGAAGTGATAGTAACTGGTTATAACTCACAGGCGAAAAAAGATATTACCGGCGCCGTTACAACCGTCTCGGCAAAAGATTTACTATCGGCACCGGCTACCAACGTGGCGCAGGCTTTGCAAGGCAGAGCCGCTGGAGTTACCGTGGGCAATGAAAATAGCCCGGGTGGAGGCGCCATGGTTAGGGTACGCGGTTTTGGCACCATCAACGATAACTCGCCCTTGTATGTTATTGATGGTGTACCAACCAAGGGAAATCTGAATACACTGAACCCGAACGATATCGAGTCGATGCAAATCCTGAAGGATGCATCCTCGGCCTCTATCTATGGTGCCCGGGCGGGTAATGGGGTAGTTATCATAACCACTAAAAAAGGTAAAAGTGGCGAACCTAAAATTACATTTGACACGTATTATGGTACTCAGCAGCGCGGAAAAGTGCTCGACCTGTTAAATACCAATGAACTGGCTCAACTTACCTGGGAAAGTGAAAAGAATAAACTTATTAGTAGTGGCAAACCCGATCTTAACCCTTCCAATCCTCAGTATGGCAATGGTACACAGCCGGTAATTCCTGATTTTATTTTTCCTACCGGAGCATTTGCGAACGATCCGCGGGTGGCGGCTGCCAATTATACAAACAACATTGATGATCCGGCATTTAATAAAACTAAATTTTTGATCACCCCGGCCAATAAAGAAGGTACTCGTTGGATGGAAGAGATTTTCCGGCCAGCGCCAATGCAGAACTATCAAATAGGTGCGGCTGGTGGCACAGATAAGGGTGTGTATGCGTTTTCTGTTAATTACCAAAACCAGGACGGTATTCTGAAGGAAACCTATTATAAGCGTTACTCCATACGAGCAAACACAGAATTTAAAGTAAAAAACCGGATACGCATAGGAGAAAATATGCAGATAGCTTTGGGTGAGCGGGTCGGTCAGGTAGCTGGTAATAATAACGAAAGCAATCCTATTTCTATGGCTTACCGGATGCAGCCGATAATTCCGGTTTATGACATAAATGGCAATTTTGCAGGCACCAAGGGTGGCGGCCTGGGTAATTCACGAAACCCTGTAGCATTACTTGTACGTGGCAAGGATAATAAAAACGAAGATGTTCGCTTATTTGGCAATGCATTCGCCGAAATAGATGTGCTAAAGAACCTGGTAGCCCGCACAAGTTTTGGTGTGGATTATAATTTATATAATAACAGGACCTTCACCGTGCGTGATATAGAATCGGCTGAGGCTGCTCAAACAAATGGTTTAAGTACCAATAATGCTTACGATCGTAACTGGACATGGTCGAATACCCTAACCTATAATACAACATTCAGAGAACGTCACCGCCTTAATGTTTTAGGAGGTGCCGAATCCATTAAAGCTTATGGTGAGAATTTCTTCGGCAGCCGGAGTGGTTTTTTTGTAGATGACCTGAATTTTCGTTATTTAAATGCAGGTGCTCTGGCGCCGGCTAATGGCGGAGGCGCTTACGACTGGCGTTTGTTTTCTTATTTTGGTAAGCTGAACTATTCTTACAATGATAGATATCTTCTGGAAGGAACCGTTCGAAGGGATGCCTCTTCACGTTTTGCTCCTAAATTCCGGAATGCTGTTTTCCCTGCACTAAGTATTGGCTGGCGTATCACCGAGGAAAAGTTCATGGAGGGTCTCTCTTTTATTAGTGATCTTAAATTGCGTGCCGGCTGGGGACAAACCGGTAACCAGGAAATAGGCAACTATAACTTTGCCTCTACTTTTGAATCTAATTCTGACCGTTCTAACTACGACATTAATGGTACCCGCAATTCAGTAGTAATCGGTTATGACCGGAACCAGTTTGGTAATGCCAATGCCAAATGGGAAACCACCAGCAGTACCAACATAGGTTTTGATGCTGCATTATTAGAGGGACGTTTTGACATCATTTTTGACTGGTATACCCGTACCACTACTGATATGCTGTTTCCTGTTGAAGTTCCGCTAACCCAGGGTATAGCTGTTAATCCTTTTGTAAATATCGGCGAGATGAATAATAAAGGAGTTGATGTCGGTATTAATTACAATGGCACTGCATTTTCCAAACAGCTAAAGTTTAGTGTTGGAACTAATTTCTCGACCTACCGGAATTTAGTAGTTAAAACCAATGGTGATCCAAAGACCATTTATACCGGCTTTGGGTTGCGCATACCGGCCGTAACAGCTACACAGCAGGGCAGTCCTCTTTCTTCTTTCTACGGATATACAATTGATGGTATTTTCCAGACAGATGCTGAAGCGGCAGCCCACGCCAAGCAACGCAATGGTGTAGATAACATAGCCGGCCGTTTTAAATTCCGCGATGTGAATAGCGACGGAATAATTAATGCCGCTGACCAGGGCTTTATAGGTAACCCTCATCCCGATTTTGCTTATGGATTGAACCTGAATGCTTCGTTTAAAAATTTCACCTTTACGGCCTTTGCTCAGGGTGTGCAGGGCAATCAGTTGTTTAATTATGTGCGTTACTGGACCGATTTCCAGACTTTCCAGGGAAATCGCAGTACGCGTATGCTATACGACTCCTGGCGGCCGGGCAAAACCGATGCCAAATTGCCTATGCTGCTTTCCGGCGATGCTGCCAGCAGCGTACCATCTTCTTACTTCCTTGAAGACGGCTCGTACCTGCGAATCAAAAATATCCAGTTAGGATATAACCTGCCTTTACGTTTGATCTCGAAAGCAGGTATGAGCACTGCTCATATATACATTCAGGGACAAAATCTCTTTACTTTCACTAAATATACAGGTCTTGATCCTGAAATTAATCTCAGAGGTTACGGAGATGGCAACGACCGGCAACTCGGCGTAGATGAAGGTGCTTATCCTACAGCTAAAAATATTCTGTTTGGAGTAAATGTTAGTTTTTAATAAATTTTAGATAATAGAAAAATGACTAAGAAAATATTTAGCCTGGCCGCATTATTTGTTGCCGGCTCTTTACTCACGGCCTGCGATGATTCATTTTTGACAACCAAGCCTAAAGGGGTGATCAATCAAAAAGCGTTGGAAACTAAACAAGGCGTTGACGCTTTGCTCATTGGAGCGTACTCATTGCTGGATGGAGTTGGTTCAGGTAATACCTCATGGCATAGCGCTGTTACTAACTGGGTTTATGGCGCCGTAGCTTCTGACGATACCTATAAAGGTACTGATGCAGGTGACCAACCCGAAATCACCTTCATTGAAACCTATAACTGGTTACCTACCAATACTCATTTCCGGGGCAAATGGCGCCATGTGTATGATGGCGTAGCGCGTTGTAATGATGTATTGCAGGTGATGGCCAATGCTACAGACATGACCCAGGCAGAAAAAGCGCAGGTTACAGCTGAAGCCCGTTTTCTAAGGGGACATTATCATTTTGAAGCCAAAAAAATGTGGAATAAAGTACCTTACATCGATGAAAAGATCTATGATCCCAGCAATCCTGAAAGCACCAAAATTCCTAATACTGAAGACATTTGGCCAAAAATAGAAGCTGATTTTAAAGCGGCTTACGATGTATTGCCAGTAAATCAAGCTCAAAAGGGACGGGTTACTAAATATGCTGCTGCTGCTTATCTTGCTAAAGCCTATTTATTTCAACGCAAGTATGCCCTTGCCAAACCGCTTCTGGATGAAATAATAGCCAGTAATAAATACACTCTGGTTCCATTATTTTTCGATAATTATAATGCGGCCACTAATAATAATGCCGAATCTATTTTTGAAGTGCAGATGTCGGTAAACGATGGCTCCCCCGGTGGTAATAACGGCAATAACGGTAATATCCTGAATTATCCCTACACCGGTCCTTGGAATTGCTGTGGTTTTGAGCAGCCAGCTCAAAATCTGGTGAATGCCTTCCAGACCTCCAATGGTTTACCATTACTGGATACCTATAACAATACGGATGTAAAAAATGATGAAGGTTTAAGTTCAACTGATCCTTTTACACCGCACACAGGCCCATTGGATCCCCGTCTGGATCATACTGTTGGTCGCAGGGGTATTCCTTATCTGGATCATGGTATTCATACAGGTAAACCATGGATTCGCGATCAGGCTTATGGAGGCCCTTATTCTCCTAAAAAAGCCGTATGGTCGAAAGGCTTTTCCCATGCAACTAACAGAAATAATTCTAATAATTATCGCATGATACGCCTGGCACACGTTTTATTATGGCGTGCAGAAGTGGCTGTAGAAGAAAATGATCTGGAAAAAGCGCGAACCATGATAAACCTGGTGCGAACCCGGGCAGCAAACCCAGCTGGATTTGTCAAAATGCCCGATGGCACTCCCGCCGCTAATTACGTGATAAGTACCTACCAGATCCCATTTACTGACCAGATATCAGCCCGTAAAGCAGTACAGTTTGAAAGCAGGCTGGAATTTGGAATGGAAGGTCACCGGTTTTTTGATCTGGTACGCTGGGGCATAGCTGACCAAATTTTAAACACCTATGTGGCTAAAGAAAAAATAAAACGGACATATTTAAACGGCGCTACATTTAAAAAAGGGCTGAATGAATATTATCCTATTCCACAGGCGGAAATTATTAACAGTACAGTGGGCGGTAAGAATATCTTAATTCAGAATCCCGGGTATTAATTTGAATATTTTAAGAGAGGGCTTGCTTATAAAAAGGCAAGCCCCCTCTTAGTTATAACATATTGTAAGGATCAATTTTTGATTATTTGAAGCTTTTATTTACCTATTAAATCTCATCATTATCTAATGCTGACTGGTTCTTTCTGATTATTTATGGCAACCAGGGTAAATGTTCCTGAAATTGCTTTTTGCCTGTAGTCTGAGTACATTTCTTCAACATAAATCTCCACCAGCACTTTCAAGCTGGTGTTACCTATATGAATAACCCTGCCGATTAGTTCTACGATAGTGCCGGAAGGTATAGGCTTAGTAAAATCAATCCGGTCCGAAGCTACTGTAACCATCTTTTTCCTGGCAAAGCGTGTCGCAGTAATGAATGCTACTTCATCCATCAGATGCATGGCTGTTCCGCCAAATAAGGTATCATAATGATTGGTGGTATTAGGAAAAACAGCCTTAAAAAGCCGTGTTTCAGAATTATGGATCTTTTCTTCAATTGTCATAATTGGTATGATAATATGCCGTACGAAATTAATCCGTACGGCATAATGATATTAATGTATCGTTATACTGTTTTCAAAGAGTGCTCTGGCTTGCCTGGCGGCATTCACCATATGCATCAGGGCTTCCTTTGTTTCCGGCCATTTCCTGGTTTTCAACCCGCAATCAGGATTTACCCATAAATTTCTGACCGGTAATATGGCTGCTGCTTTTTCCAGCAGGTCGACCATTTCCCCGACAGCAGGCACCCTGGGCGAATGAATATCGTACACTCCGGGACCAATTTCATTAGGATATTTAAAATCAGAAAATGCTTCCAGCAGCTCCATTTGTGAGCGAGAGGTTTCAATGGTGATCACATCTGCATCCATTGCAGCAATATGTTCAATAATGCCGTTAAACTCACTGTAGCACATGTGTGTATGGATCTGAGTTTCATCGCGAACACCGCTGGCCGATATCCTGAATGCCTTCACAGCCCAATCGAGATATGCTGCCCGTTCTTTCTTCCGCAAAGGAAGACCTTCCCTAATTGCCGGTTCATCGATCTGAATGATCTTTATTCCAGCATTTTCTAATGCGATCACTTCATCTCTGATCGCCAGCGCAATCTGGTTTGCAGTTTCAGACCGGGGTTGATCATTCCTCACAAAAGACCATTGAAGTATAGTTACAGGGCCCGTAAGCATTCCTTTCATAGGCTTATCTGTATTTGCCTGGGCAAAACTGCTCCATTTAACGGTCATATCTTCCGGGCGGCTTACATCGCCATATATAACCGGAGGTTTTACACAACGGCTTCCATAACTTTGTACCCAGCCATTTTTGGTGAATAGAAATCCATCCAATTGCTCGCCAAAATATTCTACCATGTCATTCCGCTCAAATTCGCCATGTACCAGTACATCCAGACCGATCTCCTCCTGCCAGCGAATGGCCTCAATAGTGGCATTTTTTATGGCTTCGTCATATTGAGAAGATGTTAATTCACCTTTTTTAAGTCTCGCCCTTAACTGGCGGATATCATCTGTTTGAGGAAAGGAACCAATAGTAGTTGTAGGAAACAGGGGGAACTTAAACTGTTCATCCTGAATCTTCTGACGATCTGTAAAAATACTTAACCGTTGAGCCTGAACATCGGTAATTGCCGCTGTACGTTGTTTAACACAAGGTTTATGAATAAGGTTTGACAAGCGACGGCTTTCAATAGCCAATTTATTGACTTCGAGTAAAGCCTCATTTCCCTCAATAATTTGCCCAATCTCATTGACCTCATTTAGTTTCTGTTTAGCAAATGCCATCCAGTTTTTAACCTCCTCTTCCAGACTGGTTTCCAGGTCAAGGTCAAATGGAGTATGAAGCAGGGAACAACTCGGAGCGATCATCACACGCGATTTGCCAATTGCATTTATAGCTTTACGAATGAGCCCGACAGATTGTTCATAGTCATTTTTCCAGATATTCCGGCCATCAACAACACCAAGTGACAGGGTCAACTTTTCTGGCACGTGACGAAGAACGAAATTCAGTTGTTCAGGAGCTCTGACCAGATCGAGGTGAATTGCGTTTACGGGAAGATCCAATGCCCATTCTGTATTTTCGGTTAACCCTTCAAAATAAGTTGCTATCAATATTTTTAGTCCGGGACATTGTTTATTAATCTCGCGATAAGTATATATAAAAGCCTCTTTATCCTTTTCAGAGAGGTCGAGCGTTAAGAAAGGCTCATCTAATTGCACCCATTCTGCTCCATAACCTTTAAGGCTCTTCAGTATCTCAATGTACACCGGGAGCAATTTTTTGATCAGATCAATTTTTTCAAATCCGGTCTCTTTTTCTTTACCAAGCAGAAGGTAAGAAACAGGGCCTATTAATACCGGCTTTGGCACTCTGCCAATGAATTGTTTTGCAGCAATGAACTCTGCAAATAGCTTTTGCGAAAAAACCCTGAATGGCTGCTTTGCAGTAAATTCAGGTACTATGTAATGATAGTTCGTATCAAACCACTTGGTCATTTCCATAGCGGTAATATCCAGGCCATCCTTCTGGTATCCGCGGGCCATTGCAAAATACAGATCAAGTTCTGAATTGCCCTTTACCGAAGTAACAACAGGGTTATATCTCTCCGGAATAACTCCCAGCAATAAAGACATGTCGAGTACCTGGTCGTAAAAGCTAAAGTCGTTACAGGGAATAAGATCAATACCGGCATCCTGCTGTGTAGTCCAGTTTTCTTCTTTTAACTTCCTTGACGTGACAAGGAGGTCTTCTTTGCCGGTTTTGCCTGACCAAAAGGATTCACAGGCTTTTTTCAGTTCACGGTGGGCACCTGCACGAGGATATCCCAGATTGTTTTTGAGCATACGCATAAAACTTTTTTAAACATTAATGAAAATTAATGTTCCTTACGTTTTCGGTACACTTTCGGGAATTGTAATAAAAGGCAGAAGACTACACAGAAAAATATATTCCTGTATAAACTTCATCTTTGACTACAGCTTTTTACGCGAAAGCATGGTCTGGCAGTGAGGCAAGTATCCTGGCTTGTAACAGTGTTACCGTCCTTCTCATTCGCCTCTGGCGGACAATGGACAGTGTTTGGCAACACTTTTTGAGTTACTTACAGTTGCGCGACAGCCCGTGATTTACACACGGTTCCTGTTTTAATTCTTCAGTTTCTAAAGAAACCTGACTGCTGAAAATAAAGTAAAGAACTTTGCGCAAATATAGAGCATAAGTTTAAGATTTCAGAAATAAACGATATTCTTCCTTCAATTCATTCAGGCAGCGGGCACAGAGGCATCCCTCAAAGCATTCGCTCACATACTGCATCTCATTCAAATTCAGCTTTACAATACTGCACTGACATTTACTGAAAGCATTGGCTTTATACTCTAATAAATCAAAAAAAAATAAAATCACTCTTGCATAATGACATATCTTTATTAACTTTGAAATAAAAAGTACTTTTAAATGAAAAAGGAAAAGGATTATATTCAGGATATTGCTGAGATCCGCTCGATGATGGAGCGGTCTTCCAAATTTCTTTCGCTTTCGGGCTGGGCAGGTATCATGGCAGGTATTTATGCATTAGCAGGAGCTCTGGCAGCTTATAAGATTTATGATTTCAATCCGGGCACAATCGGGAATAGTATTAATTCAGAAAACTCATCATACCCTGATCTTTACTTTATCGTTCTGTTAGCTCTAATCATATTAATCCTGGCTTTGGGTACTGCTGTTTATGTTTCTTACAGAGCAGCTAATAAGCGTGAAGAAAAGCTTTGGAATACTACTTCGAAACGACTTCTGATGAATATGACTATACCGCTCATTGCAGGTGGAATTCTCATCCTGATTTTGATATCTAAAGGAATGATCGCTTATGTTCCCCCTATTTCATTATTATTTTATGGCCTTGCGCTTTACAGCGGAGGAAATTTTACCTATCAGGAAGTTAGAGTAATGGGTCTTGTTCAGATATGCTTAGGACTAATCAGCTCGTACTTCGTAGAATATGGCTTAATATTCTGGGCTTTAGGCTTTGGAGTAATTCATATTATTTATGGCATTTATATGCAATACAAGTACGAAAAGTGAAAATATTAATTGAAGGTTTACATAAAGCATTCGAGAGCAGGATCAGACTGGGTATTATGTCTGCACTGGCTGTAAATGATATGCTTGATTTTAATTCACTGAAAGAATATCTGGATCTGACGGATGGGAATCTTGCAAGTCATTTGAAAGCTCTGGAAAAAGAGAACTTTATTGGAGTAAAAAAATCATTTGTAGGCAAAAAACCCAATACCAAATACTTTATGACAACAGAAGGTGTACAGGCATTTGATGATCATCTTAAAGGTCTGGAAAGACTAATCAAATCACAAAAATAGTTAAATAATTACAAGCCTTGAAACATACACAGAATAAAAATATTATTATCCTTAAGCCCTGAGACTGACTTATTTTTTTATTCTTACACTTTGAAAAACAAAGTTCTTTCCAAAAGTGTTCATTATTATAGAATATCAGAAAAAAGAAAAATAACTCAGGATTTATACCAAATCAGCAATTAATGGATTAAAAAATCCGAACCCATAATGAATAGATATTAAAAAACATAGAACATGAAAAATGAAATATTAGCTCATTTAAATGAACCCGGACAACTTGAAAAGTTGTACCGGAATAATAAAACAACCTTCAGACGGGAATTCAGCAAATTATATCCTGAGATTAAGGGCAATGCGCTTGCTGATTTCTGGAATGAAAGACTGAGTTACGAAAGTGATGAGATTAAAACAGGTACTAAAAAAGAGATAATCTTTATCATCATTGCTTCTCTTCTGGCGGGGTTGATTGCAAAAATACCGGCAATATTCTCAATCGAAGAGGAGTTTTTCTATTCCAGAAATATTGGTTTTATCATTTTCCCTGCCCTATCAGCATATTTTGTCTGGAAGAACAAATTATCAAAAGAGAAAATTGCAGGTATAATCGTTGCAACTATTACCGGACTGGTTTTCATTAATTCATTACCCAATGTAAAGGATAGTGATACCCTTATTTTATCCTGCATTCATTTAGTCCTATTTCTGTGGTCGATATTAGGTTTTACTTTTGTTTCCGGAACCGCCAATAACGATGACAGGCGTCTCGGCTATTTAAGATATAACGGCGACCTGATCGTGATGACAACGCTTATCCTCATAGCAGGCGGAATCATGACCGGCGTAACTTTAGGCCTTTTCTCACTGATCGGCTTGGAGATTAAGCAATTCTATTTTAATTATTTCGGAATTTTCGGACTTGCCGCTGCTCCAATTATCGGCACCTACCTCACACAAACGAATCCTCAGCTGGTTGGTAAAGTTTCGCCGGTAATTGCCCGAATATTTAGTCCTCTGGTATTAGTCATGCTTGTCATTTATCTGACTGCGATAATATATTCAGGAAAAGACCCATACAATGACCGGGAATTCTTACTCACATTTAATGCTCTCTTAATAGGTGTAATGGCCATAATTTTCTTTTCGCTTGCAGAAACGTCCAAAACATCCCGAAGCCATGCAGAAATCTGGGTTCTCCTGCTGCTCTCGCTTATAACCATTATTATTAATGGCATTGCACTGTCTGCAATTCTTTTCAGGATCTCAGAATGGGGCATCACGCCTAACAGAACAGCAGTTTTGGGCAGTAATGTTTTGATTTTAATAAATCTTGTGCTGGTAACCCGACAGCTTTACAGGGTAATTTTCAATAAGATGAGCATTAACGAGGTGGGTAAAACCATTACCTTCTATCTGCCTGTTTATGTCTTATGGACAATAATCGTCACCTTTTTATTCCCTTTAATTTTTGGAGTAAAATAAAGGCTGATACCTTAAACCCGGATAAGATTTTTGCAAAAACATGCACCTGCTCAAAAAACTGT
This sequence comes from Daejeonella sp. H1SJ63, assembly GCF_029360775.1. Classification (GTDB taxonomy): domain Bacteria; phylum Bacteroidota; class Bacteroidia; order Sphingobacteriales; family Sphingobacteriaceae; genus Daejeonella. The sequence goes on along the minus strand of NZ_JARKMZ010000028.1, from coordinate 320,201 downwards.
TAAAATACAAATGATTAATACAGCGATTATCATCTTGTTTAGCAAAAAATAAAGTTGAAATTACTCATAAAAAGAACGCCTTCCGGTTAGAAGGCGTTCTTTAATACCAAAAATCAATAACTTTTAGCGGGATGCCGCTGGAGTTGGCCCAACCGGCTGTGCTATTCCATTCAGATCGTAAACAATGTTACCCGACCTGAGTGTCATCTCAGTTTGCAGTCTTTTAGTACCGGCAAACTTACCGCCTCTTACCGGCCAACCAAACTTGCCTTCATTAATTTTAAATATGGCAATATCAGCCACAGATCCCTGCGACAGATTTCCAAGCTCTTCACGCTTGATTACTTTGGCAGGATTCCAGGTACTTGCGGCTATAACATCTTTAAGCGGCATTCCCATAGCCATAAACAAACCCATGATATTATCCATTGTTTTCATTGGTCCGTTCATACTGCCTGTATGAAGGTCGGTACTGATTGTATTTGGATAAAACCCGGCTTTGATAGCAGGAACACCCTGATTATAAAGGAAACTTGCCCCTCCAAAACCAACATCGAAAATCACTCCTCTCTCTCTGGCTTTGTACACAAAAGGTTTTACCTTGCCATTCATATCTACAATTGATTCTCTGCCATTCGGGCTATCGGTACCATTACCGCCGAAAGTATGAGTATAAATATCGCCGGAGCGGAATTTCACGTTAAATAATGAATCAAGTGGCAGAAACGGATCTGCAGAACCGAAATCGACCATAATTGGAATATTAGCTAACCTTCCTGCTTCAATTGCACGATCAGTAGGTACCCAGGTACGACCTGAAAAGTGTGCAAGTTTAACCCCTACAATATCATTTGGATACTTTTTAGCCATTTCAGCTGTTTTCTGCGGATCCATTTCATCGATATTATTTTCACCATCTCCATCCATTCCGGTTCCTACAATGTTCAGCATGGTCAGTACCCTGGTTTGTGAAGCATCAATTGTCTGTTTTTTATAAAGCTCAAAATCTCTCCATCCCGGACTACCCGCATCAACAACCGTTGTTACACCGGTACGAAAGGTAAATCCATCTGCGGGTAAAGATGCTTTAGCATTTTTCAGATAACTTCCATCGTGGCCCCAGAAGAAATGCACATGAATATCGATCAGTCCCGGACTTACATATAAGCCTTTAGCATCAATGATCTGATCTGCCAGATCAGGGTTAATACTTTTTGCTACCAATGCAATCTTTCCTTCTGTAGCAGGAACTGCCGGACGGGCAGGCATTGCCGGGCGTGCAGGACGACCATTCTGAGCAGGACGTGCAGGAATTTCAGGACGGGCAGCCTGTGCACGGGTTCCTGCAGTAACCGCAATATCCATTACCTCATTGATATTGTTTTTCGGGTCAATCACATGACCACCTTTAATGATATAACTATAAGGCTTACCTGATTTAGTTCCGGACTGCTGAGCCCATGAACTTATCCCAAGTGTAAACAATACAGCTAATAAAACTAGCTTTTTTCTCATTTGATGATTTTTTTAATAATTACTGAAATATAGAAAAATACTCACGGCCCGACAACCTGAGGGGAAGTCATTGAATGATCAATCCCAAAAACAATCGCATAATATTAAGATAATCAGATAAATACGCAACAATAACGAGTATGTAACAATCACATGATTGGATATAATTTTCAAACACTCCTGCGGGACTGTTGCTTTGCTCTCCATCAATCTGTCATTCTGTTCTACAGAATTCAGTATTTAAGTCAGACGACAAATCGAAGCCTGCTGCCAGGCTTGTTAACCAAATAGTCCGGTCAAATTATGCCTAAAGTATAGCATAGAGATAATTATTTTATTTTTTCATATATAGTCTATGGATTTAGTAGATTTTAATTATAATTGCAAAAAAACAGTCTATAACTTTTAAAAGGTATTATGAAAAAAACAATACTCATCAGAAAGATTCCAAATTCAATGTTTCATGTGCACCTAAAAAACTGTACATACCGCTGTTGTGGTTCAACTACTGCCTCTACTCTATTCTCCATTTAATCATTTCAAACCCTATAAAATATTACATAATGAACCATTTATCTTACAAGTTAAAATATTTAATCTTAGTACTTTTCCTGATTCAAAGTATATCTACATTCGCTCAACAGGTAATCACAGGTGTGGTTACAGATACCAAGGGCTTGCCTCTTCCCGGCGCAACTATAGCCGTAAGAGGAACTACTATATTTACAAAAGCAGATTCAACAGGTCAGTTCAAACTCAGTGTAAGTCAGGAACCTCCATTTTTTATCAGAGCCACTTTTGTTGGCTTCAAGCCTCAGGATTTCCAGATCTTAAAATTTGAAAAGACCGCTCTGCAGTTAACCCTTGTAGATGATGCACTGCTTGAAGAAATTGTAGTTACTTCAAGACGTCGCTCAGAAGTATTGCAGGATGTCCCGATTCCCATCTCAGTAGTAGGCCGCTCTCAAATTGAAGAATCTGGTTCATTCAACGTAAGCAGAGTGAAAGAACTGATTCCTTCTGTCCAGATGTATACATCCAATCCAAGAAATACAGGTGTTAATATAAGGGGAATAGGCTCACCGTTCGGCCTTACAAACGATGGTCTTGATCCGGGTGTGGGGTATTATGTTGATGGAGTGTATTATGCACGACCTGCAGCAGCCACCCTCGATTTTATAGACATTGATCGCATTGAAGTATTACGGGGACCTCAGGGAACTTTGTTTGGTAAAAACACCAGTGCCGGAGCTTTTAATATCGTAACCCGCAAGGCCAGCTTTACTCCTGATTATAGTTTTGAGACCAGTTTTGGCAATTATGGATATATTCAGACCAAAGCCTCTGTTACTGGCCCTTTAAGCCAAAAAATTGCTGCACGCCTTTCATTTTCAGGTACGCAGCGAAATGGCTTGATTGAGAATGTACGAACCGGAAAATACACTAATGATATTAATAACCTTGGTTTTCGCGGTCAGTTGCTCTATAAACCTAATGACAATACCTTCATTACGCTGGCAGCAGATGCCTCTGATCAGCAACCTGATGGCTATGCTCAGGTAGTAGCCGGAGTTGTACCTACTAAACGCCCGGCTTACCGCCAGTTTGATGCCATCATTGCAGACCTTAACTATACTCTTCCCAGCCGCAATGCTTTCGACCGTAAAATAGATCATGACACCCCATGGAATTCGGGAAATGAGCTGGGCGGCATTTCACTGAATGCTGAAACTAAATTAGGTCCCGGCACACTCACATCCACTACTGCATGGCGCTACTGGAACTGGGATCCATCAAATGACCGCGACTTTACTGGTTTGCAGGCCCTGGCAAAATCACAAAATCCTGCAGAACATCGTAACTGGTCCCAGGAAGTGCGCTATGCAGGTCAGCTGACAGAGAAATTAAGCGGTGTTGTCGGTTTATTTTATATCGATCAGGAAGTTAAAATTAACGGCACGGAAGAATCAGGTTCAGCTCAGTGGCGTTTTTCACAAAGCTCAACCAGCAACCTATGGAGAACTCCCGGTCTTTTTGAAGGCTACGGCATCTATACAAATGCTTCCATCAAATCACAAAGTGCAGCCGCATTTGCAAGTATTGATCTTGAAATAGCCAAAGGCTTTCATGTCATGCCCGGAGTTCGCTACAATTTTGATCAAAAAAATGTAGACTACAACAGAGTTGCAAAAGGTGGTCTTCAGACTACTGATCCTGCATTACTTGCACTCAAGAATGGAGTATATAACAGTCAGTCGTACGTAGCTGATGCAGACGAACAGAATTTTACATATTCTCTCACCGCAGCTTACAGACCAGGTAGCAGACTTAATGCTTTTGCTACTTATTCTACCAGTTTTAAACCGGTGGGCGTTAATGTTGCAGGTCTGCCTACAGTAAATGGTGCAGCAGCTACTGATCTTGCAGTTATAAAACCTGAGGACACAAAACACTATGAACTTGGCATTAAAACTACACCGGCTGACAACTTTACGTTAAACTTTACATTCCACAACTCAGATATCAAAGACTACCAGACAAATGTTCAATCACCTCAATTAGGTGTAAACCGGGGTTATATTGCCAATGCTGAGAAAGTGAATGTTAAAGGACTTGAATTAGACGCAAGTATCAGGTTTAATCAAAATTTCTCATTTTATGCTGCAGGCACCTATACAGATGCTAAATATGTACGCTTCACCAATGCTCCTCTTCCACTTGAAGAAACAGGTTTAACTGTAAATGGAGTTCAGGTTGCATTTAAGGATATTTCGGAAGGAGACTTGCCGGGTATTTCAAAATGGGCTGGTTCATTAGGTACTGAATATGCTACCCCGGCAAAGTTCTTCAAAAGAGATGCAAAATTCTTTACTGCCTTTGATGCATATTACCGCTCTTCTTTCTCTTCGAGTCCTTCGCCTTCAGCATATTTGAATATTGATGGCTATACTCTAGTCAACGCACGAATTGGTTATAAAGCAGTCAAAGGTTTATCTGCCTATGTTTGGGGACGTAACCTGTTTAATAAAGACTATTTCGAACAATTACTACCGGCAGGTGGCAATGCAGGTCATTATGCCGGGGTTCTTGGAGATCAAAGAACCTACGGACTAACGCTTAAGTACGCATTCTAAGTGCAATTGGACAGAGAACGAAAAAAGACAGAACATCTAAGTCTACATAAAAAAGCAACAGGTTAATTCCTGTTGCTTTTTATATGCATAGCAAATACTACGGCGATTCATTTATTAATTATCAATTAAAAAGGGTTGTATCTACCCTATGCCTCATTCTGCAAGTACATTCACCGTATAGCAAACCAACTTATTACCCAAAGGTACTCCCTGAGATGTTTTAATATCACCCAGCAACAGCTCATAAACATAGCCTGGCTTCAGAGTATTAAGTGTAACAATTACTTCCTTCCTATCGGTGGAAAGTTTAACCGCAGTGACAGGTACCACCTGCACATCAACCTGGTCAGAGCCATACTTTTTATGGTAATTATAGTAATAATGCCTGAACTTATAATTAGCAGGATCTGAAGCAGATGTTATATCAAGCGGCTGAGTAAACTTAAGCTTAAAGCCAGTCTTAGTCAGACTCATACTGTAAATTTCTGCAGGCAGCTTCCCGTTAAACACAATTCGTTGAATTCCTTTTGAACCTGCCCAGCCATGCTCAGCCTGACCAACCCATAAACTCCCATCAGGAGCAAAAGCCAGGCGGTTATTTCCTTTCCTTAAGCCATTCCCGTCTATAAATGGAATACAAGCGCCCTGAATTACTCCGGCAACTTCTTCAAGCATCACCCTCACAATTCTGGCACTGTTCATTTCCCCGATAAACATTTGTCCGGCAAAAGGCCCGAATTTACCCTTTGTAGCATCACTTACAGGCTGAGTCGGAGAATTTGCCATAATCCCATGAGGAAACAAAACACTTGCTTTGGTACGCATACTATCGAGTTTCTCTACCGGGAAAGTCAAGGGATTTTCACCTTTCCATGATTTCTTCCATACCAATGCCGAAGGATGTCCGTAAAAATTACCTTCCTGTACATGAAACAAAGTACTTGTACCCACCCAATCACCCTGATTATCCGTAGCAAATAAATTTCCTTTAAGATCAAATCCAAGCCCATTTGGTGAACGGAATCCACTTGCATAGGGAATCAATTTGCCTTGTGGTGTCAGCTTCATAATCCATCCTCGATATGGAACCGGTGAAAACATTTGTCCCTTTTGCTTCATCGTTGTTGAATCAAGTACTCCCCTGACCTCTTTCAAAATACCACCACCCGATGATGCAGAATTGAGACCAATAAACAGATTCCCATTTTTGTCTTTTACAGGTCCGTAGTTAAACTCATGATAATTACCCGATATCCCGAATTCATCAGTCACAGTTTCATATAAATCGGCCTTTCCGTCTCCATCCAAATCTTTGATACGGGTCAGTTCCGGGCGTTGCATCACAATAAATTCAGAATGACTTAGCGGTAAAATCCCCAGCGGCTCCTGTAAGCCTTCTGCGAATAATTTCCACTTTTTTGTTTTTGGATAATAAAGCATCACCTCTCCTCTGAGGAAACAAGTCACCAAAGTACCATCCGGCAAAAATTCAATGGCTCCCACCTCTGCACTAAGCCCTTCGGGCATGCTGATAGATTCAACTGAATAGGAAGAACCAGGTAGTTTATTCTGGGCACTGGCCCCCATGATGATACTTCCGGAAATCTGAAGTAATACGCATAAAAGCGTTCCTGATAGTAGTCTCATAATGCCCCTCCATTCTTTGTCATACTTATTGTAAACTGTCTTGCCCCTGCAGGACTCAGTTCCAATTTACCGTCAGATAATTTACCTCCTGAAAATGCATAATCTATACCGTCATCAGGGCTGAAAACAAACCAAACGCTTTGATTTGCCTTTGGAATTCTGAAGGTTCTCAGCAAACCTGAGCCATCTGTCTTTTCCTTAATCAGTTCATATACATCAATACCATTAATCAGATAATGAAACTCAGGGTAGCGGTTTATTAACTTGTACCCTTTAAACTGAACCTCCGGAATGTTCCCCGGACTACCTGTCCGGAGTGGATATTCAGTTTTATCCCTGTAAAAAATCTGGCCAAGGTTCCTGGCAACAGCTTGTCTGTGACCGGCCCACAGTTCTTTCATATCCAGAAACTCCCCTGAGGTGGCATAACGTAAACGACATTCCCCTGCATCCCAGAAATAAGATAAACGTTGAGGAAGTCTTACCGCAATGGCTGCCGGACCTGAATCCTGAATAAAAGTACGGTACAAATACGGTGGCACATCTTTATACGGGTGAGATTGCATCAAATGAGCGCTATGACCTGCTGTGCTTCCCTTATCCATTTCCATTCTGCGGTTGGGCGGTATATTCTGATCATCCTTCAAAGGAGGCATAGCCTCCTCAGTAACATACATAGCTCCATACATGATAAAACCATGGCCGGGATAAGTGCATACAAAAGGATAAATTCCAGGCTTTTCAGGCACCGTAAATGTTATGGTCATGCTCTCGCCCGGAGATATAACAGGAATCGACCATAGCACCGAAGGAAGTTGTGGTATATAACTCAATGCTATCCCCTTTTCACCTAATTTCAAAGCCGCATCTACCACTTCCATCCGCGCACCCGGTTTGGTAATCAGCAGATTGTGGCTCATATCATCGGCATTGCTAAAGATCAGCTTTACTTTTGCTCCGGGTTTAACATTGAAGCGCACCACATCAAATTGCATTCCTGCAATGGCCTTAATAGAAACGGTAGTTACTGAATCATTCGGTTGATTTGCACGTAACTGTAGGTGAAACAGGAAAAGAAATAATAACAGGTTAATAGCTTTCATTATTTTACAGCTACAAAATTTGTACATGAATGTATATCAACGAGATCAGGCATTTCTTTATAGGCGTTAATCCATGAAACCCCTCATCTCTTGTTTTGAAAACAACTGATCACAAGGCATTATCAAAAGAAGGCTTACATTCCATCATTCTAATTCATACGAATATCTGACCTTAAAACCAATAAAAATTATTGATTATCAACCAATTATGCCATAATCTGAAAATTAATTTCTTTAAATCAAACTCTCAAATTGATTTTTCAATATATCAATTTGTTTGATCATTTTGATAATGATGCAGGTAAGGAATATAGAATCAGGAAAGTAATAAATTAGCTTAAAGCAGAATACCCTTTTCTGTAAAGGGCAAAAAAAAACTCCGCTGACACGGGTCGGGAACCTGCATCAACGGAGCAATTAATTCAATGTATTTTTATTCTGAAGTTTAATCCAACATATTTTGGGGTATGTCAGATGTATCACATCTCATGATATGCTTATTTTCTTTGAAGTAAGTAATCAAGAGAATACCTGCCACTACCTGTAAAAAACAAGGTTCCGAATACCAGTGAATAAAGTAAAGCGGGTTCTTTTACAGCAAAAGGATCTGATGAATGAATCAGGAGTGCCGCTACCAGCATAGTAAAAAATAAAGGAATAAGCACCAGCCTGGTTCCTAAACCTGCTAATAATAAAACAGAACATACTACTTCAGCGAAAACTGCGAGTACCAAAGAAACTTCTGGACTCATTCCAAAAACCGGCGGAAACATGATTGGCCCTCCTGAAATAAGCATCATCAGTTTAGGAATACCATGGGTTAACATCAAAGTTGCGATACCTATTCTTGCAATCAAAACTGCTATATCTGTTGCAGTTGTAGCTTCATTTACTTTTAAAATCTTTTTCATCAATAATTATTTTAATTGTTGGTTTTGACAATACAAAATTGCGATGATTTGATACCCTGAACCAATATCCCTGATCAAGAAATACTGATGATTTTAAACAAGAAAAAACATTGACAAAAATCAAGATTTATGAAAAAACAAATCATGAAGACTATTGTACAAGGATTGGGAAGACACCAGCTGCAAGCTCATACCAGCGAAAAGGGCAAAAGATTATAATTTAAATATCTGACGGTATTCTTCTTTCAATTCAATTAAGCATTTAGCGCAAAGACATCCTTCGAAATTTTCACTGACATACTGCACCTCATTCAGATTCAGATAAACAGTACTGCACTGGCACTTGTTGAAGGCATTAGCTTTGCACTCCATTCTTGCACGGCAACGCTCGCAGGATATGATCTCATGTTTATTCATTAACTGAGTATTTACTGAAATTTTGAAAAGTATGCCCGGACAATGACATTGCCCGGGCTGCCAGTAATTAAATAATCAAATCTATCAGGAGCCACAACTAACACAACCATCTTCCATACTGCAGCTCAATCCATTGTTCATTTCAGGTTCATTATTGTTTTGAACAATTTCAATCTGAGGGACAAGCGGTTCCATACTTTTCCCTGCCTGTTTCTCTACAGTAAATTGCACTGCTTTTGTGGCAGCCTGTGTACGCAGATAATACATACCTGTTTTTAGTCCCTTTTTCCAGGCATAAAAATGCATAGAGGTTAATTTAGCGGTATTCGGACTATCTACAAAAAGATTCAGGGACTGCGACTGGCAGATAAAAGCACCCCGGTCGGCAGCCATATCTATTAAATTACGCTGTTTGATTTCCCAAACCGTTTTATACAGTTCTCTTATATCTGCCGGGATCTCTTCAATATGCTGTACCGAACCATTGGCAGTAATGATCCGATCTTTCATTGCATTATTCCATAACCCAAGGTTCACAAGATCTTTAAGCAAATGCTTGTTCACAATAATAAACTCTCCGCTTAATACTCTGCGGGTATAGATATTGGAGGTATAAGGCTCAAAACATTCATTATTACCCAATACCTGTGAGGTTGATGCTGTAGGCATTGGAGCTACGAGCAGTGAATTACGCACACCGTACTGCTTCACCTCTTCCCTGAGAGATTCCCAGTCGTACCTGTCAGATGGCTTTATGCCCCATAGATCAAACTGGAATAAGCCTTTTGACAAAGGCGATCCTTCAAATGTTTCATAAGGTCCGTGCAATTTAGCCAGATCCTTACTGGCAGACATAGCAGCAAAATAAATGGTTTCAAAGATATTCCTGTTCAACAGCTTTGCCAGATCGCTCTCAAAGGGAAGACGCATCAGAATAAATGCGTCGGCCAGACCCTGCACTCCCAGTCCAACCGGACGATGTCTAAGGTTGGAATTACGGGCTTCTTCAACCGGATAATAGTTATTGTCAATAATACAATTCAGGTTTTTTGTTGCCTGATAGGTGATCTCATACAGCTTTTCAAAATCAAACTGTCCATCTGTTACAAAACGCGGCAAAGCGATGGAAGCCAGGTTACATACTGCTACTTCATCCGGACTGGTATATTCCATGATTTCGGTACACAGATTACTGCATTTAATGGTACCTAAGTTTTGCTGATTACTCTTTCTGTTTGCAGCGTCTTTGTATAAAAGATAAGGGGTACCGGTTTCAATCTGAGCTTCCAGTATCGCAAACCATAATTCCTGGGCTTTAATAATCCTCCGGGCCCTCCCTTCTGCCTCATATCTTTGATACAGGTTCTCAAATTCATCTCCATAACATTCATGCAGTCCGGGAGCTTCATGCGGACAGAATAAACTCCATTCCCCATTAGCCTCTACCCTTTTCATAAACAGATCAGGCATCCAAAGTGCGTAAAAAAGATCTCTGGCTCTCATCTCTTCTTTGCCATGATTTTTTCTCAAATCGAGAAATTCAAACACATCTGCATGCCATGGCTCGAGATAAATGGCAAATGCTCCTTTTCTCTTCCCTCCTCCCTGATCCACATAGCGGGCAGTATCGTTAAACACTTTCAGCATGGGAACAATTCCATTGCTGGTACCATTTGTACCCCCAATATAGCTGCCTGTTGCCCTTACATTATGAATAGCCAGACCTATTCCGCCGGCACTCTGCGAGATACGGGCAGTTTGTTTCAGGGTATCATAAATACCATCAATACTATCATCCTTCATAGCCAGAAGAAAGCATGACGACATCTGAGGTTTAGGTGTTCCGGCATTAAATAAAGTAGGTGTGGCATGGGTAAACCAGCGTTCGCTCATCTGATTATAGGTCAGGATAACGCTATCCAGATCGTTCTTATGAATTCCGATAGCCACACGCATATACATATGCTGAGGACGCTCAATGATCTTGCCGTCAACACGAAGCAGGTAGGATTTTTCAAGTGTCTTAAATCCGAAGTAATCGAATCCAAAATCCCGGTCATAGATAATGGAGCTATCCAGCAGATCTGCATTATTCTGAATAATCTCAATCACATCCTCAGCTATTAAAGGCATCCTTCTGCCCGAAACCGCATCTGAATAATGATAGAGCTTCAGCATAGTTTCAGAGAATGATTTGGTCGTATTCTTATGCAGATTGCTCACTGCTATACGACTTGCAAGCAGGGCATAATCAGGGTGTTTTGTGGTGAGTGATGCAGCCGTTTCTGCGGCCAGATTATCCAGCTCAGTAGTGCTTACCCCGTCATAAAGGCCTTCAATTACTTTTTTGGCTACATCAACTGCGTCGATCAGCGGACTAAGGCCATACGATAATTTCTGAATACGGGCAGTAATTTTATCGAACTTGACACTTTCTTTTCTTCCGTTTCTTTTAATTACAAACATGATAATGGATGATTGGTTTTAATGATTAGTTGTTCTATGAAGAATATTGCTGAGCAGTGATTGACCCTGGTCAATCACATTAAAAATCTTCTTCCAGCGAAAAATTATGAGATTCATTACCTGAAAGCACTCCGGCCTTCTGATAGTCGCCTACGCGCTTCTCAAAGAAATTAGTCTTTCCCTGAAGAGATATCATTTCCATAAAATCAAATGGATTTGAGGCATGATATATTTTTGAACATCCCAATTCATCTGCCCAGCGATCGGCCACAAACTCAATGTACTGCTGCATCAGTTTGGCATTCATACCAATAAGCTCTACCGGCAGGGCATCGGTAATAAACTCTTTCTCAATTTCTACCGCATCCCTGATAATTTCATGAACCTGATTTTCGGATAATTTATTGGATAGCATTTGATAAAGCAGACAGGCAAACTCACAATGCAGGCCTTCATCCCTGCTGATCAGTTCATTGCTGAAGGTTAATCCAGGCATCAATCCTCTCTTTTTAAGCCAGAAAATGGAGCAGAAACTGCCGCTGAAAAAGATACCCTCAACAGCGGCGAAGGCTACCAGACGTTCTGCAAAGCTACCGTTCTCTATCCAGCGCAAGGCCCATTCTGCCTTTTTCTTTACTGCAGGAACGGTATCAATAGCATGAAACAGGTGATCCTTTTCAAGAGGGTCTTTAATATAGGTATCGATCAGAAGTGCATAAGTTTCTGAATGGATGTTTTCCATCATGATCTGGAAACCGTAAAAACATCTGGCTTCAGGAACCTGTACTTCCCGCATAAAGTTTACAGCCAGATTCTCATTCACAATACCATCACTGGCCGCAAAAAAAGCCAGTATATGCGAGATAAAATGCTTTTCACCGGAGTTCAGGTTTGCCCAGTCTTTTAAATCACCCGACAGGTCGATCTCTTCTGCTGTCCAGAAACTGGCTTCATGCTTTTTATACATTTCCCAGATAGCAGGATAGTTAATAGGCAGGATGACAAAACGATCCTTGTTTTCTTTCAATAGTTTTTCTTCTTGTTGCATCATCTTTTGTTTTTGTTGGGTGACAAGAATTGACAAAAGGCAACAAATCCCTGTTGAGGAGAGGAGAGCTTTCGCCAAAACTTTAGTCGTGAAAGTTTTGAACAAAACCATTATGGCAGGTGTCTGGCTTTCCGCTTTTACGGATTACAGTTGCACGTCAGTCCGTGAATTTCACACGGTTCCCTTTTAATCATCCGCCCGGGGCGGATGAACCTGAATGGTTATATATAAGAACTAAGCTGTAAATGTATCTATTAAAATATTGGGGAAGATGATTGAGTTTTAAACATGGGAATACTTTTCAACATAGAAACAAGTTTAAAATATTATTAAAAGAGGTACTGCGAGTAATTAATCGCGTTGTGACCGGTAAACTTATTTTAGGACGATACACTTTACCGATCAAATCTTTTCATTTATATACCGGCAAAATAAATAATTCCGCTCTAAGCTGTATTCCACTTAAGTTCCGGATAAATGCCTTGTGCAGTTCTGATTTAAATCCAATCAAAAAGATCTTAAAGGTATATGGAAACAATATAACCCGTCAGGATCGCTGTAGAAATACTAATCAATGTACCGATCAGCACATATTCACTCATCTTTTGATCGCCTTCCTTCAGACGGATAATGGATTTGGCGGCAATCAGCAATCCAAAAGCCTCGTACTGACCGATAATCACCAGAAAAAAGATAATCAGTCTTTCCAGCACCCCGATCCAGGCTCCTGCACTTTCAAGACTCTGCTCATTATGATTCTTAATCTGATCTCTGAATGGCTTGGTGACCATTCCTATGATTATACCCACCGGACCGGAGAGAAATACAAGAGCCAGACCTACCATCCAGAAATGAGGATTCGTCATGAAGGTTTGTAAGCATCGGCCGGGTGAAAAAGCCTCCGGAAACTTCAGCATCCAGATGCATATAATAACCAATACATGCAATAGTTGGTCTATACTAAAATAGAGCAGATTGTCTTTGCGATAGCTTTTCCACCAATCAATCAGGCCATGCGTGATGAAAATAAGTACCGGAACCCACCAGCTATCAAAACCGGTAAACAATCCCGCTGCAAATCCGGTTAAACCGATGTGAAACCAAAACTCTTTTGCCGCCAGACGCTTTTTACTCCGGGCTTGTACCCAGGATTTCGGCTGCAGCACAAAGTCTGTAAACAGATGAGCAGTCAGCAGCTGTATGAGCCAAATTGCAGCATTATCCATGATTATGATTGATTTGTTGGATAGTTTTCTGATACAACCTGAATAATTCTTCAATCTGTTTCCATCCAAGCGATTGAATATGCTTATTGACGGTAGATTGAGATTTATTCAGCAAAACGGCTGTTTCCATTTGATTCCGGTCCATGAGCAGATGCTGCAATACCTCTGCCTGTTTATTGGTAAGTGCATCAAACAAATAATCAACAAACAGGCTGATCGCCTCCAAAGCAATATTCATCCGTTCATCTTTACCTTGAATGAGCAGTCTTCTCTCACTTTTTTCCAACTGATCCAATCCCCTGCCCGACAATACAAAAGTTTCTCCGTGTGCTGTTTTGGGTGTTACCGGGGTTTCTATACGGCCTATGCCAATCGATATTTTCAGGTCGGTAGAGATTCCGGAGTATTTTTGCCCAAACAGTTTGGTCTCGGTACGAAGCAATAAGGCAAGGCGAAAAGCCGCATACGGATCTGATATATAGCACTGAAAACTATCCCCCCGATAATAAGAAAGCATCTTAGCCTGATTAGCCTGAATGATATTCTCCAATGCAGTACCCAATGCAGTGATTAGCCCGCCGCCCATGGCTGTGGAGTTAACAATATCTGCAGTGATTACGGCTCCCTGTTTAATCATATATAAATATATAGCCTTTTCAGACGAATTTCAAAATTTATCGCCTAAAAAGTAGATATTTTCAAATTATCGTCTTTTTAGACGATTTTATTTATAAGTATAGCGGTTAGCCTGGGCTTATGGCTTTTTTTGGCAAAAGCATCTAGTTTCATCTGCTGTAGCGATTTGATCAGAAGATTTTTCCTGAATCTTGACCGGGTTCACATTTATTATCGGTATTTTTAATCATGCCAATAAGCATTTGTAAAACAGGCAAATACTGAAAAATTGTTTCACTAATCAATTGATTTATGCAAGTATTATCCCGAAGAACCGCACTAAAAAATATGACCCTGACAGGAGCCGGATTCTTTTTATTACCCAATGGCTTATGGGCTCGCAGCTCTGCACCTAAAAAATTAGGGATAGCGCTGGTAGGTCTTGGTTATTACAGCACAGATTTGTTGGCTCCGGCACTTCAGAAAACAGCCAACTGTTATCTGGCCGGAATCGTTACGGGCACTCCGGCGAAAGCTGAAAAATGGCAAAAACAATACAATATCCCTGATAAGAACATATACAACTACCAGAATTTTGATCAGATTGCCAATAATCCGGACATTGATGTGGTGTATGTGGTATTACCCCCATCCATGCACGAAGAATATGTGATCCGTGCAGCCAATGCCGGCAAACATGTATGGTGCGAAAAGCCTATGGCTATGACAGAAAAAGCATGTCTTAATATGATTGCTGCCTGCAAAAAGAACAAGCGTAATCTGGCTATTGGTTATCGTCTGCATCATGAGCCTACAACCAAAGCCTGGCGACAAATCATTCAAAAACAGCAATTAGGCAAAGTACAAAGCATTGAAAATACAGCTGCTTACCGCGATAACAGAACCAATCACTGGAAACAAATCCGGGAACTTGGAGGTGGCGCATTACTGGACATGGGAGTTTACGCGATACAGGGGGCGCGTATGGCCGCCAATGCAGAACCAACAGCAGTACTATCAGCCACTACTTCAACTACCCGGCCTGAAATTTATACAAATGGACTGGAAGAAACAGCGGTCGCAAAATTGCAATTCCCGGGCGGTATAATCGCTGATATTAAAACCAGTTTCGGAGAAAACTCCAATTTCAACTACATCCAATGTGAAAAAGGAAGATTGGAGATTGAACCATTTTCAGGCTATGGCAATTTGAAGGCTAAAAGCCCTTTGGGTGAAATATTCAATGCTTACCAGGTTCCGCAACAGCAAGTCAATCAAATGGATAATGAAGCATTAAGAATCATGAACAAACAATCCGCTCTGGTGCCCGGCGAAGAAGGTCTGCGTGATATTCGGATTGTTGAAGCAATTAAAAAAGCTGCGAAAACCGGTAAGATGGTGGGATTGTAAGCTTTGCAGGTGAGAGCAGGTTGCCTGTTACCTGTTGTCTGATGAGCAAAAAAGCCTTTGAATTGCTATCAAAGAAGGTATCAGGAATGGGCAAAGGCCAGGAGTAAGCTGTAATCGCCCTGATCGGCTGCTTTTACGGCTTTCAGGTAGGTTGCCCGGGCATCACCTTCACTGGACAAATTGACGGCACCCTTCGAAAAACTCAGGGCAGCGCCCCAGGTAAATACGGGCTTCTTGTAGATTTTCTCAATGATGATGTCGGCCATCAGGCGGCTATGCCTTCCGTTGCCATTGGGAAAACAATGGATACTTACTATACGGTGTTTGAATCGTAGGGCAATTTCATCGGGTGGATAGATATTGTTTTCGTGCCAATACTTGACATCATCTAGCAGGTATTTAAGATCGGATTGTATTTGCCATTTGTCAACGCCTATGTTTTTATTGGTTTTCCGGAACTCACCTGCCCATGCCCACACATCGGCATACATTCGTTTATGCACCATACGGATGAACGCTTCCGTAAAAACGGCATCAGGTTTAAAGGAACGGCCCAGTGTCCACTGTACGGCCTGTTCAATATTCTGTTGCTCAAATTCGTCTAACTCGCCACGGGTGGCAATAGTCGGAATAAGCAACCCGTCTTTCTCTTCTTCATCTAAAGGGGTTTGGCCATCAATGTAGTCTAACTCTAATCCCATAAGATTTTAGGCATTTCGTTTTGAATGGTTGCTGCCCTTTCCTTTATGGCGGTTTCAATCCGTTTTTTTGAATTAGCCTGGCCTTCCAGCTTCATGGTATTGGCAGTACGCATCACAATTTTAGTGGCCAGTTCGGTAGCCCGTTTTTCAATGAGAGCATCCAGCGATCCGTCATTGGGTACAAAACCGTATACCAATTGCATATCCATAGCACGGGCAATTTCCCGCAGGGATTTGATGGTAATTGACCCGTCTTTTTCCCGCTTTTCAATGTCCATGACACCCTGCTTGGAAACATTCAACTTGTTGCCCAGTTGCTGCATAGACATGCCAATGGTGGTGCGGATGGCCTTAATCCATCCGGTAAGTGGCATAGTCACCTGTTTAAGTGAGGCAAAGCCCAGCATTTTGCTGTTGAGCTGTTGCAGTTGAAGAGATTTTTTTCCCATAAAGTAAAGTTATAGATTGACTTTAATAGAACAAAAGTAAAGCTAATACTTGACTATTGCAAGCATTTAGTCAAGTTATTACTTGACTTTATATGTCTGATGGCAAAGCCATAACTTGACTATATAGGAGATAAAAGACTAATAAACTATTAAAATACAATGATGATGTATCCAATAAAGTTTTCGGTAAGTTTGCCAGCGCGAGGATCCCTGCTCATGCCCCGATCATTCCGTAATTAAAAAACAATAAACATTCAGGACAATAAAACCTCTGCAGGAATATTCAGCTCACGATGGAATAATCTGGCTAATTCTAAAGTAAGTGGCTTCTTTCCACTTAAAATCGAGGAAACATAACCCTTACTTCCAACCTTACCTTTGCTGGCGCGAGCGTCGATTGTAGTCTATGCATTGATGTCTTGTCCTGAAATAGGTTTACACAAAATGTAAGCAAGATGGAAAGATATTCAAAGATCTACAAGAGTAAATGGCTTCGTACAGCTTGAGCGATCACTTTAGGCTTGCCGGCAGCGAAGAAATATAATACTCCGCTGGCGAGAGTCTTTGCTGGTGCGAGTTAGGATGTTATCTGGGAGATGTCGGTGTTGCAATCGCTACCATTCTTCCCGGCTTCCGGGAACTAACAAATTTCACATAGGCGAGTTTCTGATCATTATTAAGAACTGAACTTATCTTTTTATCCGTTTCAAGCTGCTTTGTGTTAAACATAGTTGTCAGATTAGAATTAATGGCCTCTGGATTTGGCCCCCGCTTCACAATTATGCTTTTAAGACTATCTGTAGATTTATAATGATCCATATAAATCTGCATTACTTTTTCAGTTTGTTGATTCGTTAAATTCAGCATCCCTTTTAAGATGTTGACCTTTCCTTTTGCATGATGCCCAGGAGATTGGCCCTTTGGGTACTGAGCCTTTAAACCAAAGCTGTTTATAACAATAAAAATGATTAAGACTGAGATTTTCATGATACTATCGTTAAAGATAATAATTTATGAGTCAGAAAAAATTAATTTGCTGGCGCGAGCGTCCCCGCTCGTGACCCATTTCATACTACTTTCCAATACAAAACTTACTAAAAATCGTCTCCAGCAAATCATCCGTCGTAACCTGCCCCGTGATTTCACCCAGATAATAAAGTGCCTGCTTGATATCCATAGCCAGAAAATCGGAAGTCACCGGATTATCAATATTTTCAAGTACCCTGTTCAATGATTCTTCTGTCTTCTGAAGGGCTTCCAGATGGCGTATATTGGAAATCAGTACATCGTCTGTATTGATAGCATGCAGATTGACTTTGCGTAAAATCTCAGACTTAAGCTCTTCAATGCCGGTTTTGTTTTTGGCAGAAATGTAGATTATCCGGTTATCTGTTGTATGTTGTCTGTTACCAGAGTCTTCAGATGAATGTTCAGCGCTGCTTTCTGACAACTGATAACTGATAACTGACAACTGATTCTCAAATTCACTGGTAACCAGATCCTTCTTATTAACTACAGTTAAAAAAGGAATTCCCAAACTTCCGAGATAAGTAATCTGTTCTTCAATCTCCTTTATATCCTGAGCAGGATCGATAAGATAAATAATCAGTTTAGCCTGTTTAATCTTTTCATGGGTGCGTTCCACACCTTTGGCCTCAATAATATCTTCAGTATCGCGAATACCGGCTGTATCGATAAAACGGAAACGCAATCCGCCGATGATCATTTCATCCTCTACTGTATCGCGGGTGGTACCGGCAATTTCCGAAACTATGGCTCTTTCCTCGTTTAACAAAGCATTCAAAAGTGTCGACTTACCCACATTCGGCTTGCCCGCAATAACCACAGGCACTCCGTTTTTCATCACATTACCCTGCTCAAAAGAGGCGATGAGCTTATGCAGAATACGGTTAATCTGATAGATCAAAGCTTTCAGGTCATCCCGGTTGGCAAATTCCACATCTTCTTCCCCGAAATCAAGCTCGAGCTCAATCATAGAGGCAAAATGGATCAGCTGATCACGCAGATGCTGCAACTCCGAAGAAAAACCGCCCCGCATCTGCTGCATCGCAACCTGATGGGATGCCTGAGAATTGGAAGCGATCAGGTCGGCAACTGCTTCTGCCTGCGACAAATCCAGCTGTCCGTTTAAAAATGCCCTTAAAGTAAATTCTCCGGGATTGGCCGGTCTCGCCCCTTTTCGGATCAACAGTTTAATGATGCTTTCGATAATAAAGGCAGAACCATGTGTAGATATCTCCACTACATTTTCACGGGTATAAGACTTGGGGCCAATAAAGATCGAAACCAATACCTCATCCAGAATTTGCTTACCATCCCTGATGGTTCCAAAATGAATGGTATGACTGTGCTGGATACTCAGATCTTTTCCGTTAAATACCTCATTCACCAGACTGATTGCCTCCGGTCCGGAAAGACGTATTACTCCAATAGCTCCTACACCCGAGGGGGTAGCAAGCGCAATGATCGTATCAGAATTATAGACAGGCTTATCAGACATGGTATTAGGTATTGATCAGTCAAATGTCGTTATTATCCATGCAGGATAAAAGAGATTTTACTATCTTGCTATGGAAAAGGGAACTTTGTTTCCCTAATAATTAAGCGAGTAATAAAATAATTATGAAATCATCATGATTTGGCCAAAACCCGCAGGGGTATAATTATTAAATCATGATAGGCCTACCTGCCGGTAGGCCTGCCTACCGCAGGTAGGTTCATAACCTTAAAAAAAAACAAAATAAAAAGATGAAAAGAAATGCAACAGCCGTATGGCAGGGAAGCGGTAAAGATGGTAAAGGTGTATTAAGTGCTCAAAGTGGAATTCTTAACAACAGCCAATATTCCTATACATCCAGGTTTGAAGAAGGTATCGGAACCAATCCGGAAGAACTGGTCGCTGCAGCTCATGCAGGCTGTTTTTCCATGAAGCTTTCATTCGTGCTTGATGGGGCAGGTTTTACTGCAGAAAAACTGACCACCAGATGCGATATTACTCTTGAAAATGGAGCAATCACTTCTTCACATCTGACACTGAATGCCAAAATTCCGGGTATCAGTCAGGAAAAATTTGACGAAGCAGTAGCAGATGCAAAGGTTAATTGTCCGATTTCAAAATTATTAAATACCGAAATCAGCGTTCAGGCTGTACTTGAATCTTAAGGGTATTGGATATAGTTCTGTCCGTATATTCTCAGGAATCCTAAGCTAATGATCAGTAAAACAATAACATGAACAAATTCTATTTGAATTTAACTGCTGCCCTGCTGCTCAGTTCCGCATCGGTGTATTCGCAAAATCTGAGTGGCTTTAAAGCCGGCAATCGCAATTCGCAGCAACAAACTGAGGCTAAATTCGATGCCTTAATCAGCAGCGAAAGCATCGGCAAAACCATCAAAGAGCTTACGCTGAAACCTCATTATTTAGGATCAGTTGGAAGTAAAGAGGTTGCAGAAAACCTCCTTGCCAAATTCAAAAGCTACGGCTGGGATGCTGAAATTGAAACCTATCAGGTTCTGTTTCCGAAGCCTAAAGTGCGAATTCTGGAAATGACTGCACCAACAAAGTTCAGGGCTTTACTGAAAGAACCGGCTTTGAAAGAAGATGCGACCTCCGGACATCCGGATCAGCTTCCCTCCTACAATGCATGGAGTGCCGACGGGGATGTTAATGCCGAACTGGTATTTGTAAACTTTGGCCTGCCTGAGGATTATGAAGTGCTCGATAAGCTGGGCATTGATGTAAAGGGCAAGATCGTAATTGCCCGATACGGAAGATCATGGCGCGGAATTAAGCCCAAAGTGGCTCAGGAGCATGGTGCTATAGGCTGTATTATTTACTCTGACCCGATGGAAGATGGTTATTTCCAGGGAGATGTATATCCAAAGGGAAGTTTTAAAAATGAATTTGGCGTTCAGCGCGGATCAATCATGGATATGGTTGTTTATCCGGGTGATCCATTAACCCCTTTTATTGGTGCTACTGAAAATGCCAAACGTCTGGAACGTGAGGATGCAGAAAACCTGCTGAAGATTCCTGTCTTACCGATTAGCTATCATGATGCTCAGCCGCTGCTTCAATCGCTCGGCGGACCGGTTGCTCCTGAGGACTGGCGGGGAGCTTTGCCATTTACCTATCATATCGGCCCGGGTAAAACTTCCGTGCGCTTAAAGGTCGAATTCGACTGGAAGATCGTACCAGCCTACAATGTGATCGCAAAAATCAGGGGGGCAGAATATCCCGACCAGTGGGTGGTACGGGGCAATCACCATGATGGATGGAATACCGGGGCCAATGATCCGATCAGTGGAATTGCCGCCATGATGGAAGAAGCCAAAGCCATTGGCGAATTGGTTAAAAATGGATATAAGCCCAAACGTACACTGGTTTATTGCGCATGGGATGCTGAAGAACCGGGACTGATAGGCTCAACCGAATGGGTAGAAGATCATGCCGCTGAGCTGAAACAAAAAGCAGTAGTTTATATCAATTCTGATGGAAACGGGCGTGGATTTTTATCAGTAGCAGGCTCACACGGACTGGAAGCTATGATTGACGGGATTGCAAAAGATGTGACTGATCCTCAAACCAATGTAAGTGTTTTTGACCGCCTGAAAGCAAAAGACATCGTAAATGCCGGAACAGACAAAGCTAAAAAGGATAATTTAGCCAGAAAATCAATGACTATCGGTGCACTGGGTTCCGGGTCTGACTATTCAGCTTTCCTGCAACATGCCGGTATTCCTTCTCTGAACATTTATTATGGTGGAGAGAATGCAGGCGGAGAGTATCATACTGCCTACGATTCTTATGATTATTACAGCAAATTCGGTGATCCGGGCTTTAATTATGGCCGTGCGCTTTCTCAAACAATTGGCCGTGCTGTACTTAGAATGGCTAATGCAGATACACTTCCTTTCGAATTCAAAAACCTTCATAAAACGATCTCTTCATATGTAAATGAGATGATCAGCATGACTGATCAGATGAGAGAATCTACACTCATCTATAATCAGGTAATTCAGGGAAACAATCATAAACTGGCAGCTGATCCTGCTAAACCAGCGAAACTACCTGTTACAAAAACAGAGGTACCTTTCATCGATTTCTCAGCACTTCAGAACTCACTGGTACAGCTGGATCAGTCGGCAAATGCATTATCTGAAAGATTGAATAATGAAAATACCCCTTTAAAATCCTTAAGAGCAATTAATGAAGCACTATATCGTGCAGAACAAAGTCTGCTGAACCCGGACGGTTTACCAAGACGTCCATGGTATAAACATACGCTTTATGCTCCCGGATTCTATACCGGCTATGGGGTAAAAACCATGCCCGGAATACGTGAAGCCATTGAGCAGCGCGATTGGAAAGAGGCTCAGGATCAGATCAGAATTGCTGCAAATATGATCAGCGGTTTGGCCGAACATTTGAAATCAACTACAAAACTGGCAGATTAAAAGAATACGAAATCACCTTAGAGATCTGCAGGTGATTTCGTATTCTTTATATTGCACACATGAAATGGATTACCAGGGAACGCCCTAAAATTGATCGTATTGCCTGCCCCTGGCTGATCAGGCGCTTTATAGATCCGGCTGCAGAGTTTTATTATGTTCCATTTAATGAGGTATTAAAACAGGCTGAAATACTGGATGCCATACCATTTGATATCCCTGATATTGAATTAAGCCATCATGCCGACAAATGTACCTTTGATAAACTTCTTGAAAAATATGAGCTAAACGATCCAGCCCTGCAGGTAATGGCTCCCATCATACGTGGGGCAGATACCGATGTCCACCATCTGGCCAATCAGGCTTCGGGCTTATGGGCAATCTCTGCAGGACTGGCTTTTAATATTCGTGATGATCAGGAATTACTGGCTGCCGGAATAGTTATTTATGATGCGCTGTATAGCTGGGCTAAACACTTGAAAGATATCAGGCATACTCAAAATCCGGTTGATCATATCCTGCTCGATGTTTACCATAAATTTCTGAAACAGGGTTCAGCCAAAAAAACACCGGCATGGGCTAAGGAGATAAAAGAAATTATCCAGGATCAGCTGGATTTTAATCTGAATTTAAATCTGAAAGACATCTCCTCTGAACTGAATGTTCATCCGGCCTACTTATCAAGAGAGTTCTCAAGGCATTTCGATGATCTTTCATTTGGAGAATATATCCGTAAATTAAGAATTGATAAAGCCATCGGATTATTGGAAAATCCGGCTTACTCTCTTTCCGAAATAGCTTATCTGACCGGGTTTTCTGATCAGAGTCACTTTACCAGGATTTTCAAAAAACAAACCGGTGAGAACCCCTCAATCTTCAGAAAAAATCTTCTGAAAAGTAAAAAAGATACAAAAGGTTAATTGTATTCTATTTATCCCACTTTTGACTTTCTAACATTGTCAGAGATAAACAAAATTCTATCTCTGACAAAATAATGAAGAATAACTTAGTATTTCTCATAAGCCGGTTCCTCTTAAAACCGGTCCTGTTGTACACGATCATTTGCTACCCGCATAAACTTTCAGCACAAATAAATAGCACTGCATACCCGCGAATTGCTGGTCACGTTGGTATTGTTCATCCTTTAATTTCCTTCAGCAGCACAGGTACTCATTCTAATTTTAAAGAGAGTTATACTGTTGGAATGCCCTTAGGAATTAATATCTGGGAAAGCTCAAAAATTGGCTTTTCATTAGAAATAGTGCCATCTGTAAGGGCAGAAAACGGCAGCAGCCGGGTAAGCAATACACTCATCCATCCGGGTATACTGTTCGCTTTGGGCAAGGGCCTTACTTTTGCGGGAAGGGCTGCTTTTGAAACCTCCGGACGCTATGGATTTACCCCTGTATTGAACAAAGTGCTGGTCAAAAAGAAACACCACAGCTACTTTGCGGCAATTCCTCTTCCGGTGAGATTTGGTAATTCATTACCAATATCGTCAACCATCGCATTTCAGTTCGGAATAGGTTTTTAAATAAAAATCATGAACCAGAAAAAATATACACTCAGGGAATTGGTCATTTACTTTCTGAAACTGGGCACCTGGGGCTTTGGTGGTCCGGTAGCTCTGGTTGCGTATATGCACCGCGACCTGGTTGAGGGCCGAAAATGGCTCCACGAAGAGGAATATAAGGAAGGGCTTGCTCTGGCTCAACTGGCACCCGGTCCGCTCGCAGCACAACTGGGAATCTATATTGGTTTTGTGCACTATGGCCTATTCGGAGCTACCCTGGCAGGCCTGGCCTTCGTCTTACCCTCATTTTTGATGGTTCTTGCTCTGGGAGTGGCTTACGAATCGTATAGTGGATTGTCATGGATGAGAGATGTTTTCTATGGAGTAAGCGCCGGTGTAATCGGGATCATCGCAATCAGTGCCTATAAGCTCACGGTTAAGTCTCTGGGCAAATTACACATCACATCAATCAAAAAAAACTGGCTCTTATGGATTTTCTATCTCACCGGAGTAACATTAACCGTAGTAAGGCAAAGGGAGGAAATCCTGCTTTTCGTACTCTGCGGAATAATCTATCTTCTGTACAAGTCACCTCCAAAATGGATAAAAAAACCGGTGACTTTACCTGCATTTTTACTTACTGGAGTTAGCTTTTGGGCATTTCCTGATGATAAGCTATTTGAAATCGGCATTTTCTTTCTGAAAGCAGGAGCCTTTGTTTTTGGAAGTGGTCTGGCTATTGTTCCTTTCCTGCATGCCGGATTAGTAGTAGAATATCAATGGTTAAATGAAAGTCAGTTTATTGACGCTGTAGCTGTAGCCATGATTACCCCCGGGCCTGTTGTGATCACAGTTGGATTTATCGGTTATCTGATTGCAGGATTTCCGGGTGCTTCCATAGCCGCTCTGGCCACTTTCCTACCATGCTTTTTGTTCACTGTAATCCTTGCTCCATCATTCAAAAAGATCTCAAAAAATGAAAGCATCAAGGCATTTGTTGATGGAATAACCGCGGCTGTAATCGGTTCCTTGTTGGGAACTGTCATCATTATTGCCACCCGGTCAATTACAGATATCCCAACTGCATTTATTGCAACCGGGACATTACTTGCACTGATTTATATCAAAAAGATTCAGGAACCGCAAGTGATCTTAGCGACGGCAATTATCGGTATTTTGATAAAAAATCTGATTTAGCCCTTTTCATCATCAAGCTTATGTACCTTAATACCTTATTTAGCCCACCTTTCTTTCAGATTGTCAACCAGATAATAAATCACCGGCACCAGAAAAACAGTCAGGATTAATGAGGATAAAAGTCCCCCGATAATGACCCAGGCCAGTCCGTTTTTCCATTCTGATGCCGTACCTGAAGCCAGGGCTATTGGCAGCATCCCTATAACCATAGACAGGGTAGTCATCAGGATCGGCCGCATCCTTCCTTTTCCGGCGGTAATCAATGCCTGCCTGAAGTGCATCCCTTCTGCCTTTAACTGATTAGTAAAATCGACAATCAGAATTGCATTTTTCACTACCAGACCCATCAGCATAATCAGACCAAGTAATGCAAACAAACTCAGATTATTCATTGAAAGGTTTAGAGCGAAAAATGCTCCGATTAATGCCACAGGTATAGAAAACAGAACCACAAAAGGATAAACAAAACTATCGTAAAGTGCCACCATAATCAGGTATATGAGCAGAAAGGAAATAAGTAAGACCGAACCCAGGGCACCAAAACTATCGTTCTGTCTTTTAATATCACTTCCCCAGGTCATTTGAATATCGCCAGGTAAAGGATTAGCTTTAAGATAAGCCACTACATCATCTGCAACTGTACCTGAAGGACGCCCCAATGCTTCAGCGGTCAGTGTAACAGCAGGTTGTCTGTCTTTACGTTCAAGCAATGATGCAGAACTGCTTTGTTCAATACTTGCAAACTGGGAAACTTCTACCGGTATACCCATTGGATTGATTACAGTTAAATGCTTTACATCTTCATAATTTTGACGGCTGAATTGATCCAGCCAGATCCTGACAGGATATTCAGTACCATTTTCTGTTAAAGTTGCATCATCATTTCCGGTAAACGCTGTTCTCAATGCCATTCCCACATAAGCAGTACTTAAACCCAAACGCTGCATTTTATCTTTATCAGGAACCACTTTATATTCAGGGCTTCCGGGTTCAACAGACAAACGGACATTATCTGCACCGGGGATTTGTCCGATAGCCGATTGCATCTGAGCTCCGGCCTGCATCACCATCTCCTCATTACTGCCGCTTAAAGTAAGTTCAACAGGAGCTGAACGGGGAATTAAACCCAATGATGCCATAGAATAGTTCACTCCCGGAAATTTGACTTTCAGGTCTTCACGAAGGTTTTTCATAAACTCTTCAGTAGGCTGTTTCGCCCTTTCTGATACAGGTTTCAGCTGAATCGTAAATTCAGTTTTATTGGCTGACCCCTGCCCCAGACTTCCGATTCCGGTGCTTGGTCCGCCTACATTACTGAAAACCGTTGCAACGGCAGGATTCTTTAAAATAAATGTTTCTATCTCATACGAAACCGCATTATTTTGCTCCAGAGACGTTGATTTATCAAATTCCAGGTTCATTCTGAATTTACCCTGATCGCCAGTGGAAATAAGTTCCTTGCCAATGATGCCCTGCTTCATTATTCCTGCAGTCATCACAAATAACAGGAGTATAATTCCGCCAAATACCAATTTATGTCTTAATATCCAGTCAAGTGCTCTTCCATACCAATTGATAAAACTCTCCAGCTGTCGTTCAAACCAGAGTAAAAAACGATTAAAGAAATTACCAGGCTTCAAATCTTCCTTAACACCAATACGTGAGGCCATCCAGGGTGTCAGTGTAAATCCTACCAGCAAACTGGTTAACGTTGAGGTAATTACAACAACAGAAAACTGCTTCAGCATATCGGCCACAAAGACCTGCAAAAAAAGAATAGGCAAAAATACCACCACATCAACAAGAGTTATTGACAAAGCCGAAAACCCAATTTCCATCCGGCCATCCATAGCTGCTTTACGTCTTTCTTTCCCCATATCCAGATGCTTCTGAATGTTTTCCAATACTACTGTGGCATCATCGACCAGAATACCGATAATCAATGACATAGCCAGTAAAGTCATCAGATTCAGCGTATATCCAAGCAGCCACATCACAGCAAATGCTGTGATCAGTGAAGTTGGAATAGCCACTAACACAATCAGGGAATTCCTGAAACTGCGAAGAAACAATAGCATGACTACTGAAACCAGTATTACAGCGAGGATCAAATCGAAAATTACTGAATCAACTGCCGCAATGGTGTTATCCGTGCTATCAGAAGCAATGATAAAGCTTAGCCCCATGGCTGTATTCTGTTTCTCAATAAACTTAAACTTCTCCCTGACCAGTTTTGAGACCTCAACAGCATTAGCATCTCCCTGTTTTTTTAACAGAAGTCCGATTCCATTACGCCCATTATAACGGTTAACAGATTCAGCTTCCTTAATCCCGTCTGTCACCTCAGCAACATCCCTGACATAAACCGGACTGCCCGGCAAGGGCATAGCAACCTGAACATTTTTAAGATCATCAGTAGATTTAAACTTCCCGCTTAATCTTACCGAACTCAACTCCATGTCTGTCTGCACTTTGCCCGAAGGCAGATCAATTCCTGAACGATTAATAGCCTCAACAACCTGAGAAAGCGAAACTTTATAAAACTTGAGTTTATTGACATCTACTTTTACCTGTACTTCCCTCTCTTCGCCGCCAAGGATGGTGATTTCTGCAACACCTTTAATCTGTTGGATCTGTGGAAGATACTCGTCCTTCATTTTCTGATAAAACTCAGTTGCCGGCATATTACTGTTGGCACTAACCGACATGATCGGAAGATCATTTGGCGAGACCTTGCTCATCACAGGACTTAATATATCCGCCGGAAGATCTTTCCTTATGTTATCGATATAGCGCTGTGCATCCTGCATGGTTTTATCCAGATCGGTTCCATATTTCAGATTGGCAATGATCACAGAGGCATTCGGCAATGATTTGGTAACCAGATAATCCACTCCCTCAACATTTGAAAGAGCATCCTCAATTTTTCTGGATACGGATGTCTCAACCTCTTCAGGCTCTGCTCCGGGATAGCCTGTTTTTATAACCACAACGGGCTGGTTAAAATCAGGCATAAGCTCATAGCTGAGATTCTTATATCCGATAAAGCCTAAAAGAGCAAATACACTGAATAAAACAATGATCAGCGAAGGTCGTTTGATTGAAATTTCTGTAATATTCATAATTCAATGATTTTACCTTACCTGTACATTAGCACCATTAAACAGATTGATCATACCTCCTGTGATTATCACATCACCCGCTTTTATTCCGGAAGAAACCCTGCTGGTATTATTCACCTTAGCATCGATCACTATTTTTTGCAAAACAGCCTTCCCATTTCTGATCAGATAAATTTGAGGCTGATCTGAAGTGCCCAACAAAGCAGATGAAGGGACGAAAATTCCCTGTTCTGCTTCTGGATTTTCCGGAATCACATTTCCAAACATGCCTGACTTTATCTTTAAATCTGCTGTATTATTGACAAGCAATTGTACCGGAAAGCTATTCCCTGCATTAGCTTTACTGCCTATCATCGCAACTTTAGCTGATAATTCAAGGTTGGGGTAGGCATCTGAACTGATAGAATAGGTTTGATTTAAACGAAACTGATTTAAATCAGCTTCAGGCACATTTACAATAAATTTCAATCTGGAAATATCAGAGATCTGAAGTAATGGAATACCCGGTGAAGCAAATGCGCCCACCTCAGTTAATTTAGCCGTTACAATCCCCGTGAACGGTGCCCTGATAGTAGACTTATTTATCTGCTCGAGCAGTGTAGCTACCTGCACCTTCGCTGATCTTAAACCTAATTCTGCTTTTTCAAGCTGAATTCCCTGGATCGCATCGGCTTTAACAAGGATTCCGAATCGCTTCACATCAGCTTCCAGACCTTCCTTCTGAACAATAGCAGATTGCAAAGACAGCTTTAACAATGAATTATCCAACTGAATAATGGCCTGTCCCTTTTTAACTAAGTTCCCTTCGGCCACCAGAATCTCATTGATTTTCCCCTGTAATTCAGAACTGATCCGGCTCTCTTTGAAAGGTTCAAACGAACCTGTATACTTCAAAGCTGAACTGACATTTTCAAACTTCACCGTATCCGCCCGAACATAAATTATCTGCTCTTTGCTATAATGATAAACTCCTTTTTGAGTTTTTTCCTTATTACTCTTCAGCCTGATAACTGCAAGAATGACAATTACTGCCGGAATAATGATGTACAGGATTTTTTTAATTGTGATCTTCATCGCTGCTATTATTTTAATGACTTAATATTCCCACTTAATTTTTTATACTCGAGATCTGCCTTCAGATAATCAACCACCGTATTTAAATAAGACTGCTGCGCTTCCCGCAAAGAATTATCTGCTAAAAGAACATCCGTTAAACCAGCAGTCCCCTCCTTTTGCTGCATAACATTCTGATCGTAGATTATCTGAGCAAGCCTGATCTGCATCAGACCTGTTTCAGCTGATTTTCGTGCCACATTTCTCAGCATTCGTGCATTCTCAACCTGCATTAGATTTTGTTCAGTCAATAAACTTATCTGCAGCTCATTGTTTTGCAGCTCATATTTTTTCTGATTGATCTTATGCTTCATTACGGTCCCCTGGAATATTGGATATGACAATTGTATGCCTGCAAATCCTAAAGGGAAGAATTTTACAAACTGATCAGGCTTTTTGTCGTATCCAAAACCTGAAGTTCCCTGTGAACCGAACAACGACAAACTGGGCAGTCTGGAATATTTAATTGTATTCAGTTCACCTGAAAGTAAGCGCGATTGAATTTTTGCCTGCCGGATATCCAGGGTAGATAAACCTGAGTATTCCTGATTGATATCATATCTGATCTTAGGATCGATACTCAGCTGAGTCTCCAATGGTAATCCCATCAGAAATTTAAGGGTATTTAATACCTGCACATATCTGCTCTTTACAGTTTCTTTCTGAATGTTCAATTGTTCAAGCTGCAGCTGTACTTTACTAACGTCAGAGCTTTTAGCAAGTAAATGTTCATGCAAAAGATTCATATTTCTCAGCAATTTACCGGCATTAACCAGATTGCTGTCTATAAAATTCTGCTGATGGTACAAGACCTGAGCATTATAATACAGAGTTGAAATATCATATATGACCTGTTCTGCAGTGCGCTGATATTGAAGTCCGCTCAGTTCTGAAGCAATTTTACTGTTCTCTACCGTACTGTTCAGCTGAGCATTATACAGCGGCATCGAGAATTGAATATTAGCATTAATATTATGCGGAACACCAAATTGAGCTTCTTTGAACGTCCCTGTTGGTCCGCCAAATACCGATTGTGGCATTAACTGGGTAGGCTGATCTGTGAAATACCGGTAATCCGCATTAAGCGCAAGCTTAGGCAGCAAATTTGCCTTTGCCTCCTTCTCTTTCTGTTCAAGGATCAACACATTGTTTCGGCTCATCTGCAGGCTTTTATTGTGGATCTGAGCAGTATCAATACATTGTTCTAATGTCAATTGCTGGGCTTCAGAACTGTACGATACCAGTAAAAGCAAGGCGACCAGAAGAGTTTGTTTGTAAATACTTACTAACTTCATATTTAATAAATTAAGAATGATACAATCAGATTCATTTAATAAAAAACTAAAAACTTACTTTTTAATCATGCTCAGAATTCCTGACAATACAGTATTCCCATCACCGGGAAGATTTGATTTATGACCGGATAATTTCCATTTCAAAACGGTCATGCGCATACTCCCCATAATAATGGTTGTTATAGTAGACGGATCTGCAATTTTTTTAATCTCTCCCGCATCAATACCCTTTACTATAACCGATTGGATAATGATTTGCATCATCTTCATCATCGCCATTACTCTTTCGTTCAGGTCCTTATTGAATTGAAAAATCCCTTCAGAAAAAATAACACTCACAATTGCCGGATTTTTCACAAAACTGTTTAACTGCGAATCAAAAATCATTTTTAACAGAACATCTGCATGTATTTCTGTACCACTGATTATTGCAGAAAGTCTGAGTTCCATTTCCTGAATAAAATAATTCAGTAATCCCATTAAAATCTCATTTTTACTTTTAAAATGCCGGTACAGAGCCGCCTCCGACAAACCCAGATCCGCTGCCAGATTCTTAATAGTCAGATCCTGAATTCCATGTTTATCAATGCGCTGAGTAGCAGCCTGCATGATCGCAATTTGCCTTTCAGTAAAACTGTACTTTTGAGATATTTTCATTCATTAATAATTAAAATAGTGAGCGTTCACTTACAAAAGTAAATAAAGAATTTGAACAAGGGTTATAAAAAATCATAAAATGATGAGAATCACATTTTTGAGGCTACAGGCCTACCTTCTCAATATGATAAAACTCAGTAAATCGAAGTATAAATTGCGAATGTAATGAGGAACAGTATAGCAGATAAACAGTATGCTGATTAATCACAAACTGATTTCGAAAGTCTTTAATAAGCCACCTTTACAGTAAATCCTACTCCGAAAAAACTAACCTTTTCCCAATCACCCTGGCTGGTTTCACGGGCAATGAGCGGACTTCCAAACAGACTACCGGAAAACATCACCTGCTTTTTAGAGCTTTCGATCCACTCAAGGCTGACGAAAAAGTCGTCTTCGGCAACAATGTGATAAGAACTCAGATCGATTGTTAATTTTTCATTCTTTGCCGGAATTCTGACAAAGATATTACGGTCGTGAAGCAATTGATCGGGCATTCCGTTCTTCACACTATAAAAATTCAAACGTACTTTAACAGGAATATTATTTGTGGAAGCAATAGAGGCACTGAATGATTTAAGATAGCTTGGTGATTTTTTGATCTTAATTAAAATGCCGATCTCATTTCCCAAATCATCTGAGGTAAAACTTACTGTAGAACTCTGTGATTCTGTTGGATTACCCAAAACTTTTTCCTTTAATGGTCTGTTTGAAACAAGCACATCAGGTAAAAGATACGAAGATGGTTTCAGTAAGATCGCAGTGCCTGAAAATAATCGAATGAACTCTGAAGCCTTATATAATGCTGGTTTATAGCCCAGCATAGATACCCTGACCGTATCCCCCAAATTATTCTCAGGTATTGTCAGTTTAAATTCGCCCTCATTATTACTAACAGTACCAATATTTTTACCAATCAGGCCAATATTCACGTAAGCAAGCGGTTTATTGCTATCAGCATCTTTTACAAATCCGCTAAGCGTTGTCTGGGCATAAATGCCGGTCAAAAAAAGAACAAAGCAATAAATGCAAAAACAGTTCTCATATCAATATTTTCGAAATTAGAGGATATTGACAAATGTTTGTTACAAGAAGATCTGTCTGAGCTCAGACAAACAGATTAGCCTTTATCACTTAATGTTCTCAACCTCAGTAACTCTACCCCTTCTGCCATTCGCATCGAATGCTGCAAAGCGCAATTTCCCTTTTATAGAAAGCGGTTCAGTATATAAACTGCTTCCGGCATGTGGCTCTGTTCCGTCGGTTGTATATCTGATCTGTAAACCCGGTAGCTGAATATTGGCATGCACCTTCGCTCCACTGAGTTTCAACCCAACCTCCGGGATACGATAAGAATACCCTCCGTGATAATAGTTCAAACGAGGCAATTCACGTTTGCCAAGGATATTTGAAAATAAAGACCATGCATTGGAATAGTAAAGGTTATTTAATGCCGTGGATTCGCCCATTGCCCATTCAGGTTCCTGTGCCCATGCACGTTCTGCCAGTCCCAGTAGTTTTGGCAGCATCATGTACTCAAGTCTTTCAGTACTAACATTATTTTCAGACCATAACAAACCCTGTAATCCTACAATATTTGATTTACCATAATCTGTAAGCCTGATCATTTTGGTCTGATCCAGATTTTTAATCGGCATACCCTGTCCATCTTCCTTTACGTTTTTCAGAAAATCAAAAGGAATGAAATAGTAGGGCTTATCTACATCAACCATCCCACCCCATTTATACCCGGGTTCGTAATAAGAACTGTTATATGCCAGATCAAAATACTGATTGGAAACAGGCGACAGAACAACCTTATAGCCACCATTGGCTAATCTGTATGCGAGGTCTTCAGCGCCCCAGCCAATCACATTATTCCATACATGCAACTGAAAATGATCGTCAGCAAAATCAGGGTTAGCGATGTAATGCGATTTACCATCCAGAGTAGTTTTGCGCATTCCGGCTTCTTCCCAGCCCGAAACAAATAAGCCACGCTTTTTAGCCATTGCATTTAATTTCCCGAAATAGTAATACCAAAGGTCATCGGTTGATTTGATTCCGGGATTTGTACTTTTAAGCTTTAGATATGCCGGAGATTTTTCCCAGACCTTAGCCGGAACCTCATCACCTCCGTAATGAATTGTTTTTAAAGGAGCTCCGGCTTCCTTGTACATCAGTATAAGTTCGTCGGTTACTTTCTCAATAAAGTTATAAACCGAAGGCAGGGCAACATCCATCACATTGTCTTCCCAACCCTGAACTGAACGATATTTGGATTTGTCCTGAGGATCGGTCAATCGATATCTCGAAGCTTCTGCAGTTTTACCGGCTTTCATGAGCTTTTCATACCGGTTTTCCATGGCTTTAATTGCCGCACGTGCATGTCCGGGAGATTCAATTTCAGGTATCACCTGTATATGCCTTGCTGTTGCGTACCTCAGCATTTCTATAAAATCTTTTCTGCTCAGATGACCACTTCCCGGCAATTGATCAGCAACACCTCCTGAAGCAAAAGCCGGCTGAAGCTTACTCTTATTGTCAGAAGTATGTCCTCTTACACTTCCAACCTGTGTTAATTCGGGAAGTGATGGTATTTCCACCCTCCAACCCTCATCTTCAGAAAAATGAAAATGAAAAACATTCAGCTTATATAAACTCATCAGATCAAGCACCTTGAAAATCTCTGCTTTTGGCTGAAAATTCCTGGCTACATCGAGCATAAAACTGCGGTATCCGAAACGAGGCTCATCCTTTACCTCCACAGCCTGAATGTTAACTGACTGCTGCTTTGATTTCCAGCTTAATGGAGATATTAAACTCTTCAACGACTGAATGCCATAAAATGCCCCTGCAGGGGTTGAGGCTGAAATCAATATTCGCTTTTCAGAAACATTTAATTCATATCCTTCTGAGGCAATCTGAGAATTTTTGTTTAAAACAATAGCCGCAGAACCTCCTGTGCTAAACAGAGGTTTGGAAATCAACAATTTACCAAGCTCATCAGAAAGGTATGCCGCTTCCCTGCTAAACAATACATCGGCAGAAATACTTGTATTCCCGCTTATTGTAAATTCAGCGTTCAATGCTTTATATGATACCGGGCTAGGAAATATCAGTGGCAATTTCGCTTCCGGTATATCCTGAACTTCCTGATTCTTTAAAAATACGTATGCAGGATCCATCCAGGTCTTTGCTGATGGTAAAGCTTTCAGAAATTCGGAAGAAGGATCAGGATAAGTACAATTTACCGGTATGGCCTTATTGGGCGAATCATTAAAGACTAAATAAAAACCCTGTGGCGATTGGGTCACATTATCAATTTTACCGGATCTGACCATTTGAAAATTGATTTTGGCTCCTGCAGATATCCCATCAGATGCAGCATTAGGTTCAATTTTATACAGATCTCCATTAACGAAAGAGATAGTGAAGCCCCTGCTGTCGGCTTTAGGGAAGTCGCCACTGTAATTGAAATATAAACTCCATCCATGTGGCGGCAAATCATACTCAGAACCGTTCGTTATACTTAAAACAGATAAAGACTGGTTCTTCCCTTCAAAATTATTCAGGATTGGCTGCCACTGCAAACTGATCTTATAATCTTTCTGCTGAGCAAGTCCTGGAGAAACAATGCAAAAAATTACAATTACGACTAGAAAAAGTGGCTTCCAGATTTGTTTAACGTACATATTATCAAAGCTTATTTTATGTGAAAATTACAAAATTATCCTCTCAGACATGAATTTAATATATAAATCACTGAGCAATAGTTCTGCCTTTAACCTGAAAACTACTTTTTACAATTCCAGATCTCCCCTCAGCTGAAATACCCTGAAGTACAATGGTATAAATACCTTCCTGATCTGAAGTATAAAAACTGATTGTTTTCTTTCCGGAAGCATCAATTTTAACCTCCGGCGACCAATACAATAAATCCCTGAAATCAGGTTTACGGTCAGAAAGCTGCGACTCTGTTTCATACACCGGAGAATAGAATTCACGTTTCAGTTGAATCCCCTCATAGTCCATAATTGTTGCTCTGCGATCGAGCTGAAAGCCTTCCAGATTTCCTTTATAGGTTGTAAAATTCAAAATACTGTTAAAGCTGAGCGGTCCAAGAAAATATTTTTTCATATACACTTCCAGCTCCTTTACCTTCTTTGGATCATACCGGATAATTTTATTCCCTTTATCAAAAACAGGTACCCCATCCAGAATAATCAGTGGTTCTACCGTCTGAGGTACCGCATCTGTAAATGGTCTTACAATTGCTCCGACAAAATATTCGTCTTTCTGACGCAAAACAGGTACTTCGACAACATATTCCCGAAGCACTTCTTCCATCGTGTTAAAGCGCATAAAATTATCAAGCAGATATTTCTTATCGGGCTTTAGATAAAATGCATTGCTGTCAACTTTAATCGGATAGAATGTCCTGAGCTTTTCTGCAGCAAAAACATTCTGAACCTGCATACTAATATTCCGGCTTAAAAGCTGGAGCCTGACTTGCTCATTAAACGTTTTGCCATACGAGTTTCTGAATGTTGGAATCAGGGAAAAAGGGCTGGCAATTTCAATTCTGTAAATAGAATCCTTTCTTGTATCTGTTTGTGCGATGATTTCGGAAAGGCCATAGATATCGCGGGTAAAAAACCGAATATCTCCGCTCGTATTGCTCTTAGCCCCATACAAATGAGTTTTCTTACCCGGGACAGAAAGATAAGCAGTGATATTATCTGCTGCTTTATCCGTTTGCTCATTAATAATCTTTCCACTTATAATATGCCCTTCCAATTCCGGTAAATATTGCATTGAAACATTCTTACTTTTCAGTACTTCCTCCCAGACAAATCTTCTCCAGCCATGTGTGAGCATCAAATTGTCTAATGCTTCCTTTACCCGCTCACCCTGATTAGTGAAATAATATCCCGGAGATTCAATATTTCCTCTGAGTTCAGATTTCAACCATAAATATGATTGAATATCAGCTACAGGTGCATCAATACCATTTGCAGCATATACAGCAATTGAGGCATCTGCATTTGAATATTCATTCTTCTCATCCATTGATTCAAGATTCAACGTAACCTTCTTTCTGGATTGAAACACTTCCTGACCGGCTGAGATTTTAAAATTTAAACTTTCAGCAGAACGCTTAAAGTAAAGACGTTCACTCAACGGAATTCCGGTACTACTTAGCAAAGTGAAATGAGAAATACCATCTCCCAGTTTATCCCTGTTCACAATAACATCTTCCCTGTTAGCATTTATACTAATCCGGTTTGCTACTTTAGGATCCTGTCTGGTATGAACCAGTAAAGAGAGATCCTGAGATGGTACTCCTGAACTTGCCTGAATAACAACTCTGATCAGATCCCCCGATTCAAGCAAACGGAGGGAATAACCCGATTTTAACACCGGTAACTCTTTAGCAATGGTCTTACCCCCAATTTCAATCAGCGCCTTATATGACTTTCCTGCCAATGGAGTAAAAATAAAACTGCCTATGCCGAATTGAAGAGGCTGAAACCGGCTGATCATATTATTATCCTGATCAAGAATTATCCCGCTAAACTCCAGACCTCTACCATGATTATCAGTTGCCCGAAACGCCAGTTTCCCTTCCATATTCTCAATCAGCTGTCCTCCTTCCGGGAAAAACTGGATATCGAATGCTGAAACCGAAGAAGTGTTGTCGGGTTTTGAAGAGGTATTTAATACCGTAAGTGTCTTTTCAAAATAAAGATCAGCACTGAAATTCTTCATCAGATTGGTATAGGCCCTTAACTGATAATTTCCACCGCTTAAAGATACAGGAAGATAAAAAGACCCGCTGCCACTTCCTTTTTCAAGCGAAACTTTTGCCTGTAACACTGCTTTCCCGCTTTCATCCATCAGCTCCACATAAGCGATTTTACTCAGATCCAAAGGTTTATTGTTAATGGAATTGGTATTATAAACCTTAAACCATACAATTTCGCCCGCGAGATAGAAATCCCGGTCGGTATGAACAAAGAGTTTCTCCTGAAGATTATTCTTTGCAAATGCAGAAAGTCTGGAGGCAATAGTATCAGCAGGAATAGCTTGTGCATAAACAGACGCTGTCGCACCGGCCATAAGCAGCACATAAAATATGGTCCTTGAGAGTAAAATCATTTTGCTTCGCATATCCCTTAAATCTATCTACCAGAATGCAGGTTTAACATTATTTCCTCCTCTGGTTCTGCAGTCAACACAATTCTGAGTACTTCCATTGTAGGATACAACTGTACCTGTCATACCCAGATTGGAACTTGTAGCCAGCATACCACGGTTTGGTCCAAAAACCTGTAAACTATCTTTGTCATTCTTAACCACAATCATCTCACAGCCCAGATTGAAATTCCAGTCAGCAACTTGCATACGATCAATAAAAATTCTCTTCTCTTTGATAGTTGAAATTCCAATAAAGCCTATAACCTGTTCCGAAGGATCAGTCAGGCTCTTAATATTTCCTCTTAATTCAGTAGGCTGAACATCAAAAATGGACCCCTGCTGTTCTGAGTTTCTTTTCATTAAACCCAGATACTCGTAAGCTTCCCTGCTAATGGCGTATTGTTTCACCAGAATACTGTATTTCACTGCCAGTTTCTCTGAACGACTGGGTATAAATGCAAGAGGAAAACGGTAGACTACATCAGCACTTAATTTATCTGTTGATGTAATCAGAATATCAGTTGAACGTTCATTCTTCCAGCAGGTAAATAACAGCTCCATTTCGGGCACGGGTCTGCTTATCATTGCCCCATCTTTTAATAAAAATTCGGAATATGCAATCGAGCGTATTTCCCAGGTTTCCTCATAATCCCACTGATAATATCTGGTATTATTCTGAGAGTCGTGGGCATTGGAATAGATTCCTACGCCGGCAGCTGTTCTCTGCCAGTTCAGACTGTCAATTACCGGAGTGTTTTTAACACTCAATAAATCGGAAAGATATTCCCTGCCTGAAACAGTTTTAATTCTTAATCTGTACTGAAGGTTTGGATTAAGATTCAAAGATGCTACAGAATAGGTTCCTGCTGTATTTTCAGTTAATGGAAATACAGCATTAGCGGGTCCTTCAATCTGAACTTTAGCCTTGATTTCAGGATTTGCCTTTAATTTATCCGCCAGTTTAAGGGTACGGCTTAAATAGATGTTAGTGATGCCTGAAGGATTAATCACTCCCTCCACTACTAAAAGGCTCGGTGCATCCTTGATTCCCTCATGCTCAAATGGCTTTTTGCATGCCTGATTCAAAAAGAACAGAAGCACGAGAAATACAGGTATATAAATTCTTCTGATCATGTTAAAACCTGATATTATAGTTTACAAAAGGGATAGCATTCCCGAAAATAGAAAGCTGATATCCGCGGATGACACCTTTCTGAGATATAAAATAAGTTGAATAGGCATTATCCCTGCCAGTCAGATTATAGACTCCGATCGTCCATGAACTATGAGTCAGCTGATGTATTTTATGATTACCCTCAATATTAACCGAGAAATCGGTACGGAAATAATCAGGGGCCCTCAAAGCATTCCGGTCTGAATAACTGGCACGCAGCGATCCGGCATAATAATACTTACCAACAGGAACAGTTATTGGTCGGCCGGTACTATATGTTGCATTAAATGATGCGCTGAAACGATGTGAAAAGCGGTAATTTCCAACCAGGGTCAAATCATTTGGTTTATCAAAGTTTGCCGGATAGTAATTTCCCCGGTTGATTAACTGACCCACCGTCGGATCATCTGTTTTAAGTAAAGTTCGCGAATAAGTATATCCTATCCAGCCGTTCAGTTTTCCGACCGGCTTTTTAATCAGAAATTCTACTCCATAAGCTTTACCTTTCGTATTCAGCACATCCGTTTCAATGTGATGATTCATAATTAAAGAAGCTCCGCTTTTATAGTCAAGATAGTCTTTAAGACGTTTGTAATAACCTTCAACAGACAATTCCACCGTATTATTTTTGAAATTCCGGTATAAGCCCAGTGAGAACTGATCTCCATATTGCGGTTTAATATTAGGATCGCTCAGCTTCCAGATATCTGTTGGAGAAATGGCTGTACTGTTTGTCAGCAAATGAATGTATTGCCGGAGTGTATTATATGCTGCCTTTACCGACAAGGCATCAGTGAACTGATAGCGTCCGGAAAAACGCATTTCCGGCCCATGGTAAGTCTTAACCAGCTCTCCCTTCTGATAATTCGTACTTCCGGTGCTATTTCCCGGTTCTACAGGCAAACCAGGCAGATACTGATTAACACTTTTGGGACCCAGATAGTTAAACATGGAATATCTGACACCAAGATCCAGCGACAGTTTATCTGTGAGATCGAATCTGTCGCCTAAATAAGCTGCACTCTCTATTGCCTGTTCAGTTTGAAGCACATTTGACACTACGAGCGACCTGCTTCCAAGTGGCAGATAAGTTCCCGGATGAAGCTGGTATCTGATAGAACTCAAACCAAAATCTATGGTATGTTTAGGGCTTAGATAATAGTTGAAATCTGTCTTGAAATTAGCCTGATTGATATCAAATGCCATTTTATAGGCATTTACAGGATTCTGGTCACTCTGATTATCGTATTGATATCTGCTGAATCCTCCAACTACAAGCCCGGTAAGTTTATTACTGAAAATATGTTTCCATTTCAATGATAGATTCTTATTACTATAGGTAAAAGTAGTATCGCCACCCAGATTGGAATTGTCATCGCTCAGATAACCCGAAATATAAAGACTGTTCTTATCATTGATTTTATGACTGATTCGCAAATTCATATCATAAAAAGCCGCTTTACTGTTCTTATAGCCAGAATCGTCGGGAAGTAACTTAAGTATCCAGTTGGAATATGTTGTTCTGGCCCCCATGATAAAAGATGTGCGGTCTTTGATAATCGGGCCTTCCAGATTTATCCGTCCTGTTAATAGTCCGATCCCGGCTTTTCCGCTTAACTTTTTATTATTGCCGTCTCTGCTGTTC
This sequence comes from Daejeonella sp. H1SJ63, assembly GCF_029360775.1. Taxonomy (GTDB): domain Bacteria; phylum Bacteroidota; class Bacteroidia; order Sphingobacteriales; family Sphingobacteriaceae; genus Daejeonella. The sequence continues at coordinate 280,168 of NZ_JARKMZ010000028.1, read as the reverse complement.
ACATCAAGTACCGAAGCCAGACGGCCGCCAAAGCGGGAAGGAATACTACTTTTATACAATTCTACATCTTTAACCACATCTGGATTGAATGCAGAAAAGAAACCAAAAAAATGAGATGGATTATAAATGGTGAGATCATCAAACTGAATCAGATTCTGATCCACGGCTCCTCCCCTGACATTGAACCCATTCCCGGCTTCACCAACCGATTTTACACCGGGCAGAGTTAGCATCACCTTCATAATATCTGCTTCCCCGAAAGCCACAGGCACCTGCTTGATCGAGCTGATACTTAGTTTCTGTACACCCATCTGAACGTTACGGACATTCGCAGAACTTTCAGCAGAAATAATAACTTCTTTTAATGACAATACCTGCGACTGAATATCAATATCCAGTTTGCCTTCCGAATAGAGTATGATCGGACGTTTAAGGTCAATAATACCAAGGGCTTTAATATTTAAAACATGGGGGCCTCTGGGCAGGGCCAGAGAATAATATCCGAACTGATCAGTATATGTACCAATGCGCGGCTGCTCAATAAAAACTGCTGCTCCGGTTACAGGTGTACCAGTTTTGGCATCGCGTACATAGCCGGCCAGTGAAATATTACCCGACTTTTGCGGGGCATTCTTATTACCGATCTGAACAATCTTATTTGAAAGTGCAGAACTCTGAACAGACTGAACTTCTGCAGCACTGAGATCCGCAAGAGCAAGAATTTCCTGCTGCCCCTTCCATTTTAATGAATCACGCTCGCTATCAAATATCCCGTAAGGCAGAGACGCAAAGATCTCAAGGTCTTTCGTTAAAAAAACATTGTGTTTTAAATCAATCGCGAATCGGAATTTCGTATTCAGAAATGCTTTTTTGATGATAGAACTAACCGAGTCATCCTTTGCACTGAGTGTTACACGCAAACTGTCAAATTGTAAGGCATCATAGTAAAAACGGTAATCAGTTTTCTGCTCCAGATCAGAAACAAACTCCCTGATTGTGGCATTTTTATACTCTGCACTGATCAGGACCTGTTTATTCTGAGCATTGGAGATAAAGACAAAGAAAATGAGGCAAAATAAAATCAAGGATCTCTTTAAATTCATTGTCATCCCTTTAATTTATCGAACAAAGCGACTGCCCTTACAATAGTCTCTTCCGGTTCTTTTCTATACTTAAGTTTGTTCTCTTTCAGATGAGCCTGAATTTCTTTCTGTTTGCTCCCAAGCACTTTCAGTACAGAACCAAGACCTTCAATAACATAGTAATTACCATTCCTCTTTATAAAAAACTGATTTCTTTGTCTGAGGACTTTTAGAAATACCCCATCTAAACTTACATCCTTCACAGTGACTTTTGAACGTTTTACCAAAACCTCGGTATTACCCTGATAAACAAGATCATAAAAACCTTCAGACATAGAAGATTCGCCTGCCCGGATATGAGTAAATTGATGTCCGAAGATGCTGAATTCTTCAACAAGCTCATTGTGAAGCACTATTCTGGAAATACCGTCAGTATGTTGAACAAGAACCTGATCCTTCATTATGTCAAACCAGATTCTGATATCTTTATAAGCCATCCCATCGTAAAATACGGTTCCATAAGCAGGTTCTGCCAATTCAAAGAATTGATGCCCGCCTTTAAAACGCAGCGGATATCCGATATAATCAGAACCGCGGTATAACCCAGATTGATTGGCAGTGGCTTTTATATATTGGGACTTTACAATACTAAGTTCATCAGATTCAATATGATGTTCTTTCAATGACTGACTATAACCACAAAAAGGCAGAAAGACTGCAAGGAGCAGGCCGTAGGTTCTGAACATAATTAAAAAAGTAATTTTCGTATCATATAGTAAACCCAATATACAGTTTTGATTTTATCATTTCACAGGAATTACTATTCGTTCAATTGTTCCAATAGTAATCAGATATTGAGCAATCATATAAGTAGACATGATGATAAATCCTGCTGAAGAGAACGGTTGAACAAACTTATTAAATGCAAGTGCCGAATCAGAGATTACAAAAAATATTGCCCCCAGATAAATCATTCTGAAGCTGATTAAATTTACTCTCCTGTAACGGTAACCGGCCAGAATCGCCATTACTGAAATGACAAACATATAAGCCATAACCGGTATTCTGAAATCATTCAGATAGTCACGAATCATTGTATAATAAGACATGGAAAATACACCCATACAAAACAGCATCAGATGTCCGTAATACTTTGATGCATCCGGATTGTTCTTAAAGTCCCTGACAAACGCCATCGAATAAACAATATGAGCAAGCAGAAATGAAATCAGTCCGTAAAGAAAAAAATAAATATCTGATCCGGCAAACAACAAAAAGCAATCACCAAAAAGAGAAAAAACGAGTCCGGCCAGTACAAACCTGTTAAACCCCGCCCTCATATTTACATTTTTATAGAGATAGATTGCCAGTGAAAGACAGATCAAAGGCTTTACATACAGATTCATCCCCGGGAAAAAGCTTGATTGAGCTATCAGATTCAGGAGGATAATCACTATGAAAATCAGCGTAAAGGCTGTATGATTTTTTGACATAAATTATTGCCGGTTTAGCTTACTGAACCAGAAAAGTGAAAAAATGATAAGAATTGTATTTAGGGTAATTAAATCTATAAAAAAATCTTTCCCCAAAAAACATGAATGGCAGAAACATTCAATTTTTAAAGCCCTGGGTTTATGTTCCATCAAGGCTTCCGTAAGACATTAATCCAATAATAACGGGTATACTGCATAAAATCAGATAGCTTCCGGTCATAAAGCCGACTTTTATTACCACAATTTAAGATTTAAACCGGAAAGAAAAAATACACGACATTATTGTTTAATATTCCATCCGGCTGTCTATATTAGCGACCGCTTCAGCAATTTCAGAAGCATTTTACACTCAAAATATAAAATACAAATGAAACGTTTTTTAATAATTCTTGCAGCTTCAGCCCTGTCAGCCAACGGCTTTGCACAATCCAAACCAGTTGCTGCAAAAACCACTCCGGCTAAATCTGCTGCTGCAAAACCAGCAGTAAGTGCTCCGGCTTTGAAAACCCAGTTAGACTCTGCCAGCTATGCTTTTGGATCAAGCATTGCAAACGACCTGAAAATGAGGGGAGTAAACAATCTTAATTATACAATGGTATCTAAAGCAATGAATGATGTTTTTTCAGCAGGAAATGTAATTCTTAGCCCTGAAAAATCACAGGAAGTGATCTACGGCTTTCTGACTGCCCTTGAAAGAAAAAAATTTGAAGGAGTGATTGCAGAAGCTACTAATTTCCTGAATGAGAATAAGAAAAAAGCAGGTATTGTGACTCTGCCAAGCGGACTTCAATATGAAGTTTTAACTGCCGGAACCGGCGCAAAACCTGTTGCAACAGATGAAGTTACGGTTCATTATAAAGGAACATTAACCAATGGCAAACAATTTGACAGCTCGTATGACCGGGGTGAGCCAACATCTTTCGTACTCAATCAAGTAATTCCGGGTTGGACTGAAGGTTTGCAGCAAATGCCGGCAGGCTCCAAATACCGCTTCTTTATTCCTTATACCCTGGGTTATGGAGAACGTGGCGCCGGGCAGGATATTCCACCATACAGCACACTGATTTTTGAGGTAGAACTGATCAAAATTAAGAATTAGGAATTAAAAATTCGTAATTCGTAATTCGTAATTCGTAATTCGTAATTCGTAATTCGTAATTCGTAATTCGTAATTATTTCAAAAAATGTTCTAAAAATAAAAATGCTGCCTCATTCGATTCAGGATTTGGGGCATGTTCAGGGCGGTTGCTCATTGCAACACGATTTTCGTATCCAAGCAAACGGTTTACGGCAATAGTTTGATTCAGGGGAATCCATCGTTTGGATGGATCTTCTGAACCTCCGGAAACCATAAATGGGCGTGGAGCCATCAGAGCATGAAGTTCATGGAGATCGTACCCCTCAGCAACAAGCTTTGGGTAAAGTCCACCGGCAGGATTCTCATTGGTAATCAAACCTCTTTTTCTCCACGGTTGAGGATAATAACCCAGATACCAGGGTTCCCAGTAATTGACAGATTCGCGGGTCTCATCAAATACAATACCAGGATCAGACCAGACAGCACAGGCAAATTTTTCATACAGGGCCGATGCGAACATTGCCCATTTGCCCCCATATGAATGCCCCATAATTCCAATTCTTTTTGAATCAACATCTTTTATGCCGGCAAGTACATTCCAGGCATTAGCAGCTGCATACGCCAGTAATGAAAGAGGCTGAACACTTGCATTCTGAATACCAGGATAATAAAGTGAATAAGTTTTATTGGCAGTAGTTTCTGTAGTTCCTATAGAAAGAGTAACGAAGCCACGTTTAGCCAGTTGATAGGCAAAATCTCTGTCAGGGAGATCCGACCTTCCTAATCCAGCCGATGTTTCAGGCTCATAGTAAACCGTGATCACCGCAGCTTTCTTTCCGGGGCTGTTCGGTATCATCAGATAGCCATCCGTTTTTTGTCCGGGTAACCAGTTGAATCTCACTTTGTATCTTACAAAACCATCAAGCTGTACCGTATCAAGCATTTCAAAGCTTTGCTTTTGAATCAGTGCAGGCCACTGCCCCATCATCGAGTTCCATCTTGAAAGGATCTCTTCTCTTCTCCGGGTCCAGTCCTTCGCAGTTTTAACAGAATCACCGTTATAAAACTTTAAAACAGGACGATAAGCACCATACTGATTTTTATATGCTTCAGGAACTATAAAATGGGCTGCTATCTTTTCCGGGATTGGTTTAGCAGCTGCAGAGGATTTCGCACTTTTTTGGGCAAAAAGTGACATTGAGCTTATTGCAAGAAGAAGCAGATATCCTGATTTTCTGAGTATTTTTTTCATTTCAGATATTTTTCTAACCAATCAAGCATCTCGATTTTCATATCGTCAGTAAATACATGCCCCGTTTCGGGATAAATGATACTCTTAAACTTCTCTTTCTGCTTGTAAAGTGAATAAACAGTATCCAGCTTTTTCTCCAGTGTTTTCATTCCGCTTACCGGAGAACCGGCATCACTGTCTCCTGTAAGTGCCAGAAAAGGTCTGGGAGCAATAAGCCCCATTACCGCCTCAGTATCAAAATGTTGCAGCATTCCTGGAACAAAATAGTAAATACCATGTGCTTTTAACTCCCTTTGCTCGATTAATTCTTTATATCTGGTGAAGCAAGCTACTCCAACTACTACTTTGATCCGGTCATCAAGAGCGGCCAGCCACCATGCTCTTGTACTCCCCATGCTCATGCCTTCAGCACCAATTCTGTCAGAATCTATCTCAGGCCGGCTGTTTAAATAATCCAGAGCAATCTGTTCATCACGTAATTGCATCCCCCAGAGTGAACGGCCAAACCATAAATTAATTTTAAACTGTGAAGATTCCTGATCTGCTCCCTTTGCCTGTGTCTCCAGTATCCCGGCAGGACCGGTTCCTTTACGCTCTCCGTTAAAATAACTATCAATTGCCATAACCGCATAGCCTTTTGAAATAAGCAGAGCTAAAACATCCTGAGCTGTAGCTGAATTTATTCCGAAAACGTTTTCCTTGCTACTGCTATGACCATGCATTCCCAGAACTACAGGAACCTTCCCTTTAACATTTGTTGGTATGGCCAGATATCCCGGAATCCATCCGTCAATACCATTATCAATAATGAATTTCTCAAGGATATACCCGTTCATTTGTTTTTTGGAAAGCGTTCTGACAGTTAGTTTTTCAGGGCGGGACGGAATATTTCCAAGGAGGCCTTTCAGGGTTTCCCTGACTTTCAAACGTTCTTTATCCCATGCTTTCTGGTCTGAAGGAAAATTAAAATCAGGATAATTCCACTTTTGGTAATATTCAGGAACACCATCAAATGCGGCTTGTTCTTTCCATAATATCTCCTGAGCTGAAAGCGCGGAAATATTAAAAATAAAAAGGCCTGTAATCAAAAGGAAATAGTTTTTCATAGAATAATATTTTTAATTGTTAGTGTTTCCGGCTGCTTCTGAAATCATTTTCTGAGATAGTTCTTTACCTAAATACCGGTCGATAATACCATGAACAAAATAGAGCAATGGAGTCATCAATATTGCTACAACGAATTTATAGGTATAATTTACCAAACCAATTGCAGCCACCATCTGCCAGCTCCAGCTGTATTGAGGATTAAGATAAAATGCAATAAAGATTACTACAAAACTGTCAATAAACTGTGATGCAAGTGTCGATCCGGTTGCTCTCAGCCATAAAAGCCGTTCCCCGGTATTGCGTTTTATCTGGTGAAAAAGAAATACATCAACCATCTGGCCTATTAAAAATGCAATAATTGAGCCTGCAATAATCCACATCCCCTGACCGAAAATACCTTTAAATGCCAGATTCATATTAACAGTTTCTCCATCAATTTTCTGACTGATCCAAAAATCTGAAGGGATCAGACCTATGGCGAATCCAACTACCAGAAAAGCATAGCTAATCAGAATTGCTGCAAGTATTGAAAGAAAGCGTACCTGCTTTAGTCCGAAATACTCATTAATGATATCCGTCATAATAAAAATAAGCGGCCAGGTTATCACACCAGCCGACATATTGAATGAAAGTTCCGGCACACCAAACATATTAATATTGAACTTTTCTATCCCCAGTGAGCCTTCAACAGTAAAAATTTTAACTCCTATAAATTCGGCGAGAATAGCATTAGCAATCAGAAAAGCTCCAAGCACCAGAAACAACCGGCTTTCTTTTGTTTTATAAGTCATTAAGCTTAATATAATTTGATTATCAAATTAATAATTAAATCCGAAGAATAATAAAACATTCCAAATCCGGATGATGATAATTTTCTATTTTAGGCTTTAATATGCAGTTAAAATCAAAATTACCGGGGATTGGTACAACTATTTTCACCGTCATGTCTCAATTGGCCAATCAATATCAGGCCATCAATCTATCACAAGGATTTCCCGATTACGAATGTTCCCCTGAACTTGTAGAGCTGGTTAACCGGTATATGAAAGCCGGTTATAATCAGTATGCCCCGATGGCGGGAGTTCCTGCACTCAGAGAGCGAATCTCTGAAAAACAGGAAAAACTTCATGGTGCAAAGTATGATCCGCAAACTGAAATAACGATTACGGCCGGAGGTACTCAGGCTATTTTTGCATCTGTAGCATGTGTCATCAGACCCGGAGATGAGGTAATCATATTTGAACCGGCTTATGACTCTTATGCCCCCTCTGTCATTCTGTTTGGTGGTATAGTGAAATCAGTTGAATTAAGTGCTCCTTTATATATAACAGACTGGCTTGAAGTTGAAAAGCTGATTAACGAAAAGACCAGAATGATTATTCTGAATACCCCTAATAATCCGACAGGAAAAACACTCACTGAGAGTGACATGTCAGAACTGATCAGAATTACACGCAATAAGGATATCCTGATTATTAGTGATGAAGTGTATGAACATCTTGTATACGACGGAAGGCAGCATTTAAGTATCTCGCGGTTCTCTGAGCTGAGAGAGAAAAGTTTCATTACAGCATCATTTGGAAAGCTGTTCCATACAACCGGCTGGAAAGTTGGCTATTGCCTTGCTCCGGAATGGCTGATGAGTGAATTTCGGAAAGTACACCAGTACGAGGTGTTCAGTGTCAATTCGGCTGTACAGTTTGCGATAGCCGATTTCATGAAAAATGAACGTAATTATTTGGAAGTCAGTGATTTTTTTCAGGTTAAAAAGGATTTTTTTCATAACTTGATGAAAGAAACGCGTTTTGACCTGCTTCCCTGCTACGGTTCATATTTTCAATCGGTTCAGTATAGCCGTATAAGTAATGAGAAAGATACCGACCTGGCAATGAGGATCATAAAGGAATTTGGTGTTGCAGGCATACCTGTTTCAGCTTTTTACAGTAAAGGCACCGATCATAAAGTTTTACGCTTTTGTTTTGCCAAAAAACAAGAAACTCTTGAAAAGGCCGTTAATAAATTAGCAAAAGTATAAAAGCAACATTTATTAATACACTACCGTATGAATACCTGCAGATGAGTACACTAAAAATTACCACCTTTCAGGCCTATCTTTTTTGGGAAAACATAGACAAGAACCTGCAAAATCTCGGGCTGCGACTATCTTCTATCCGTGAAAAGACTGACCTGATAGTACTTCCGGAAATGTTCAGCACAGGCTTTTCAATGAATCCTGAAAAATTTGCTGAAGAAATGAATGGCCGAAGCATGAAGTGGATGCTGGAACAGGCAAAAAAATTCGATGCTGTTGTTACAGGCAGTATCATCATCCGGGAAAATAAAAAATACTACAATCGACTTATCTGGATGCGCGCAGATGGATCATTTGAATATTATGACAAACGACACCTTTTTGGATTAGGTGAAGAGGATCAGCATTATACCGCCGGTACCAGGAAATTATTTGTAGAACTGAACGGCTGGAAGATCTGTCCGATGATCTGCTATGATCTTCGTTTCCCGGTTTGGCTGAGAAATGTTAATGAAGAATACGATATACTCCTCATCGTAGCCAACTGGCCTGAACGCCGTTCCTTACACTGGCGAACACTTATTCCTGCCAGAGCAATTGAAAATCAGGCCTTTGTTGTTGCAGTAAATCGTATAGGTCATGATGGCAATGAAATTTATCATTCAGGAGATTCAATGTGCATTGACCCTCTTGGAAAGGTGGTGTATTATAAACCCAATGATGAAGATCTTTATACCTTTAGTATAAATAAGGAAGACCTTACTCATGCACGGACTTCATTTCCATTCCTGAAAGATGCTGATACTTTTAAATTAAACGAAAATAATCGATTTTGAATAACAAAATGGTGATTAAACATCGTGGAAACACTCATAAAGGTGTTTTTTATATAGAAGAAGGCAACAAAATGCTTGCTGAAATAAGCTACAGTTTTGCCGGTGCAGATAAGATGTTACTTGATCAAACCACGATTAACAATGAATTACCAGAGCAAAATGAAGCCGGATCAGAGTTGCTTGACGCCCTTATAAACTATTCCAGAGATAAAAACATCAAAGTAATTCCCCTTTGCATCATAGCAAAATCAATCATTGAACAAAACCCAGCCTATCGGGATGTTTTGTTCAAACAAACCTGAACTGACTACTTTTCATTCAGCAATAATTTCCTGCAGGATTCAAGCTTCTTTTTCTCAGAGGCTGAAAGCGGGCGCATATCCATTTCCATGGATTGAAAAGTATGGATAATGATCTTACTGACAGCAATTCTGGTAAACCACTTTTTATCTGCAGGAATAACATACCAGGGGGCATAATTTTCACTTGTGGCATTTATAGCCTCTTCATAAACTTTCATATATTCATTCCATTTCTTCCGCTCTTCAATATCCGCACGATTGAATTTCCAGTTTTTCAAAGGATTATCTATTCGTTCCAGAAAACGCTTTTTTTGTTCATTTTTAGAAAGATTAAGAAAAAATTTAATGACCACAGTACCATTCTGTACCAGATGTTTCTCGAAATTCCGGATACTTTCATAACGCCCTTCCCAGAAAGCCGCATCGGGTTTGCCGGCAACTTCATTAAGCAGATATTCAGGATGAACCCTGCAAACGAGCACATTCTCATAATGAGACCTGTTGTGAATGCCAATCCTCCCCTTTTCAGGCGTGGCTTTATTATGCCTCCATATAAAATCATGATCAAGCTCCTCTGCACTGGGCTGCTTAAAACTGAATACCTGACAACCCTGCGGGTTTAATCCCCTCATCACATGCTTTATAACACTATCCTTGCCTGCAGCATCCATAGCCTGAAAAATAACTAAAAGTGCTTTGTTATTGAGCGCATACATTCTTTCCTGAAGTTCGCTCATTTCCATGCTCAGCTCGCTGAGTAATTCGGCGGCATTTTCCTTATCATAAATTCCGGAAAAAGCGGGGTCCTGAAGCTTCAGATTAAAATGCTTTCCTTTTCTGACCTTGAATTTTTTAACCAGATCTTCCATAACATAAAATATAAGCAATTTAAAAATTTTAGCAGGCTCTTTACGTTAAATAAACTGCTATCAGAAAATCAGAGATATTTTCATCATATTAAACACGATTTCCTCATATTTACCATATGTTCAGAAGAATAAAAAATACGCGTCTTCGCTATGCAGCAATAACTTTATACTTCATAGTTATCTTCTTTTGCGCCCTTGAGATCAACTTTTTATGGCTTTTCGGGTATTCTCCAAGCAGGAGGGATATTAAAGCCCCAAATATGAATGTCGTTTCTGAACTCTATTCATCTGACGGAAAACTTATTGGAAAATACTTCAAAGAGAACCGTACCCCTGTTGAATACGATAGTATAGCACCGGCAATTGTTGATGCACTGGTTGCTACTGAAGATGTAAGATTCTACAAACACAGTGGCATTGATATTCGCTCATTAATATCAAGTATTATATCAACAGCAACCGGCGACAGACGGGGAGCAAGTACAATTACCCAGCAACTGGCTAAAAATCTGTACAGCACGAGGAACAGAAAGTCTGAGGGCCTGATCAAATACATTCCATTGGTCAGAACCATTGTTTACAAACTTAAAGAATGGGTTACCGCCTATAAACTTGAAAATTACTATAGTAAAGAGGAAATCCTGACACTTTACCTGAATACAGTTCCGTTTGGGAATAATACATTTGGCATTAAAACTGCTTCAAAACTCTACTTCAATAAAAATGTAAACAAAATACAGGTAGAAGAAGCTGCAGTACTGGTTGGTATGCTTAAAGCAACAACAACCTATAACCCTATCCGAAACCCTGAAAAATCATTGGAACGGCGTAATACCGTGCTTACCCAAATGCAGAAATATGATTATCTGACAGAAAAGGAATTTAAAAAATACAGTTCTAAACCTCTTAAACTAACCCAGGGCAGCCTGGATGAAGGAAGTGACGGTGGTTCATACCTGCGTTCTGCCGTTTCAAGGTATCTCGAAAAATGGTGTGAGGAGAATGGATATGACCTTTATGGTGACGGACTTAAAATCTATACAACAATTGATTCCAGAATGCAGAAATACGCGGAGGAAGCTGTTACTCATCAAATGAAAATCCTTCAAAGACGATTTGAAAATGTATGGGGCAACGAAAACCCATGGAGAACCTCCGACGGACTTGAGATTCCCGATTTTCCTGAAAAAGCGGCACAACGTCTTCCTTATTATGAGTTTCTGAAAAAACGATTTGATAACAATCTTGATTCGATTAATTTCTATCTGAATAAACCTAAAAAAATGAAGGTATTCAGCTGGGATGGAGAAAAAGAAGTTCGCTATTCTACGATCGATTCCATTAAATATTATGCTAAAATTCTGAATACCGGCATGATGACATTGGATCCATTCAACGGACATATTAAAGTCTGGGTTGGAGGTATCAATCACAAATACTTTAAATATGACCACGTTAATCAGGCAAAAAGACAGGCTGGTTCAACATTTAAACCTTTCGCCTATCTTGCTGCGCTGGAATCTGGCATGAACCCATGCGATAAATTCATTGATCAGGCAGTAAAAATACCTTATGAAAACAAAGGTAAAACCGAATACTGGGAACCCAAAAATGCAGATTATAATTTTTCCGGCAGAGAAATGTCGCTTCGATGGGCAATGGGTAAATCGGTAAATTCAATAACTGCACAGATTACCGAAAAAGTAGGAGCGGCCAATGTTGTAAAATATGCCCATGCCTGCGGAATTGAAAGCAATCTGAAAGCTGTCCCTTCAGTGAGTCTGGGTCCGAATGATGTAAGCGTATTTGAAATGGTTAAAGCATATGGTACCTTCCTGAATAATGGAATACGTTCAGAACCTATTTTGGTTGAAAAGATCAAAGATCTGGACGGGAATCTTATTGAGGAGTTCAAATCTAAACAGGAAAGAACCTTAAGCGAAGAGATTGCCTACCTCATGCTGTACATGTTAAGAGGTGGTATGGAAGAGCCGGGAGGAACGTCCCAGGCTTTATGGGAATGGGATCTCTGGAAAAACAACAATCAGATAGGCGGCAAAACAGGAACATCATCTGATTATGTCGACGGATGGTATATGGGAGTAACCAAAGATCTTGTTACAGGCGTATGGGTTGGCTGTGACGAACGAAGTGTACATTTCAAAACCTCTCAAACAGGTGAAGGTTCACGTACAGCCCTGCCTATCTTCGGAAAATTTATGGAAAAAGTTTACAAAGATGAATCACTCGGAATAAAACCGGGGCCTTTTCCTAAACCCAAAGTAAAAATAACACGCAAATACCAATGTGAAACGGTTAATTATTCTTCCGATACAAGTGCAGTTGATTCGTTGATTATTGATTCACTTTATATTCCGCAGGATATACAGGATACCTCATTAAATCAATCTCCACCTTCAACTCAAAATAATACTGCAAAAGTACAGGAGAGCAGAAACTCTCAGCCTTCAGAAAATAAAACTCCGGTCAGGTCAACACCTGAGCCTGCTGTCGAAATACAAAAAACCCGTAAAGAGATCAGGGAAGAGCGAAAACAAAACAGAGCAAAACAAAATAATTGATTTTACATTCCTCTGATTTATTGAGCAGAGCAAAAATCGAAATAGATATTTTTACGTATTTTAGAGAAACATCATTTATATATAAAATGAGAGAGAGTAAAATTGCCAAAAGAATGCCGGGATTCCGGCTAATATTTTTCTTGATATTCCTTTTATTTTCAGGCACTATCAATAATGTTCAGGCACAATATTTCGGCCAGAATAAGGTCAGGTATAAAAATCTTAAATTCAAAGTTTATGAAACTCCACATTTCGACCTGTACTATTATCTGAAAAATGACAGTTTGGTACACCGTTTCGCCAAAGAGGCCGAGGTTTGGTACGAATTACATCAGCAGGTATTCCGCGATACCTTCCTGAAAAAGAACCCTTTCATTCTTTATGCTAATCATCCTGATTTTCAACAAACAACAGCTTTAAGCGGCGAAGTTGGTGTAGGAACCGGTGGTGTAACTGAGGGGATGAAGAACAGGGTTATCATGCCCATATCACAGCTGAACCATCAGACACGTCATGTTTTGGGTCATGAGTTGGTACATGCCTTCCAATATCACTCCCTAATCGAGGGCGATTCAACCAATCTTGAAAATATCGGCAATTTACCACTGTGGATGGTTGAAGGTATGGCAGAATACCTTTCAGTAGGAAAACAGGATTCTTATACCTCCATGTGGATGCGCGATGCATTTCTGAACAAAGATATCCCTACCCTGAAGGATTTAACCACCTCAAACAAGTATTTCCCGTATAGGTACGGACAGGCATTCTGGTCATACATCGGATCAACCTATGGTGATACAGTTATTGTACCTTTTTTCAAGGAAACTGCCAAATATGGCTATGAAATGGCTATCCGACGTACTTTTGGATACGATGACCGTACTTTATCAAGTCTTTGGAAAACGAGTATAGAAAATACTTATAAACCCTATCTGAAAGACACGGCACAAGTGCCAGTCGGTAAAAAGATTATTGATGAAAAAAATGGAGGATCACATTATAATGTTGCTCCTGCTATTTCACCCGACGGTAATTATATTGCCTTCCTTTCAGAAAAAGATCTGCTAAGTATAGACCTCTTTCTGGCTGATGCCCGAACAGGGAAGATCATCAGAAAACTTTCCAGCAAAGCCAAGAACGGGGATATAGATGAATACAACTTTATTGAATCTGCAGGAGCCTGGTCGCCCGACAGTAAAAAATTTGCCTTCAGTGTATTCAGTGCAGGAGTAAATAAATTAGTTATCATCGATATTTCAAGTGGAAAGACCTTGTCTATGGAAGCTATGGGAAAAGTTGAGGAGTTTAGCAATATTACATGGGCACCTAATGGAAATGACATTGCTTTTTCAGGCTTAAAGGAAGGCCAGAATGACCTTTATCAATACAATCTCAGAACTAAATTACTGACTCAGTTAACTAATGATAAATATTCAGATTATCATCCTAGTTATTCAAAAGACGGAAAATCCCTGGTATTCAGTACAGACAGAACAACTTTTGACAGATCAGCAACAAGTGTAGATATTACGCTGAACATGGCAGTAATGGACCTTGCTACTAAGTCAATCACTAATCTGGACGTATTTGATGGCGCCAACAATCTGAATCCTCAGTATTCTGCAGACAGTAAGAGCATTTATTTCCTCTCTAACAGGGATGGCTTCAGAAATATGTACAAATATTCTGTCGAAAATAAATCAGTAGAACAATTGACCGATTATTTCACTGGTATCAGTGGTATTACTGAATATTCACCTGCCTTAAGCGTATCAGCAAAAGATGATATCGTTTATTCCTATTACAGAGCCCAGAAGTATACAATATACAACGCAAAGGCTTCTGATTTTAAAGAACAGAATGTTGGAAATCAGGAGTTAAACTTTGATGCTGCTGCCCTTCCCCCTGCCAAATCTGTCGGAGTAAACATTATTAATGCGAATCTTAATAATTTCGAAAGATTTGAAAGGATCCCTAAGGATTCGATCCGTACCATTGCATATCAGCCTAAATTCAAACTCGACTATTTATCGAGTAACGGAGTAGGTGCTTCTGTAGGTCGCTTTGGTACAGGTCTATCCAGCGGTATTCAGGGGGTATTCAGTGATATTCTCGGTAGAAATCAGATTTTTGCAACAGCTGCGGTAAATGGTGAGATCTATGATTTCGGCGGACAGGTAGCTTACGTTAATCAGCAAAGCCGGATTAACTGGGGAGTTGTAGGTTCACATATTCCTTACGTATCAGGATCATTCACAGCTGCTGTTGAAAATCTTCCGGGTGTAGGGCAAACTTATATTGAACGATACGATATTATACGCACATTTGAAGATCAGTTTCAGGTATTCGGATCCTATCCATTCTCCAGAAATCACAGGTTTGAAGCAGGTAGTGGTATTTCCCGATATAGCTACCGTATCGACCGTTATAACAATTACTACGGTTATAATACAGGTTATGCAATAGGTAGCGACAGAGAGAAACTTTCAAAAGAAGAGGCATTCCAGACTTACGGGGTAAACTTCGATCCTTTCACAACTGTGCAATTGAATGCAGCTTTTGTAGGCGATAACTCATTTTCAGGAGTTACCTCCCCTCTTGATGGCTTCAGGTACAGAGTAGGAATTGAAAATTACCAGGGCGATTACAAACTGAATGCCCTAACCGTTGACGGCAGAAGATATGTACGGGTAAAACCAATAACAATTGCAGCAAGACTTTATACCTATACCAGATTCGGACGTGATGAAAGTCGCCTTTACCAAATGTACGCCGGTTATGGGTACCTGATCAGAGGTTACGAAGCTAACTCATTCTACAAAAATGGCAGTAGTGTAACCGGTGAAGGTTTTGATATCAATCAACTGGTAGGTTCGCGCCTGGCAGTTGCAAACTTTGAATTGAGACTTCCATTTACAGGTCCTAAAAAACTTGCTGCTATTGAGTCTAAGTTCCTGTTCTCAGACCTGAACCTCTTCTTTGACATGGGATTAGCCTATGACAATAACTCAAAAGTTGCTTTCAGAAGTGAGCCACGTAAAATAGGAGGAGCAACTACAGGTTATTACGAACGTGTTCCGGCAATGAGTGCCGGTGTATCCTTAAGGGTTAATGTGTTTGGATATTTTGTACTGGAGCCCTATTATGCAATTCCATTCCAGAGGAAAGATGTTAATCTCGGAATATTTGGATTGGTCTTTGCACCGGGTTGGTAAGAACAAAAAAAGCGATCAAATGATCGCTTTTTTTGTTGAAAAAACTTTATTCACTTAAAATTCGTAATTCAATAGATTAGATCATATGAATTAACGTTTATTCGACTAGTTCTACATATTAAAATATTATGAAAGCACTATTAAGCATTGCAGGTCTGGTATTGTTCATTACATGTACAAGCTGCGCACAGAACAAAAGTAAAAGCAAAGAAAATACTGCAACATTCCCTATCCAGAAATCAGAAGCTGAATGGAAAAAAATTATGAGTCCGATGACTTTTGAGGTTATGGTAAAGCGTGGAACAGAACCGCCATTCAAAAACCCTTACGATAAACACTATGCTAAAGGTATTTATGTTAGTGCAGCAACAGGCGAACCATTATTCAGTTCAGATGATAAATATGACTCAGGCAGTGGATGGCCGAGCTTTACAAAGGCTATTAAATCAGGAGTAATCACAGTAGTAACCGACAATAGCCATGGAATGATTCGCGATGAAGTCATAGAAACAAAAACCGGACTTCATCTGGGGCACGTTTTTGATGACGGCCCAAAGGATAAAGGCGGAAAACGTTATTGCATGAACTCAGCTGCCCTGAAATTCATAAAAAAATAATCAGGACAAAGTACTTACCGGCATGTGTACCGGTTTCATTCCTGAAATTAGAATTTGCTCAAAATCCAGTCCAATGGTCAGATCTATCCAGTCAGGATTTACAGACCTGACCATTCTGTCTTTCTGGATACGTGTAAACTTACTAATCAGATTAAAACGCTCTAAGGCAGAACTCTCTGAATTTAGCTCCTCAAAATAAACCAGTCGGGTCAGCTGTTGTCCGGCATCAAAAAATAAATTAGGCATCTGCCTGTAAAAACTCATGGTTTTCATCAGGTCAGTACTCATACCTACATGTATACAGCTTCTGTTTCTGTCTGTAACTAAATAAACAAATTTCTTGGTCTTCATGGCTGGTTTAATTAGGATCGGCATATATTAAAAAATAAATTGTTTGTTCTGTAAATAATTGCTAATTTTATGAGCATAAATTTACTAACAATTTTAGTATTTCCAAATTTATTTTAAAATGTCAAACATTTCTTCCAACCTGAAGTACCTCCGCAAGAAAAAAGGACTTACCCAACAGCAATTCGCAGACAGCCTTGAGATCAAACGCTCACTGGTTGGAGCATATGAAGAGGATCGCGCAGAACCGAAGTACGAATTGCTAAAGAAATTTGCAGAGTTTTATGAGCTTTCTATGGATGAACTTGTCAACGAAAGAATCGATGACAGATGGAAACCAAAGCCTAAAGGCGATCCGGCCAATATCCGTGTACTCAGTATATCTGTAGATAGTCAGGATCGGGAAAATATAGAACTTGTTCCGGTCAAAGCAAGTGCAGGATACCTCAATGGGTATGGCGATCCGGAATACATATCTGAACTCCCCAAATTTCACCTGCCGATGTTTCGTCAGGGGACTTACCGGGCATTTGAAATAAAAGGTGACTCCATGCTTCCTCTTCAGTCAGGGACAGTTGTTGTTGGAGAGTATCTCAGTAACTGGAATGATCTGAAGCCCGGAGAGACCTATGTGGTAATCAGTAAGAATGATGGCATTGTCTATAAACGCATAGGTAACAGATTCAGGGAAAATAAATCTTTAAAACTGATCTCAGACAATCCGGTGTACGAAGCCTACACTATACCCGGTGAAGATGTGCTGGAAATATGGAAAGCAAAGGCATACATCAGTACCAGTTTTCCGGAACCTGCACCTGAACCAACTCTCGAAACGCTGACACACATGGTATCTCAAATGCAAAAATCTATCTCTAACCTCGACAGAAATAAATCTTAACACATTTTAACAGATCAGATTTAAACCTTATTCAAATAAAACTATCTATCAGTAAAAATAAACAATACAGATATGAAGAATTTATTTATGACTGCTGCACTGCTGATTGGATTAACCGGTGCGGCTTATTCACAGGATACTCTGCATAAAGGCAGACCGGGTACAGGAATGATGATGGGGAAAGGGGAAATGAAATCTCCTGAAGAACGTGCTAAAATGATGACTGATGCGATGGAGAAAAGATTAAATCTAACTGCAGAGCAAAAAGAAAAGATCTATGCACTCAATCTGGAACGTGCCATAAAAATGGATAAAATGCGTCAATCACAAGAAAAAATAAGAAAAGAGCAGATGGGAAAGGGTCGTGAAATGATGGAAGAACACAATAAACAGCTTAATAAAATCCTTACTGAAGAGCAGCAAAAAATACTCAATGAAGCGAGAGAGAAGCAAAAAGAAAGAATGCAGCAACATCATCAGCAAATGATGGAGAAAAGAAAAAATCAATAATCTAAATCAGATTGATAAGAAAAGCGGCCTATAACAGCCGCTTTTCTTATTTTTAACAAAAAATATTTTGGAAGAGATCAATTATTTTATTTCTGAAAGTCTGGAAAAGCGGAAGCTGAACCATTCTCTGCGCAGTTTAAAATCTGAAAATTCCAAAATCGACTTTTGTTCAAATGATTATCTGGGATTTGCCAGATCTGAAGAATTGAGGCAATTATTTCTTTCAGAGCTTGGGAAATACCCCGATTTCAGGTTAGGATCTTCGGGCTCAAGACTGCTGGCAGGTAATGACAGTTTCACAGAAAGACTTGAAGAGGAAATCGCTGATTTCCATCAGTCGGAGGCTGCATTAATGTATAACTCCGGCTATGACGCAAATATTGGATTATTCTCATGTTTACCGCAAAGAGGTGATACCATAATCTCCGACGAATATATACATGCCTCCATTATAGACGGAATTCGTCTTAGCCATGCACAACGATATGTTTTCAGGCATAATGATATAGAAAATCTTGAGCAAAAGCTAAGAATTGCCAGAGGCAGAATATTCATAGCAGTTGAAAGCCTTTACTCTATGGACGGCGATGAAGCTCCATTACAGCAGATAGCCGATCTTGCCCAAAAATATAAGGCAGCACTCATCGTCGATGAAGCCCATGCCACAGGAGTTTTCGGGGAAAATGGCCGTGGCCTGATTGAAGAATCGGGATTATCAGACAAGATATTTGCCAGAGTCATCACTTTTGGCAAAGCACTGGGAACACATGGTGCAGTAGTTTTAGGAAGCAGGCAGCTACGCTCCTACCTGATCAATTTCTCAAGGGCGTTTATTTATACCACAGCAGCTCCCTTTCTGAGTCACCTGGCCGTAAAGGCTGCCTACACCTATCTTAAAAGCCGGGATCATCAGTCAGGTATACACCAGAGAATACACTATTTCAGACAACTTATCAAACCCGGGATCCGGCTTCTGCCAGGCAGATCTGCGATACAGATCATTATTATTCCCGGAAACAGCAGAGCCACAGAAAAGGCAGAAACCATACAGCTTGCAGGATTCGATGTAAGGGCAATACTTAGTCCGAGTGTTGCACAAGGATCAGAACGCCTCAGGATCTGCCTTCATAATCATAATTCTATGGAGGAAATAAAAAGCCTTTGTGAACTTTTAAACCGCATACTTTGAGAAAGCGACCGATTTTTATCACAGGCATAGGTACAGGGGTAGGAAAAACCATTGTATCAGCTATTTTGGTTGAAAAATTTAAAGCCGACTACTGGAAACCCATTCAATCAGGGGATCTCGGAAACAGCGATACGGCTCTCGTAAGAAGCCTTGTATCCAATAAACAATCAATCTTTCACCCCGAGATATATCGTCTTACACAGCCCTTCTCACCGCATAAATCAGCAGCTTTGGATGGGATACGCATTGAACTGTCATCTTTTATCCTTCCTGAAACAGATAATCAGCTGATCATCGAAGGGGCAGGCGGATTAATGGTGCCTTTAAATGAAAAGGACCTGATGATCGATCTGATCCAAAAGCTGGATGCAGAAGTATTTCTTGTATCACAAAACTATCTGGGAAGCATAAATCATACCTTATTATCCGGAGAGATACTTAAATCAAGAAATATAAATCTTAGCAGGATTATATTTTGTGGCAGGCAGGATAAAAGTTCAGAAGAGATAATATCAAAGCATCTAAACACAAAGATTATGCATTTCCCTTTATTTGAAAAGATGGATAAAAATGTGATCAGCAAATTTGCCGCACAACTAATTACTGAAATTGGCTAACCTCTATATGAGCTGTAGGATTGATTAAGTAAGAGAGGCTGTATCATAAATCATGATCAGCCTCTCTTTATGAAAAATTTATAATCCCGATTCCGAAATCCAGATTGTATTATCTATCAGGATTCATTGATTTTAACTCAATATCCTGGATTTTGTACTAACAATTTATTCTGGTCAATTTCACGAAATGGAATAGGTAATATGGTAAGGTTACCTCCAAATGTCGCTTTAGAAGCTTCAGGTCCTGTAGTTCTTAGTGGTTTACCTTTTCTTAGCAAATCCATTCTTCTATGACCTTCAAAAGCTAACTCTTTTCTTCTTTCATTTAAAATAGCATCAATAAATGCTGCTTTAGTTAAAAATGTTACTAATGTCCAGCTTGGAAGGCCGGCTCTCGCCCTAAGTTTATTGATCAAATCAATAGATTCCATATTAATACCCTTTTGTTCGGCTATAGCTTCTGCTAAATTTAAAACTACCTCAGTTGTTCGTATAACAGGTGAATTGTCTGTATTATTAATTGCATCCGGGAATTTCAAAGTGAATGGTCTGGCGATACCATCTGCAGCAGATCCCATAGCATTTAAAGAGGTAAACCGCTTATCTCCTGGTTCTTCATTATATGCAGCCACTAAAGCTGCTGAAAAAGGTGCATCACCCCTGCCTCCTTTTGCAGCAGGCTGGTAATAACTTGCCCATCCACCGGCACCGGTTCTTCCATTATCAGTTGCTGAGTTTTGAATTGAAAATACATCTTCTGGTGTATTGGCATCGTAAAAAGCATAGTTTGCCGCCAAAACATATAAAGGAGAAGCCAAAACCTGCCTTGCCAAAGTTTCAGCGTTAGCCCAATCATTTCTATAAAGGTGCAGCCGGGATAATAAAGCTTGTGCAGCACCTTTTGTTGCACGACCTCGTGTATCAGCTGCTAAACTGTAAGAAGCTGGAAGATCAACAATAGCTTCTGTTAAATCTTTTTTGATCTGATTTTGGACATCATTTAGTGTTGCACGGGCTGGAAATGAAATTTCACCTTCAAATGATTCCAATACCAAAGGAACTGAAAGATTTGATCCATTGGAAACCTGAAATGGCTGTGAAAACAAATTTGACAATTGAAAATACGTTAATGCACGTAAAAATTTGGCTTCAGCTACAGCTTGCTTTTTCTGGGCATCTGTATAAGATGCATCTACCACTTGAGGGACTTTGGCAATAATTTTATTTGCCCTTAATATAGCCCGGTAATGCGATTGCCAGATAGTTTCAATGGTTTGATTAGAAGATATCACATTATAATTTGTTATTTCTTGTAAAGTAGGAAAAGATCCAACAAATAAAACGTTATCCGCCTGATAATCAGCAACAATCTGTGGCTGTGAGCCAAAAACTTCAAGTGTCTGAAGCGAACTATAAACACCTAACAAGGCACTTGTAGCTGTCTCTTTAGAATTAAAAGCCACGTCAGCAGACAAGCTTTGCTCGGGCTGTAAATCCAGCTTTTTTTCACAGGAAGCAAAACTGAATAACAGGGCTCCCGTAATTGAGTAAATAAATAATTTATTTTTCATCTCTTTATTTTTCTGTTCTTAAAATCCTAGGTTAATTCCAAAAGTTAATGTTCTGGCTTGGGGAAGTGCAAAGAAGGATTGACCTAATATTTGGTTAGAACCTCCATTTGCAGAAACTTCCGGATCAGGACCTCTGAAATCCTTATTTTTAACAGTAATTAAATTCTGACCTAAAACATAAATACGGGCGCTTGTTAAAATTTTACTTCTATTAATTATAGTTGTTGGGATTGTATACCCTAAACTTACCGTTTTCAGCCTCAAATAAGACCCATCCTGTAATTGTAATGTAGATAGCTGTTGAAAATTAGCAGCTGTAGGGCTGCTTAATCTTGGAGCAAATGAATTATCACCAGCTTGCTTCCAGTAATTTAACAGATCAGTACTCTTATTATAGGAACCAGTATTTACATTTTCTGTAAACCGGAGACCATCAATCAGTACTTTATTTCCGTAAGCAAAATTAAAGAACACATTAAGGTCAACACCTTTATAGCTCAGGTTATTTGTAAAACCTCCTGTAAAATCAGGAATTGCACTACCTACCACTACACGGTTATTTGGTGAATAGGTAGTAGTTGCAGTACCATCCTTGGTCAGCCATTCTGCATCACCGGTAGCAGGATTTATACCTTTATATCTTACTAAATAAAAAGTGTTCAAACTCTCCCCTACTATAGCTCTCTGAGCAGCAGAACCTTCTAAAAAGTCTCTGCCTTCAGGATCCTTATTTACCGGTAATGATATTATTTCATTTTTAACAAATCCGATATTTAATGAGGTGGCCCATTTGAAATTAGTTTTATTAATGTTACGTGAAGTAACTAATAAATCAACTCCGGTATTCTTCATTTCACCAACGTTAATCGTAGCACTTGCATAACCTGTAGTATAAGGATAAGGAACGTTTGACAATAACCTATTAGTTTTTTTAGTATAGTAATTAGCTTCAAGATCAAATATGTTGAAAAGGGTAGTATTTACACCTACGTCAAATTGTGCTGTTTCTTCCCAGCTAAGATCTGCATTTGGAACCTGAGTTGGAATTAAGCCGGCATTTCCACTGTAATCAGCTCCTACACCTCCACCAAACAATTCCTGGTAACTAAAATTACCTATCCGGTCATTACCTGATGTACCATAACTAGCTGTGAATTTTAAATAATCAATAACCTTCGAGTCCTTTAAGAAGCTTTCCTCAGAAACTACCCAACCGGCAGAAAGGGCATAAAATAGTCCATATTTTTTATTCTGTCCAAATCGGGATGAGCCATCGCGCCTTCCTAAACCCTGAAAAAGATATTTGTTTTTGAAGTTATAGCTTAACCTGGCAAATTGAGACTCTAAAGCCCATTCCGTTCCTGATGCGAATGTTGTTGTTGGTGTGGATGCCGAACCTACATTGGGTAATTTATCACTTGCAAATCCTGAGCCACCAACTGCCATATAATCATCACGGGAAGTTTCATAACTGTATCCCAGTAATCCTCCAAACGTATGATTGTTTAATACTTTATTATAATTCAACGTATTTGTCACTAACCATTTATAATCCTTTTGGTTGTCTTTAAAACCTGTTCCTCCGGGTACAAATAAATTAACACTTCGGCTTTTTCCCTCTGTCTGAATATTATCAATTCCAAAATCGGTTTTAAATTTAAAGTCTTTAAAAATCCTGAATTCAGCAAATGCGTTACCTGTACTTCTCTGTAAATTGAAGCTATTGGTATTCAATGCTTCTATCGCCAGGACGTTTTGTATAAACCCGGTATTTACAAAATTTCCATTTGCATCATAAGGAGTTACATAAGGTAATTGCAGATAAGATGATGTTAGGGGAGCAAACGTATTATTCTCTACACCTATTCTATCACTGTTTACCCGTGATAAGTTATAGTTAACTCCTACTTTAATATTATCGGAGATATTATGATCAAAATTAAACCTGCCAGACAATCTCGCCAGATCATTTCCTATAGTAAAACCACTTTCTTTATTATAGTTTCCACCAACAAAGAATCTTGTTTTGGCATCACCGCCTGCGGCTGATAAATTGTAAGAATTTGTAACTCCAGTTTGAACTACTGCATCTACCCAATCAAAACTGGTAGCAGGAAAAGTTGCTGCAGCTAAGCCCCTTGCGGTTCTTGATTCATTTACGAAACCCTTGAACTCATCAGCAGTCATGTATTTCAACAAGCTCGTAGGTTCTGATACTCCAGTAAAGTAGTCAAAATTGACAGCAGTCTTCTTATTCAAAGAACCACTTTTAGTTTTTATAAGCACAACGCCATTTGACCCTCTGGATCCATAAATCCCAACTGCTGCGGCATCCTTTAGAACTGTCATAGATTCAATATCATTCGCATTGATATTTAGAAGAGGATTCAATCCTGAACCTCCACCCTGAGCTGATGAATAAGATCCGTCATTTAAAGGCACTCCGTCGACAACAAACAAAGGCTGTCCGCCACCAGTAATTGAAGATGCACCTCTGATGCGAATTGAAGATGCAGCCCCTAATACACCAGAAGAGTTGGTCATTTGAACTCCCGCGGCCTGTCCCTGCAATAATTGCTGAGGGCTCGTCATAGGGACATTTTTGAATGCCTCCGCATTTACTGTAGAAACAGATTGAGTGCTTAAGGCTTTACTCTGCTCTCCGTATCCAACAACAACAACCTCGGATAGTAGTTTTGAATCACTTACCAATCGTACATCAACTCTGTTATTAGCAGTAATTGTAATTTCCTGTGTAACATAACCAATATAAGTAAAGGTTAAAACAGAGGCATTAGCCGGTGCATTTAATGAATAATTTCCATCAGCACCTGTTGTTGTCCCTGCACTACCGCCTTTGATACGTACAGAAACACCAGGAAGAGGGAGACCGTCGTCGGCTCCTACAACTCTACCAGTAATTGTCTTATTCTGAGCCATTACGCTGGTAAAAGCGAATAGTCCCAGCAATAAGAATGCTAGTAATTTTCTTTTCATTTGATTGTGTTTTAATTAAATTAACTGGTTATAATATCCCTTAGGAAAGGATAATTAGTTCGCAAGATTAGCTGTTTCAAGCGATATTTAACGTATTTTCTTTGTAACTTTGGCGTAACAAAATTGTTGCAACACTCGACATGGGCATCAAAATCAAAGTTTTTAGACTGATTTGCAAATTAGTATTTTCAGAAAACAAAAAATTAATGTGTATTTAATCATAAAAATATGCTTGGTACAATAGAGAACAAAGTCTATGAGTCTGCATAGTAGAACCTCAATATCAAGAGCTTTTGTCAACAATAAAATATAACACCGAAATCATTCCTAAATTTGGAATGGAAATTTTATAAAAAGTATGAAAGTAATTTCAGTGATTGGCTCAGGTACAATGGGAAATGGTATAGCTCATTCCTTTGCTCTGGCAGGATTTCAAGTTAATCTGATTGACATTTCTGAAGAAACCCTGAAAAAAGCTTTACAAACAATAGAAACAAATCTCGACAGACAGCTTGTAAAGGAATCAATCACTAAAGCTCAGAGAGACTCTGCTTTAAAAAACATTAAAATCTTTACAGATACCCGTAAAGCTGTAAAAAACTCAGACCTGATCATTGAGGCCGCCACCGAAAATACAGAAATTAAACTCCGCATTTTCAAGGATCTCGACTCATGGTGCAAGCCGGATGCAATTCTTGCAACAAATACTTCATCTATCTCAATAAGTAAAATCGCATCAGCAACAAAAAGAGCTGATAAAGTAATCGGAATGCACTTTATGAATCCGGTTCCTTTGATGAAACTTGTAGAAGTTATCAAAGGATATTCAACCTCCGATAAAGTAACTTCTGCTGTTATGGAGCTTTCTTCAAAACTGGGCAAAATACCGGTAGAGGTAAATGACTATCCTGGATTCATTGCAAACAGAATACTGATGCCAATGATTAACGAAGCCATATATTCTCTTTATGAAGGTGTTGCAGGTGTTCAGGAAATAGATAGCGTCATGAAACTTGGAATGGCTCATCCTATGGGTCCTTTGCAGCTTGCCGACTTTATCGGACTGGATGTTTGTCTGGCAATACTGAACGTACTTCATAAGGGATTCGGCAATCCCAAATATGCTCCATGCCCGCTATTGGTAAATATGGTTACAGCAGGGCAACTGGGTATAAAATCAGGAAACGGTTTTTACAATTACAGCAATGGATCTAAAGATGCAGTAGTATCTGCAAAATTTAGAAAAAAGGTCTAAATACTCCTTAAGAAGACCTCATTCTAAATTACCCGCAAACAAAATTCTACATTCTCTCGGGAACCCGAATTCCCAGTAATTTCATGCCTTTACTAATTACAGATGACGATGCCAACGAGAGATCAAGCCTGAAATTTCTGACATCCGGATCTTCAGCTTTCAAAATACTTTCTTCGTGGTAGAACTTATTGTAAAGCTTTGAGAGTTCATAAATATAATTGGCAATCATTGCCGGACTGTACTCTCTGGCAGCTGCATCAATTACATCGGGATATTTGGCAAGGGTAACGATAAGCTCTCTTTCAAGAACAGTAAGACCCTCCTGATAATTTGAAGTTAATTTAGTACTATATCCCGCTTTTGCCAGAACAGAACGAATTCTGGCATGTGTATATTGAATAAATGGCCCCGTATGACCCTGAAAATCAATAGATTCATTCGGATCAAACAAGAGCCTCTTCTTTGGTTCAACCTTTAAAAGAAAGAACTTTAAAGCTCCAAGTCCGATCATATCGTAAAGATTTGCTTTTTCTGACTCACTAAATCCATCTACTTTCCCCAACTCCTCAGTTCTCTCCTTCGCGGTACGGATCATATCATCCATAAGCTCATCAGCATCAACCACTGTACCTTCCCTGGATTTCATTTTACCAGAAGGCAGATCAACCATTCCATATGATAAATGATACAGTCCTTCTGCCCAGCTTTTACCCAATTTCTGAAGAATCAGAAACAATACTTTAAAATGATAATCCTGTTCATTTCCTACAACATAGATAGATTTATCCATCTTGTAATCATCGTATTTTAACTGGGCAGTTCCCAGATCCTGAGTAATATAAACGGAAGTTCCATCTGCTCTGAGCACTAATTTTTGATCCAGACCATCTTCGGTAAGATCGATCCATACAGAACCATCATCCTTTCGGAAGAAGACCCCCATATCCAGACCTTCCTGAATGGTATCTTTTCCCAGCAGATAGGTATCAGATTCATAATAATATTTGGCAAAATCAACCCCAAGTCTTTTGTAAGTGATGTCAAAACCTGCATAAACCCAGCCATTCATCATTTGCCAAAGTTTTAATACCTCCTGATCACCGGCCTCCCACTTTAAAAGCATTTCCTGCGCCTGTTTAATTACCGGTGCATTCTTCTTTGCTTCTTCTTCCGTTTGTCCGGAAGAAACAAGCTCTTCGATCTGCTTTTTATATTCCTTATCAAAAATTACATAGTATTTACCAACAAGATGATCTCCTTTCAAACCACTGCTTTCAGGTGTTTCTCCATTGCCAAACAATTGCCAGGCAAGCATTGACTTACAGATGTGAATACCACGATCATTAACCAGATTTACTTTGATAACATCATATCCATTTGCCGATAATATCTCTGAAACCGAATATCCCAGCAAATTATTACGAACATGTCCCAGGTGAAGTGGTTTATTGGTATTCGGTGAGGAATACTCAACCATAACCTTTTGTCCGTTTGAAGGAAACTGTCCATAAGATTCATTAAGCACATTACCAAGCAACTGATCAACCCAATGCTGGTCAGAAACCGAGAGGTTAAGAAATCCTTTAATCACATTAAAACCAGTAACTTCTGCAACATGCTGCATAAGATACTCCCCAATCCGGGTACCTGTTTGCTCCGGACTTGTTTTCGAAAGCCGGGTAAATGGAAATATGACCACAGTAACCTGTCCCTCAAACTCCTTACGGGTTTCCTGAATTACTATACTGTCTGCTGCGACTTCTGTTTGGTAAAGTGATTGAACGGCATTTTTAACATGCTCAACTATGGTATTTTCTATCGTCATCTTAATTGGGATTGAACCCGCTAAATTTAGTCGTTAATTAAAGAATTTGTTGCCCTTAATAAAATCTCAAATGCATTTTCTGCCATTTTGTTTTCTCTGTCGAGGGTTGGATTTACCTCTACCATATCAAATCCGCAAATTTTATCATTTGACATCAGCCTTGCCACAAGATTACCTGCCTCCTTTCCGGTAATCCCATTTGACACCGGAGTGCCTGTACCGCGCGATATTGAAGGATCCAGTGCATCAACATCAAATGAAACATAGATCATATCACAAGAATCAAGATCTTTTAGAGCATCAATGGCCACACGCTCTACCCCCCTCTTTCTGATTTCAGCAGTAGAAAAATTCCTAATCTTGTGCCGCTTCAACAGATTTGATTCGGCTGTCTCTAAATCGCGCATGGAAATATAAACCAGATCCCCGTACTTGATTTTTGGACTGATATTACATACATTCTTCAGCTGATACCAATAGTTAAGAGTCTCCTGATCAGGCTTATTAATCTTCGACTCCAGATTATCTTCATCCAATAAAGCCGCAAGAGGCATCCCATGCAGATTCCCTGACGGAGTGGTATATGGCGAATGAATATCAGCATGCGCATCAATCCAGATCAAACCAATGCGACTTTTGGGAAAGGCCTTCTTAATACCTGAAACAGCACCTATCGAACAACTATGGTCCCCGGATATCATGATGGGAAACTCATTTTTTTTCAGAACTCCGGATACTTCATCAGATATTCGTTCAACCATGGTTAAAATCCCGGAAATACGCTTAGCATACTGATTACCAGCAGATTCAAGCAACAGATGATTCTCATTGGGTACCTCAACACTTTTATATTTTTTGAAGTATCTGCTCCCAAAATCAAGTGCCGCAGTCTTAATTGCATCCACCCCCATACCTGAACCCCGTGTTCCTGCCCCAATTTCAGATTTAACCTCTATTATTCTTAGTTCACGCATACCTCTGACTAACAGTTTAAATCATAACAGAACATTTTTACAAATTCTATTATGTTCTATGCTATATGCTTTTTATATCTTTGCCAAAATTATAAAAAAATGCAGAGTTACGCGGAGTTTCTTGATTTAAGCGTTGGCTTCCCTCAGGAAGGTTTTGACATCATTGATGACGAATTATATTTTCATGATCTGAACCTCATGGAAATGATTGAGACCTATGGTTCACCTCTCAGATTCACATATCTTCCTATTGTGAGCAAGAAGATCCAGCAGGCCAAACTTCTATTTCAGGCGGCAATTGTAAAGAATAATTACAGAGGCGGTTATAAATATTGCTATTGTACCAAAAGCTCTCACTTCAGACATATTGTTGAAGAGGCTCTGCGCAATGATATTCACCTTGAAACGTCCTCAGCATTCGACATGCCAATGATCGATGCACTGGAAAAGAAAGGAGCATTGACCAAAGAGATTACTGTGATCTGTAATGGGTTTAAAACATTCCAGTACAAACAGTACATCATTGATATGCTGCATGATGGCTTTAAAAACATTATACCCGTATTAGACAATAAAGAGGAGTTCAATATTTATGATGATGAACTCGATATTCCATGTAGTCTGGGAATGAGGATCGCTGCAGAAGAACAGCCGGATTCACAGTTTTATACTTCAAGGCTGGGAATCAGAATGGAGGATATCATTGATTTCTACAATCACAAAATTGCTCCAAATCCTAATTTCAAGGTAAAATTGCTTCACTTTTTCATTAATTCAGGAATTTCAGATACTCCTTATTACTGGAATGAGCTTGAAAAATATGCAACTCTTTACTGTAAATTCAAGAAAATAAACCCTGATCTGGATACTCTGGATATTGGTGGCGGAATGCCGTTCAAAGACTCTCTGGCTTTTGATTTCGATTATGAATACATGGTCAATGAGATTGTAAAAAGGATCAAAGAGATCTGTGCAGAACATGATGTTATGGAACCGGATATCATTACTGAATTCGGAAAATATACCGTTGCCGAAGCATCGGGCATTCTTTACAAAGTTCTGGGACGTAAGCAGCAAAACGATCGTGAAAAATGGTTAATGCTCGACGGATCATTTATCACAAACCTTCCGGATGTTTGGGCTCTTAATCAGAAATATATCCTTGCTCCTGTTAATAACTGGGACTCTGAATATGAGCGTGTTAACCTTGGCGGCATTACCTGCGACGGACAGGACTATTACAGCCAGGAGGCACATATGAATAACGTTTTTATGCCTAAAACGCGTAAAGTTCAATATATTGGTTTTTTCCATACCGGCGCGTATCAGGAGGTTCTTAGCGGATATGGAGGTATTCACCACTGTCTGCTGCCTTCGCCCAAGCATGTGATTATTCGAAGAAACCGTGATGAAACTTTCAACTTCGAGGTATTTGGTGAGGAACAAAACAGTAAACAGGTATTAAAAATTTTAGGTTATTAAGCCCGGCTTAGTTCGGGATAAGCTTTTTTGACAATATGAAAATCGCCTGCCTCGCTTTGATTTGTGTGCTTCCATTATTGTCCTGCTCGCAGAATAAAAAATCGGAACCGATCGATTTAAAGTCCGGGACACATCCCTCCCAGCCAAGCTTTGGCCAGTTAATGTTTGAGGCTGAAGGGAAACCGTGCCAGGCCATGATCAATAAAAGGTATATCAACTTTAAAGATAAAGAGCTATACCCTTTATCCCTGTTCATCATGGTCAATACCATGAATAAAAACAAGGACGGGCACCCCGACGAGAAAGAAGCAAAGATCTTTAACGAGCTTCAAACAGAGATTATTTCAGAATTAAGCAGGGACTTGGGGATGTTTTGTTTTGTAGGAACAACCACAATGAATGGCTACAGAGATATTCTGCTTTATATCAAAGAGGAGGATATGCAAAAAGCTAAGGAGATTTTAGAGCTCATCAAAATTGATTACCAAAACAGGCTCGAATCAATTTCTTTTGAGAAAGACCCAAAATGGGAGGCTGTAGCCTCTTTTTATGAAGCGCTAAGCCTTAAAAATTAAGAATCGAACTTATCCAGCAATTTAAGAAGAGTTGCAAAATCCTTGGGATAAGGAGCCTCAAATGTCATTTCCGTTTTTTCATCAATCTTAAAAGTGATTTGCCTGGCATGCAGTGCAAATCGCTTCATTATGGGAAGTTCTTCCTGATCTTTTCCGATCCTGTATCCTCTCTTTATTTCAGAGAGATAAACCGGCTTGCCGCCATACATTTCATCGCCGGCAATATTTGCACGCTGAGAAGCCAGATGTATCCTGATCTGGTGCATTCTACCCGTAATTGGCCGGCACTCTACCAGCGTATAATGTTTATAATATTTTAAAGAATTAAATATAGTTTCTGCAGCTTTTCCTTCCTGCTTGTTGATGGCAACATTCTTTGCTCCCAGGTTTAAAATCGGGAGATCAACATGAAGGTCTTCGAAAATGTGCGTACCGTTTATGATCGCATGATACACTTTGTTCACTTTTCTGTGTTCAAACTGCATACTGATAAAGCGGTAGGTTTCGGGATTCTTAGCAATAATAAGTGCTCCTGAAGTTTCCCGGTCCAGTCTATGGCATATCTGAGCATCAAAAGAATACTGTTTGGCCATACGGAGAAGATTATTCTCTCCACCATCGCGGTCGTCAAGCGAGCTCAGAAACGCAGGTTTATTAACAACGATCAGATTTTCGTTTTCGAAAAGAATTAAGTCCTTAAACTTGGGAAACTTCACAGATTGTAAATTAAAATGCAAAGTTAAGGAATAAATCCAGCTGAAGTCCTAAATTGAACAGAATTACTTTAATTCGAATTTATAGCCTACCCCCTTTACAGTACTTACGTAATTATCCCCCAGCTTCTCGCGAAGCTTACGGATATGCACATCGATAGTACGGTTGGTTACTACAACAGAATCTTCCCAGATATTTTTAAGAATTACGTCTCTGGTATAAACTTTACCAGGCTTGGAGGCCAGAAGGTACAGCAGCTCGAATTCTTTTTTGGCAAGTACGATCCTCTCTCCCTTACGGAACACCAGAAATGCCTCACGATCAATAACAAGATCTCCAATTTCAACTTTATTCTCTACATGCTCTTCTGAATGAACATTACGTCTTAAAATTGCATTGATCCTGCTCGTTAATGCCCGTGGTTTAATAGGTTTAGCGATATAATCATCTGCACCCACATTAAAACCTGCAATCTCTGAATACTCTTCGCTTCTGGCAGTAAGGAACACCATGAATGTATTCTTAAATTCATTCATGGATCTTAAAATACGACAGGCTTCAATACCATCCATCTTGGGCATCATGATATCAAGAATGATCAGATCCGGCAAAACTCTCTTAGCTTCTGTTACTCCTTCCTGACCATTAGAAGCAGTATATACCTGATATCCTTCCTTCTTCAGATTATATTCAATAAGCTCCCTGATATCAGGTTCATCATCAACAATCAGAATCTTGTGCTTAGCCGTACTCATACAATATTAATTTTATTTAAAGTTAAGCTGACAGTCCTATTAAATCATTAAGCCTACATTAAGAAATTGTAAACCATTGCGGTATACAATATATTAATCTTATTTGAGAGTTTTTTCCAGAAATTGCTGTAAATCAGCGCCTCTTAAATTCTTTGCAACAATTTTACCTTGTGGATCCAATAAAAATGAAGCCGGAATACCTTCCACTTTATACAATAAAGTAACCTTACCATCCCAGCGTTTTAACTCTGAAAGGTGCGGCCAGTTCAATTTATCATCCTTAATTGCCTTAAGCCAGTCGGCCTTGTCTTCATCAAGTGAAACTCCCAAAACAGTAAAGCCCTTATCCTTAAATTTTTCATACTGCTTTACGATATTCGGGTTTTCCTCACGGCAGGGAGCACACCATGAAGCCCAGAAGTCAAGCAAAATATATTTACCCCTGAAATCAGACAATTTATGGTTTTTACCCTCAGCATCAGGCAATTCAAAATCAGGAGCGATCTGTCCTACAGATACCGGCTTGATAGAAATCATTCTGTCTGCAAAAGACTGTACGGCCTTATTGTCAGGGAACTTTGGCTTAACTTCTTCAGCGTAGGCTATCAATTCCTGCTCATATTGGGTCTGATCGATATTTCCGGCAGCAAAAAATCCGGCAAGATTATCTTTGTTTGCCTGAACAAACTTAAATGCAGTCTCAGAAAATTTCTTCATGTTATCCTGAAACTTAGGCATTAATACATTGTAAATCGAATCTTTTGAATTGGGTCTTGCATTCACCATCGATGAATATTCATCCTGTATCTTTTTGTTGATCTGACCAAACTCATTGCTCATCACATTAAACTCACGAATCTTCTCAGCATCCTTTGATCCTTTAATATCATAGGCATTAGTAGCATCCGACAGGTTCGCTTTGAACTCAAGTTCATCCCCATTGGCTCCTACCAGGAGATAATTCTTTTCTCCAATAACCAGTGTATAAAAATTAGCCTGCGGAGCAAGCCGGCGGAATTTGAACTCGTTACTCTCGTTAAGGAAAGCTGAATCTACCAATTGGTCAGCTTCATATAGCAAAACCTTTTTTATATCCCCTGCATTATCCACTTTACCGGATATACTCAGCTCATCGTTATTTTTACATGAAGCAATGAACAAACCTAAGCCTGCAATTGCAAATAATACCTTCTTCATTTTTTACTTTCTAATTTTTCTACTACCAACTTAGTTGCTGTTTGTGGATTAATCTTACCGTTTGAGCGCTTCATCAAATCACCCATAAATAATCCAAGCACTCCTTTTTTGCCATTGTGATATTCTTTAACCTTATCAGGGAACTTTTCGAGCACCTCATTAATTAAACGGCAGAGATCATCATCATTCGTATCAATCAGAACCTGAAGTTTTACAGCTGCCTGCTCAGCAGTCAATGATTCTTTCAGCATTTCAGGAAATACCTTATGAGCTGCGACAGAATAATTTAATTTTTCGTTATCAATCAGAAGGATAAGTTCTGAAAGCTGCTCAGGACTAACTTTTATATCTGATATTGGCTGCCCTGACTCATGGAGATAAGATCGCAGGGGCCCGATAACCCAGTTAGCAGCCGCCTTGTAATGTGCCGTGTAAGAGCAAAGCTCATCAAAATATGCCGCTATCTCCTTCTCTGAGGAAAGCAGAATAGCATCATATTCAGACAAAGCCATATCAGACATATATCTCTCTATTTTTTTTGCAGGCAACTCAGGTAATGAATCTGCAAGATCATTTATAAACTTTTCATCAAGAACAAGAGGCGGAAGATCAGGTTCAGGGAAATAACGGTAATCATTTGCCATCTCCTTACTTCTCAACGGACTTGTATTTCCTGTTTCTGCGTCGAAATTCAGGGTATTCTGTTCAATATGTTCACCCTTTTCAATCAGCTGAACCTGACGAACAAACTCATGTTCAATTGCTCTTTGCAGATTTCGGATAGAATTTAAATTCTTTACTTCACATCTGTTGCCGTACTGAGAAGAACCTTTTAATCTGACAGAAATATTCGCATCGCAACGGATACTGCCTTCTTCCATATTGCCGTCGCAGATATCCAGATATCGTACCAGTTTACGGATCTCGTTCAGATAGGCCGCCGCCTCATGTGCAGTGCGAATATCAGGCTCTGAAACGATTTCAATCAAAGGCACTCCGGCACGGTTAAGATCAATCAAAGAATCAAACTCATCCTGATCGTGCATACTCTTACCTGCATCATCTTCCATATGAATACGATGAATACGTATTCGTCTTGCAGAATGATCATCCGATTTTACATCAATATATCCGGAATAACAGATGGGTTGACTATCCTGAGTAGTTTGAAAACCTTTGGGAAGATCTGCGTAGAAGTAATTCTTACGGTCAAAATGTGTATTTGTATTGATACTGCAGTTTGTGGCGAGTCCCATTTTAATGGCATACTCAACTACTTTCCTGTTCAGTTTGGGCAAGGTGCCGGGCAGGCCTAAACTTACCGGACTAATATGTTCATTCGGTCCTCCGCCAAAACCGGCAGAATCTGATGAAAATATTTTGCTTTCTGTTGAAAGCTGAACATGAACCTCAAGTCCAACTACAAGCTCATATTTATCAGTTAAACTGTCCGTTATTGTCGTCATTTAAAATAAAAAGTGTCTTGTTTCTGATAGCAAAGATAAGCATTTGATAATGGAATGTCGATTTCACATCATTAAAGGTTCATTTTTTAAATATGGCATAGATTTGGCATATATCTGTACATCAACAAATAAATAAGGAAAAATGAAAAGATTAATTATTGCTTTAATAAGCGGGATTATCATTCTGTCTGCCCAGAATTCAAAAGCGCAACTGAGTGTAAATATAAATATAGGTACACAACCTGCATGGGGCCCTTCCGGTTACGACCATGTTGATTATTATTACCTGCCGGATATTGAAACTTATTATTATGTTCCTAAACGTCAGTTCATTTATCTGGAAAGCGGCAATTGGGTTTACAGATCTGCTTTACCAGCCCGCTATAGAACTTATAACCTGTATAATGGCTACAAAGTGGTTATCAATTCTCCCCGCCCTTACCAGTATTTTAATTCACACAAAGTAAAATACTCAAAATTCAAGGGCTATAATGGGAAGCAGGCCGTTATTAAAAACAACAATTCCAATTCCAAAGGAAATCCACATTCAAACGGGAATAAAAATCATTCACAGGGAAAAGGAAAACACTAAGTAGAAATTAAACTAAATGGAGCATTGAGAGTAAAATAACAATGCTCCATTTTTATTTTAACTAATAAAACTCTGTGCTTTATTCAATGCATTTGTAAGTCCTGAACTATCTTTCCCTCCTGCAGTAGCAAAGAAAGGCTGGCCACCTCCTCCACCCTGAATCTCTTTGGCAAGCTCTCTGACAATATTCCCGGCATTGAGATTTTTTTCCTTTACCAGATTCTCTGATACCATTACGGTAAGGCTTGGCTTCCCTTCAATATCACATGCCAGAACAAGGAAAAGATCATTGATCATGTCCTTAATTGCATAAGCCAGATTCTTTACAGCATCAGTATTAGGCAATTCAACCTGCTTAGCAATCAGGTTTACTCCATTGATCTGAACTGCATTTTTAACAAGTTCATGCTTCAATCCTGCAGCCCGCTCCAGAATACTTTTTTCTACTTCCTTCTTCAGACGGCTATTTTCTTCAAGAATTGTCTCTACTGATTTCAACAGATCATTTGGGTTTTTCAATAATTCCTTTAGTCCTTTAATCTGTTGAGCCTGATTATTAAAATATTGTTCAGCAGACCCTGCAGTAATCGCCTCTATCCTTCTCACGCCTGCAGCTACTGCACTTTCAGATATGATTTTCATATAGGCGATCTGTCCGGTAGCTTTCACATGTGTTCCGCCGCAAAGCTCTTTGGAAAAATGATCGTCAAATGTGATCACACGTACAAAATCACCGTACTTTTCACCAAAAAGAGCAGTTACCCCTGAATTGACAGCTTCCTGATAAGGAACATCCCTTTGCTCTTTCAGGGATATATTTTCCCGAATCTTTCTATTGACAATAGCCTCAACTTCAGCCAGTTCCTGATCTGAAAGTTTTGAAAAATGCGAAAAGTCGAAACGCAGATATTCTGAATTTACCAATGAACCTTTCTGGTTTACATGATCACCCAAAACCTGTTTAAGGGCAGCGTGTAAAAGATGGGTGGCCGAGTGATTATTTTCTGTAGCCTTTCGCTTTTCAAAATCAACCACAGCCCTGAATGAGCCTGACGGATCTTGAGGAGCTTCATCCATAAAATGAATAATCAGACCATTTTCCTTCCTGGTATCGGTAATCTGATATTCGAACAAACCTGAATGATCTTCAAGTTTACCGGAATCGCCGGCCTGTCCTCCACTTTCAGCATAAAACGGAGTTCGATTCAATACAAGCTGTACCTGATCTTTACCTTTTGCCGAAACTTTTCTGTACTTCAGAATCCTGCATTCGCATTCAAGATAATCATAGCCAACAAACTCTACTTCTTCGTCCTCATTAACTATAACCCAGTCGCCGGTATCGATTGCTGTAGCGGCGCGCGAACGGTCTTTTTGCTTCTGCAGTTCAGCTTCAAAACCCTTCATATCAACGGTCCAGCCTTTTTCTCTGGCCATTAATTCTGTAAGATCAATCGGGAAACCAAAGGTATCGTACAATTCAAATGCAAAATCGCCCTTAATTATCTTGTCATTGGTTTCAAAACGCTCAAAACGCTGAATTCCGGTTGCGAGTGTTCTTAAAAACGACAATTCTTCTTCTAAAACAACTTTCTGAACAAAATCCTGCTGCTTTTTTAATTCAGGGAAGACTCCTTCAAACTGATCAGCAAGAATTGGAACCAGTTTGTTCATGAAAGGCTCTTTAAAACCAAGAAAAGTATAAGCATAGCGCACGGCTCTTCTCAAAATCCGTCTGACAACATAGCCTGCTTTATTATTTGAAGGCAAGGTACCATCAGCAATACAAAAGCAAATTGCCCGGATATGATCTGCCATTACACGCATGGCAACAGATGTACCCCATCCTTCTTCACCCGGATTAGAATCGCCGGCATAAGGAATACGCGATTCCTCTGAAATAAACTGAATCAGGGGCTGAAATACGTCTGTATCGTAATTGGAAGTTTTATTCTGGATCACTCTGACCAAACGTTCAAGTCCCATTCCGGTATCCACATGCTGATTGGGAAGCTTTTCAAGAGAGCCGTTCTTCAGCCGGTTAAACTGCATGAATACATTATTCCAGATTTCAATTACCTGCGGATCATCCTGATTAACAAGCTTACTCCCATCAACTTTTATCCGTTCTGAGTCAGGACGCATATCCACATGGATTTCAGAGCATGGTCCGCAAGGACCCGTTTCGCCCATTTCCCAGAAATTATCTTTTTTATTTCCCAGCAGAATACGATCTTCTGAAATCAATTCTTTCCAGATATCATAAGCTTCCTGATCTTTAGGAAGTCCTTCTTTATCATCACCCGCAAAAACACTGACATAAAGCCTGTCTTTAGGAATTTTATATACTTCAGTTAATAATTCCCAGCTCCAAGCAAGCGCTTCCTTCTTAAAATAATCACCAAAACTCCAGTTACCAAGCATCTCGAACATAGTATGGTGATAAGTATCAATCCCGACCTCCTCAAGGTCGTTATGTTTTCCTGATACACGAAGACAACGTTGCGTATCTGCAACCCTCGGAAACTTTATTGCCGCTTCACCCAGAAACAAATCTTTAAACTGATTCATCCCGGCATTGGTGAACATTAATGTAGGGTCATTTTTAACTACAATTGGTGCTGATGGCACAATCTGATGCCCTTTGGCAGCAAAAAAATCTAAAAAACCTTGTCTTATCTCTTTCGTGGTCATCCTGAAAAACTAATCCGCAAATATAAATTTTAGATATGGATTTGTAAGGTTTGAATGTGAGAATATTGGCTCCATCTGAACAATAAGGACAAGTCATACCGTCTTATAACCGGCCAATGAGAATAATTGTTTGCATCTGTGCAAATAGTATTATTTTTACTGGGAAAAACCAGTGGAATGCCATATAAAGAACGAGATATAACGAAACTGTATTATACCATGGGTGAAGTGACCCAGATGTTCGATGTAAATGCATCCCAGATCCGTTTTTATGAACGCGAATTTGACATTCTTCAACCAAAGAAGAATAAAAAAGGGAATCGTCTTTTCAGCCCTGAAGATGTTGAGAACCTGAAAATTATTTTCAATCTGGTCAAAGAGAAAGGATTTACACTTCAGGGTGCAAAAGAGCATCTCAAAAACAATAAAGGGGAGGTAAAAGAAAACCAGAAGGTAATTGATTCTCTTGAACGCCTGAAACAATTTTTACTCGAGGTAAAAGAGCAGCTCTGAAGCCATGCATAAAGCAGCAGAACCGGCCGGCAGGCCTTTAAGGCTACTGTTCATAATCAATCCCAGATCAGGCAGGGGATCAGAAAAAGTCATATCGGGGCTTATTTCGGAATATGCGAAAAAACATTCGTGGGACTTTCGCATTTATTCCATGAGCGAAAATGATGAAAATGCGATAAAAGCTGAAATTGACACGTTTTTACCCGACAGAATTGCTGCAGCCGGTGGAGATGGGACGATCAGCCTGATGGCCACAATTCTCAATGGGAGCTCTATCCCCCTTAGCATTATTCCGACAGGGTCTGCAAACGGAATGGCAAAAGAACTGAATATCCCATCCAGAATTGAAGCTGCTCTGGAGACCTGCAACAGAGGCAATACAAAAACTATCGATCTGATGAGGATAAATGACAAAACCTGTATTCACCTTGCAGATGTAGGATTAAATGCACGGGTCGTAAAACGCTTTGAAAAAGACCCCAAAAGAGGATTATTAACCTATGCCAGACACCTTTTCGGAGAAATGTTCCTGCTTAAGACTTACACCTTCAGGATAGTGATTGATGGTGTAAAAATCAAAAGAAAAGGGGTTTCAATAACATTCGCAAATGCTTCTAAATATGGCACAGGTGCTGTAATCAATCCTGAAGGTAAACTGGATGACGGGAAATTTGAACTGGTAATCATTAAGCCGTTTCCGGGTATTAAACTATTGTCAATAGCCTGGAAAATGTTCGTTAACCGACTGCATACTTCTGATTATGTGGAGATCATCAGCTGCCGCAATGCTCAGGTATTCAGCAATAAAAAAACTACCCTGCAGATAGACGGAGAGGTATTTGGCAAAGTAAAAGAGATCGGAATTAAAAGTATACCCCGGGCACTTACGGTAATTATTCCTTAATTAGCTGCCCTACTTCATACTCATAAACAAGCTTCCCTCTTTCCAAACGGGAGTCAACCACCCAGGCTTGAAGTTTAGCAAATCCATCGGCTTCTACCCTCAGCTTAAAGAAGCCTTTTGCTTTAATCCCAAACTTCAGATTTTTGCCCTCTCTTAAAACATATTTCAGCTTTGAACCGGCACCACTGATAATAAAATGATTGTCTTCCCTTGCGATATGCTGTAAATTATGTTCATGTCCTGCGGCATAAATTATGCCCGGGTGGCTTTTAAAGATTTCAATCAACCGGTGACGTAAATGCCTGTATCTGGGGTGTGCAATATCCTCTTTTGCACCAAAATACTTTCTGTAAATCGGTAAAAGCGACCCAACCAAAGGCAGAGGAACATAGGCCTTTCTGTGATAAACTGTGAACGGAAAAATATGATGTCTGAGCTTATATCTGCCTCCATGAATTGCATAACTATAAACAGGTGCATGCCCGGCTATAAGAATACGTTTACCTTTATTCTTCTCAATAATCTCTGTAAGATGCCTGAAAAACTCCTCTTCAGATTCAACCCTGCATCCGCAATCTTTACCAATCGGACGATATCCGGGCTGCAGCCACCATTGGGTATTGATAAGAACTACGGTAAGGTGATGATTAATACTGATTTCGGTTGGCCCCGGACAGCCACCTGTAGGATACATCACATTATAGCCGAATAATTTCTGAAGATATTTCTCCTGTCTGATTATATAATTAAACCCATCCTCTCTCCCCTTATCCCAATCGTGATTCCCTGAGATGAATAAAACTTTACCATGATAATCACTCAATGCATTTTTATGAGCAATTAAGGCATCCTCAGCATCTTTTCTGAGAGCATGTCCCAGATCAGGTAATCCACGCGGATAAACATTATCACCCAGAAAAATTACAGCAGAATGCTGATCTCTATTGAAATGGGCTTTCAAAGTATCTAAAACCGGATCATATCCATATCGCTGAACATTCCCTGTATCTCCTACCAAAAAAACCTCAAACGCTTTATTTTCTTTATTTCCCGAAGACATCACCTATCAGAATTTCCAACAATATTACCAGTTCAG
Organism: Daejeonella sp. H1SJ63; assembly: GCF_029360775.1. Classification (GTDB taxonomy): domain Bacteria; phylum Bacteroidota; class Bacteroidia; order Sphingobacteriales; family Sphingobacteriaceae; genus Daejeonella. Next base: position 239,531 of record NZ_JARKMZ010000028.1, on the reverse strand, counting down.
CTTTTCCTTATTCAAAAATGCCGAGATTCCTCTTTTGCAATCTTCAGACGAGCGGGCCTGAACATTAAAATTTACAGCGAGTTCAAGACCTTCCTCTAATGGTAGATTTTGCACAGCATTCAACAACTTCTTAGTGAGTGAAACAGAGTTTGCTGATGCCGTATTCACCCGGAGTGAAGCATATTCAAGTACACCTGCCTCAATCTCATCGGCAGGTAAAATAAAATTGATCAGCCCGTAATTACATGCTGTACCTGCATTGATAAGATCACCACTGAGCAATAACTCCTTTACACGAGCTTCCCCTAATTTCCTGATCAGGAAACAGCTAACCAGTGCAGGAATAAAACCTATCTTTACTTCAGTATATCCGAACTTAGCTTCAGGAACAGAAAAAACAATATCGCTAACAGAAACTAAACCACATCCACCGGCAATGGCATGACCCTCAACCTGGGCAATTACCAGTTTTGGAGATTCATATATCATTAAGAAAAGTTCCATTAAGGCAATGGTATCTTTCTCGTTATCAACAAAACTACTATGCTGTAATTGCTTCAGATAGTCAAGATCTGCTCCGGCGCTAAATACATCACCGCTTGATTTCAGAATTATTACTTTTACTAATGAATCAGCAATTGCTTTACTGAAACAAAGAGTCAACTGATTCACGAGGCGGGGATTCAGGGCATTCCTCTTTTCGGAGCGATTAATCTTTATTACTGCAATCCGGTCTGATATACTATATTCGATTAGATCCATGTTTATTCCCGCCTTTCAGAATGCTGATAATCAAATTTAATTCAATTTATTATAGCTTAACAATATAGGCAGGATTTTTCTTCAGTGAATATGATCTGATCTTTAATCTCTTCGCCTCAATGAGCCACTTTCTGATTCTATAATCAGAATTAGTACCATCAATAAGAATCATTTTTACCTGAAAACGGGTCATAATATCTTTTAAATTCCACACAGCATCATTGCTGATCAATACCGCATCAAACTGAATATCTGATTGAAAAGTACATTTATTCCAATCTTTATTCCACCTGAGCAATTTAAAATTGCCAAACTGTATGAAATTCATACCCATTTTAAAATTATGCCCGGAAATATTCTGTCCGAAGTTTGCAAACAGATTTTCATGCCCCCCAATACTTGCAATCATGGGTCTGAGAGAATAATCAAAAATTTTATCGGAAGGATTTATATCAGAAACCACAACTACCTTCCCCTGATTAAACCAGGCGATTGCTGAATTCTTCCTCAGGCTCATGAAAACGAGTTCATTTCTTTTGAAGTTACCGATACTTTTCAGTGAAAGACTGACTGAGAGTATCAATATTAGTATCAGAACCTGCCATAACATATATCTGATTTTAAATGAGCAGCCTAATGAGATTGAGAAAATAATCAAGCTTATAAGCACTAATTCAAGTTCATTGATCCAAAGTCCGCTTAACACGGCAGACGGCAATGCTTCTACTTTGAATAAAACATTATTGGTAATAATGATCAGATGGTTCAGAAATTGACCTGATACATTTTCAACAATGGTGAAAGGAAACAGTATAAATGCAATACCCGCATACATAATTACTGCTACCGGCATAACTATCAGCAAATTACTGATCAGAAAATAAACCGGAAACTGATGAAAATAATAGATACTTAAAGGGAAAGTAGCGATTTGTGCGGCAAGCGACAATGCAGAATATGACCAGACCATATCAAAAATCTTATTCTCAAAGTACAAGGCATTATAAATGATCGGTTGAAAATAAATAAGTCCGCAAACTGCAAGATAAGAAAGTTGAAATCCAACATCGAAAAGGTACCAGGGATCAACAAGGAGTAGAAAAAACGCTGAGATGGCGATCAGATTATAAGTATTCAGGTCTCTATTTAAGCTTTTACCGATAAGCACGAAGCTTAACATAAAAGCTGCCCGGCAAACAGATGCAGAAAACCCTGTCAGTAAAGCATAAAACCAGATAAATCCAATGATCAGCACAGACCTGAGGAAAATCAGTCTGCTATTTCTGCTTAAAGGTTTTAATAGCACATTCAGCACAAGAAATACAATTCCTACATGCATTCCGGATACAGAAAGTACATGCATTGTGCCTGTATCGGCATAAGCGTTCACAATTTCTGTACTGAGATCAGAGCGATAACCTAAAATCAGTGCTGAAGCCAATGCGGCCGCATCCTTATCAGCGAGCGATCTATTTATCCGTTCAACACAGTTAAGTCTTAATTTAAGTGCATAACTTATAACCGGATTGCCCGCATTACGTCTTAATAACTTGATCTGCTCTCCATTGAGGAATGCCTGATAATGTATTTTCCTGTTGCTCAGATATCTTTTATAATCAAACTCCCCGGGATTAAAGGGGGCATTGACCTCTGAAAATTTTGCGGGCATCATCAGAATGTCACCATACTTCAGGTTCAGCACAAAAGGTTTATCCGGTTTACATAAAACCAGAAGATTACCTGATCTTTCCTGAATAGTTTTAGCCTTAAAGCTTTTCAAAACCTCTGTTTCAAACCGGAAAATTCCATTTGACAAGACCGGTTCATTCGTCAGCTTCAAAATAAAATAATCAGACTCTCCATAAGCAAAATATGAAGGATCAAACCTGTTAGAATTATTAACCGTCAGTCCCGCACCTGTAAAAAATATACATGCATGAATGATCGAACCGGCAAGCCAGGAAGTTTTATAAAGTTTGTACTTTTTGTAAAAAAGAAGGAAAAGAAACAGTAAAAAAAGCAGGAAAACTGCAACACAAAGCCACAGATCTGCAATTATTTGCGATGGAAATGAATAAGCGAAAACAATCCCGGCAAGCAGGGGAATTAACAAACGGACAAATGGTGTCTCTCCTTTGTAAAACATATCTAAAACTGATACCGGAGCTGTATTCTGAGATCTGACTGCTTTTCCGAATCATTCTCACTTACTTTAAACTTATTATCATGCAAACTCCTGTGTGCGTACCTCAACCATACATCAATTCCCCGCAGCAAGGTATACCGGGCATTTACATAAAATCTCAAACCACTTCCCTGATAAGCCGGTACAGAATAAGAGTACAGCACATCGTTCTCATAAGCATAAATCCTGGAATTAAAACCTTCTGTATCAAAGATCCCAAAACGCAGATTAGCCGAAAACCGTGAACTCATAGGATCATAAATGATATCCTGATAATTTAAAAATCCATATTCAGGGTTATAAGGTATTTTATGATACTTCACAAATTCTGCCCGATTTCTGAGAGTAAACTTATCATTGATTCTATAGCTAAGCTCCAATCTATAATTGTATCTGTATACGTTTTCCAGTCCGGCAGAATTCAAAAACAGATCAGGGTTTTCCTGTTTTAACTGCTGCTTAACCTGAGCAAGCAGTTTAAACTTTTTATTGGGCTTATAAGTTAACCGAAAGAGATTTTCATACCCTTTAGATGGGCCATCCACCCTGAATTTCAGCCATGGGAATCTGAAAAGATCCGTATATGAGAAGAACTCCCAGCCGGGATTAAACTTTAATTCTAAACCGGCAAGAAAGCCCCTTTCATTTACAGCCTCTGATGATTCAGATAGTGCCTGATTAAAAAATGAATGATAATTTCTTGAATAATTCCTTTGAAGCAACAGAAGTGATACCCCTGATGAAAGACTACTCATCATACCATTAATCAATGCTGTTCCCGAACTATAAGAGTTAGCCAGTTCACCAAAAAAATAAGTATTTCTGAATGTGTAGCTATAATACAAACTACTATTGATGAGATGATTACCCGTAAAGCTATATTGATCATACAAATACTTCCCTTTCCCGAAAGGAAGATTAAATTTTGTCCGGTAAGCTGTCAGACCCAGGTGAAAATGTTTTTGACTTAAGCCAACATTAGCCCCAATGATAAATGAGTTTAGCCGGTTTTGGTTCGCAAGCTCAGCCGAGGTACGGTGCAAACCGGTCAGAACCAAACTATTGATTTCGGTTCCGGAATCTGATATTGAAGCATCATATTTTCTGAAAGACATAAATGGAGTGAAAAGAATTTTATTGAAAGCGATACTTCCAGCCAATCCCCTTAAAAACAGCACTTCATTCACTGAACTGTATGGCTTAAGTCCATGATCCTGCCTTGCAACCGTATTCAGAACCACTCCTTTTCCAAAACCGGAGCCGGTCCACATGGCCAATCCCTGACCAAACTGCAGTGAATAATCACCAATCAGGAACTTTTTAAAGACCCCGGCGTTTTTCAGAAAAATATTACCTGAATAGAAATCAAAGCCTCCTGGCTTCCTGCCATTAAAAAATTGTTCGCCAGCATCCTTCTCCATATTCAATGAAGCATAGAGCTTATTTTGATAATTATATCTATACCTGACAAGCATCCGAAGCGAAGAACCGGAATATTCACTTTCTGATTGACCGGCTGCATTTAACTGATCTGAGTTCATCCCAAATCTGAGGATGAGCTCCTGTTCGGATCTTTGAAAAAGTTCAGCAGCATTAGATACCGACAGATTATATGGTTCCCTTATCATTGAAAAAAAACCGATCAGCCGAATAGCAGGAATATCCAGCTCCCGAATGGCCTGCAATTCCAGAATATCAAGGAATAAGCCATTCTCTTTCCTGTGTTTTAAAATTGCATTTATCTGAATTTCAGACAAAAAAAAGAGTTGCCTTAACTCATCACTGTCAGCGGTATTCAGGTTCAATGGATGCTTTCTGTAATGATTCCATTGCTCTAAAAGCTCGGTTTGATCGTATGCGTCCTGAATATCAGGGTTAAACGACTCTATGAGCTGAATAAATAACTCTTCTGCCGGAACCTGAGCATTGGTTCTATTAACATTCAACAGCAACAGAAGAAAAATCAATATTCCTGTGTGATGCTTAAAATTCATAGCTCAATCCAAGGTTAGGTGAAATACCCAGGCTCGGGTGGGATATAATTGCAGCATCTATCGCTATTCCTTTAAAATTAAACCCGAAGCCGGCATACTGCTTATATGGATTAACAGAAACCCCTCCGCGTAAAGCATACTCTTTAACCGGCTTGTACTCAAGTCCGAATTTCAGATCCATCGCCCTCCCCAATACCTTTTCAAGATCAGTCAGAACCAGAACTTTATCACTAAAAAAATATGATATCCCCAGACTCATACCCACAGGAACGTTTGAAGCAGGGGAATTGGAGTATCCGCTCCTGCCGGGATTACTTATAAATGACCCAATCATAATTCTTTCTGTCAGACGAAATTGCATCCCTGCATCAAGGCTTAAGGCAGATGCATTGCCATACTGGTTTATATGAATCTGATGTAATCTTAATGCAATAGCCAGCGATAGTGTTCCCGAAAAACTTCTGGCATAGGCAAAGCCTGCACTTTGTTCAGCATATTCTGAAAACCCATAACGGCGAAAACTTAAACCAAGAACATGCTTATTAATTGGGAGCACCAGAAGAGCACTCTGCGAACTTAACTCAGGATCTAAAAAATGCTGCTCATATGAAAATGCAAGTACAGGCCTTTCCAGAGTTGAAATACCTGCAGGATTCTGCTGAATTGACCATGAACCCTGTAATGCCATGGATGCAGACCCTAAAGCTGAAGATCTGGGTCCGGGATAAATTTGAGCATACAGCGGAGTTTGAAGCAATAAGATGATCAGACCAATGCGTATCATGATAATGAAATTACCAGCTGGCCCGAAAACGGTCAAAAAAAATTATTGAACGGTATCGGGTAACAAAATTTATATTTAGTCGTCACTAAGACAGATCAATTAAAAAGCATGAAAAAAATCTTATTTAGCATCGCATTAATATTTATTGCGGTGGGTGCTTTTGCACAGGCAAAAAACAGCACTAAAATCAGCGAGGGCACTATTATTTACACTGTTGAATGGAAAGTTCCCGAGCAGATGCAGGCTTTGGCAGCGAATTTACCGAACGAGCTTAAAGTTTATTTCAAAGGAGATTCTTCAAGCCTTAAAACAGAATCGGCGATGTACAAGAGTACAAACATTCTAAATTTCAAACAGAAATATGAGAGATTATTGCTCGACATTCCGATGCTGGGTAAAAAATTATCTGTAATATTCAGTCCGGCAGATCAGGATAGAATTCAGGCCAACATGCCTCAACTAAGTACAAAGGCAGGATCAGAAACCAAAACCATTGCAGGATACAATGCCCTTAAATATGAAGTAACTGAGAAGAAGTCAAATCAGAACTCTGAAGCATGGTTCACAAAAGATGCAGATATTACTCCTAATTCTTTAAGCCGTTTTTTCGATAAAAGTTTAGGTTTCCCATTGGAATTCACTTCTTATATGAATGGGTTGAGCCTTAAAGCCATTGTAAAAGAAATACAATCAGGGCCGGTTCCGGCAGGATCGTTTACTGCCAGCAAAGATTTTGAAGAAATTACTCTTGACCAGTTAATGCAAATGCAGGGAGGCAGATAAACTTCTCTTAACCTTAAGGATAACGCTTTTTAACACGCCTTGTTTTTTATAACTTGCGGCGATGTTGAAAAGCTTTATTGTTTTTGGCCGTTTTTTTCTATTCTGGATCTGCTTCTTTTTTCTGGACCGGCTGATTTTTCTGATTTACTTCGCTGACAGTATAAGCAATATTGGTTTTAAAGAACTAAGCAGCACATTTCTATATGCTTTGAGGCTTGATGCCTCCATGATAGCTTACTTGTCTGTCATACCACTGCTTATCTACCTGATACTTTTATTTTTTCCAAAATTTCGTTTCCCAGCTATTCTGGCTAAAACATATGTATCTCTGTTAATAATTACATTTTCCATCATTTCGGCAGCTAACCTGAATCTTTACCGCGAATGGGGCTCAAAAATCAATTACAGGGCAGTAGATCTGGCATTTAACTCCACCAAAGAAGCAATTGCTTCCAGTTCTTCATCCCCCATCTTCCTGTCAGTAATCATCATACTTACGTTGATCATCACTGGTTATATAATCAGCAGGAAATTGGTTCTATTTTCCATTCCCTCCTATTCGGTATCCATTGCAAAGAAGACTGGCATTACTATCATTTCATTATGCCTTACCTTTCTACTGCTCAGAGGAGGTTGGCAACTTAGTCCCATAAACCAGAGTATGGCTTATTTTTCTACGAAATCTATTCTAAATCATGCTGCGGTTAACACTGAGTGGAATTTAATGCAGGACATCCTGAATAACAAGTACGGAAATGATAATCCTTATAAATACTACAACCGTGAAGAAGCAAAAAATATTCTGAAGGAACTATTTGGAAATAAAGAGGACAACCCTGTTAAGATACTTAAAAGCCCTCGTCCAAACATAGTCTTAATTATTCTGGAAAGTTTCACTGCAGAACTGGTGGGCAGTCTGAACGGTGAAAAAGGAGTAAGTCCGAATCTCGATGCATTAAGCAGGGACGGAATTCTTTTTGAAAATATTTATGCCGCAGCTGGAAGGACTGATAAAGGAGTTACCGCTACCTTAAGTGCATTTCCATCTCAGGCTATCCGGAGCATCATGAAACAGAATTCGAAACAGGAGAAACTGCCCGGAATTGCACAAGATCTGGCTCAAAACTCCTATCAAACTTCATTTTATTACGGCGGTGAAAGCGAATTCTTCAATATGAAGTCTTATATACTAAGTCATGGGTATCAAAAAATGACCGATCAGCATTCATTCAGTCCCAAAGACATGAATTCTAAATGGGGTACTTATGATGATAAGGTATTCAGCAAAAACCTGAAGGATCTGGATCATGCAGAATCTCCATTTTTCTCTACCATACTTACACTAACAAATCACGAGCCTTTTGAGCTTCCGGGCAAAGCCCGATTTAAAGGCGATAATGTTGAGAACAGATTCAGAAGCACTACCTTTTACACTGATTCCTGCCTGGGTGCTTATATCAGGGAAGCCCGTCAAAAAAACTGGTATAAAAACACTTTGTTTATTGTCATTGCCGATCATAGCCACCGCTTACCGGAAAACCTTACAGAATTTGACCCTAAACGCTACCGGATCCCCATGCTATTCTTTGGAGATGCTGTTAAACCTGAATTCAGAGGAACAAGAATCAGTAAATACGGGAATCAGACAGACCTTGCTTCTACACTTTTAAGTCAGCTGAACATTTCAGATAAGCGTTATCCATGGAGCAAAGACCTGCTGAACCCCAAAACACCTGGTTTTGGCTTTTTCAACTGGGATAATGGCTTTGGCTTTGCTACTGAAGAACAGATCATCTCCTTCGATAATGTGGGTAAGAATATCATTCTCAGAAAAAATAATGCCGAACCAAAAATTGATGCAGAACTAACGAAGAAAGGCAAAGCTTATATGCAGGAGGTGTTCCAGCAATATCTGGATTTCTGATCCATAAAATGGATACAGCTTTTAAATCCTTAAAATCGTTCCAGAGCCAAACTTATTTTTGAATAAACAAAATCAAGTTCCTCATTACTTATACAATAGGGAGGCAGAATATAGATGATATTCCCAAGCGGGCGTAATATTATCCCCTCTTCAAGAAAGAAATCATATAAATTATCTCTTAACTGATTAAAATAAGATGTTCCGGCAGAACTATCCCATTCAATTGCCAGAATTGTTCCTGTTTGTCTGACATCCCTGACCTTGGAATGATTTTTAATACGCTCTGCAAATTGCTGATGAGAATTTTTTATCCTTTCAATAGCTGAAATAGTTTCTCCCCTGAGTAAGATATCCATACTTGCCAGAGCTGCTGCACAGGCTATAGGATTTGCTGTAAAAGAATGCCCGTGAAACAGGGTTTTCAGCTTATCATCTGAAAGAAATGCCTCGTAAATTCTTTTCGTACAGGTGGTAATACCCAATGCCATTGTTCCACCGGTAAGTCCCTTTGAAAAACACATCAGATCAGCCTTCTCAGTAAGATGATCTGATGCAAAAAGTTTACCTGTACGACCAAATCCGGTCATTACTTCATCAGCAACTGTAAGTATTCCCTCATTTTTACAGTGTAGGATAAGCTGATCAAGGTATTCTGCCTCATACATCAGCATCCCTCCGGCGCCCTGAACCAAAGGCTCAAAAATAAATGCAGAAAGTTCGTGGCTTATTGAGCTGATATATGATTTTAAATCCTGAATATTCTCTTTATCTGGCAAATCAATAAACCTGACATCAAACAACAGATCATCAAATGGTCGTGTGAATGCACTTCTTGCACTTACAGCCATGGCTCCGAAGGTATCGCCATGATAAGAATTATTGAATGCAAGGACCTTTTTTTTCTCTATCCCCTGATTAGACCAGTACTGGAAGCACATTTTCAAAGCTACCTCTACAGCTGTTGATCCATTATCAGAATAAAAAACCTTATTCTGCTCCTCCGGCAGTATTTTCAAAAGCCGTTCAGCCAGATCTACTGCTGAAGGATGAGTAAAGCCTGCAAATATTACATGCTCCAGCGTCCTGAGTTGTTCAGCCACTTTTTCTGCGATATATGGATGAGCATGTCCATGAATATTTACCCACCAGGATGAAACTGCATCAATATATCTTTTACCATCCTCGGCAATAAGATATACCCCCTCCCCCCTGATAACAGGGACAGGCATACCTGCATTTTTCATTTGAGTATAAGGATGCCAGATAAACTCCCTGTCGCGTTCGGCTATAGATTTTATTGCCATTTCTCTTTCAATAATTCGATTACCCGCTGGTCTGTCGGAAAGGTCACATCTGAGACCTCAAGTTCATTCAAAGATTTCCACCTGAATGCCTGCAAAATATCACCCTCAGCACCAAAATCGTATGGGACTTCCTTAAAATCCAATTCAAGCGGACTTAAGGCTTTTACAATATAATATACGCTGATTACCTGACTGTCGTTAAAAGCTGATTTAATAAAAAAATCAGTAGTATAGAAATGGTCCAGAATTTCAACTTCAGTATTACATTCCTCAAGAAACTCCCTTTTTAAACCATCGGCAAGCCCTTCACCATATTCAAGACCTCCACCGGGAAACTTAATAAACCGGAAACCATATTCCTCTTCATCACTAAGCAGTATCTGATTCTTTTCATTAATCAGAAGGCCATAAACCCGAACATTAAATTTAAACATCTGAATTAAAGTGTTTTTGATTTTTGGTTACATTGTCCCTCGTCCATAAAAAGTCTTTGCTCTTAGGCTCTGACCTTACCACACAGGCAGGCATTCTGCAATAATGGCAACATTCAGGAATGCATGGGTCTGCATGAATGAAGAATTCAGTATTTGAACTGCCCTTATGATTAACCAGTTTATCTACTTCTGAGACTTCCTCATGAACCTTGTTCAGATCAAAATAATAAGGGAGAGTCAAATGGCAATCGATATGAATATCGGTCCCGTATCTCTGCGTACGCAGATTATGCATATCAATCCAGGAATCCTTCCGGTGACTATTGATAATGGCGATAATCTCATCTGCTGTATCAAAATCAGACTCGTCCATCAGACCTGAGACAGATTTACGAACCAGCTTATAACCCGAGTAAATAATATACAGCCCTATTAAAATTGACAGAATACTATCCAGGTAATTCAATCCTGTTAAATAGATTAAAACCAATCCGGATACAAGGCCCACACTGGTATAAGCATCTACCTGTAAATGTTTACCATCAGCGTAAAGGGTAAGGGAATTAAATTTTTTACTTTGCCTGACCAGATAATAACCTAATACAAAATTGATCAGACCCGAAACCGCAACAATAGCTATACCATCCTGAAGATCAGATATTTCATGCGGGTAATAAAGATTGTAAACTGATTTAAAACTGATCAGAATCCCTGCAAGCATAACCAGACTTCCCTCAATAAACACTGAGAAAAATTCGACCTTACCATGACCATAGGGATGATTAACATCTCTTGGCTGTGCAGCCAGGTAAATGCTGTAAAAAGCAAACAGGCCTGCAAGTATATTAACAATACTTTCAGCTGCATCAGTCAGAATTGAGTTTGAAGAAGTAATAAAATAGGCAGTAAACTTTGCAAGCATCAGCAGAATGCCGATTGCCAGAGAAAGAAGTATGACCTTTTTTTGAGTTTGCAAAATTGAGACTTATTCTGAGCAAATTTATACAAAGCAACAGAGCATTTATTAATAAATTGGAAATTTAAGGTACATTTCTTTTTAATTTTTGCATTGGCAGGTCATGTTCATATATTTGCGTTAATTATGAGCACATTATCAAACAGAATCAACAATCTTTCCGAGTCTGCCACCATAAAAATGGCAAAAATGGGCCGGGAATTAGCAGCAAAGGGAATAGATGTTATCAGTCTTAGCTTAGGCGAAACCGATTTTTACACTCCTGACTTTGTTAAAGAAGCAGCCAAAGAGGCTATTGACAAGAACTTTTCTTACTACACACCAGTTGCAGGTTATCCTGAACTGCGTAAGGCAATTGCAGCAAAGCTTAAACGTGAAAATAATCTGGACTATGATTTCGACCAGATTGTTGTATCAACAGGTGCGAAACAATCACTTGCTAATGCTATTCTTTGCGTAGTAAACCCTGGTGATGAGGTAATCATTCCAACCCCATACTGGGTGTCTTACTCAGAGCTTGTAAAGCTTGCAGAAGGCGAATCTGTGTTTATCAACACAACACTTGAAAGTGATTTCAAAATTACTCCTGAAGAACTTGAAGCAGCAATTACTCCGAAAACAAAGTTATTCATGTTTTCTTCACCGAACAATCCAACAGGCAGCGTTTATACCCGCGAAGAGCTTGAGGGTTTGGTGAAAGTATTTGAAAAATATCCGAATATCTACATCATCTCTGATGAGATCTATGAGCATATCAATTTTCTGAATGATCACGAATCAATTGCACAGTTCCCTTCAATTAAGGATCGTGTAATCATCATCAACGGTTTATCCAAAGCTTATGCGATGACCGGATGGCGTATTGGTTATTCTGCAAGTAATAAAGAAATAGCTGCAGCATGTGATAAGCTTCAGAGCCAGATCACTTCAGGTACCTGTTCGATTACTCAGAAAGCCGGTATTGCAGCTTATGAAGGCGGACTTGAAACTATAAATGAGATGAGAACTGTTTTCAAAGAGCGTCGTGATCTTGTTTATGGTCTGTTAAAGGATATTCCGGGATTAAAAGTTAATCTTCCTGGTGGTGCGTTCTATTTCTTCCCTGAAGTTAGTTCCTTCTTCGGAAAAACTGCACCTGATGGCGAGGTAATCAAAAATGCTGAAGATTTATCTTTATACCTTTTAAATACAGGGCATGTAGCTACCGTTAGCGGTGATTCTTTCGGAGATCCGAACTCGATTCGTCTTTCATATGCAGCAGCAAATGAGAAACTAATTGAGGCTATGAAGCGCATTAAAACTGCTTTAGCAGCATTAAAATAATATTCCCTTCTTCAACCCCGGATTAAATCCGGGGTTAAACTTCATTTCGACATGAAAGAAATCTTCGAAAAGTTCAATTCTTTGAATGTGATGATCATCGGAGATGTGATGATGGATAGCTATATCTGGGGGAAGGCAGATCGTATCTCTCCCGAAGCTCCTGTGCCTGTTGTCAGAGTCACCAAGAAAGAAAACAGATTAGGAGGTGCCGCAAATGTTGCCCTTAATGTACAATCGCTTGGAGCCAACCCATTCATTTGTGCTGTTATCGGAGATGATCCCGAGGGGAATGAATTTTTATCACTTTTAAATACTCAGAAACTAAGTACCGAAGGTATTTTAAGAATAAATGCCCGCCCGACTACCGTTAAAACCCGGATTATTGCCCACAATCAGCAGATAGTAAGAGTTGATGCTGAAACTGAAGCAAATATTTCTGAAGAAAGCACACGGTCTATAATTAAAAAAATCAACACTCTTATTGATTCCCAAAATATCAGTGCGATCATTTTCGAAGATTACGACAAAGGTCTGATCAACAAAAATCTAATCAATAATGTGGTTGAACTCGCTGAAAAAAAGAATATTATTACTGTAGTTGATCCTAAAAAGCGCAATTTCCTTGATTATAAGGGAGTAAACTTATTTAAGCCTAACCTGAAAGAATTGAAGGAAGGACTTAAAATAGAAGTTGATCCTGCCAAATCCGGAGAAGTTGAAGATGCTGTAAATAAACTAAGAACGCAACTGGGTGCAAATGCCGTTATGCTTACTCTCTCCGAACACGGTGTATTCATCAGTTCTGATGAGGGAAAGAAACATTTTCCGGCGCACAAACGTGATATAGCAGACGTTTCCGGTGCCGGCGATACTGTGATTGCAACTACCGCGCTTTGCCTTGCCGCAGGACTGGACGTATTCAAAACTGCTGAAATTGCAAACCTTGCCGGCGGACTGGTATGCGAGCATGTCGGAGTAGTTCCTATAGATAAGTCAAGATTGCTGGAAGAAAGTGAAAAGCTCGAATCCTACAAATAATCATATACCGTTCAATATACTACTGAAAAAACAGGAGTCAAGACCATAAAGTAATAATTTCAAATTAGCAACTCTTCGTCTGACAAAGCTAACACAGGTAACTGAAAACCAACCCTTTATTATTTACTTCTGATAGCCTCCACAGGATCCAGACGCGAAGCATTATATGCAGGAATAAATCCTGAAATGAGTCCTATTGCTGTTGAAAGTGCAATGGTCAGAATTATCTTGCCTATATCAACTACAATGGTAAGATCAAAAAATGTTTTGGATACAAATGCCAGAACAAATACAATCAACAGACCAATAAAGCCTCCCATCAAGCATAATAAAACAGATTCAATCAGAAACTGGAGCATAATGAAATAATTCTTCGCCCCAAGTGATTTCTGAATCCCAATGATATTTGTTCTCTCTTTTACAGAAACGAACATAATATTTGCAATACCAAATCCACCAACAAGAATCGAAAATCCGCCGATAATGGCACCGGCAATATCAATTATGCCAAAAAGCTGATCGAGTTGTGCAGTTAAAACTGTAGTCTTATTCAGAGAGAAATCATCATCATCCTGCGGGATCAAACGATGAACCGAGCGCATAGTTCCTTTTAATTCACTTTCAAGTTCAATTACTGAAATATTTTCCCTGCCCTTAACTGCAATCTGCGGACCATATCTTTCATCCTCAACTTTTATTACCCCTTTGGCAAAATTAAGCGGAATCAAAATGGTTTTATCCTTTGATATGCCCAGCATATCTTCACCTTCTTCTTTAAAAACCCCGATGATGGTTACCCTTCTCCCTAATACAGTAATCACCTTCCCAATCGGATCCCCATTAGGGAACAAACCTTCAGCAATTGAATACCCGATTATAGCTAAAGGCCTTCCACTTTTTGATTCGCTATCAGTAAAATAGCGCCCGCCTTCAAAATCAAACTTCCAAACCTTATAATAATCATGAGAAGCTGCTGATAACTGAGCTCCTTCAATACTGTTATTTTTGTATTTGATTGTACGGTTACCAATCCCGATTACATAAGCTACACCTTCTGCGTTCTGCATTCGTTCAGTCAGTTTCCCATAGTCCCTTAAACTAGGCTGCGGACGGCTGATATATTTCCACCATGGGAAATCCGGACCGCCAACCCAGGGCCATTTTTGAATATAAACGGTGTTACTTCCCAATTTCTCAACACTACTCTGTATATTATTCCGGAGCGTATCAACAGCTGAAAAAACGCCAATAATGGTCATAATTCCAATCGTTATACCTAAAAGGGATAAGATAGTCCTGAGTTTATTTTGCCTCAATGCTTCGAATGCAAACAAAAAACTCTCTTTTAATAGTTTGAGAAATATCATACATGAGTTTAGACCAAAATTACTTAAAAACGTTACAGATCAGTATCAAATAGAAAATATAAATATCAGAATATAAAATTCTTAGAATTAAGGCTAAAGATTTGTAGTTTTATTTTGCTAAATTTGCGCCCTGAAATCCACAAGACATAATTATGAAATTATCCCAGTTCAAATTTGATTTACCTGATTCTTTAATAGCTCATAACCCGGTTGAAAATCGTGATGAAGCACGCCTGATGGTACTGGATAAAAAAACCGGTGCGATTGAGCATAAGATATTTAAAGACATCCTGGGATATTTTGAAGAGAAAGATGTGATGATTTTAAATAACACCAAAGTATTTCCTGCCCGTTTATATGGAAATAAGGAAAAAACAGGTGCAACAATTGAGGTATTCCTGCTTCGTGAACTAAATAGCGAATTACGCCTGTGGGATGTGCTTGTAGATCCTGCACGTAAAATCAGGGTTGGCAATAAATTATACTTTGGAGATGACGACCTTCTTGTTGCTGAGGTTGTAGACAATACCACTTCAAGAGGCAGAACAATTCGTTTCCTTTTTGACGGAACTGACGAGGAATTTAGAAGAAATATTGAAATTCTGGGAGAAACACCTCTTCCTAAATATATTAAACGTAAAGCAACTGCTGAAGACAAAGAACGTTATCAGACTATTTTCGCTAAAAAAGAAGGTGCTGTTGCGGCTCCTACTGCCGGTCTGCACTTTAGTCGCGAACTAATGAAACGCCTTGAATTAAAAGGAGTTGACTTCGCTGAAGTAACACTTCACGTTGGCCTGGGTACTTTCAGATCAGTGGAAGTTGAAGACCTTACCAAGCACAAAATGGACTCTGAGCAATTCATTATTGAGCAAAAAGATGCCGATATTGTAAACAAGGCAATTGCTGAAAAACGCAGGGTTTGTGCTGTAGGTACCACATCAATGAGAGCAATTGAATCTGCAGTTTCTGCAAACAGAGAATTAAAAGCTGCTAACGACTGGACAAGTAAGTTCATATTTCCTCCATATGATTTCAGTATTGCAAACTGTATGATTACTAACTTCCATACCCCTGAATCAACGCTTTTGATGATGGTTGCTGCGTTTGGAGGTTATGAACATGTAATGAATGCTTATGAAGTAGCCGTAAAAGAAAAATATCGCTTTTATAGCTATGGCGATGCAATGCTCATCATCTAAATATCAGAGATGGGCTTAAGAACTCCTGTCATGTTCTCATCCCTGATTCAGCTGTGAAATACTATGCGATCATAGTAGCTGGTGGATCCGGTAGCAGAATGCAGTCGGATATTCCCAAACAATTTATGCTATTGAACGGGAAACCGGTTATCATGCATACTATTGAAGCATTTTATCATTCCGACATTCATCCTGAAATTATCCTGGTTCTGAATAACAACTTCCACAATTACTGGAAAGAGCTGTGCAGTACATTTCAGTTTACGATACCACATACCCTGGTAAAGGGAGGTGAGCAAAGGTTTGATTCAGTAAAAAATGGCCTTAACTCCATTAAATCTGAAGCAATAATAGCCATTCACGATGCCGTAAGACCGTTGGTAAGTAATGAACTGATAAGTAAAACCTTCAGAGAAGCAGAAATTTCAGGAAGTGCCGTTGCAGCAGTAAAATCAAAAGATTCTGTCAGACAACAGCAAGGCAGTCAGACTATTCCTCTTAACAGAGATGAAATATTCCTGATCCAGACCCCGCAGGTTTTCAGCTCTTCAATTCTGAACAAAGCCTACAAACAGGAATATCGCAGTGCGTTTACTGATGATGCATCTGTTGTAGAGCAATCAGGTGTTCAGGTCAAACTTACGGAAGGTGAACTCAAAAATATTAAAATAACGTTCCCTGAAGATATTCTGCTTGCAGAGTATTATTTGAGTTTCCGTCAATAAGAATTCAATCCCTTCTCACAAAGCTTAATACTTTAGCTTAAATTCCATTTCCGCGGATAATGCGGAGCAAAATTGAAATTACAACAAACCAATAGAATGTGAATCAAATTACCGTCTATTGGTGAAACAAAAGCACTAAAAATCCAGGCTATGACTAATATAACAGCTATTCAGATAACGTAAATTATTCGTAGTTTGAGTATTAGGTTTTAGTATTATATACAACCTACACCAAAACATGCCGCATATCGGTCTTGAAAAAATAAAAGCCCTGATTTAGAATTCAGGGCTTTCTATTAATATTCGTCTTCGTTAAAGAAGAAATCATCTTTGGTCGGATAATCAGGCCAGATTTCTTCAATATTTTCATAAGGTTCGCCATCATCTTCCAGTGCCTGAAGGTTTTCTATCACTTCAACTGGTGCACCTGAACGAATTGCATAATCAATAAGTTCATCTTTTGTAGCCGGCCATGGAGCGTCCTCTAAGTGTGACGCTAATTCTAAAGTCCAATACATATTTTCTTAGAATTTGGTTTATACTATTTTTGCAAAAGTATAATAATTTAAATAAGATTATTAATTAATTTTCAACACTCACTTTAAACTCTCGGATTCCATTGATTCTCAGGAATATCAAGGTCAAAACAAAGCTTTCTGGCAAGAACAAAAAGGTAATCACTCAGCCTGTTAAGATAAATAATCACCATCTCATCCACAAAGCTTTCGCTGCTCAGATGCACAACAATGCGCTCTGCTCTCCTGCATACACAACGAGCAATATGACAAAAAGAAGCCACCTGAGTTCCTCCCGGCAGAACAAAGTGTTTTAATTCAGGTAGAATTTCATTCATCTGATCAATCTGCTTTTCTAGCATGACGACATCGGATAAATGCAGATCAGGAATTTTCATTTTAGATTTTTCAGGATCAGAGGCAAGAGAAGCTCCTATAGTAAACAATCTGTCCTGTATTTCACTCAGTATATCTTTGTAAATCTGATCAATATCATGATCCTTAATCATCCCTATATAGGAATTAAGTTCGTCTACTGTACCATAACTTTCAATCCTAAGATCATGTTTTGGGACGCGCGTACCACCAATCAGGGAAGTTAAACCCTTATCACCACTTTTGGTATAAATTTTCATTTGAATTCAATTGGCATTATAACTGATTGTTCAGATCCTGCGATATTAATAATTATTCTGTAGAAATAAAGCCAAAGTCATGATTCATAAGTCATCTGTGAATCATAAAACACCGCAATTAAGGCTTAACTATTGTATTTGCTCAAAATCTGTTCCCTTAGATCTCATTTCCGCTAAACGGGGAGAAACAGACTTAACATGCGGATTGATATAATCATTCTCGATTAAACCATCACGCATCCTCACAATCCGGTGGGCATGCTGCGCTATATCCTCCTCATGTGTTACCAGAATGATTGTATTTCCTTTAGAATGAATCTCCTCAAGCAGACCCATAATCTCGACCGAAGTTTTGGTATCAAGATTACCGGTTGGTTCATCTGCAAGCATAATTGAGGGCTTGTTTACCAATGCTCTGGCTACTGCAACACGCTGACGCTGACCACCCGAAAGTTCATTTGGCTTATGATGTACCCGGTTTCCCAATCCCACACTCTCCAGAGTATGCAGAGCTCTTCTCTCACGTTCCTCCCTTCCGATACCTGCATAAACAAGTGGCAAAGCAACGTTTTCAAGAGAGGAAGAGCGGGGAAGAAGATTAAATGTCTGAAATACGAATCCGATCTCTTTATTTCTTATTTCGGCAAGTTCACTGTCAGTCATTTCACTGACCTGGTTTCCGTTAAGTATGTATACCCCTTTACTTGGGGTATCCAGACAGCCCAGAATATTCATCAGTGTTGACTTTCCGGATCCCGATGGGCCCATCAATGCCACAAATTCTCCTTTGTTTATAGTCAGTGAAACAGATTTCAAAGCATGAATTGTCTCTGCACCAATTACATATTTCCTGCCAATGTCTGATAAAATAATAAGAGGATTCTGGACCATGTTTTTTATTTTTAGACTATAGCAATGCCTGCTTTGTTACAAGAAAAGAATTAAGCCTTATTAATAACCTTAGCAACCCTGAAGAATTTACCATCCTGTTTAGGGGCATTCTTTAAAGCCTGCTCCCTGCTGATCTCATGATTAACAATATCTTCCCTCAAGACATTAACCTCATCATTCATATAAACCAGAGGTTCAACACCTACAGTATCTACCTCATTCAGCTTATCCATAAATGCCAGAATCTTATTCATATCTTCCAACAAACCCTGCTTTTCCTTCTCTTCAACATCCAATCTTGCCAGATGAGCAATTTTATCTATGGTTTCGGTATTTACCTTCATTATTCGCTGATTTTTAATTTTCGACCTGACCTAAAGCTGATTTATTGCCTGCAAAACTATTGAGTTGAGTACTAATGATATCATAAACCCTGTTTTTCAATTCCTCGGCGTCTGCATTAATCATACCCAATGTTTCTATAGGTGCATGTACGCAAATATCGCAAATCCCCGGACTACTTCCATATCTCTTTCCATCATCCCACATTAAACTCCAGTTATTACCGATTGTTATTGGAAGTATGGGGATTCCCTGCTCTATGGCAAGCCTGAATGGACCATTCTTAAATAGCTGTAAAGCAGGAGGATAGGTATCACTAATCATTCCCTCAGGAAATATAACCACGCTTTTGCCTTCTTTCAGATTCTCTTCAGCCTTCTTAAAAGCCCGAAAAGCAGATATTTTACTCTCACGGTTTACGGGAATATCTACCGTACGAAAATAAATACCTGTAACAAAATTCTTTAACAGTTCTTCTTTCCCCATAAACACATAATTTCGCCTGGCAAGAAGAATAATTGCTGTAATATCAAGGTTGGATGTATGATTTGCACAAATAATATAATTTCGCGACCAGTCTATTTTTTGTTCAAATGAATAACGGTAAATAAATCCGGAAAACAGGGCACTCAGGTAACTGAACAAATAGCGCATCCTGTTCATCCCATGAAATTTCACGGGACTTTTTGAATAAAAAAATATTACCGGATAAAGGCTGATAAAGAGAAGAGCCAGTAAAACCTGAAAATAATAAAGGTGCACACTTTTAAATAGTCTCTTCATTATTTCAAAAATAGCAAATTCTGATGAGCTTTTAATGTGCCCGGGATCAGTCTGTTTAGAGAAAATTCCTTACTTTCGCAGCGTATGGAAACTGTTGTAAGTGGTATCCGCAGTACCGGTAAACTGCATTTAGGTAATTTTTATGGCGCCGTCAGAAATTTTGTTCAGATGCAAAAAGAGTATAACTGCTACTTTTTTATTGCAGATTATCATTCATTGACCACACACCCAACTCCGGCAGATCTGCATGGAAATGTAAAGCAGGTACTGGTTGAATACCTTGCTGCAGGAATTGATCCCGAAACAGCAACCATTTATATCCAGTCTGATGTTCCGGAAATTGCTGAACTCTACCTCTATCTTAATATGAACGCCTATCTGGGTGAGCTTGAAAGAAGTACTTCTTTCAAAGATAAAGTGCGGGCACACCCGGATAATGTTAATGCCGGACTCTTAACCTATCCTGTTCTGATGGCAGCGGATATAATCATCCACAAAGCCACTAAAGTTCCGGTTGGAAAAGATCAGGAACAGCATCTTGAAATGGCCAGAACCTTTGGGAACCGTTTTAACAGGATGTACAATGTTGATTATTTCCCCGAGCCTTATGCATTCAATTTCACTGAAAAACTTGTAAAAGTACCTGGTTTGGACGGCAAGGGTAAAATGGGAAAATCTGAAGGTGAAGGCAATGCTGTTTATCTTTCTGACGAACCTGAAGCAATCCGGAAAAAAGTAATGAGAGCAGTGAGTGATGCAGGCCCTACAGAAGAAAACCAGGCAAAACCTGAACCAATACAAAATCTCTTTGATCTGATGAAGATTGTCTCTTCTTCAGACACTTATAATCATTTTGACAATCTGTATAATAAAATGCAGATCAGGTACGGCGATTTCAAGAAGCAACTTGCTGAAGACATGATTATTGCCACAAGCCCTATCCGTGAAAAAATCCATGATATTTCAAATGATCATACGTATTTGAGAAAAGTTGCCCGTCTTGGTGCAGAAAAAGCAAGAGAAAGTGCATCAAAAACAATCAGGGAAGTAAGAGAGATCATTGGATTTAAAAGTTTTTAACACTTAGCCTGTTTATAAAAACAATTAGTATTTTCATTCCTGCATAGTGCCTTTCACTATGTAATACCTGAAACATCATGCACATTGCTATAGTTGGAAATATCGGGGCAGGTAAAACTACCCTGACTGAATTGCTCGCAAAACACCTTGGATATGAAGCTCAATTTGAGGCTGTTGAGAACAATCCTTATCTGGAAGATTTTTACAGCGACATGAAACGATGGAGCTTTAATCTTCAGATTTATTTTCTGAACAGCCGGTTTCAGCAGATTCTGGAACTTCAGCGCACCAACCGAAATATCATTCAGGACAGAACGATTTATGAAGACGCCTATATTTTTGCAGAGAACCTGCACGATATGGGTTTAATGACTTCCCGGGATTACGATAATTACCGTGCCATTTTTGAGAATATTACTGCATTCATTAATCCTCCTGATCTTTTAATTTACCTCAGGGCATCTGTCCCTACCCTGGTAAATAATATTCAGAGAAGAGGCAGAGAATATGAAGCAGGGATACGGCTCGATTATCTTTCCAAGCTAAATGAAAAATATGCTAACTGGATCAATTCATATACCCAGGGCAAACTCCTGATACTTGACAAAGACAAACTGGATTTTGCAAATAAACCTGAGGACCTGGGATTTGTAATCAATAGTATTGAACGCGAAATCCACGGATTATTTTAATCAGATAAAGATCTCATGAAAATTCTTGGCATTATTCCAGCCCGCTATGAATCCAGCCGGTTTCCAGGTAAACCTCTGATTGATATTGCCGGAAAAAGTATGATCAGGAGAGTCTATGAACAATCTCTTAAGTCTTCATCACTTTCAGAAGTTGTGGTTGCAACAGATGATAAACGTATTTACGATCATGTAAAGAGTTTCGGTGCTGAAGTAATGCTTACTTCAGATAAGCATCTAAGCGGTACAGACCGATGCGGAGAAATAGGTCAGAAATACCCTGATTTTGACATTCTGGTAAATATTCAGGGCGATGAACCTCTGATTGATCCGCTGCAAATTGATCTGCTTTGCTCCTGTTTTGAAAAAGCGGATACATCCATTGCCACTTTAGTTAAAAAAGTAATTTCTTATGATGAACTGTTTAATGAAAACACCCCTAAGGTGATTGTCAATAAACAACAGGAAGCGGTTTATTTCAGTCGTTCTACCATTCCATTCCTCAGAGGGGTAAAGAAGGAAAACTGGCTTGAACTTCATACCTTCTATAAGCATATCGGTATCTATGCTTTTCGAAAGAAAACACTTTCAGAAATTACTCAATTAAAGGTAAGCGCACTTGAAAAAGCTGAAGCACTTGAACAATTACGCTGGATCGAGAATGGCTACAGAATTAGGGTAGCAGTTACCGAACTTGAATGTCAGGCGATTGATACACCTGAAGATCTCCAAAAAATTCTGACAATTATCGGGTCCTGATTCTATTACAATTCCATCCATTTGACCACTTTGCTGATTAATTTTGATAAATTGACTTACATAATATCAATTCAGATGAAACCATCATGATTTTGCCAAAACCCGCAGGGGTATGATTATTAAATCATGATCGCCCTGCCTGCGGTAGGCAGGCCTGCCTACCGGCAGGTAGGTTAATCACCTTTAAAAAACAAAAAATAAACAGATGAAATATATCCCTGCATTTTTTTTTGTCATGATCATAGAATCTGCATTTGCTCAGACGGAAAAGCGTCTCGACTCTTTGTTGAGGAACATTGTTGGAACCGGAGAACCGGGAATTGCACTATATGTTGAATCAGCAGGTAAAGTAATTTACAATAAAGGTTTTGGGCTGGCTGATTCCCATGCAAATACAAAGATCAAAACTAATACTAATTTCAGACTCGCTTCAGTATCCAAGCAATTCACAGCAATGGGATTATTACTGCTGGAGAAAGAAAATAAAATTTCCTTCGACGATCCGGTAAACCGTTATCTTCCTGAATTGCCATCAGGTATCGGAAGCAAGGTACTTATCAGACACCTGATCACTCATTCATCCGGAATTATTGATTATGAAGAAATCATGGATAACTCTGCCGGAATTCAGCTTCTGGATGCAGATGTACTGAATCTTCTTAAAAAAGATGATAAAACCTATTTCACACCCGGAAGTAATTTCAGATACAGTAATTCTGCCTACGCATTGATGGCGCTGATTATTGAAAGGATATCCGGACAATCCTATCCTCAATTCATAAAGGAAAGGATATTTAAACCTTTAAAAATGAATCATTCTCTGATATATGAGAAAGAGACGCCTGTCTCTAATCGGGCAATGGGTTTTGCGAGGGATAAAAACCAATCACTTTATGCAAATGACCAGAGTTCAACAAGTGCGGTAAAGGGTGATGGCGGGGTTTATACCTCCCTGCAAGATTATAAAAAATGGACCCATGCCATTTGGAATAATACCTTAATTGATATGCAGCAAGCCTTATCTGAATTAAATTTTTCTATAAAGGAGCTTACTCAAAGCTATTACGGTCCGGGATGGTTCTATTTTACAAAAGGGGAACCTGCATTATTTCACTCAGGAAGCACCTGTGGATTCAGTACATTCTCGGTCAATATTCCGCGAAAAAAGACTTCTATAGTTTACTTGTCAAACATTGCGGGCAATACTGAACCATTCAGAAAAATATTAAATGTACTTGCAGAGGAAGGAATAAATAATCCATCAGAAATTTTCGAGCTGCATCAGCTCACGCGATGATTTATAGAATTTAAGATAGATTCTAAAGTTTATTAATTAAGTTTTTACAAAGCAACAACATTCTTTTCATTAAACTTGCAGTACGCAAAACAAGATTCCTGTTGGAATAAATTAAATGAACGAAGACTTTTTCAGGCATATTTTCAAGAAGCAGCAGGACGCTGATGCCGTTCCTTCAAACAAAGAGATTTCCCGTTGGGCATTAGAACTAATTCGTTTGTTATTCCCTGAGCAATCCAAACGCAGTATAAGCTCTATAGATGAGTTAAAAAAGGAATTTAACAAGCTGGAAGCTGAACTATGCAGTATGATGGAGGCAACCAAAGCCTGTGTAAACTGCGACAATTCCAAGCTTGCCAAAGAATTTTTCAGGCAGCTCCCTGAGCTTTACCGCTTACTGAATACAGATATAAAAGCCATATTTGAAGGCGATCCCGCTGCAAAAAGTGAATTTGAAGTGATAAGAACCTATCCGGGCTTTTATGCAATTACATTTTACAGACTTGCCCACGCACTATATAAATTAGAGATTCCCTTACTCCCACGTATATTCACAGAATATGCCCATTCAAAAACGGGTATCGACATCCATCCTGCAGCAGAAATTGATGAATACTTCCATATAGATCATGGAACCGGTATTGTGATTGGAGAAACATGCAAAATAGGCAAACATGTAAAAATGTATCAGGGAGTTACCCTTGGAGCATTAAGTGTGCACAAAAGCATGGCCAATACGAAACGTCATCCTACTATTGAAGATCACGTAGTGGTTTATTCCGGTGCTACAATTCTTGGAGGAGAAACCGTTATAGGCCACGATAGCATCATCGGAGGTAATGTCTGGATTACCAAAAGCATTCCTCCGGGATCTTCAGTATACAATACCGCTGAAGTAATGATCTCCAGCGATAAAAAATCAAAGAACAATTAACATGGCAGGCATAATTGATCAGATTGGGAACACTCCAATGGTGGAACTGCAAAGACTGAGTCCCAATCCAGCTGTAAAAATTTTTGCTAAACTCGAAGGAAATAATCCTGGCGGGAGTGTAAAAGACAGGGCAGCACTAAATATGGTAAGAAGTGCCATTGAACGGGGCGATCTGAAAAAAGGTACACCTCTGATTGAGGCTACAAGCGGAAATACCGGCATCGCACTGGCAATGATTGCCAGTATGTTTGGCTATGAAATTGAGCTTGTTATGCCTTCCAATTCAACCAGGGAGCGTACTCTGACAATGGAAGCCTTCGGAGCAAAGGTTACCCTTCTTGAGGGGATAGAACTTTGCCGGGATTATGCCGAAGAGAAAGCAGCTAAAGGTGAGAGCTTTTTGTTAAATCAGTTTGCCAATCCCGACAACTATCTGGCTCATTATAAAACAACAGGCCCTGAATTGTGGAGAGATTCTGATCATAAGATCACTCATTTTGTAAGCTCTATGGGAACAACCGGAACTATTATGGGATGTTCGCGTTTTCTGAAAGAACAGAACCCGAACATTCAGATTATTGGATGCCAGCCAACTGAGGATTCATCCATTCCGGGAATCCGAAGATGGCCGGAAGCTTATCTTCCAAAAATATTTGAACCAAGCCGCGTTGACCGCATCATGGACATCTCAGAAAGTGAAGCTACAGAGATGAGTAGAAAACTAGCTAAAACTGAGGGAATATTTGCAGGAATGAGCAGTGGCGGTGCAGCATCTGCCGCAATCAGGCTGGCCAAGGAACTGGAAGAGGGACTGATTGTCTTTATTGCCTGCGACCGCGGTGACAGATATCTGAGCAGTAATCTGTTTGGTTAATTAGTGTAGATTGCTGAATAAAACTATCTGAAATTATTTCCCCTGAATATTATGATCAACCTGAACTTCTCAGGTATTTGATTAATGGTAAACTATGATGTTTATTTATAATCTGATCAATGATTTGTTGAGTAATATCCGGATAGTGAACTTCAATGATCTTCTTACTTTCAAGCCAATGGTTAATAACCATATCATACTTATCTTTTAAATTTTTGATCACAGGTACTCCCATTTCCTTTAATGCCGCGGCATTTAATTGTTGCTCATACTGATTTTTCATCGGGATAACCAGAAGCTTTTTCTTCATAAACAAAGCTTCAGCCGGAGTTTCAAAACCTGCACCGCAAAGCACTCCTTCCGACTGAGCCATACTCATTATAAATCTCTCATTATGAATAGGTTGAACTGATACATTCTTTGACTTAAAGGGCTTGTGGTTATGTTTTGAAAATACTTCCCAATTAACATCTCTAAACTGACTCAATTTTGCAATTAGCCTTCTGTCGTCATATGAAGGTAAATAAACTGTATAATGGCCTTTATTCTCAATACTTTGTTCTCTCACCTGTGTGCGAATAACCGGAGTAAATATATTCTCCTCATAGCTCTTGAAATGAAAACCATACTGACTGGTATTGGGGGCATAATTTTTAAGGATTAGTTTACCGATGATGTCCCTTTGATCAGGTATGGGAGCTTCTTCAGCAAGTACCGCAGCCTGATGACTCAGACCAATACAGGGAATATCCTTCATGGAGCAGGCCCAGGCAGAAACAGGCTCAAAATCATTGATAACCAGATCATAGTTCTCAACCGGTAAGGCATTAATCTCTTTAACCAGTTTACGAACATTGGATTTGACACAGGTTTTCCAAAGATCAACCCCTCCAGCCTTTCCGAAAATAAAACTCAGCCCACGAAGCTTATACTTTATTGAAAAAGGAATACTCAAATCACCCTGCGTTCCACTCACGAGAATATCTACTTCTCCATGTCGCTGAAGACATGGAATTATATCCATGGCCCGGCTTAAATGTCCGTTTCCGGTACCCTGAATGGCATAAAGTATTTTCATCAAACTGAATTATTATTACTCTGAAAAGCTAAAAATAACCAAAATCCGTATAAAAGCCCGGCTTTCAGGGATACAAATTCAGTGCTTGTTTGTTTTTTTAAGCTATATCCTGATTACTAAGCATAAGGAATACTTACACTCTTAAATAAGTCCGGGTAAAATATTTTTATACTTTTGTGGGCATATAAAACAAGTTTATGATCGCAATTAATGAATATTTTGGCGGTGCTGTTAAATCACTGGCCTATGAATCGGCAGAAGGTAAATCTACTATTGGCGTAATTGAAAAAGGAGAATATGAATTTGGCACATCCATGCATGAAACCATGTATGTAATTGAGGGTGAACTTATCGCCCTTTTACCAGGTTCAACTGAATGGAGAAGCTTTAAAAAAGGGCAGTCTTTTGAGATTAATGCCAATCAATCCTTTAAAGTACGTACAGAAGAGCAATGCTCGTACTTATGTAAATACAAATAATCAGACTTAAATAAGGAGCTGATTTTGAAAGTCAGCTCCTTATTTTTAAATTATAAAATCAGTATCAATACCAGCAGAATGATAATGATTGCACCTACGGAAAGGTAAATTCCTCCACCCATAGATTTAACCTCTCTTTTCAATTCCTGCAATTCATTACGTAATTGTTTACGTTCTTCACGACTGAGTTGCGACTTATCTAAATCTCTGATCTCCTCCACTCTCTTGTGAATTACTTCGGCACGTGCAATCTGACTGGCAGTTATTTCAGGTTTAGACTTATTATCATTAGCCTTAACCACCGGAGCAGCCAGAGTTAAAAATAAAATTGCTGCTAAAATGTAAATCTGCTTTTTCATGGTTTGTTTTTTAGAAATGAATATTGATGTATATTAAAGATACGCTTATTAAAAAAGCAATCATAGTTAATCATACAATTATTATTCCTGTTTAATAATCCCCCTTATCAGCTAATTCAAGTAATCAGAATGACCAGTATTGTCTACACTTCCCGAATGTGTGTACTTAATTATTATGAATGCAGTCTGAGCTTTTCAGGGAATTGCAAGGCATGGTTCATAATCAGATTTCTGATATAATCATTAGCAGGATATTTAGTCAGATATACTTTAAGCTCGTTTACAGAATAATCAGAGACATCATTTGGGATATAACCCATCCCATAAAATTGGCCTTGCTCCATTAGAATACAGCTTTTCTCTTCATAATGCCGTCCATTGTCAATCAATAAAAATTCAGGCAGGCGCATGCGAAGATGGTCCAGAGCCTCCTGAACTCTGGAATTATACTCAACAGGACCTTCTGACTGCTCACATGCCCCTCTGCATAATTGTCCATCAAGAGAAATACATGAATCATTATTCCTTTGAATAAAACATAATTTAGAACAGAGATTAAAATTGTAAACAAGATTTCTTAAAAGATTATGTCCTTCAAGAATACTGTTAAATGTATAATATGGCTTTGAAAATTTGGTTTTTTTATCAATTGCAAGCCTTATATACCTGTTTTGATCTTCATAGGCATACAGGCCATAAGCATGCTCAAATCGTTTTAGAGAACGATTATGGGCAGGCCATAAACGTTTAATCTCAACTGCCTCCAGAATGAACGACATTAGCTCTGTACCGCATTCCTGGAAAGTAATATGATGTATATCTCTTAAAAAATCCTGTTTTTGTTTCCCGGGTTTATTGTTGGCAAAATGACTCCTCACTCTCTTCCTTATATCCTTAGCCTTTCCTACATAAACCACTTTTGATTTCTTATCATGAAAATAGTAAATACCGGGAACTGCCGGTAGCTTTTCCATATCCTCTTTGGGCAAATGAGGTGGCAATGATTGTTCTTTTGACCTGATATTTAAAGTCTTTTCGATATGGCCCTCAATATCTTTCTCAATTAGCATAGAAAACAGTTTTGCTGTAGCAAAAGCATCTCCCATGGCACGATGACGATCAGTGATCTTAATACCCACCTGGCTACAAAGCTTCCCCAGACTATAAGATATCAGACCAGGAATAATCTTACGACTTAACCTTACCGTACAAAGCTTTTTACTTTGAAGCTGAAATCCTGCAGATAAAAGATGATAATGAATAAAGGAATAGTCAAAATTTACATTATGGGCTACAAAGACCTTATCTTTCAACAAATCATAAATTTGTGGAGCCAGTTCTGCAAATCCCGGGGCTGAACTGACCATCTCATCATTTATACCTGTCAATGCCTGAATATAAACAGGAATAGGCCTTTCAGGATTAATCAGTGAATTGAATGTACTCTTTATTTCCTTCCCATCATGAATGACAATTGCGATCTCGGTTATACCATTTGCACTGGCATGGCCTCCTGTGGTTTCAATATCAACTATTGCGTACATCCCTGAATTAATTCTGTCGCAAATGTAAGACAAATCAGAAATACTAAAAATATTAGCGCAATGTTTTTTTTAACAGACTATCTGTTTCTCAGCGGCTTTAATAAATATTCGAGGCCATTAAGCTTAATCTCGTACATGGTTGCAAGTAACATCCCCAGTTTTCCTCCCGGTAATCCTTTTGAATGATACCATACCAGATAAGCTTCAGGCAAATCGCAAATTATTCTGCCTTTATACTTGCCATACGGCATCGGTATACTGACAAGTTCTTTCAGTAATTCAGGATTCATTGATCTTAATTTTGGGACCCGGTTTATATATTAAAACCAAATACAGCAAAGCAAGCAATGTCAGACCGGCAACAAGATAAAACGTAAAAGGTATCATATTGATATCGCTGATATATAATGCTCCGGCAACAAATGCACCAAGTCCTATGCCTGCTTCCAGGGCAATATACATTGTTGCTACCGCCTTTCCTCTGTGTTCAGGATGGCTGAGATCTATGATCCAGGCTGTAAGTGCAGGCGAAAGCATTCCGGTTGCAACCCCATAAACGGCAGAAGCAAACATTAAGAACAGAGCTGATTCTGCAATTGCAACCAGCAACATGGAAACTACAAGCAGAAACAAAGAAAATTTAATAATACTTACCCGTCCGATACGATCAGACATTTTACCCGACATAAACCGGATTAAAAGTGAAGAAACGGTAAATACCATATAAAACAGTCCCTTATTAGCAACCCCAAGGTGACTGCCCCAGTCAGAGATTAGTGTCAGAATAGCTCCGTAACTCAAATAAGAAAGGAAGCATACAATTGCACCCGGAAGCACCCGCATTTCAAATATTTCCTTTCTGCTCATCTTCAGCATAGCAAATTGAAATTTTTGCTTTTCGCCAAGCGTTTCTTTCATATTCATCAATATGACTATCGACAATAAGGCAAACAGGGATGAACAATAAAACAGAGCATTCATGGAAACTCTTTGATATAATTCACTTCCTATTGCAGGTCCAATTGCAAGGCCGGTACTGAAACAAAGACCATGTATTCCCATTGCCTCACCCCAGCGGTTTGCCGGAACAATATCAGCCACGTAAGCTGCTGTAGCCGTTGGTTTAAATCCGGTTGAAAACCCATGAAATAAACGAAGCCATAAAAATCCTGCAACAGTTGTCAGCAAAGGATACAGAAGGCCGCAAATAACACAGACCAATGATCCAACGGCCATCACCGGAACCCGGCCTACCCTATCGGTCAGTTTCCCGCTGAATGGTCTGGCAATACCGGCAGTAATCGTAAACAATCCGATGATATAGCCCTTAAATTCTGCCCCGCCCAAACTACTCAGATAGGCCGGCAATTCAGGAATCAGCATATTGAAACTGGCAGAAAACAGGAATGAACTCAGACAAAGCAGAGCAAATTGCATGTTATAAATCGGGTGTCTTTGAGGAAGCATAAAGTTGAACTGCGCGGCAAAAGTAAGAAGAATTAAAGCCAAAACCCTGAATATTAATCAGAGAGATCAATTATGATTATTCTCAGAAATATAGGCTGTATTTATGATATTGTTAATAGTTTTGCGGCGCAATTATGTTTGTATGCGTTTTCTCAAAATCCTAACCTTTTTCTTCTTGCTTATTTCTTTCGAAACAGTATTCGCACAGAGCAGTGCGGCTCTGAAAAAACGAAAAGAAACAATCAATAAGGAAATTGAACAACTAAAGAAAAGCAGAAGTAAAATTGACCGCAGTAAGAAGCTTTCACTCAATCAAATCAACCTGCTAAATACACAGATACGTCTTCGGGAAGAAAAGATACGTACAATAAATACTGAAATCAGGATACTGGATACCAAAATTATCAGTAATACTACTGAAGTAAAGACCTTACAATCCAATCTGGACAGAATAAAAGTACAGTATGCTAAAATGATTATTTTCGCCTATAAAAATCAGGGTGCCTATAATAAACTGATGTTCATTTTCGCTTCGCATGATTTCAATCAGGCATACATGCGTCTGCGCTACATACAGCAGGTAGGTCGCATACGAAAAAAACAAGCTCATGAGATACAAAATACCCAGGTAAGTTTGAAAAGAGAGATCAGTAAGCTCGACCAGAATAAAAAAGAAAAGAGTTCACTCCTCCTCGATCAGATTTCAGAAAAGCAGACACTTGGAAAAGACAAAGTTCAGCAATCCAAAATTCTGACAAACTTAACAAAACAGCAAAAAGTACTTCAACAGCAATTGTCTAAAAAACAAAAAGAAGCTACTGCATTAAACAATGCTATTCAAGCTGCAATTCGTAAGGAAATCAGGGAAGAACAAATAAAAGCTGCTGAGCGGGCCCGTATCGCAGCAGCAAAGGCAGCAGCTCTCAAAACCAAAGAAGCCGGCACCAGGAACATTACAGAAAAAACTACAGAAACAAAAATTGCCGCAAAGGGTTCCTCAATCCTTGCCTCAAGTCCTGAAGATGCAAAACTTTCTTCCTCGTTTATGGGCAGCCGGGGCAGAATGCAAAAACCCGTTCAGGGTGTGATAACACTTGGTTTTGGTCAGCAAAAATATAATAATGTAACCATTTTCAACCCGGGCATAAATATTAAAACCAACCCGGGGGCGAACGTTGCAGCAGTTTATAGTGGCAAGGTAAGCAAGGTTGTCTTTCTTGTTAATTCCTATACTGTAATCATCAGGCATGGAGAATACTTTTCAATTTATTCCAAATTGAAAAATGTAAGTGTAGCTGCCGGACAGGAGGTACAGGCAAGGCAAAGTATCGGAACCGTAGCCACAGACCCTACCGATGGATTGACAGAGGTACAGTTCCAGATCTGGAAAGGAGGAACTCCGGTTAATCCTTCAGGCTGGATCATGTAAGAAAAAAACTAGTTTTCAGACATAATAAAACATAAATCACACAGTTAAATAAGTCTGAAATCATGTATTAAATGAATGCGATTTTGGGCTTTTAACAAAGAAATTAAAGATGTATTTTTGTGCGCTTAAAAAAAAAGGAGAAATAGATGTCTGAACCAAGAGTAGCAGTCAGTGTGTGGAGAAGTAACTGGCAAGATTCTGATTACAGAAAGAAGTTTATAACCGGATTAATATTAATGTCTTTCATTCTTGTGTCTCTTCCATTCTTTTATCAGGCTATTGAACAAAGAAACGGGATAGGCTTTAATGATTATTTACTTGCTTATATACCGGCATATGATCTTTCACTCTTTATTTTTGTAGTAATCTGGTCTATGACCCTGCTAACATTCAGCAGATTCAAACAAGACCCGCATATATTTTTAAATTTCCTGTGGGGCTTTATTCTTATAAACCTTTCCCGCTTTGTTTCAATTGGCCTTTTTCCGCTGAATCCGCCAGCAGATCTAATTCCGATTCATGATCCAATAGCCAATCAGTTTTACGGCCCTAAATTTATAACTAAAGACCTCTTCTTTTCCGGACATACTGCAGCTATGTTTCTGATGTTTCTTTGTCTGAAAAAAAGAACTGATAAGGTTCTTGCTTTACTGGCAACCCTGATTATTGGAGCCGCTGTACTCATTCAGCACGTTCATTATACCATGGATGTTATAATGGCACCGGTTATCACTTATTTCCTTTGGGTAGGGTCTAAAAAAATCATTGAATCTTAATTATTCAGCGAAATTTTTATCAATCAATAGCTGGATAATCCCATCTACCAAACCTACTCTGGGTACGTAAATCTGCTTAACACCGCCCCATTTCATTACGCTAAGATATATTTCTGAAGCAGGAATAATAACGTCAGCCCTATCCTGATTAAGCCCGAGTACATTGATCCTGTCTTTTAATGAAAAGGAATTCAGATAGAGATACAATGATCTTAGCTTTGCAAAGCTAACGGGACTTCCATCTTTAAGGTCAGCCATACGAAATAACTTATTAATATTCCCTCCGGTTCCAATCCCCGAAAGGTTTTTGTAGGATTGAGTTTTCTGTTTAACCCAGTCTTTCATCTCTGCCCAGGTTTCGTCTTTGTCCTGATTGTCAAGAATTCTAATCCCACCAAGATTAAATGAACGTGAAGCTATCATTTCGCCATTACTGAAAATAGAAAGTTCGGTACTGCCCCCGCCAACATCTATGTACAAATAATTCTTTTTCTTATCCAGGCTTTGCTCAATATGACTTGCATAAATGATCTTGGCCTCTCTCTGCCCTTCTACAATCTCCAGATCAATATTTGCTTCTGACTTTATTTTCTGAACAATCAAACTTCCGTTCTTTGCTTCGCGCATAGCAGAAGTTGCACAAGCCATATAATCCCCAACCTTATAAACATCGATAAGATTTCTGAATGCAACCATGGTCTTAACCAGTTCATCAATCTTTTTTAATGAAATTTTTTTATCCAGAAAGGCATCATCCCCCAAACGCAATGGCACACGAATCAATGTATTCTTTTTAAAAGAAATTGTCTTATCATTCTGTGTAATATCAGCTATTAGCAACCTGACAGCATTCGACCCAATATCTATAGCAGCGTATCTCAATGTATTATATTTTAAATTTCAAGTAATTATATATATCCTTTTGCGCCCTGTTTTTAACCTTTGAACTTGTTCTGATATATCTGTTATTGTTCTGAGCATTAATCTCCCTGGCCTTGGTATTATCCTTCAACTGAATTTCAAGAATATCGAGAATCTCTTTTCTCACATCCGGATCCAGAACCGGAAATCCGACCTCAACCCTATGATCCAAATTCCTTGGCATCAGATCAGCAGACGACAAAAATACCTTTTCTTTTCCTCCATTTGCGAACACCCATACTCTTGCATGTTCCAAAAAACGATCAATGATACTGATTACTTCTATATTCTCACTGAAACCCTCAACACCGGGTATAAGGCAGCACATCCCACGGATTATTAATTGAATTTTAACTCCTGCATTACTGGCTTCATACAACTTAGTAATAACTTCCTCATCGGTAAGGCTATTCATTTTTAAAATAATGAATGCCTTTTTAGCAGATTTTACATTTTTTATTTCTTTGTCGATCAGCGCGTAAAACTTCTTCCTGCTCTCAAGCGGAGATACAATAAGATGTTCAAACCCCTTGTAAAACACCTTCTTCTGAAGACCGTCGAATAATTTAATCAACTCATCCGTAATCAGCGGATTAGCAGTGAACAGACTATAATCACAATACAAACCTGCTGTCTTTTCATTATAATTACCGGTGGCAAGATTAGCATAATAAAAGAACTTACCCTTTTCCAAACGCTTAACCAGACAGATTTTGGAGTGAACCTTATAGTCCATGATGCCATAATTGACGCTCACCCCCTCTTCTTCAAGTCTGTTGGTCCAGTAAATATTTGCCTGCTCATCAAATCTTGCTTTAAGTTCTACCAAACAATTAACCTTTTTGCCATTCTTTGCCGCATTAATTAATGCATGAATAACTCTCGAATTTTCAGCCAAACGATACAAAGTAATACTGATCTCCTTCACTTTAGGATCAATGGCTGCCTCTCTTAAAAAATGAATAATGTAATCAAACGACTGATATGGGAGATTAACCAGATAATCACGCATCGCTATCTGACCAAATATACTCTTCATACTGGAGAGACCCTTAACCGGAAGAACCTGCAATGGAGGATATTCAAGAGCTGCACCACCAACGTTTGGAAACCTTATAAAGTCTTTGAAATTATGATAACGGTTCCCCGGGATTAGCCCGTCGGCAGACAGATCAAGCTCGGTAACAAGATATGTAAGCATATCCAGTGGCATTTCTGTATCATACATCAACCTCATAGGTTTGCCTTTTCCCCTCTTCTGCAAACTTTTAGCCAACGCATCGATAAATTTATCGCTTACATGCTTATCCAGATCCAGTTCAGCATCACGTGTAAGCTGAATGGAATAAGCTTCTATATCATCATAGTTGAAAATGAAAAATATATCATCAAGACAATATCTTACAATATCATCAAGGAGGGTAATAAACTTTAAATTATTGGTCTCAGGAAGCACAAGAAAACGGTTAGATCCGTCTGTTGGTATTTCAATAAGCGCGTACCTGTACTTTTCTTTATTCTTATGATGAACCAGTCTTACAAAGAAATAAATGGCCCTGTCCTTTAGCTCCGGAAAAGGTTCATCTTTGTTAATCATAATCGGGACAAGCGTCGAAAGCACCTTCTCCCTGAAATATTCCCTTACAAACAGCCCCCTGGAAACATTCAGCTGTTTCTCATTGATGATGAATATCTTCTGCTGCTCAAGTTCCTTTATAATGATATTCTCATACAAATGATTGAACTTCCGCTCCTGCTTTACAACAATATTCTTAATCTGGTTCAGTGTCTTTTTAGGATTGTACCCCAGAATTTCCTTTGATTTTGTATTTAAATTGGAAAGCCTGTTCAATGTTGCAACCCTAACCCTATAGAACTCATCAAGGTTAGACGAAAAAATAGCCAGAAATCTGATACGTTCAACAAGAGGGACAGTACTGTCATCAGCCTCCTGCAATACCCGGTCATTAAAGGATAACCAGCTAAGCTCGCGATTAATAAGCGGAATATTTTTAGGCATCGGACAAATCCCTTTGTGGAGTCAGGGACTATAAAAATCAGATTTTTATGTTAACTAAATATTAATAACAGATTAAATAAAGATATAGCAACAATCCTATTCAACCGATTTGGGTTTCGGACCGGAAGTTTTTTTCACAACTGGCTTTTTTACCGCCGGTACTTTGGGCGAGCCCGAAGTTTTTGGGGCTGAAGCTGCCGCAGAAGCTATGCTTTTATTGCGAGCGGCCCTAACTGTTGGCACCGTAGTCTTCTGAACCTTTGCAACAACCTTTTCTGCTTTCTTAATTGCAGCAGCAACAACCTTTTTAGGTGCAGATACAGGCTTTTTAACAGTATTCAATGGCTTAACTTTAGCATTACCCTCAAGCTTGTCTTCAACTGCAATTTTCGCGTCCTTATATTTTTTAGCAATCTTCTTTGCAAGCTCCTTACTGGTTTTTCTGATTTCCTTTGTAAACTTTTCAGCGTCGTGCCCCAAGCCTCTCAATGCATCAAGAAATTTAGCTGAAATAGAAGTCTCCAACTCCTTTTTCATAAGTTGTTTAGCTACTTTTTTTTCAGCTTTATTGGATGTTTTTGCTTTATTTGCCTTCATATTCCTGATTTTTAGGATTGATTATAATGTAATAACCTAAATATACCAAAAAATTCAGCATTAACCAATTAGATATTCAAGCATGCCAACATTTGATATTGTAAGCAAAATAGATGGTCAGACCCTCGACAATGCAATAAATACCGCAAAAAAAGAGATTCTGAACCGCTATGATTTCAACGATTCCAAAAGCAGTATGGAACTTGATAAAAAGACAAATGAGATTACCATTATCACAGAAAATGATATGCGTCTGAAAGCCATTCAGGATGCTATCATATCCAGAATGGTGAAACACAACCTCGACCCGGGAAGTATGGATCTTGGCAAGGAACAATATGCATCCGGCAATATGCTTCGAAAAGAAATTAAGATCAAAGAAGGTATTGACAAGGAAACCGCAAAAAAAATTGTTAAAAAAATAAAAGACAGCGGGCTAAAAGTTCAGGCTTCCATCATGGATGATCAGGTAAGAGTTCAGGGTAAAAAAATTGATGATCTTCAGGCTGTAATTTCACTTTGCAGAGGAGATGATTTTGGACAACCCCTGCAATTTATTAACATGAGAAACTAATTCTTTAGTGAAAGTGAAGAATGAGGAGCAGGGAGTATACTGTTCCTTGATTCTTCAATCGCCTCGCTGTTATTAAACTGTTTTTACAAACTTCTCGTCATACTCATCTATATCCATTATATATCCATTCTGGATCAAAAACTCAAAAAGATGCTTTGCCTCGGGTGAAACAGGCATATTTTTGGTAGTGATAATCTCATTATTCTTTTTATCAAGATAGGGATAAGCATATAATTTCACGTTCTTACTAAAAAGATCGCTGATATAAGCTAATAATTCATCAGTATAATGCTCTCCGTAATTGGCAGAGTTGAATATATTCTTCAGATTGGCAATATTGGTAGAGATACCAACACTTTTCGGATTGCATCGCGACAGATACTGAGCAAGTTTATGGTTCCTGGTAAAATCAGAAACAATTACATAATTTCCTGTTGCACACAATTCCTCAGCCCGCTTCGCAAAAGTTTCAAGTTCTTCATTTCCCTTTTCAGTTCTTTCATTCTCCAGAAAATTAGTCATGAGGATCTCGATCATCACAATAATATTATCATCACTTACATTCTGTGAACGTTTAAACTGTTCAACTGCCTTGTTGAAAAGATCAAAATTCGGGGTTGACTTCTGACCAAATTTTGTCCTCAAAATCATCACATCCTTTTTGTACAGCACATCTTTAGATTGCCTGACCTGCCCCTCCTTATCAAAGATTGCAGCTCCTGAAAATCCTTTAGCAATTAAATACAGATTCACTAACCTGTCGTTTGCGTTTTTAAAATGTGGCCCGCTGAGACTAATTAAATCGATCTCTACAGATCCAACCGTAAGATTATCTACCAGCGACTCAATCATAAACTGAATATTATCATGATAATAATATGCAGCATAAACCAGGTTTACTCCAAGCACTCCCAGTACATTCTGCTGCAAACTGGTATCGCTGTCAAGTAACCTGACATGAAAAATAATATCATTAGGCTCACCGCCCGGCTTTAACTGAAAACGTATTCCAAGCCAGCCATGAGGATCATTAGTCTTATTAAAATTCAGTGTAGTTACAGTATCTGCAAATGCAAAGAAAGTCTTCCCGGCATATTTAGGACCACAAAGACGTTCAGAAAGCAGTCCAAACTCATGCTGAATCATTTTATCCAGACGTGATTCAGAAACATACCTGCCCGATTCTTCAGTTCCGTAAATAGAATTGCTAAAAACCATATCATAGGCCGACATGGTCTTGGCAATTGTACCTGAGGCTGCACCTGCAGTGAAAAAATTTCTGGCGACCTCCTGCCCTGCCCCTATTTCGGCAAAAGTTCCGTAAATCGCTTCATCTAAATTTATCTTTAAGGCTTTTCTTCTGGTCTCTAAAATTTCTCTCTGCATGCTGTAAAAATACGATTTTTGTGTCTTAAAGTGCAATAAAAAAGGCAGTTCGCTTATGAACTGCCTTAATTTTCACCTATTCAATTAAACTTATTTCACTACAATTTCTCTGGCCTGAATCTTTGCTTCCTCTTTCTTTGCAACCGCAATCAACAAAATTCCGTCTTTATATTCAGCCTCAATTTTTGAAGGATCAGCACTCTCCGGTAAAGTGAAAGATCTCATAAATGATGAATAATTATATTCTACCCGGTTATATTTTTTTGCATCATTCTGTTCGGCATTCTCCGCTTTACTCTCTGCAGAAATTGTCAGCTGATCGTGTTCAAGACTAATTTTAAAGTCTTCCTTCTTCATACCCGGAACTGCAAGTTCAATATGAAATTGATTTTCATTTTCTGCTATATTTACTGCAGGAATACGTACTACAGTACTTTTTGGCAAAAATGAATCTGAATTGAAAAATGAATCAAAAACATCAGAATAAACCGGTTTAAATACTTTGTTTGAGTTTCCGTTTGCAAATTTTACAAGTGCCATTTTTATGTCCTCCTAAGTTTATTTTTTTCATTACCAATCTATATACCAATCAGAAAAATCACTATTATTGAATAACAAACGAGCCATTGTGTCACTATATCTTAAAAACAAATGACAATACGGCATACAATCAAAACTGAAGACTATCATTACAAAACCAATATTCCAATAAGGTTTGCAGATATTGACGCTTTCGGACATGTAAACAATGCCATTTATCTTACCTATTTTGAGGTAGCCAGAAGTGCGTATTGGAATGAAATCATTGAATGGGACTGGAGCAATATTGGTATCATTTTAAGAAATTCGCATGTTGAATACCTGAAACCGATTATGCTCAATGACGAGGTTTATGCTTATGTACGAACATCAAGAATTGGAGGAAGCAGTTTTGATCTGGAATACATACTGATTAAAGTTGTTAATGGCGAGGAACAAATATGCACCACAGGATCAACCCTATGCGTTGCCTACGATTACAATGCAGGAAAACCCGTTCCAATACCTGAATACCAACGCAAAAAAATGGAAAATCTGTAGCGTTCAGATCATCTTGCCCGGATTCAGAATCCCTTTGGGATCAAATACTTTCTTAATTCCACGCATCAGATCCATATGAACATGAGGATACCTGATATCCATATATTCCCGCTGAACCAACCCGATACCATGCTCACCTGAAATAGTTCCACCCAAAGCAACAGTTAGTTCAAAGATTTCGCGAATACCTTCCTTTAACCTGGTATTCCAGTCGTGATCAGACATATCAGCTTTAACTATATTTACATGAAGATTCCCATCGCCGGCATGGCCATAGCAAATAGACTCAAAGCCATACTTCTTACCGGTTTCCTTTATACCATAAATAAGCTTTGGCAATTCAGCCCTCGGCACAACAGTGTCCTCCTCCTTATAAATTGAATTGGATTTAACCGAAAGTGGCATAGTTCTTCTCATTCTCCAGATCGACTCCTTCTGAGCAGCAGTATCACCCAATAAAACATCTGAACAATTATGAGCCTCCAGCACGGTGTTTATCTTTTCACAATCGCTGTATAACATATCAAGATCATTGCCATCAATCTCTATCATCAGCAGTGCTCCAACTTCATCCTTCAGATCAAAAGGGAAATGATCATAAGCGATTACCCATTCAACTGCCCTTCTTTCCATGAATTCAAGAGTTGAGGGACAGATGCCGGCCCTGAATATAGACGATACCGCCATGCATGCCTCTTCATTTCCGGGGAAAGAGGCAAGCATTACCAAACTATGTGCCGGACGAGGAATCAACTTTAATACAACCTTTGTTATGATTGCCAGAATACCCTCAGATCCAATCATCAATTGAGTCAGATTCAGGCCTGAAGCATATTTTAAAGTATTTGCTCCCGTCCAGATAATCTCCCCGTCTGGCAAAACAACTTCCAGGTTCAATACATATTCCCTGATGGTTCCATACTTAACAACCCTTGGACCGCCACTGCCATGCGCTACATTGCCACCTATAAAACAGGAGCCCTTGCTCGACGGATCTACCGGATAATAAAGTTCTTTTTCTGCAACCGCATTCATTAAAACCTCTGTAATTACACCCGATTCAACCGTTGCCTGTAAATTACGTTCATCTATTTCAATAATACTGTTGAACTTTTCCATTGAGATCACCAAACCACCTTGAACTGCAAGCGCACCACCACTAAGTCCGGTGCCTGCCCCTCTGGGCGTAACCGGAATATGATGCTTATTACATAGTTTCATCAGCCTTGAGATCTGCTCAGTATCTGCAGGAATGGCCACAGCCTCAGGAAAATATACCAGATCCTCAGTTTCATCATGAGAGTAAGACTCCAGTTCATCCAAACCGGTATAAACATTCTCTTTACCAACAATACCTGATATCTCAGACAAAAGAGCACTATCAATAGAGTTAAATTGCATGTTATCTCTTAAATACAAGTTCAATACCCGAATTCCTGATCTCGGCACCCATAGGCGGATACATTTTCCTGATCTTAACCCTAATCATCTGAACAGCAAGAAACTCATGCCTGATCTTGTCGAGAATACTGTGAGCAACAGTTTCAATCAATTTACGGGGGACATTCATTTCTTCAGAAGCAATCTGAAACAGGCGTTCGTAATTTACAGTATTACTTATTTCATCATCACCTGAACCAAAAACCTCTGTCTCTGCTTCTATATCAAGCATAAACTCCGTTCCCAATAGTTGTTCTTCAGGATAAAACCCATGATAAGCAAAGAATCGAACACCCTCCAAACTTACTTTTTGCCTTAAAGTCCCCATAGAGACAAAAATATATTATTTGCGACAGACAATAATGTATTGAAATGGAATATTTCCTAAATAAACCTAAATTAGAGTGAACAAAAACATATTAAACAAAACCAATTTCATGAAAAAGATCATATTGATAGGTGCACTTGCTATTCTGATTTGCCAGAAAGGATATGCACAGCAAAAAGCTAACCCAAAAGACACTGAAGTATGGACTCCGGTTCCGAAACAGATAAATTTCAATCCAGTTCCTGATGATGCAATTATATTATTCAATGGGAATAATCTTGACCAATGGAAATCAGTAAAAGACGGTTCAGAGGCTAAGTGGACAGTTAAAGGCGACATTTTCACTGTCAAAAAAGGAACCGGAAACATTGAGACAAAAAAGAAATTCACTAATTATCAGTTACATATTGAATGGCAAATTCCCGCAAACATTAGTGGAAGCGGACAGGCACGCGGGAATAGCGGAATATTTCTCGGTTCAACTGAAGGTGGCGGTGATGCCGGATATGAACTTCAATTACTTGACTCCTACAAGAACTCAACATACAGTAATGGACAGGCCGGCAGCCTATATAAGCAAGCTATTCCATTGGTAAATGCATCCAAAAAACCCGGAGAATGGCAATATTATGACGTAGTATGGACAGCTCCTGTCTTTAACGACAACGGAAATATCAATAGTCCGGCCAGGGTTACTGTATTTCACAACGGAGTATTGATTCAAAACAATCTTGAATTAAAGGGAGAAACACTTTATATCGGTGCACCATTCTATAGAAAACATGGGGCTTTATCTATAAAATTACAGGATCATGGTGATCCAAGCGAACCCATAAGCTTCAGAAATATCTGGATCAGAGAACTTTAGAAATTTAAAGAGCATCAGATAATAGCATTATCCTGATGCTCTTCCAGAATATTTATCACATAGCCCGCATAATACCTGAACTTTGACATGTCTCAATAATCTGTCAGAGCGGTTGCTGATCAATTCCGATTATATGCAAAAATCCGATGCACTTATCCGGATTTCTATACAGTTATCAGATCAGCCCGGATCGAAAAAAGACAAAAATAAGAGTCCGGTTTGCCAGAATACAAGAATAATTATTGAATCCTTCTAAGCAATTTATCGAAATAAAAATAGAACTTCACATCATATATAACTGTTTACCAAGCAAATAAAAAATCAATCTGAGCTATTTTTTATTCAGACTAAATTCTTCAGTCAAACAAACACTAAATTTGATACAGACAATTGAGCTGTACAATGTGTTAATTGGCCGGAATTTTGAACTATTCATGTTAAAATAGACGATAATGAAGAATTTTATACTTTATTCCTGTTTGAGCGCATCGCTTTTCCTTACAAATTCATGTGCAGTTAATCCTGTAACAGGTAAGAAGCAAATAGTTTTAATGTCTGAAGAACAGGAAATAGCAATGGGTAAAGAGGCCGACCCTGAAATAGTTGCCCAGTACGGACTTTATGAAAATAAGGCACTTCAGGATTTCATTACCCAAAAGGGCAGGGAAATGGCTGCAATTTCTCACAGGCCAAACCTGAAATACGAGTTTAAAATTGTGGATTCAGAAATTCTCAATGCATTTGCAGTTCCCGGTGGTTATGTTTATTTCACCAGAGGTATTATGGCTCATTTTAACAATGAAGCTGAATTTGCCGGAGTGCTCGGGCATGAAATAGGACATATTACTGCCCGACACTCAGTTTCTCAGCAAACTAAAGCCGTATTAGGTCAGGTTGGATTGATCGGAAGCATGATCCTCGTTCCGCAGGTGGCGGATTTTGCACAACCATTATCTCAGGGGCTGGGACTCCTCTTCCTGAAATTTGGCCGCGATGCAGAACGCCAGTCGGATGAACTGGGAGTTGAGTATTCATCAAAGATTGGATACGATGCGCACGAGATGGCCGGATTTTTCAATACCCTTGAAAGAAAAACAGCAGGCACTCAAGCTGCAGAACTTCCTGATTTCCTATCCACCCACCCTAATCCAGGCGAAAGAAATGTGACTGTAAATAACCTATCTGTAGAATGGAAAAAGAAATTAAATCTAAAGAACCCAAATATTAACAGGGAAAGTTACTTACGCCGGATTGAGGGACTGATTTATGGCGAAGATCCCAAGCAGGGTTTTCTTGAGAAAGATGTTTTCTACCATCCTGAATTAAAATTCCAGTTTCCTACTCCGGCAGGATGGAACTATCAGAACACTCCGCAAAGAATTCAGTTAGCTCCAAAAGATGGAAAAGCACTGCTGATGATGACTTTAGGCAAGGGTAATACACTTCAGGATGTAATGAACACAGTAATAAAGAATAATAATCTTCAGGTAATAGAGTCGAATCAGATTACCCTTAACGGATTGAATGCACTGGCGGTTATAGCCGATGTGAAACCGCAACAGGGACAACAAAATTCATCAGTAAGGACTATGTCTTATTATATTCAGTATAATCAAAATATCTACGTATTACTTGGAGCATGCTCAAGTGCCGATTTTAATTCCTATTCGGAGATATTTTCGCAAACGATGAAAAATTTCAAAGAGCTGAAAGATACATCGAAACTGAATAAACAACCCGAAAGAATCCGTATTAAAACAGTAAAACAATCAGGCACTCTTAAGCAGGCATTAGCCAGTTATAAGATATCTGAAGGCAGAATGGAGGAGCTCTCAATTCTAAACGGCATGCAGTTGACAGATAATGTGCAGCAGGGATCGTTGATCAAAATCATAGCGAACTAAAGCCTCAGCAAGCGAGTTTAAGAGGACATGCTCCACAATTATGCCCCTTAAACTTGCCTTTGCCCATAAAAATCCGTACCTTTACATCAACTCACACGCTATTCTTTATTTCATAACTGCATAATTCGCCTGATCAGGAGTTTATATATTTAAATCATAAACCAAGATCCATTCCCCAAGTCGGATTCAATACACTACCTGCAGCGAACAATAATTTCGGATAGTAATTTTTTACATTATTAAACAAATTATGGCAAAATCGCAGGCAACATTCATGAAGAAACAGCTCGAAAAAAACAGAGCAAAGAAGAAAGAAGATAAAGAGCAAAGAAAAC
Organism: Daejeonella sp. H1SJ63; assembly: GCF_029360775.1. Classification (GTDB taxonomy): domain Bacteria; phylum Bacteroidota; class Bacteroidia; order Sphingobacteriales; family Sphingobacteriaceae; genus Daejeonella. The sequence continues at coordinate 195,346 of NZ_JARKMZ010000028.1, read as the reverse complement.
TGGAACGCCAACAAAATTCCAATGGCGGAAAACTCGAAGACATGATGGCTTATGTAAATGAGTACGGAGAAATTACCTCTACCCCACCAATTACCAAAAATTACGGCAGGTAAGCAAATAGATTAAATTGAGTGTATATACTCAGATAAGCTGCGAAGTATCTAATTCCTTTATTTAGCCGGAAACTCCGGCAAGGACATCCAATGTGTAAAATCCTCTAACGCTACTTTATCATTGGCTACTACAAACTTATCATACTTCTCACTATAATAACCAAAATAAATCTGACCTCCGTCAAACAATAATACGTCAATTGCCTGTTCAGGCAATTCCTCTCTAACTAATTTCCAGATCATTTGATAAAGATATTAATATAATTGAATTGACAATATAGTTTCAAACTCTTAAGTAATCTTCTGAATTTAACAGCTGAAACATATATGCTTCATTTTCAACACATTCTAATAAAAAATACTTGCTAATATCAAACAATAAGGTTAAATTCATTAAAAAACCTGTAACAAAATGAATATTAAAACCTTACTGATCGGTCTTGCCGGAGGCATAGTTGTCTTCCTGACCGGCTTTTTGATCTATGGTATTCTGATGATGGAATATTTTTCAAGCAATATTCCCAGCTATCCCGGTTTAATGAAAGACCCTATGGAAATCTGGGCTATTGCAGTCGGAAATATCATATGGGGCATTACCATGTCTTATATTATACAGATTACGGGTATTAAGTCGGGAGTAAAAGGAGCATTGACCGGAGCATTAATATTTTTTCTGTTCAGTCTGGGAATGAACATTGTATCCTATTCTCAGTACAATCTATATAATTTGCCGGTTAGCCTTATTGACGCTATTTGCATGGCAATACTTGGAGCAAGTTCAGGAGCACTGATTGGCTGGTTATATGAACGGACTTCATCCTAATCTCCGAGCATAATTTACTATACGGGTAGATTATCTATCCATGTAGTTGAAAATTAAGGCCTTTAAATTACTGTTATTCTATTTGTGGCGCTTCTTCTTCAGGATCTCCCCAAACAAATGGTGCTAAAGGAATCTGTACATCAGTTATCAGATCTGATGGAGCAATTTCATTAGCATCGCCCGGAAAAAATGGAGCTACAGGTACACTGGCATATTTTGCTTTCACATTTTTAAGTTCAATGGGTGCAATCTCTTCCGGATTACCCCATATGAAAGGAGCAACTGTAACTGCTGTCGCAGGTTTATCACTCTTAACAGGATTTTCATGATCAGCTGCACTGGCCTTCAGTGCCATCATTATAATTAATGATCCGCTTAATGTTATCAAAGTTTTCATCTGTTTATTTTTTGTTGATCAAATTTATACGCTTATGAAGGGTTACTATAGAACTTTTTGGCAGGCGGCACTAAGGTTTCGGTTAAAACAGGGAATTTATCGGTAAATGACTGCATGCCATTTGAAGATCAACAAATGGATTTTATATAAAGCTATTTTAGTAGTTTTGAAAAAAAGAGTGTCCATGCCATATCAAACTACAAGTGCTGAAGATTTTCACAGGTCGGCTAAAAAAGACCAATTTGAAGCTCCGGATTATTACCTTCTGGATGAATTATTGAGTGAAGAACACAAACTTGTACGTGATAGTGTACGTAGCTGGGTAAAAAAGGAGCTCAGTCCGATTATTGAAGACTGCGCCCAAAAATCACAATTCCCTCATCATTTAATCCCGGGACTGGCTGAAATTGGCGCTTTCGGACCAACAATTCCTGCCGAATATGGCGGTGCAGGGCTCGACTATATTTCCTATGGCCTTATCATGCAGGAAATTGAACGTGGCGATTCAGGCATTCGCTCTGCTGCATCAGTTCAGGGCTCTCTGGTTATGTATCCGATTTATGCATACGGATCGGAAGAACAAAAAGCACATTATCTACCGAAACTGGCCTCGGGTGAATATATGGGCTGCTTTGGTTTAACTGAACCAAACCATGGTTCAGACCCCGGAAGTATGATCACTAATATCAAAGATATGGGAGATCACTATCTGCTTAACGGCTCAAAAATGTGGATTTCGAATGCTCCTTTTGCAGATATTGCTATTGTATGGGCAAAAGATGAGGAAGGCATTATCAGGGGGCTTATCCTTGAAAAAAGCATGGAAGGATACAGTGCACCCGAGATCCACAACAAATGGAGCCTAAGGGCTTCAGCCACCGGTGAACTCGTATTTAATAACGTAAAAGTACCCAAGGCTAATTTATTACCCGGAGTTAAGGGAATAAAAGGGCCGCTGGGCTGCCTGAATCAGGCCCGATATGGAATTGCATGGGGTGCATTAGGTGCTGCAATGGACTGCTATGATACCGCACTTCGTTACTCCAAGGAACGTATGCAGTTTGGACGTCCTATTGCCGGATTTCAGCTACAGCAAAAAAAACTTGCCGAAATGCTTACTGAAATAACCAAAGGACAGTTACTTGTCTGGAGACTTGGGGTTCTGAAAAACGAAAATCGTGCAAGCCCGGCACAAATATCCATGGCAAAAAGAAACAGTGTTGAAACAGCTCTTAATGTTGCAAGAGAAGCCCGTCAGATGCTTGGAGGAATGGGCATTACCGGCGAATTTCCAATCATGCGTCATATGATGAATCTGGAGTCGGTAGTAACTTATGAGGGCACTCATGATATTCACTTACTGATCACCGGACTGGACATTACCGGGTTGAGTGCATTTGCCTGAAATCTAACTACTTATATAAAAACTTAAGACTTAAACGTCTGATGTACGAGCCTGACAATCCAACAAAAAAGGGAGCTCAATAATCAGGCTCCCTCATTTATTTGAAAAATCATTAATACTCATTCAGAATATACTGATTGAACTCTCTCCCGAAGGTTATATCCCGAAGACATTACCTCTCCATAAGCACCGGCCGTTCTGATTGCTATTAAATCGCCTCTTTTAGAATCAGGAAGTTCGATCTCTTTACCAAAACAGTCTGTACTTTCACAAATCGGTCCAACAACATCATATTTTACTGTCTGACCAGAATCTGAACTGATATTTTCAATTTTATGATATGCCTGATACAAAGCAGGGCGCATCAATTCAGTCATTCCGGCATCAAGAATCAGAAAATTCTTCTTGAGGCCATTTTTTACATAGAGAATACGGCTGATCAGACTTCCGCACTGTGCTACCAGGGCTCTTCCCAGCTCAAAATGCACCTCCTGACCCGGACGGCGTTCCAGAAATTTATCAAAGATGCTGAAATAGGCCTCAAAATCAGTGATCGGATGCTCATCAGGGTTTTGATAATCAACTCCAAGTCCTCCTCCTACATTTAGTATCTGAAGATTAAACCCATGATCTTCGAACCAGGCACTTAGTTCATTTACTTTGAGGCAAAGACTTCTGAATACTTCAAGATTGGTTATTTGCGAACCAACGTGAAAATGAATTCCTATCAGTTCGAGGTTCTGGCACTTTTTTAATTCCTCAACACAGGAATTTAGTTCCCATTGATTAATGCCGAATTTATTTTCCTCAAGTCCGGTAGTAATATACTTATGGGTATGAGCATCTACATTCGGATTGATACGGATAGCAACTCTGGCGCTCTTCCCTAATCCTGCAGCAAGTTCATTGATGATGCCTAATTCCTGAACTGATTCAACATTAAAACAAAAAATATCATTGTTCAGGGCTGAAATGATTTCTTTATCAGATTTTCCAACACCTGCAAAAACTACCTTTCCCGGATCGAAACCAATTTCAATTGCTTTCTTCACCTCATTCCCACTAACGCAATCTGCACCAAAGCCCACTTTTTCTATGGCTTTCAGTACCTCCTGATTAAAATTTGCTTTCAAAGCATAATGAACATGAAAACCATATTGATCTGAAGCTTTTTTGCATGAGCTTAAAGTCTCATTCAATAAGTTCAGATCATAATAGTAAAACGGTGTTTCAGTATTTTGAAAACGTGCAATTGTATTCCTGCTAAACATATATTTTAGAATATCCGCCTTAGCGGATTAATGTATTATTCAAATAAACGATGGTGTAATGATCTGAGTGCTTCAACTTTATTACTGTCGCCCAACAGAAGTGAAATATTATAGTTACTACCACCATATGAAATCATACGTAATGGAATATGCTTCAGGGCTTCGAGTACACGTGCAGCAAAGCCATGCTTATCTGCAGCAAAATCTCCAACCACACAAACTATTGTTTGTTCATGGTCAATCTCAACGGTACCAAAACTATTTAACTCTTCTATGATTTCACCCAAATTTCGGGTATCATCAATCGTTACTGATACCGCCACCTCTGAGGTAGTTATCATATCAATTGGAGTTTTATAACGTTCAAATACCTCAAAAACTCTTCTTAAAAACCCATAAGCAAGCAGCATTCTGCTGGATTGTATTCTGATTGCAGTAATCCCGTCTTTGGCAGCGATAGATTTAATCTTGCCACGTTCGCTCTCATTTGTGATCAGGGTTCCCGGAGCAGTTGGCTCCATGGTATTAAGAAGGCGAACCGGAACCTTGTATTTCTGAGCAGGAAAAACACTCTGAGGATGCAGAATCTTTGCTCCGAAATATGCAAGCTCCGCAGCTTCATCAAATGATAATTGTGCAATAGGCTTCGTTCCCTTAACAATCCTTGGATCATTATTGTGCATACCGTCAATATCTGTCCATATCTGAACTTCTTCAGCGCGTATAGCAGCTCCGATTAATGAAGCTGTATAATCACTGCCTCCTCTGCGCAGGTTATCGGTCTCACCAAATGAATTGCGGCAGATATAACCCTGGGTAATAAACAAGGTATCTTCAGGATATTTATCCAGCATCGGCTGCAGATGCTCTGTTATAAAATCAACAATTGGCTCATTGTCTTCATCTATTTTCATGAAATCAAGAGCAGGAAGAAGCTTTGATGGTACGCCAATCTCTGTCAGATAGATATGATAAAGAGTCGTGGATATCAATTCGCCCTGAGCAAGAATTACCTTTTCTTCAACCGGGGTAAAATGTTCATTAGCGAATGAAGAGATCAGATTGAAGTGATAATCGATCAGTTCTTTACCATTTTGTAAACCATCTTCAGTTGAAAAAAGTTCTTTGATAAAAATATCATACTTCGCCTTTAACGCAGCAGTTAATTCTGCCGCTCTGGATTTATCTCCTGCAAGATATGCCTGAGAAATTTCAACAAGGCTGTTTGTAGTACCGGAAACAGCAGAAAGAACAACAATCTGTCTGTTTTTAGGATTAATAATGTCTAATAACTTTTTGATGCGATCGGGACTTCCTACAGAAGTTCCTCCGAACTTTAATACTTTCATTTAGGCTTGAATTTTAGATTGCAGCAAATGATTTTTATACTTGTGCAATGAGATGCTAAAAATAGGAAAAAGCACACTATTTTTCATGCTCAGCAGAATTTATTTGGCATTTCCGGTCAAAATTCTACCCAGGTGTAATATTTACACAAATTACAATTGAAAATTTACAATGCACGACCTAGAAATATCCGTTTTAAACAAGATTAATTCCTGGCTTCAGGGAAGCTATGACATTGATACCAAGAAAGAAATCAAGACCTTGCTTGATGAGAAAGCATATATAGAGCTGACTGATTCATTCTATAAAAATCTTGAATTCGGGACCGGTGGACTTCGCGGAACAATGGGTCCCGGAACAAACCGCATCAACAAATACACGATCGGGGCCGCAACACAGGGATTATCCAACTTCCTGTTAAAAAAATATCCGGGAGAAAAAATTAAAGTAGCCGTAGCTCATGATAGCAGAAATCAATCTGATTATTTTGCAGGAATCACTGCTGAAGTGTTTTCTGCCAACGGCATACATGTATATTTTTTCAAAGCCTTAAGGCCTACTCCCCTGCTTTCTTTTGCCATCAGGGAATTAGGGTGTAAAAGTGGTGTTATGATTACCGCTTCTCATAACCCCAAAGAATACAATGGTTATAAAGCATACGGAAATGATGGAGGACAGTTCATTTCGCCTGACGATAAAATGGTGATGGATGAGGTTTCTGCAATTAAAGGGGTTGAATTTATCAAATTTGAAAGGGTTGACCAGAACATTGAACTGATTACAGAAAGCCTGGACAATTTGTACCTCGATAAAATCACTGCGCTTTCAGTATCTCCGGAAGCCATTCAAAGGCAGAAGGATCTGAAAATTGTTTACTCTCCAATTCATGGAACCGGGATTACACTTGTTCCGGCAGCACTTGAACGATTTGGATTCAGGAATGTAAATATTGTAGAAGAGCAGGCAAATCCGGATGGCAACTTCCCGACAGTTGTCTACCCCAATCCTGAAGAGCAGGAAGCCCTTAGTCTGGCATTAACAAAAGCCCGGGCAATTGATGCTGATCTGGTTCTTGCTACCGACCCCGATGCTGATCGCGTTGGAATAGCTGTAAAAGATAACAAGGGTGAATTCATCCTTCTTAACGGAAATCAGACCGGATCACTTCTTATCAATTATCTTCTTAGTGCATGGGAACAGAAAGGGAAACTGACCGGGAATGAATATATCGTTTCAACTGTGGTAACTACCAAGTTGATCGAAGATATTGCCAGGAAGAGAAATGTAAGTTTCTTTGAAACACTTACCGGATTCAAATGGATCGGAGCCCTTATCACTGAGCTGCAGAGCAAAAAGACCTTTATTGCAGGTGGCGAAGAAAGCTACGGATATCTTGTTGGTGAGCTGGTAAGAGATAAAGATGCCGTGATTTCTTGCGCATTCATTGCTGAAATGACTGCCTATTATAAAGACATGGGAAGCAGTTTATATCAGGCCATGCTGGATATGTATCATGAATATGGATTCTACAAAGAAAAGTTAGTTTCGATAACCAAAAAGGGGAAAACCGGAGCTGAAGAGATTAAGGCAATGATGCAGCGCTTCAGGACCAATACCCCCGAAAGCCTTGGGGGTTCCAAAGTAATCCGTTTGAAAGATTATGAGTTAGGTAAAAATACTGACCTTATCTCAGGCAAATCAGATAAGCTTAACTATCCAAAATCAGATGTATTACAATTCATTACTGCCGATGGTTGCATCATTTCAGCCAGACCTTCAGGAACAGAGCCAAAGATTAAATTTTACTGTAGTGTAAAGACAGCTCTTCCTGATACAAACAAATTTGATCAGGTGAGTTTGGATCTGGACAAAAAAATAGATCATATCATGAAAGATCTGGAAGTTTGATCCGGATCTGAAATATTTCATCCCGAAATATCTACCATAAAGCACTTTAACAATGTAAAACGGCGTACATTTGCATTATGAACAAAATTCTGTTTTTTACAATTGCAGCTGCTTTAATCCAGTCTTGTACCAATAAATCTGACGACAGGCTCCCGATTTTAGGAAGTCGGGAGCCTGTTGAAAAAAACGTAAATGGTAAAACAGTTGTAGATACAATCTATCAGACTATCCCTCCATTCAGTTATCTGAATCAGGATAGCATTGCAGTAACTGATAAGGACTTTGATGGCAAAATTTATGTATCCGATTTCTTTTTTACTTCTTGTACAACCATCTGCCCTGTAATGCACAGAAACATGCTGAATGTGTATAACAAGTACAAGGGAAATCCCAAAATTAAATTCCTTTCACACTCAATAGATATCAAATATGACCTCCCTTCCCGACTAAAAAAATATGCAACCAAACTTGGCGTTGAAGGGAATCAGTGGGAATTTGTACATGGCAGCAGAGATTCAATATTTGGGATAGCTGCAAAAAGTTATCTGGTTTCTGCATTTGAGGACAGTACAGATCCGCAAGGGCTCGTCCACCAGGGCTGGTTCATTCTGGTTGATACCAAGAAGCATTTAAGAGGTGCTTATGACGGAACTAAAGAAAACCAGGTAAAACAACTGATGCTGGATATAGATAAATTACTTGCAGAAGAAGCTGCCAATGAGAAATAGAATCATATATACCCTGCTTTTTCTTTTAAGTATCTCAGCCGTTTTCCATTCTTGTCAGAATGAAGAAGGAATAAATTATAAAAGATACTATGTCAATGGCAAGGGGATTTATGAAAAGAATTGTCAAAGCTGTCATGGTGCAGATGGAAAGGGCCTTGGCACTTTGTATCCCCCACTAACCGACAGCCTTTATCTCAAACAAAATAAAAACAAACTGGCCTGTATTATTAAAAATGGTCAGAATGAAACAATACAGATCAACAATGTCCCCTTTGATGGGAATATGCCCGCTAATCCCAATCTCGCAGATATTGATATTGCACAAGTAATTGTTTACATCACCAATTCCTTTGGTAACAAGCAGGGGTTCTATTCAGACCAGCAGGTCCTGAACGACTTAAATAACTGCAAATAACATCAGAGAATCGCTTCTTTCTTGTGGTTAACGGAACGATTTGTATTTTTGCAACTCATAAAAAAATCATGGCTAAGCGTACACGAATTAAAGATTTATTAAACACAACTGATTTCGGCAAGAAAGTTACTGTGATGGGCTGGGTTAAAACCTTCAGAAATAACCAGTTTATTGCATTAAATGATGGTTCCAGCATTAACAATATTCAGGCGGTTGTTGATTTTAATTCTTTTGATGAAAGCCTTTTAAAAAGACTGACTACCGGTGCTGCAGTATCCATTAAGGGAGAGGTTGTAGAATCACTTGGTAAGGGTCAGCGTATCGAGATTAAAGTAAATGAATTAGAGATACTGGGCGACAGTGATGCTGAAAAGTTTCCTTTGCAGCCTAAAAAGCATAGTCTTGAATTTCTTCGCGAAATTGCACACCTGCGTTTTCGTACCAATACATTCAACGCAGTTTTCAAAATCCGCCATGCATTGGCCTATGCGGTTCATAAGTTTTTTAATGATAAGGGCTTTGTGTACATGCATACCCCAATTATTACGGCATCAGATGCTGAAGGAGCGGGTGAAATGTTCAGGGTATCTACCATTGACCCTGATAACATCCCGAGAAATGAAGATGGGAGCATAAATTATAAAGAAGATTTTTTCGGCAGAGCCACCAATCTAACGGTTTCAGGTCAGCTGGAAGGAGAATTAGCAGCCATGGCTTTTGGAGATATTTATACCTTCGGGCCAACTTTCCGTGCCGAAAACTCTAATACTACCCGTCATCTTGCAGAATTTTGGATGATAGAACCCGAAATGGCGTTCTATGACCTCAATGACAATATGGATCTGGCAGAAGAACTTTTGAAATACCTGATCCAATATGCCTTAGATCACTGTGCAGATGAGCTTGAGTTCCTGAAAAACAGATTACTGGAAGAAGAAAAATCAAAACCACAGGCTGAACGCTCTGAATTTGATCTGTTGGCAAAACTGAATTTCTGCCTGGATAATAATTTTGAAAGAATAAGCTACACTGAGGCGGTAAGTATACTTAAAAATTCAAAACCAAATCAGAAGAAGCAATTCAAATATCTTATTGAGGGATGGGGTTCTGACCTTCAGTCGGAACATGAACGTTTCCTTGTTGAAAAGCATTTTAAGAAACCCGTAATCTTAACCGACTATCCTGCTGATATCAAATCTTTCTATATGCGTTTAAATGAACCGGATGCAGAAGGAAGAACAACGGTTAGAGCAATGGATATCTTATTCCCGGGCATCGGAGAGATTGTAGGTGGTTCGCAACGCGAGGAGCGTCTGGAGAAACTGGAGAAAAGAATGGAAGAAATGCACATTCCTGCCGAAGAAATGTCATGGTATCTGGATACCCGCCGTTTTGGTTCTGCACCACATGCCGGATTTGGTCTGGGTTTTGAACGTCTTGTTCTTTTCGTTACCGGAATGACAAATATCAGAGATGTTATTCCTTTCCCGAGAACTCCTAAAAACGCAGAGTTTTAAACATTATCTACAGACGCAAGATCCATTATTTTTTCATATTGCGGCCTGAAGGTATCCTCAGAACTTATATTCATTTCATTCTCATATTGAGGAGGATAGGGTCTTTTTGTCAAACTTCCGGATTGAACCGGTGGATAGGTTTCGGCATAGGTTTGTATCTGGTTCGGACCAGTCCGCCTGTAAATCAAGGCACGGTGAATCTCGCCGGGGTGCTTTAATCCTGCAGCTGCAATCAAATGCACCGCACTATTTACCGTTGATTTATGAAAATTATAAACCCTAACCTTCTTGTCAGTCACGTCCAGGCCAGCGATCAATGAAGGATCCTGAGTAGCAATACCCGTTGGACAGGTATTTTTATTACATTCCAGCGCCTGAATACATCCTAAGGCAAACATCATCCCACGGGCTGCATTACACATGTCGGCACCCAGAGCGAAACACTTAATCATATCAAAACCTGTAATAATTTTACCCGATGCAATGACTCTGATATGCCGTCTGAGATCAAACCCTGTTAAAATATCATGTACAAAGGCCAATGCATCCCGCAAAGGCATACCTACCGCATTGGAAAATTCCTGTGGTGCTGCACCGGTACCACCCTCACCACCGTCTACGGTAATGAAATCAGCATAAATTCCGGTAAATTTCATCGCTTTACATATCGCAATAAATTCGCACTTATTGCCAATACATAATTTAAAACCCACCGGTTTACCTCCTGAAAGTTCCCTTAGCGTTTTAATGAATGTCACCATCTCCAAAGGATTTGAAAAGGCAGAATGTGTAGGCGGAGAAATAACATCATGTCCCTTTTCTACCAGCCGAATTCTGGCAATCTCTTCGCTTACCTTACGTGCCGGTAAAATACCACCATGCCCCGGCTTAGCTCCCTGCGACATTTTAATTTCTATCATTTTAACCTGAGGCAAGCGTGCCCGTTCACCAAAAGCTTGTTCATTAAAACTGCCATCTTTATTCCGACAGCTGAAATACCCGGTTCCGATCTGCCAGATCAGATCTCCACCAGGCTGTAAATGATAATCACTTAAACCACCCTCACCGGTATTGTGTGCAAAATTTCCAATCTTAGCCCCTCCGTTAAGAGCAAGGATGGCATTTTCACTCAATGATCCAAAACTCATTGCCGATATATTGTAAATACTTGCTGAATAAGGTTGTGAACAATCCAGACCACCAACCATAACTCTGGGGTTATGATTAATCTCATGCGGAGAATATGCAGATATACTGTGGTTCAACCACTCATATCCACTCTGGTAAACATCAAGTTGGGTTCCGAAGGGCACTGAGTCGTCAACGTTTTTTGCCCGTTGATAAATGACTGACCTGCTTAGTCTGTTAAAAGGAGTGCCACTGGTATCGCTTTCTACAAAATATTGATAGATCTTCGGTCTGAGATCTTCCATAAAAAAACGCAATCTTCCAAACACCGGAAAGTTTCTGGCGATACTATGACGGCGTTGAATCATATCATACGTACCCAGTAATATAAGCGGGCCCGTCAATAGAAAACCCCATAAAATTTGTTTTGAAAATATGCTAAGTCCCAGAATGGCAAGTGTCGACAGCAGCGAAAAAACTAAAAAAATCTTTCTCATTACATGCAATATAAATTTAGATTAAACACCGGACTGCTAAAATCACATTCCTTACAGATAGAAAACGCATAATTTAGTACATTTAAACATGTTAGTCAAATTATATCCCGAAAACCCAAACGAAAAGCTGATACAGCAGATTGTAGAAGTATTGCAAAAAGGGGGGATTATTATTTACCCTACAGATACAGTATACGGGTTGGGCTGCGACATCACAAATTCAAAAGCAATTGAGAAGATTTGCAGGATCAGAGGTATAAAACCTGAAAAAGCTAATTTTTCATTTATCTGCTATGATCTTAGCCATATTTCAGATTATACAAGACAAATTGACAACGAAACCTATCGGGTAATTAAAAAAGCACTCCCCGGCCCCTTTACTTTTATCTTTAATGCAAATAAAAATGTTCCCAAACTGCTAAGCTCCAACAAAAAAACAGTTGGTATCAGAATACCCGACAATAATATTGCGAGAACCATTGTAAAATCTCTTGGCAACCCCATCATTTCTACCTCAATACATGACGACGATGAAATCGTAGAATATTCAACTGATCCGGAATTAATTCATGAAAAATACGAAGAAATTGTGGATATGGTTATTGATGGAGGTTATGGTGATAATGAACCGTCCACAATTGTGGATTGCAGCGAAGGTGAATTTGAAATCATAAGACAAGGTAAAGGGAACCTGGATTTATATCTCTGATTTCTACATATTCTTAGACTATTCATTATATCTGCACTTTAACCCCTTTATTCATTTTACGGGCAATTTTATTACTTTGTGACCATGGCTAAACAAATTAACCTGCAACCTTTCAAAGACTTTTTTCGATCAGAACAAATTGGCGGCATCATACTGCTTTTTTGTGTGGCTACATCCATTGGTATTGCCAATTCTGCACTGGGAAATGGATTCGAACAGTTGCTATCCACTAAACTTGGGTTCAGTACTGAAAACCTGCAGTTGGAATATTCATTATCCATGTGGATTAATGACGGGTTAATGGCTATCTTCTTTTTACTCGTCGGCCTTGAAATAAAACGGGAAATGATTGAGGGTGAATTATCAAATCCACGAAAGGCAGCCATGCCAATTATGGCAGCACTGGGAGGAATGCTCTTGCCTGCAGCAATATATGTAATATTCAATCAGGGACTTGATACTGCACGGGGTTGGGGTATCCCAATGGCTACTGATATTGCTTTTGCGCTTGGAGTTATCTCACTACTTGGAAAGAGAGTTCCAGCTTCCTTAAAAGTATTTTTAGCGGCACTGGCAATTGCTGATGACCTTGGTGCAATTATTGTAATTGCAGTTTTTTACACCAATGAACTTCATTGGATGTATTTTCTATACTCCGGTGGTATTCTTGCCTTGCTGATACTAATGAACAGAATGGGAGTAACAAAACTCCTATTCTACATTATTCCCGGAATATTCCTCTGGTATTTTGTCCATCATTCAGGCATACACGCAACAATTGCCGGTGTATTACTCGCATTGACTGTGCCTACAAACCCGGTGAAAGAAACTTCACCGCTTGAAAAATTTGAACATATCATTGTCAGACCGGTAAATTTTCTGATCATGCCAATATTTGCATTGGCAAATACAAACATCCGCTTTGAACAAGATATGATTGACGAACTTTACAGTCCGCTGGGTTTAGGTATCATACTTGGCCTGTTCATTGGAAAGCCAATTGGTGTAGCCATATTTTCATGGTTATCTGTCAAATTAGGATTCGGAACTTTACCTTCAGGAGCAGGCTGGAAGCATATTATAGGATTAGGTATGCTTGCAGGCATCGGATTTACAATGTCAATTTTTGTATCCATGCTATCTTTCAGCAATCCTGATTTTCAGACTGAAGCAAAATTTGCCATTCTGACTGCATCGGTTAGTGCAGGCATTGCCGGATATATCTTTCTTAATTTTTTAAACAAGAAGAGTCTGAAATAACTATAAATCTGAAAATCTGACAGGGTCAGGGTCTGATTGACTTGACAAACTCAGGAATCCGCTGCATTGCATTTTCCGTTCCCAGAAATTTAACAAATGCACTGCCCACGATAGCTCCACGGGTATATTCAGCAGCTTTATTAAAACTTGCCTGATCTGAAATACCAAACCCAATCATTGTTGGATTTTTAAGCTTCATATCCCGGATCCGGGAAAAATACGATTCAGCCACATCAGAAACTTTCAGGTTTTTGCCTGTTGTTGAAGAAGAAGAAAGCAGATAGATAAATCCGTTACTTAATTCATCTATTTTACGAATACGCTCTTCTGAAGTCTGAGGAGTAACCAGAAAGATATTACTCAGGTTATTACTGATAAAATTCTCTTTGTACAGCTCCTCATACTCATACATTGGAAGATCGGGTACAATTACACCGTCTACTCCTACTGCTGCACAAGAATCGCAAAAATTCTTCACACCATACTGTAATACAGGATTTACATACCCCATCAGTAAAACCGGAATACTTACTCTCTTTCTTAATTCCTTTAACTGCTCAAAAAGTACTTTCAGATTCATCCCGTTCTTTAGCGAAACCTGAGAACTGTGCTGAATAACGGGTCCGTCTGCAAGCGGATCAGAGTACGGAAAACCAATTTCTATGAAATCGACACCCGCCTTTTCTACTGCTTCTGCAATATCTACAGTACTGTTTAACTCAGGGTAACCTGCTGTAAAATATAGAGATAAAAGCGGTTCCTGTTTATTTTGAAACAATTTATTAAGTCTGTTCATGGTTATTTCTATACCGAAAAAGCAGATGACCTCTGTCCTTTCAATGTAATTCGATTATTATAAATTAAAATATTTCATGTAGGTATCCAGATCTTTGTCGCCACGCCCTGAAAGACAGATTACAACACTTTCCTTACCAGTAAACTCCATTTTCTCCAGATATGCAAGTGCATGCGAGCTTTCAATAGCCGGAATAATCCCTTCCAGTTCAGCACATAATCTGCCGGCCTGCATTGCTTCATCATCCGTAACGCTAACATAATCAGCACGGTTTTCTTTGAAGAGATGGGCATGCTGCGGACCAATTCCCGGATAATCAAGTCCTGCAGAAATGGAATAAGGCTCGATAACCTGTCCATCCTCTGTTTGCATCAAAATAGAACGGCTTCCATGCAATACCCCCTCTTTACCCAGTGATGTTGTTGCCGCTGATTCACCGCTGTTAACACCTAAACCGGCAGCTTCAATAGCAATAAGTTTAACATCCTCATCATCCAGAAAATGATAGAACATTCCCATTGCATTACTTCCACCGCCAACACAAGCCATTACTATATCAGGATTTTCAGATCCTGTTTTCTCAAGCAATTGCTTTTTGGTTTCTTCTGAAATGACCGATTGAAACCGGGCAACCATATCAGGATAAGGATGCGGACCAACCACTGAGCCTATAATATAATGCGTATCAACAGGATTATTTATCCAGTCTCTCATCGCTTCATTGGTAGCATCCTTAAGTGTTCTGCTTCCTGATGTTGCCGGAATTACCTTTGCTCCCATCATTTTCATTCTCGCTACATTGGGTGCCTGTCTGGCAATATCTACTTCCCCCATATAAACTACACATTCCAGTCCCTTAAGGGCGCATACTGTAGCAGTAGCAACACCATGCTGTCCAGCTCCGGTTTCTGCAATAATCCTTTTCTTACCCAATCGTTCTGCCAGCAGAATTTGACCTATAGTATTGTTAATCTTATGTGCTCCGGTATGATTCAGGTCTTCTCTCTTCAGATAAATATTCGTTCCATATTTAGCTGATAACCTCTCGGCATGAAATAGTGGGGAGGGCCTTCCAACATAATCTTTTAATAACATCTGAAATTCAGCCTGAAATCCGGCTTCATAAATAATTTCAAGATACTGCTTGCGCAACTCTTCCACATTCGGGTATAGCATCTCAGGGATGTATGCACCTCCGAAGTCACCGAAATAGCCTTTTTCGTTTACCCCCCATTTAATCGAACTCTGTAAATATTCCTTGTTCATATCTATTATCCCCTTCAGGGGTATTTTTAATTCCTTAATAACTTAAATGCCTGCTTAAGGCTCTCAATGTTCTTCAGTCCGGGCTCAGTCTCAAATCTACTGTTCAGATCTACTCCATAAAGATATTTACCGGCAAATTTACTGATACCTGAGATATTTTCCAGCCCCAATCCCCCACTTAGAAAATACGGTTTAGAGCCCTGATATTTTGCGAGCAAGCCCCAGTCAAATGTCGTGCCTGAGCCCCCATGTTCTGTTGTTTTCGTATCAAAAAGAAAAAAATCACATACATCATTATAAGCTATCAGTAGCTCAAAGTTAAAATCAGACGATACTCCAAACGCCTTAAGCAATTCCACTTTTTTCCCGGGAATTGACTTTTCAAGTGCAGTCCTTAATCCGGCACAAAAATCAGCACTTTCAGAACCATGCAACTGAACTGCATCAAGACTATATTCGCAAACTTTTTGAACAATCTCACTAAGGTCTGCATTGACAAAAACGCCTGTAAGCTTAATCGTATCAGGCAGAGTATCTAAAAGTTCTCTATCAGGATTATTAGCATAGCGTTTCGATTGAGCATAAAAAATCAGTCCCATATAATCCGGCTTCAGTTCAGCAAGCCTGATTATATTTTCCCTGTCTCTCATACCGCAGACTTTTATTTTCATGCAAGCAATTTTTTAAAGCTGTTCAGGGCTTTTTTACTTACCAATGATTCCTCAGCCTCATAAAAACAATCTGAAAATGATCTTTCAGGTTTGATAGTGCGAATAGCAACTGCAGCATTACATACAACCACATTGTTTTGTTCGGTTGTGCCATTTCCTTCAAGTACCGCCGTAAAGATATCTGCAGATTCCTTTACTGTACTTCCCCCTCCTATTTTTACCGGATCAATCTTATCGAACCCAAGCTCTGCAATGGAATGGATATGCTCACCTGACGCTGAGAATGTTTTGAAATCACAGGTCAATGAAATTTCATCATATCCTTCCAAAGCATGAATGATGGTATATTTCGTATCCGATTTCTGATATAAATAAGCATATAGTCTGGCTAACTCAAGGCTGAATACCCCCACCATCTGATATTTAGGCATTGCCGGATTAACCATTGGACCAAGCATATTAAAGAAGGTCTTCACGCCAAGTTCCCTGCGTATTGGGGCAACCGTTTTCATCGCAGCATGAAAGAGCGGGGCATGTAAGAAGCATATTCCGGCTTCTTCCAGGCTTTTTTTCAGTTTATCGTTTTCAGCAGTAAAATTATACCCAAGATACTCCATTACGTTTGAAGAACCACATCCGGAGGAAACACCGTAATTGCCATGTTTAGATACTTTGTAGCCGGCACCGGCAACTACAAATGAAGCCAAAGTAGAAATATTAAAAGTATCTTTTCCATCGCCACCGGTGCCGCAAAGATCAATAAGCTCATATTCACTAAGCTCTGCTTTTAAACAAAGATCCAGCATACCATCACGAAAGCCTTCAAGCTCTTCTACCGTGATGCTTCTCATACAATAAGCAGCCATAAATGCAGCCATCTGAGAAGAGTTATACTTCCCCAATGTAATATTAGTCAGAATCTCTTTAGACTCTTCACGACTGAATGTTTTGTGTTCAAAAAGGTGATTAAGTATATTTTTCATTTGTATCTTTTGCATTTCGGTATAAAGTCCCGACGATCTGTTATAATTTTCACAAAAAAAGGGTTGCCTTCTGAGCAACCCTAAGTAATTTTTTTTCTATGTTCTGAAAATTATATACCTCTGCTGATTGCCGAATGTTTAAACATTTGCCACCACCAGATAGTATATAGTTTGTTTGAGTTCATTGTTTAAACAAATATGGATAAACTTTTTCTTAGCTGCAAACGTTTTAAGTATTTTTAAAGATATGAAGGCAACGAGAAAATCAAGAAGGTTATTACTGTTAAAGAAAAGTTTAGGAAAAGGGGCTCTGATATTTTTAGGAATTTGCCTTGCGTCATTTGGACTGAAAGGTTTTTTAGTTCCAAATCATTTTATCGACGGAGGCATCACAGGTATATCACTGTTAACTCATCAGTTAACGGGCATCCCGGTATCAGTCTGGCTGATCGTATTCAATGCTCCGTTCATAATTCTCGGAGCCAGACAAATCAGCAAAAGTTTTGCAGTAAGCACATCAATGGCCATTCTTACCCTTGCTGCAATTATATTTTTTATTGATTTTCCGGTAATTACAGATGACAAATTGCTGATTTCAATTTTTGGCGGCTTTTTTCTCGGGGCCGGTATTGGTCTGGCTATAAGAGGAGGATGTGTAATTGATGGAACAGAAATCCTGGCGGTTTACATCAACCGGAAAAGTATATTAAGCATGGGCGATATCATCCTGCTGATCAACGTATTCATATTCATAATTGCGGCGTTCATCCTGAATATTGAAACTGCACTTTATTCGATTCTCACTTATTTATCGGCTTCAAAAACGGTAGACTTCATCATTCAGGGTATTGAGGAATATACCGGGGTAACGATCATCTCTTCAAAAAGTGCACAGATCCGCGAAGCAATTACTCAAAAACTTGGCAGGGGTGTAACAATCTATAAAGGAGAAAGAGGACTGGAGCACTCGCAGTTTAAGAACAAGGATATTGACATCATTTTCACAGTTGTGACCCGACTGGAGCTATCAAAACTTAAACAGGAGGTTGACTTAATTGACCACAAAGCATTTGTGGTAATGAGCACAATCAGTGATACCAAAGGAGGTATCATCAAACCAAGGCCATTGCATTAAGTTTAAGCCTGAGAGTTTCTCATAGAATTTCCCCTGCTTAAAAACAAGGTAAATACCAGCGATAACAGGAACAGCATACCCACAAACTGATGAAGAATAGCAAACAGAACTGGAATTTCAACCCTGCTGTTTAAAATAGTCAATATCCCTAATACCATCTGAATGATCAAAAATAACAGAGGTAAATATCTGGTAGCATATAAAACACTATTTGCAGGCAGTTGTTTGGTTCTCAAAGTCCAGATTACTACCGGTATACAAATCAGATAGGCCAGTCCACGATGAATAAATTGTACAGTAATCAGATTATGCGAAATATCATCCCAGAAATTTGAAAATTTAAGCATACCTGCCGGCCAGTAACTTCCATTGATATCCGGCCAGGTATGTGAAGCTAAGGCAGCATGTAATCCGGCCATAAATGCTCCGTAAATTAACTGGATAGTTACCAGTACCAATAGGATCAGATTTATACCTCTGAGAGATGGAACAGAAAGAATCTCTGTTGAAGGAATACTCAGCTTAAGTGCGAACCAAAAAACATAACATAATAAAATCAGTGCAGCGATAAAATGAACAGCCAAACGGATATGACTCACATAAAGATTTTCAGCATTTAAGCCGCTTTGAACCATAATCCATCCAATTGCTCCCTGCAGACCTCCCAGAATAAAAAGAATAATCATCGGATTGACCATGCTTCTTTCAATTTTCTTCCTGATGAGGAAATAAATAAAAGGGAATATGAAAACTAAGCCCATTAATCTGGCCCAGTCGCGATGCAGCCATTCCCAGAAGAAAATGAATTTAAAATCGCTCAGAGAAAAATGGCTGTTCAGATGCTTGAACTGAGCAATTTCTTTATACTTATCAAAAGCCTGCTGCCATGCATCCTCATTCATTGGAGGAAATGCACCAATAATAGGCTGCCATTCAGTGATAGATAAACCAGAACCAGTTAAACGGGTAATACCACCCAGTAAAACCTGAACCATGATCATAACTAAACCGACAAATAACCATTTGGCCACTGCTCGATTATCTTTTGGCAAATCCATAATATTTTTTTGGTGAGAAAAGAAAATTACGGCGGCAAATATCTGCAATAAAACCTTTATTTCAATTAATAATCAACACAATGACTATAAAATATATCGCTGTATCAGGCATAATATCTTCATAAAAACTGGAAATACACTTTAGATTAAGCAAGATATATCTCATACATTCTGAATATTATGTAACATTTTGAATAAGCAGATTCATTCTTTTATCAAAATAATTGAAGAAGCAAAAAACAAGATTGAGTTTTTTATTAAACAATCCATTGCAAATATCTAAAAATCAATATATTACAAAATAACAAGATGTCATTTCCGGGTTTTTACTTATTAAATTCTTCAGATCGTATCAGATCCAAAATCTATTATTTAACATTAATTAGAACTTACTGAAAAAATAGCAGTATCAAATACCGATTTACCTGCGTAAATTTGTATAACCAATTATTAGCGACAGGCATACATATTCAAAATAGATTCTTAAATCATTTAATATGAACACACTGATCAACTCTGTCATTAAAGGAATAATGACTATTTCGATAATACTGTTTATTATCGGATCCGGCACCGAAATGCTATATGCATCAACTCAAAACTCTGCACCTCAGGATACTGTCAGCTTTATTCAATTCAGGGGAAAGGTTATTGACAGCAAAAATAAAAATGTTTTGAGTTTTGCTACTTTATCGCTCAGGGGGACCAATATTGCGGGTGTAACCAATAGCGAGGGAGAATTTTCAATTAAAATTCCCAAAATTAATTCATCGGGAGAATTATTGTTCTCGTACCTTGGATATAAGAATAAGACTGTAAAGCTGCAGGAATTAAAAGCAGAAAACAATCTCATCGCACTCGATCCATCCAACATAGCTCTCAGCGAAATTATAGTCTCAACCAATGAAGCTGAACTTCTCTTCAATCAGGTGATGAGTAAAAGGATACAAAACTATAGTGAAGATCTTAATTTAATGACCGGATTTTACAGAGAAACGATCCGAAAACGCAAGAATTATTTATCGCTCTCTGAATCTGTACTTGAGATTCAAAAACAACCCTATCGCAGCGAAACTGACGATTTTATAGAGCTGTTCAAAGGCCGTAAAAATACAGACTATACCAAACTCGACACTTTAACCTTTAAGCTGCAGGGCGGGCCTTACACCACAATTTTTCTGGATATCATGAAATATCCTGATTTCATATTCACAGAGGATCCAATGAAGAATTATGAGTTCAGCCTTGAAAACAACACTCAAATTGATGATAAAAAAGTATATGTTCTTGCCTTCAGGCAAAAGCCTGCTGTTCTTGACCCGCTTTATTACGGGAAATTATATATCGATACTGAAAGTCTGGCCGTAATAAGTGCTACATTCAATCTGAACGTAGAAAATAAGAAAGCTGTAAGTGCTTTATTTACACAGAAAAAGCCGGCAGGAGCCGAAGTTTATCCGATTGAAGCAAATTACCAGATTAATTACCGTGAACAAAACGGCAAATGGCTTTTCGGCTATTCACGTGGCGATATTACATTCAAAGTAGACTGGAAGAAAAAGCTGTTTAATACCACTTATGAATCATCGATTGAATTAGCTGTAACAGACTGGAAGAAAAAAACCAATGATCCCGCAAAGACTACTCAAAAGCTCCGTCAAAATGTAATCATGATCGACAAGGTTTCAAATTTTGCTGACCCTGAATTCTGGGGAGAATACAATATTATTGAACCTGAAAAATCAATTGAAACAGCCATCCGGAAAATTCAGAGAAAAATACCCTGATGATCTGAATTAATTCAAATTACCGGCTGAATTCTGTTGTCTGAATAATTTTTTATCGGCATAAAAAGTACCGAAAGGTATCAGGGAAGCAATAAAGCCCAGGCTTAGCTTCATGAAAGACCATTTGTAAAGATAAGACACCTGGAACAGCATAAAAACGTACAGAATAAACAGTACTCCATGGATCATGCCTACAACATAATTGGGTTCAGGCATATCAAACCTGTATTTTAAAATCATCGTAAATCCGATAAGCAGGAATGAACAGCCTTCAACAAAAGCAATAAAACGGAAACGATCGAGAGGAGTTTTAAACATGATTAAATGCTATTTTAAATTCGGTGCAAAATAGAGAATAATACAAAGACAAACATCAGCCTTAAGTAAATCCTGAAAATTAATAAAGAATTAATCAGGAGTACTTTTTCATAAATTGCAGGATGATAGCATACATCTGGTTTTTTCTGAAAACCATCTGAGAAATCATCCCTACATGTTTTTTACGCGGTATAACCTTAAATTCTGTCGTTTTATTCAATTGATTCAGATCCTTAAATAAACGATCAGACTGATGTTTTATGGCAGGATAAGTTCGCTCCCCTATAAAGATTAAATATGGATTGTTCACGTTCTCAAGATAGTAGCTCGGAGAACCGGCTTTCCATAACTCCTTATCATTCGAGAAAGTTTTCAAAAAGTTCTTCGTTCTCTTATTCGGCACGGCAACAGTAAGATATTCAAACATATCCAGACCGAAACCGTCATTTAAAATAACTGCTTTGATCGGATTTGGGATACCCTGCTTCTTAAAAAATCTTGGATCATTATTAATCAAAGCCGCCAAATGTCCCCCGGCCGAATGCCCCATCACAAATATCCGGTCAGGTTTACCTCCAAACCCGGCAATATTCTCATTAACCCATTTAATAGCCAATGCACAATCCATTGCCATTTGTTCGAACTGAGCCTCCGGACTTAAACTGTAGTTTATGATCACAGACACTACATTCTTTCGAGCCATATTTTTACCTAACCACCAGTATGTTTCCTTCTTTCCACTGTTCCATGAACCACCATGAATGAATAGCAGAACATCTTTGGGAACAGAAACATCTTCAGGGTAGTAAATATCAAGCAGGTTACGTATATTTTCAGTCTGTCCGGAATAGGAAATATCATGCTTAATGCCTATCCCTGCAAATGCACGCGGCATAAAAGCTATGAATATGAAGAATAAACCAATATTCAGCTTCATTATTTAATCAGCGGATCCTTTTCTTTTGTAAAATGATTATATACCAGACCATCTAACCAGCCCGGTAATATCTTATTTAAAAATACAGTAAGTTTCCCCTGAGCAGTCATTACCAGCGAACGCTTACGTTGTTCAACACCTCTTACTATAATTTGGGCAACTTCATCAGAACTCATCATCTTATCTTCATTCATACTGGTCTCGCCCTGAGCACTGCCATCTTTTACCAATGCTACATTTCTGATATTGGAGGCGGTAAATCCCGGAGAGGCAAGCATAACATGAAGCCCTGTCTTCAAATTTTCCACCCTCAGAGCCTCCATAAAGCCATTCAATGCAAATTTTGAAGCTGAATATCCTGTACGTCCGGGCAAACCCCGATAACCTGCAATAGACGACACTCCAACTACAGAACCTTTACTTTTCAATAATTCGGGTAAAGCATATTTTGTGCAATAAACTGCCCCCCAGAAATTGACATCCATAAGATTCTTCAATACCTGAAGATCGAGATCTTTGAACAAAGCCCGCATTGATATACCCGCATTATTAACCAGAACATCAATCCTGCCGAAGGTATTATTCGCCTGAGCAATCAGATCCTTACAATCTGACTCTTTTGACACATCGCACTGCACTGCAACTGCTTTAATAGCATAACGGGTTTCCAGATCCTGTGCAATTTCGCAGAGAGTTACATACTGGCGTGCTCCAAGCACAAGATTTGCCCCTCTTGCAGCAAATTGCACGGCACATGATTTACCAATACCGGAGGATGCTCCGGTAATTATTACTGTTTTATTTTTAAGATCCATGTATCGGATTTAGTTTAAATGACAATAAGGATATATCATCTGACAAGCGAATTTTCATATGGCACACGGGTGGCAATAGACTTGCCAAGTGTAATTTCATCAACATATTCAAGCTCACCGCCGAAAGCTATTCCTCTGGCTATAGTACTGATCTGAATTCCGGTTTCCTTCAGTTTTTTATAAAGATAAAAAATGGTAGTGTCACCCTCCATTGTAGCGCTAAGGGCAAGAATAACTTCAGATATACCCCCCTCCTTCACCCTGTCTACCAAACTTTCGATATTCAGGTCAGAAGGGCCGATACCATCCATTGGTGAAATTAATCCACCCAGCACATGATAAACTCCCTGATACTGACCGGTATTTTCTATTGCCATCACATCACGTGTATCTTCAACTACACAAATCAGGGATTTATCTCTTTTTACGGAACTGCAAATCCGGCATAACTGATCATCAGATATATTGCAGCATACAGTACAATATCTGATATCCCGTTTTAAAACAGTAAGGGCATTACTAAATTTCTCAATTTCCACCTGTGGTTGATTCAGCAAATGCAAAACCAGCCTGAGTGCGGTTTTCTGGCCAATCCCGGGTAGTGCAGCGAATTCATTTACGGCATTTTCAAGCAACTTTGAAGAAAAGTTCATACTGCAAATTTAAATTTAAAACTTAATGTTTTCTAAGCCGCTAATTATAAATTGAATACAATGAATACAATATCTGCATGCTGAATGAATTAATTCATTTTACTAACTTAATTGTTAATTTAGTCGACTTATACCCAAATCAAAATTTATGGCTCCAGGAGTTTTACTTACTTTCCTTATCGGATACTTTCTGATATTAATAGGCATATCTTATTTTACATCAAAAAAATCATCCGATAACTCAACGTTCTTTACCGCAAACAGAAACTCCAAATGGTATCTGGTAGCTTTTGGAATGATTGGTACTGCTCTATCAGGAGTAACATTTATTTCAGTACCAGGCGAAGTAGGAAATCCGGCAGGTAATGAATTTAAATACTTCCAGTTTGTTATTGGTAATGCTATCGGGTTTATACTGATCGCTACAGTACTTCTTCCATTGTATTACAGGATGAATCTTACATCTATTTATACCTATATTGAAGAAAGACTCGGAACATATAGTTATAAAACTGCTGCAAGTATTTTTCTTTTAAGCCGTACCATCGGATCATCATTCAGGCTTTACCTGGTTGTTATTGTATTGCAAAGATTCATTTTTGATTCATATGGAATCCCGTTCTGGGCAACGGTTCTGATATCTCTGGCCCTGATCTGGTCTTACACATTTAAAGGCGGGCTAAAAACAATCATCATCACCGATACACTTCAGACCTTATTTCTGGTTTCATCGGTCATACTCACAATTTACTTCATCTGCGACAGCCTCGATCTTAATATTTTCCAGGCTTTTGAAACCATCAAAAACAGTGGTTATTCAAAGGTATTTTTCTATGAAGACTTCATTACCAGCAAATTTCATGTGAGCAAACAATTGCTGGGCGGAATTTTTGTAACGATTGCCATGACAGGCCTTGATCAGGATATGATGCAAAAAAATCTGAGCTGTAAAAACATTGGTGAAGCACAAAAGAATATGTTCACATTCACCACTGTATTTGTGATCATTAACCTGTTTTTTCTAAGTGTAGGAGCTCTTTTATATGTTTACGCAAGCAAGAATGGAATAGAAATACCTATGGATAGTGTTACCGGAAAACCACGCACTGATTTTCTTTTCCCAGAAATAGCCCTGAATCATTTAAGTCTTATTCCTGCCATTGTTTTCATGCTGGGATTAACTGCCGCAACCTTTGCAACTACAGACTCTGCACTGACTGCATTAACAACATCTTTTTGTGTTGATTTCCTTAGCTTTTCAAAAAAGGAAGATGTGAATTCAGCTTCATCAATAAGAGCCAGACATATGGTTCATGTTGGATTTTCAATACTGATGTTTCTGGTTATTCTATTATTCAATGCAGTGAATAATGCAGCCGTTGTAAGTGCCATTTTCACCGTTGCATCCTATACTTATGGCCCA
Source organism: Daejeonella sp. H1SJ63 (assembly GCF_029360775.1). Taxonomy (GTDB): domain Bacteria; phylum Bacteroidota; class Bacteroidia; order Sphingobacteriales; family Sphingobacteriaceae; genus Daejeonella. The sequence continues at coordinate 169,986 of NZ_JARKMZ010000028.1, read as the reverse complement.
CTCATTGGTCTTTACGGATTTGGATTATTCATGAAGAAAAGAACCGTGTACGACAAACTCGTTCCTATTATTTGCCTTCTTGCTCCTGCAATATGCTTCTTCCTGAATGCAAATTCAAAGACACTAATGGGTGGATATATCTTTGATAACGAAATGATTGTTGTTAATGGATTAATAACCTTTATCGGACTACTGGCAATCAGCAAGCCTGCTATCGGCAGAACGAAATTTTAAAGGAAGAGTTTGGATGTATTAAGAACCAAAATCCGGAAAAATAATTCCCGGATTCCTTATACGTTTGTGTATCCCGGGGCATAGTATACACTAAATGCCTCAGGATACACGAATAAATCTGTTCTGAACCTGTTTCGAAAGCAACTTAAATATAGATTTCACCTTTCAGGTATGTAACAGCTTTACCCGACATTAATACTCTGTCGCCTCTTTGCTCACACCAAAGCTCACCCCCGCGGGCGGATAACTGAAAAGCATGAAGTTCATGCTTTCCCAGGCGTTCTGCCCAGTATGGGATCAGATTACAATGTGCTGAACCTGTAACCGGATCTTCATCTATACCCGCCGCCGGAGCAAAAAATCTGGATACAAAATCACAATGATCGCCAGGAGCAGTTGCAATAAATCCTAATGATTCAATTGCTTTCAGAGCCTTAAAATCAGGCTTAAGGGCAAGCACATCCGCTTCCTTTTCATAAACCAGAAAGTAATCCCTGGAACGAAGTACAACTTGCGGCCTGGGGCCTCCCATAGCTTCGATCAAACCCAATGGTAATTCGCAGGGTTCCGGTATTCTTGAAGGAAAATCAAGCGTGTAAACATCCTCCTTACGATGCACCGTCAGTGTTCCGACCTTCAGGGTATGAAAGTGGATCGTATCCCCTTCATGATTGAGTATATTAAATAATACATGAGCGGTGGCCAATGTTGCATGTCCGCAAAGATCCACCTCAGTTTCAGGGGTGAACCACCTCAATTCAAAATCTTTCCCCTGAGGGATAAAAAAAGCAGTTTCTGCCAGATTGTTCTCTGCAGCAATTTTTTGCATAGCAGGGGCAGGGAGCCATTCTTTTAAGGGACAAATTGCTGCCGGATTTCCTCCAAAAAGTGTATCAGTGAAGGCATCTACCTGGTAAATTGAAATGGTTTGCATATTTCGTTTTTCTCTTAGATCAATAATAGGTTAATCTTATTACACCAGCCAGCGATTTTGCCAAACGCACAACCTGACGAGTATATCCGTACTCATTATCATACCACACATAAATCACTGCTGACCGGCCATCTTTTGAAAGTATTGTAGCTGGTCCGTCAACAATGGATGCATGACTATTCCCTATCACATCACTTGAAACAAGCTCATTGGAGATAGAGTATTCAATCTGTTCAACTAAATTGCCAAACAAAGATGCATTTTTCAATTTTCCCTCAATATCTGCTTTGCTTATCTGGCTATTTAATGTCAGGTTCAATATGGCCAGAGAAACATCGGGGGTAGGAACCCTTACCGCATTACCTGTTAACTTACCCTCAAGTGCCGGAAATACTTTTGATACGGCTTTGTCAGCACCGGTTTCTGTAATAACCATGTTTAATGCAGCTGAACGCCCTCGACGATATTTCTTATGATAGTTATCCAGCAAATTCTGATCATTTGTATAGCTGTGAACCGTTTCTATATGTCCCTTTTCAATCCCGAAAGTATCCTCAATAATCTTTAAGACAGGAACAATAGCATTGGTTGTACACGAAGCCGCTGAGAATATTGTCTCTGATGAGCTGAAATCGGCATGATTGATTCCAAAAACTATATTGGGAATATCACCCTTTCCCGGTGCTGTAAGAAGAACCCTTTCAATCCCCTTTGCCAGAAGATGCTTACCCAGGCCTTCACGATCGCGATAAACCCCGGTATTGTCAATCAACAAAGCATTATTGATCCCGTATGCTTCATAATCTGCATCGGCAGGATCTTTAGCAGCAATCATATAAATTACCTGACCATTAATAATCAGAGCCTTATTTTCAAAATCTTCAGTAATGGTACCCAAAAACGACCCATGAACTGAATCATTCCTAAGCAGATCAGCACGTTTGATCAGGTCTTCATCACTGTTGGTACGGGTAACAATTGCCCTGAGACGTAATTGTTCTCCCTTTCCTGCCTGCATAACCAACTCTCTGGCCGCTATACGACCGATACGTCCAAAGCCATAGAGCACCACATCCCTGGCCTGCATCTTAATTTTATCCTTTCCGATATGATGGCTCAGCTTTTGAATAACAAAATCTTCAATACTGGTAAATTTCCCACTGGTATCGATCCATTCAGAAGCAAGGCGACCAATATCAATTCGTGAAGGAGCCAGATTTGATTTAGCTATTGCCTGGGCGATTGCAAGGGAGTCATAGATTGAGATATTCTTATTTACAATATCTTTTGCATACTGATGATGTGCAAGCACTTCACTGCTTCCTATATCAAAAAGCGGCTTTCTAAACAATAAAAGTTCAATTGAACGGTCAAACCATAATTTTCCGACAACATTGATAAGTTCAATCGCTTTTTTCTCCTTATCTATCCAGTTGTTAAATTCGTTTTCGTATTTATTCAACATGATACCTGAGTTGATTTGCCCCAAAATAAAAAAAGATCGGGCATTTGCCCAATCTTTTCAAATTCAATTATTTAAAAACACTATCCGAGATAAGATTTAAGAATTTTACTTCTCGAGGTATGTCTTAATCTTTGTAAGGCTTTATCCTTAATCTGCCTGACACGTTCACGTGTCAGATTAAATTTCTCTCCAATTTCCTCAAGCGATAAAGGATGATTTGTGCTTAATCCGAAGAACAGTACGATGATCTCTCTTTCTCTTTCAGTTAATGTTGACAATGAACGTTTAATCTCTTCAGACAAAGACTCATTGATCAGATTACTGTCTGTATTAGGATCACTATTCTCTAAAACGTCAAGCAATGTATTTTCTTCACCCTGCACGAACGGAGCATCCATTGATACATGGCGGCCAGAATTACTCAGGGTATCAGAAATTTTTTCTACAGTAGTTTCAAGATTGTCTGCAAGCTCTTCAGGAGATGGCTCACGCTCATATTCCTGCTCAAGTTTTGAAAATGCCTTGCTGATTTTACTTAATGACCCTACCTGATTCAATGGCAAACGGACAATTCGCGACTGCTCTGCGATAGCCTGAAGAATAGACTGACGAATCCACCATACGGCATAAGAAATGAACTTAAATCCTTTGGTCTCGTCAAAACGCTTTGCCGCTTTAATCAAACCAAGATTACCTTCATTGATCAAATCTCCTAATGTAAGCCCCTGATTCTGATACTGTTTAGCAACAGAAACAACGAAACGCAAGTTAGTTTTTGTCAAACGCTCGAGCGCTGCCTGATCGCCCTCTCTGATTTTTTGTGCAAGAATTACTTCTTCTTCGGCAGTTATAAGATCTACTTTACCAATTTCATGTAAATACTTGTCGAGCGACTGCGATTCACGATTGGTAATGGATTGGGTTATCTTGAGTTGTCTCATTTATGAATAAATACTCTATATAAAAGTCTGCAAATTTAAACAAAAAACTACCATCAAAGCGATTATTTGCCTAAAATTTAACTGATTTTTAAGGATTTAGCAAGTAAAAGTTAATGATTATATACCTACAAAAATCATTCCACAGATAGTCTTTCAGAAACATTATTTACATTATACTGATAAACAGGTAGCTGAATGATTTGCAAATAATGGTTTATCAGGTCAGATTCCTGTCTTTAAACCAAACGTCATCAGGGTTAGAATCAAAGTTTTCCATTAATCCGAACAAGGTTCGCGGGTCGTGATGAGAAAGTACGAGTTCGCGATTAAAAGGTTTGAGAAATTTTTTCTCCACCATGAGGTCGATCTGACCCAGTAAAGGATTATAAAATCCATCTACATTCAGCAGTCCGATCGGATTATTATGCAATCCGAGTTGCAGCCAGGTAAGAACCTCAAAGAATTCTTCCATAGTGCCAAATCCTCCCGGAAGCGTAATCACTCCATCAGAAAGATCGGCCATTTTCTGCTTCCGCTGATGCATATTTTCAGTGATGATCAACTCTGTAAGTCCGCTATGTCCAACCTCTTTATCCATCAAAAACTGAGGAATAATACCTATTGCATTGCCACCTCTTTCAAGCACTGCATCGGCAATTAATCCCATAACACCTACCCTGCCCCCGCCAAATACCAGGGTAATTTCCTTTTCACACATGACATCCGCAAGCTCATGAATAGCTTTAAGCAGTTTGGGGTCGCCATTAAAGTTTGCACCACAGAAAACTGAAATTGCTTTCATTAATTAGTTTTTAGTATTGAGTAATGAGTACAAAGCAATTAGCACTAAAACTAAACACCCATACCTGAAATTTATTACGTAGAACTTATAACGTAAAACCAACTACCGAAACATATAACTTAAAACGTATAACGTAAAACTTACAACGTACAACGTAAGCCCCCCCTCTCCTACCTGCTATAATTCGGAGCCTCTTTAGTGATAGTAATATCATGCGGATGACTTTCGCGCATACCGGCTGCCGTAATTTTCACAAAACGTGCATTCTGAAGATCATTAATGGTTGCAGCACCGCAATACCCCATACTGGCCCTTAATCCGCCAATAAGCTGATACATTACTTCTGCAAGCGAACCCTTGAATGGCACGCGTCCAACAATTCCTTCAGGAACCAATTTTTTGATATCATCTTCCACATCCTGGAAATAGCGGTCTTTAGAGCCCTGCTCCATCGCTTCGATAGAACCCATGCCACGATATGATTTAAACTTTCTTCCTTCGTAAATAATGGTTTCGCCCGGAGATTCTTCAACTCCGGCAAACAATGAGCCCGCCATAATTGTTCCTGCACCGGCTGCTATTGCCTTTGCAATATCGCCGGTTTGCTTGATTCCTCCGTCAGCGATTACCGGAACTCCGCGACCTTTCAGAGCTTTTGCACATTCATAAACAGCGTATAGCTGAGGAACTCCAACACCTGCAATGATACGGGTAGTACAAATTGAGCCCGGTCCTATCCCCACTTTAACAGCATCCGCTCCGGCATCAGCCAATGCAATTGCAGCTTCTCCGGTAGCAATATTTCCAACAACAACCTGAAGATCAGGATATTTGGCTTTTACCTCTTTTAATTTCTGAATAACCCCGCGAGAATGACCATGTGCTGTATCAATCGTGATCACATCCACTCCGGCCTTTACCAATGCATCCACACGGTCAAGGGTATCCGGAGTAACTCCAACTGCTGCACCAACCCTTAAACGTCCGTGCTCATCCTTACAGGCATTCGGATAGTTTTTGAACTTCTGAATATCCTTAAAAGTAATCAATCCGCATAAACGTCCATCCTTATCCACAACAGGAAGCTTTTCGATTTTATAATCCTGCAGAATCTCCTCAGCCTGCTTCAGATTTGTACCTTCTGGTGCAGTAATCAAATCCTTAGCGGTCATCACATCACGAACCGGACGCTTCATATCTTTCTGAAAACGAAGATCCCTGTTGGTAATGATACCAACCAGTTTTCTGTCGGCATCAACAACCGGAATACCCCCGATCTTATAATCTTTCATGATCAAAAAGGCATCTGCTACCACTGCTCCTTCATCCAGTGTAACCGGATCCTGAATAATTCCACTTTCTGAGCGCTTCACCTTACGAACCTCTTCAGCCTGTAAAGCAATGCTCATGTTCTTATGCAGCATTCCGATACCGCCTGCCTGAGCAATCGCAATAGCTAAACCGGATTCGGTAACCGTATCCATAGCTGCTGAAACAATTGGAACATTAAGCTTGATTTTACGTGTAAAATATGTAGAGGTATCTACATCACGTGGTAAAACTTCTGAATAAGCCGGGATTAAAAGGACATCGTCGTAGGTAAGACCTTCTGAAACGAATTTTTCTGGATCGAGTTGCATGGCAAATAATTGTGGGTGATTACTTGCGGGGCAAAGATAAGAAATTAATTCAAATGGAGAATGAAAAATTAAGAATGAATGGAATTATCAGCTCAGGAACCATTCCTGAGCCGGTAATTATTTCTTTCCTACAATCACTCTCTGAAAATCAGAGAAGTCAAGGTATTGATTAGCAAGCTGAAGTAAATGCTCAGGGCTTATACTCTTCACTGTTTCTATGTAGCGGCTGTAATAATCATAACCCAAACCTGAAAAATAAATATTCCTGAACTTATCTGCATGCGATAATGCATTTTCCAAACTCCCCAGCATTGAACCCAGCATATAATTCTTTACCAATGATAGCTCTTCTTCTGAAGCCGGCTCTTCCTTCAGTATTTTGATCTCCTTCTCAATTTCAGACATAGCAGCTGAACAAACGTCTGCTCCAACCTCAGAAGCGATAAAGAAGTATCCCGTGCTTTTCAAAGACACCAAAGCTGATCCTATGCCATAAGTATAACCCTTATCTTCACGGATATTGGCCATTAACCGGGAACCAAAATATCCGCCCAGAATGGTATTTAAAACCTGCAGTCCCGGAAAATCAGGATGGCTGCGGTTAATTGCAATTTGTCCTATACGAATTGCAGACTGCAATGCATCTGCCTTCTCTATATAATGCTCAGCCCCGGCCGAAGCACTAAACTGAAACTTATTCTGATCTGCATCCAGAATGTTACTCCAGTCGCTGCCAAAATACTTATCAATTAAAGTGAATATATCATCATTCACCTTACCGGATATCATTACCGTACAATTCTTTGGCTGATAGGCTTGCCTGAAATAGCTGACAAGCTGCTCCCGGTCGAGTTTATCATAATCTGCTGCAGCAATATCATAGCCGTACAAAGTATCTCCAAAAAGAACATTGCTGAAGGTTTTACGGCTGACAAAATCATTCTTTTCAAGGTTCACACTCAGCTTTTGCTTTTGGTTCCGGATCAGTGTATCAAGCTCTACCTGCGGGAAAACTGAGTCTGAAACAATTGCCTTTACGATGGGTAATGTATTTGCCAGATGCTTGTTCAGTGTGTATAAAGTAACCGTCGACTGATCATTGGAATACTCTGTCTGAAGAAAAGCACCATAATAATCAACCTTATCAGCGATTTCAGTTGAGCTCAATTCTGAAGTGCCATCATTAAGCATGGTATTGGCAGCAAAAGTCTGCAATGGTTTGGCCGAATCGTAAGCAATATTTTCAAAAATAAACTCAATACGAACCAGATCCTGTTCACCACCACTAACACTGAATATCTTCAGTCCATTGGAAAGAACCTGCTCCTCTGCCCTGATCAGTTCTATATTTTCAACCTGCCTGAATGCAGGTGCCTGTACTCTGTTGATCATATTAATTCGCTAAATAGTATAAAGTAGATGAATTTTCTTTACGGAAAATATGCCTGGCCTGGGCCTGAATCTGTTCTGCCGTAACATCCAGATATTTCTGCGTTTCAGAATTCAGCAATTCTGCATCGCCCAGCAATTCAAAATAAGCCAGGTTCATGGCTTTATCCAGCAAACTCATTTCTGAAAATACCATGGTTGATTCCATCTTGTTCTTCACCTTGGTCAGCTCTGCTTGCGGAACAAGTTCATTGCCGATGCGCTCCAGCTCCTCCCAAATGGCAGCTTCTGCCTGCTCCATAGAAACACCCGGAATCGGTTTCCCCTCAATCACAAAGAGTCCGGCATCCATACTTCCAGTGAGATATGCATTAATATCGCTAAATAACTTTTTGTCTTTCAACAGATTGCGAAACAATCTTGAAGAATTCCCTCTTGAAAGGATATCCGAAATCAGATCAGCAGCATAATAACCCGACTCAGTGCGTGAGGGCATATGAAACACCTTGTATAAAGCATTCAAAGGCACATTGGCTCTGACAGTTTCTTTTCGTTCCTCATTCTGATCATCTTCCATTGGAAGCATACGTGACAGTTTCCCGCCTGAAGGTATATTTCCAAACCATTTCTCAGCAAGCTTCTTCACTTCATCTGTCCTGACATCACCACCAACAACCATAATAGCATTGCATGGATTATAATGACGGGCAAAAAATGCTTTTACATCCTCTATTTTAGCATTTTCAATATGATCAAGTGATTTGCCGATAGTTGCCCACTGATAAGGATGCTGTTTATAAGCCATCGGTCTCAGTTTCAGCCATACATCGCCATAAGGCTGGTTCAGGTATCTCTGTTTAAACTCCTCGCAAACTACATTACGCTGCACTTCCAGACTCTTTTCAGAGAATGCAAGACTCAGCATACGGTCGCTCTCCAGCCAGAAAGCTGTTTCGAGATTTACTGCCGGAAGCGTAATATAATAATTGGTAATATCATTACTGGTAAAGGCATTATTCTCGCCCCCAACACGCTGTAAAGGCTCATCGTAAGAAGGAATATTCACAGATCCTCCGAACATCAGATGCTCAAAAAGATGTGCGAAACCTGTCTGATCAGGATGCTCATCGCGTGCACCAACATCATAGAGTATATTAACCACAGCCATAGGTGTGGTTGGGTCTTCGTGGACAAGAACTTTAAGGCCGTTTGCAAGCGTAAAGCGTTCGAAAGAAACCATAGATCAGATTAAATTTGAAGAAGCGAATTTATAGAAATTATTATGAGTAAATGAGCAAATCAGAGAATGTGCTGAAGGAATGACATTCAGATTAAAGTGAGTTGAGCTCATTTAATGGATAGCCGGACATTCAGCTGATTTCAGGCTTTTAATTTGAAAATCTGCTGTTCTGCTTGTGTTGAATGGCAATCACGCTTTCCGCTCATACACCACAGGCATTAGGCTTCAGGCCGGTATCCGCTGCTATCGTGTTTAAAAACCCGGGGCAGTACCCGCAAAGCCCCAAAATCATTTCGCTGCCATCCAAAAGCTAAATTACGGCAGAATCATTTGCAGATTGTCAAATTCTCTGCTTTACATGGTAGTAATTACCTAAATTCCCATTTCTAAACTATCTTTGGGCATGAATACAGCAGACCTGCTTTTACGCGCGCTTCAATTCGAATTTCTTTCTGCCGAAGAGGGATTATTTCTGTTCAAACATGCAGCTACCTCCGAGCTGATGTACACCGCCAACGAATTACGTAAAAAGCAGGTTCCTCATGGCAAAGTAACCTGGATCATCGACCGCAATGTGAATACAACCAATGTTTGTATTGCCAATTGTAAATTCTGTAATTTTTTCAGAAGACCGGGACATGAAGAAAGCTATATCACCGATATTGAAACTTATAAAGTAAAGATCGAAGAAACCTTCCGTTTCGGAGGTGAACAGCTGCTTTTACAGGGAGGGCATCATCCAGATCTGGGGCTGCAATATTATGTTGACCTGTTCAAACAGCTCAAAGAGTTATACCCTACTCTGAAATTACATTCGCTTGGTCCGCCTGAAATTGCTCATATCGCCAAACTCGAAAGCATCAGTCATACCGAAGTGCTAAAAGCTTTGATGGCTGCCGGACTGGATTCCCTGCCCGGAGCCGGAGCTGAAATACTGAACGACCGGGTGCGCCGACTGATCTCAAAAGGCAAATGTGGTGGACAGGAATGGCTCGATGTGATGCGTGCAGCACATCAGCTCGGTCTGACCACTTCTGCAACCATGATGTTCGGACACGTAGAAACGCTGGAAGAACGTTTTGAGCATCTGGTATGGCTGCGCGAAGTACAGTCTGAGAAGCCCAAAGATGCCAAAGGTTTTATTGCCTTTATTCCATGGCCTTTTCAGGATGACGGCACCCTCTTAAAAAGAGTTCGTGGTATCAGTAATCAGGTTACTGCTGATGAATATATCCGTACCATTGCCTTAAGCCGCATCATGCTGCCCAATATCAAAAACATTCAGGCAAGCTGGTTAACGGTAGGCAAGCAGGTGGCACAGATTTGCCTTCATGCCGGAGCCAATGATTTCGGTTCGATCATGATTGAAGAAAATGTGGTATCAGCAGCCGGAGCACCGCATCGCTTTACCTCACAGGGTATTCAGGATTCAATCAGGGAGGCAGGCTTTGAACCACAGCTCAGAACCCAGCAGTATGAGTTCAGGGATCTGCCTGAAATGACTGAACAACAGGTCATTAATTACTAAGACTCAAAAAAACATACCGTACACTCATTTACCGGGGTATTTTTATACATTGCTGATAGTTTAGTCTTATCACAATTCTAATATACCTATGTCAATTAATGCCCTAATAGTTGATGATGAAGAATATTCCTGCAAGTCTTTATATTTTTTAATCAATGGATATTGTCCTGAGGTTACAATCAAAGGAATAGTACATTCAGTTGCAGATGCAAGAAAAAAGATAAAATCAGATAAAATTGAATTGGTCTTCCTTGACATTGCGATGCCCGTAGAAGACGGATTCAGTTTACTCCCGGATCTGAAGGAAAGTGCAGTTTCGGTAATTTTCACAACTGCCTATGACAGATACGCATTAAGAGCACTTAAGGCAAGTGCAGTTGATTATTTATTAAAGCCCATTGATATTGAAGATTTAAAATGCGCTATAGCAAAAGCCCTGCATTGGAAAAAACTTGGAGAATCTGACAAAATTAAGTCGGGCATAAATTCTGAAAGATTAAACAGTTTAGAAGAAAACCTAAATGACATCAATAAAATCAGTAAGATTAATTTACCCAATTCAAATGGATTTCAAATACTCGATATCAATAATATCATTTATGTTGTTGCAGACAGTAATTATTCGGTGTTTCATTTAAACAACCAAAAAAGAATTGTTGTTTCAAAACATCTTAAAGAATATGAAGAAATTCTTGAAAATTCAGGTTTCTGCCGGATTCATAAATCTACTATTATCAATTTAAACTATCTGACTGATTATTCAAACAAAAGCGGATTGATCGTCAGATTATCAGACAATTCTGAGCATGCTGTATCCAGAAGAAGAGCTTCCGACTTTTTAGAAACTATCAGACTTAATTTCAGAAGATAAGTTCAATCAGCAAATTCCAATACCGTTAACTCAGAAATAACTACCACTTAATCATTAAAGAAAAATTGATCCCAGATCGATTTTAAATTTAAACTGTAAACTGTATTAGCTATCTAATTTCTTAAGAAAAGATTACCTTATCTGATAAATTTTTAGTTAGAGATTACAAAATTGGCGGCTGAAACGATTGGGGCGTTTCTCCGCCTTTTTTTTGTTAATTTAATTGACCAATGTACAAATCGAAACCACTGATTCATGTTTTATGGTTAACAGTTTGAAAACCAAACCAATAATTCTCTTTCTTGTAGCAATTAGCTTATTCTTAGCTTTTGTATGCTTATATAATCGGAAAAATTCAAATTACTCTGAACTGGTTACGGGTCTGTTCAACAGAATATCAACAAATAAAATTCCAGGAGATACCAGCCGGGTAAATCTGTTAAATAAAAAAGCATTTGATTTAAGATTAACCGATCCGGGGAAAACTATTTTAATTGCAGATAGCGCATTACATATTGCAGAAAAAATGAATTATCCGGCAGGTATTGGTGAGGCTTTCAGGGTAAAAGGGGTTGGATATTCTTACTTAAACAATACAGAATTTGCAATAAAAAATTACATAGAGGCATTAAATTATTTCAGGAAAATAGGTGCCCCCAAAAGACAGGCAAGAGTCTACAATAACATAGGAAATCTTTATAAACAAAATGATTACAAGAAGTCATTAGGATACTTCAAGAATGCGTTAAAATTGATAGAACATCTAGTTGATGAAGAATTGAAAGCTGGAATATTTTTCAACATAGCTTCTATTTATCAATCAAACTTACAATATACAAAAGCTATCTACTATTATAATCGAAGCAATAGAATTTTTCTTCTAAGAAATGACTCCAGTAATATCGCAATGAATCTGCTTAATACAGGAATAATCCACTTTAATCTAGGGCAATATAGCATCTCTAATTTTAAATTATTAAAAGCTATTGACATCTCTAAAAGAAAAAAATTTTATTCAATACTTCCTGCTTGCTATAACACTCTCGCAAGTATTAACATTGATAAAAACGAATTTAATCTAGCTAAAAAACATATAACTAATGGCTTTTTATTTGCAAAAAAGCTCCAAGATAAAAATGCAGAAAAGGATTTACTATTAACTGCATACGAATTAGAATATAAAAGGAAAAATTACTTTGAAGCTCTAAAACATTTAAAGCAACTATATAAGTATGATAGTCTTGCCCTATCAAAGCAACAATCGGATAATATCGGAAAGACTTCCACCTACTATGTACAGCTTCATAAGCTTCAGGAGAAAGAGTTAATCATTGCAAAACAGAGATACAAAGAAACTATATACTGGTGGATATTAACGATTATCATTGCTCTTGTCTTGCTTGCTATTATTACCGGATTCATTATTATACATCATTTAAAAAAGAAAAGGGAAAAAGAAGAGTTAGAGATCAATAGCAGAATCAATATTTTGGAACAAAAGGCACTTCAGGCCTTTATGAACCCTCACTTTATATACAATATCTTAACTACTATTCAATACTTTATAGGCAAACAGGATAACCATTCAGCAAATAATACGCTCAGTAAGTTTGCAAAACTTATGCGCAAGCATCTTGAAATTTGCATGAATAATACAATATCACTTCTCGAAGAAATTCAGTATTTAGATCTCTATCTTTCTTTGGAAAAAATCAGGTTTTCTAAAAAGATGGAATATTTTATCAATATTACTCCCGAAACTGAAGAAGAAGAAATATTTATTCCATCAATGCTGATTCAGCCATTTATTGAAAATGCCATTTGGCATGGTCTTATGCCAAAAGAAAATGGCGGTTTTATAAAGGTGGATTTTAATTATATCGATAATTTACTTACAATAAGCATCATTGATAATGGGATTGGCATTTTAAATTCATTAAATTCTAAAAATTCCGGTCATATTAGCAGAGGACTGGAATTAATTCATGAAAGAGTAAATCTTCTGAACAAACTTAATGAAAAGCAAATCACCATATCGCATACACAAATGGGTGATTCAGGAACCAAAGTATTAATCACTATTGAATTGTAAATAATAATTGGGAAGCAAATATAAATATGCTTCCCAATCCAAACTAAACTAATCCCACAGCACGAACATTATACTATAAACGGATCCACAATAGCAAGTATCTGTGCTTTTGTTAAAGGTTCATCAAAGGCCTCAGTTGCTGCACTCATAGAAATTGTTTGTCCGTTTATGCCGGTAATTTTAATCCCAGCCTGGGTTTCAAGTTCCTCCCCATCATAAGAAGCCTGTACAGCAGCACCGATTCCGGTATCTTTTCCGGTAATCCATGGCTTGACATTTGCTCCGCGCGCCTTGCGCATCTGCCTGATATGTGCGGCATGCCTGGCTTCCACCGAGTGAATGTTCAATGCGGCAGTCAGCACTCCCCCGCTGCCAATCAATGCCGGGGCCTGTCCTTTATAAGCCCTAACCCCGGTATCTTCAAAAGTCTGCGCTACGGCAAGAAAGGTATCGTAATCAGAAAATACATTCGCAAATGGGCCTGTATTGGAGCCATTTCCTGCTGAAAAATCAAATACCGGTTTATTCACAGGGGTTTTACCCATCGACATCAGAGCGGTCTTCAAAAAGGCTACGTGCTGATTTTCATGATCGCGGATGGCGGTAATAGCTCCCAGTGCGGCTCCGGAAGGAATAAGGCCGGCAGCGGCAACACCCTTAGTATAAAATTCAGCCTCCAGATACTCCAATGTCAAAGCAAACTGCAAGACTCCTTCCACATCGGCTGCAGAATTTTGAGCATAAGCTTTTTTAAATATGGAACCGAGAGCAAAAGGAAGTGATGCAAGTGCAACTTTCTTACTAAAGCCGTAGAAATCGCTCATAGCTTTTCTTCTCGGACTGATGCGCTCATATACTTCAGCATCTGTTTTTTCAATTTCTTCTAATATGTTCAGTAAATTCATGGCTGTTTAAATTAAGATTTAGGTAAATCGTTTGCGTTAATTTTTGTTTTAATGAATGGAGCTGCAATGCTGAGCACTTCCATTGGCAGACGGGATTTGTCAAGTCCGTTATTGTCAATTACCTCAGAATCAGCAAAACTGCCATTACTGATCAGGTCCCGGATCAGTGCCGCATGACGTGCTTCAACAGAAACTATCTTCCCGGCAAGGGTCAGATAAGCAGAATCTTTAATCAGTACCCCGGCACCATTATAGGCAGATACTCCAAGATCCTCGAAAGCTTTGGCCGTAGCCAAAACACTGTCGCGGCTGCTGAAATTGATCATCGAAAAATCAACTTCAAGTCCGGGAATTGCATTTGAACCTAAGGCATTTTTGAAAAATTCGCGGTGTGCAATCTCATGGTCCCTGATGTCTGCAAGAAGCAATCTTTCAGCTTCGGTAATACCTGCGTAAAATGCGGCTGCTACTTTGGTATAAAATGCAGCTTCCAGCTGTTCGAGTGCATAAGCATAGTTCAGAATACCTATATCACCGCTTCCCAGATTAACTCCCGCAGGGTTGCTAATCATTGCTTCATCTTTTTTGCATCCGGCAGCAAAAAGTGCTAAGCCTGCAGCACCAGCACCCGCAAATTGCAGGAATGAGCGACGATCCAGTTTACTTTGCTGCTCATCTTGTTTTCTTAAGTTTTTCATATCTGTTCTGATTTTTTGTTCATTGATTTGCTATACCTACGACATCAGTTCCAAGGCAGATTTATTTTTTATACATTTTTCAGATATTGGAAAAGGTCTGAATATTTATTAAAGATTTTTTTTGTTTAAAATGCATTGTCTGTATGTTTGTTCATGAGTTTTGAAAAGCCTGAAAATTTAATTGAAGCATTGATTTTTGCATCAGATAAGAGTATTTCTATTGATGAAATACAGCAGGTTTTGGCTGAATTGAATGAGGATTATTATTCTTCAGAAAAGGTTGCAGAGTTTATAGAACAAATCCGTCTGAAATATCTGGAACTTAACCTTGCCATTGAACTGCTGAATTTAAACGGCGGCTTTCAGTTTCTGACCAGAAAGGAATACTATCCGGTAATCAATCAGCTGCAGATTCAACGATCGAGGAAAAAACTAAGTCAGGCAGCACTCGAAACCCTTTCGATCATTGCTTATAAGCAGCCGATCACTAAGCTGGAAATTGAGCAGATCAGAGGTGTGAACTGTGATTATACTGTTCAAAAATTACTCGAAAAAGAGCTGATTAGCATCAGTGGTAAATCAGACACGGTTGGGAAACCACTCCTTTATGCTACCAGCAGTATTTTCATGGACTATTTTGGCATAAACTCAACGGAAGACCTCCCCCAGCTCAATGAGTTGACAACTGAAAACAATAATATAGGAGAACAAACAGAATAGTAATATTTGTCTGAAGAAAATTAAAAAAAGAAGGGTTGATAATTCAAAATCTTGTTAATTTTACTTTAGAATAACATTATAACAAAGAACGTGTAATTTGCTACAGATGAAGTCGCCAAAAAAAGTAACTAAAAGCGAGGGGTCAAACAAGAAATCTGCTGCAGCCCCGGTAAAGAAGCAGAATAAAACCACCGATCCAAAAGAGTCAAATCGCCTGATTATGGATGATGAAGATGATTTTGATATCCCCCTGGATGATGATATGCCAGGGTTCGATGATTTTGATGATGATGACGATGATTTCTAAGTAAATATTGCCATAAGACACAGGCATTCAGTTCGCTCTGGATGCTTTTTTTATTTAAAGCCATAGCTGATGATTTTAGAAGAAGTAAAAAGTGGAAAAACAGCCCGCGAATTTCTGGACGTTGCACGAGAACTGTACAAAGATGATCCATTCTGGGTTTGTCCGCTTGACCAGGACATAGAAGCTGTTTTCGATCCAAAAAAAAATGTCTTCCACAGCCATGGTACCTGCACACGCTGGGTTCTGAAATCAGATGATGGGAAATTAATCGGCAGAATTGCAGCATTCATCAATGAGGAAAAGGCCTATCAAAATGAACAAGCTACCGGAGGAATAGGATTCTTTGAGTGTATCAATGACTCTGAAGCAGCAAAACTTCTTTTCAATACTGCCAGTAACTGGCTTCAGGAAAGAGGAATGAAGGCAATGGACGGCCCCATTAATTTCGGAGAAAATGACAGTTTCTGGGGTTTACTAATTGAAGGCTTTACTACCCCCTCCTACGGAATGAATTATCATCATCCATATTATAAAAAGATGTTTGATGATTATGGCTTCGTCACTCTTTATGAACAGATTACTAATCATCTTGCAGTAAAAAAGCCATTCCCCGAACGATTCACCAAGATTGCACAATGGGTAGCCGCTAAGCCTGGTTATGAATTCAAACATCTTGAAACAGGAAAACTCGAAAAATATGCCATAGATTTTGCTGAAATCTATAATGATGCCTGGGAAAATTTTAAAAACTTTGTGCCCTTGGATACAAAGGGAATTCTGGAAAGCTTCAATAAAATGAAAATCGTTATGGATGAGAAGCTGATCTGGTTTGCGTATATTAATGGAGAACCTGCTTCTGTAGTTGTTATCATTCCGGATGCTAATCAGATGATTAAAGATTTTAACGGGAAACTGGGAATCATCGAAAAACTAAAATTTCTCTATAACAGATGGAAAGGTGTTAGCAGAATGCGTGCAGTTGTTATGGGGACAAAGAAAGCCTATCAAAAACACGGTCTGGAATCTGCTTTGTTCATTAAATTAAAAGAATATGTCCTACCAAAAAACCAGTATGAAGAACTTGAATTATCATGGGTTGGCGACTTCAATGATAAAATGCTGGCTATCCACGAAGCAACGGGAGCGACTTTCGGGAAAAAACATGCCACGATGAGAAAAGTATTTTAATACACGAAGGCACTGAAAAAGTACTTATAAATAAAAGGGCCTGTACCATAAAGTGTGTACAGGCCCTTTTACTTGCTATATTTGAGAGCTTAAAAAATTTCTGTGTAAAACAAGTATTCTCAGAGCGTTTATTTGACTATTATACCACGCTTAATTTTCATATTTTTTCTGAGTAGACTTTTTTCAGTGCCCTTATTCACATCAGGGTCTTTTTATTATTTCTTGTAATTCCAGAGTTCTTCGTACAACTCAATGATCTTCTTTTGCAAATCAATCACCTCCTTCTCCCTTTCCTGCAATCTTTGATTAAGATCATCAATTTCTGAGGCATATACTGGCATTCCCTCAGATTCATTAAAGGTTAGCAATTGTACAACATTCATATCAAACAGCTTAGCTATCTGTTCCAGCCTGGAAACATTCACGTCTGTAATTCCTGTTTCTATTTTAGAAAATGCAGGAATTGAAATTTCTAATTGCCTGGCAACATCTTCCTGACTCCAACTCTTCTGATGCCTTAATAAGCGAATCTTTTTACCTAATGTTTTCATTTTATATTTTATTCAAGTAGATGTATGCTGGTTTGTATGTGTTCCCGGTTACCAAAGAGCAATTCCGGCAAAATTCACAATGAAAAGCAATTTTAACCTTCTGTTCAAAGGCTCAAAAATTTATTTATCCTCAACAGAATAAACATTTCACAATCACACTCCTCTTCCTACTTTAACGAAAAAAAGATAAAAAAGTTCCACTTTAGACTAATATTTTTCACATTTCATTAAACAATTCAATCTCAGATAAATATATTCCCTAATTGCAGAAATAATTAGTCTATCGTTTATGAATAATTTAAAACTAAGAATTGGGTAAAAATGAAAGTCCTGTTGTGAAAAGAAACATGAAAAGCTGATTTTAAGTCTTAAAACAGAAATCAACAGTACAAAGACAAAAATTATGCATTCTATTTACCCGAAAAATGGAATTTAGCCGCAACCCAGTCATTAAGCACCTTATGACTATGGTACTTAAACCCAACAGCTTCACATTTCTCTTTGATTATTGACAAATCAGGCTCCTGATAAAAACCACTCAAAAAAAGATCAGAATCAATTGCGGATACTTCAGCATAACGATCCAGCTGATCGAGCAGAATATTCCGATTAATATTGGCCAAAATGATATCAAATTTTTGTGACGGAATAACTTCTTTGGAGCCACATAAAGGAATAATATTACCTATTCCGTTAAGTTCAGAATTTTCAATTGTGCTTTCGTAACAGATATCATCATAATCAATTGCAATTATATCTTTGGCTCCCAGTTTTGAAGCCAGAATAGCCAAAATACCTGTACCACATCCCATATCAAGAACACTTTTCCCCGCAAAATCCTCTTCCAGCATAAACTCCATCATTAATGCCGTAGTTTGATGATGCCCTGTCCCAAATGCCATCTTCGGATCAATAACAATTTCAAACTCAAATTCGGGATGAGCCTCATGAAAGGTTGCTCTGATGTAACAACGATTTGCGACCTGAAGTGGCTCAAAATTACTTTCCCATACCTCATTCCAGTTCTGATGCGGAATACTGTTTACCGTATAGGAAAAAGAAAACATCCCTGAAAAAGAGTCCTTTAATTCATTAACCTTTCCCTCATCAAGATCTGCAGATGGAATATATGCCTTAAAACCCTGATCGGCATCCTCGAAGGTATCAAAACCAATTCCTGACAAGGCATCAATTAAAAGATCCTTATGAAACTCTTCAGAAGAGGAAAGATTAAAAAAAAGCTCGCTGTAAACCATTTAGTTAAAGGCTTTTATAATATCTACAAAATCACGCGCCTTAAGTGAAGCTCCTCCGATCAATCCACCATCTATATCAGGCTGCGAAAAAAGTTCAGAGGCATTCTTAGGGTTACAGCTTCCTCCATAAAGAATACTGATCGAGTCTGCAAGATTCTGATCATACTTATCTGCGATCTGTTTACGAATAAATCCATGAATCTCTTGCGCCTGCTCAGGACTGGCAGTAAGACCTGTGCCAATTGCCCAAACCGGTTCATATGCAAGCACTAATTTACTAAAGTCGGCAGATGGCAAATGAAAAGCAGCAGAAGATATCTGCTCTCTGATAATATCAAAGTATATACCTGAATTTCTTTGCTCCAGAGTCTCGCCCACACAAAATATCGGAGTAAGGCCATTTTTCAATGCAGCATCCAATTTCTTAGCCAGCAGAGCATCGGTTTCATTAAAATACTGTCTGCGCTCAGAATGTCCAATGATCACATATTTTACACCACATGATACCAACATAGAAGCTGAAATCTCGCCGGTAAATGCACCTGCATCTGCCTGATGACAGTTTTGTGCACCCAGAGAAAGTTTAATCCCCGGCTTAATAGCATCTGTAAAGGCGCTGATGTGTATAAAAGGCGGACAAACAACTGCCTCCTGATTGCCGTTTACTTCCTCAGTAATTAATGTATTGATTTCATTGAAAATCTGAATACCTGTATTTAAATCCAGATTCATTTTCCAATTTCCTGCAACTATATTTTTTCTCATATTTCTAATCCCTATTATATTTAAAACCTTCTGTGTTTCTCTGTAAGTTCAAAAACCCTGCTAAGTATCTTCTGTTCAGTTTCGTTGAAATCAGAATTCCTTCGAACATAGACACGCTTTGCTGTATCAAAAACCTTGTTAAGCGGATATACTTCAAAACCATGATTCCCACCCCATGAAAAATCAGGGACAAAATTCCTGGGAAATCCTGATCCGAAAATATTGGCACTTACTCCAACCACTGTCCCTGTATTAAACATGGTATTAATTGCACATTTTGCATGATCAGCCATAATCAGTCCGCAGAATTGCAGTCCCGTTTTACGAAAACTCTGCTTTTCGTAATCCCAAAGTCTGACCTCTGCATAATTATTCTTCATATTGGAATTATTACTGTCGGCTCCAATATTGCACCATTCACCTAGCACTGAATTTCCAAGATACCCTTCATGACCTTTTGATGAATTGGCAAACACAACTGAATTATTTATCTCCCCACCGATTTTAGTATGTGGACCGATAGAGGTCATTCCATAGATTTTTGCTCCCATTTTCAATACAGCATCATCTCCCATGGCAAATGAGCCCCTGATATGACAACCTTCCATGATCAGGGCCCTCTTACCTATATATATTGGCCCGGTCTTCGTATTAAATGAAGAACATTCAACATCAGCCCCCTCTTCAATAAATATATTGTCGCCAATTATCGTGTTTGTGCTGCTGATTTTGGCAGAAGTACGACCTTTGGTCAATAAGTCAAAATCCTTTCGGAGCTCTGAGTCGTTAAACGAAAATATGTTTTCAGGATATGCAATTCTGGTGAATGCACCATCATACTGTACAGATTCATAAATACCTGTATTTCTAAAATCAAACTCTTTTGCCGCACTTTCATTTAGCCTGACAGCAATCAGTAAATCACCGGAACACAGCGATTGACCCTCCTGAAGTAAATCAATTGCATATAGCAGAGAATCATCCGGGCAA
This sequence comes from Daejeonella sp. H1SJ63, assembly GCF_029360775.1. Classification (GTDB taxonomy): domain Bacteria; phylum Bacteroidota; class Bacteroidia; order Sphingobacteriales; family Sphingobacteriaceae; genus Daejeonella. Next base: position 149,470 of record NZ_JARKMZ010000028.1, on the reverse strand, counting down.
ATGGCAGAGTTTATAAAAAGATTGTAGGCGCTGATTTTGAGCGGATACTTTTCGCTGAGATAATTTTCTGTAAGGTAAGAAATCCCGGCATTAAGGTATTTCTGCCACTTTTCTGCAATTGTAAGTATACCAACCCTGAATTCAGAAATGGGTCTGGTAAATGCCAGAGGCAATAAATTACTCCTGAACTGATCGTCGAAAAGAATAACACTCATTGAGCAAAAATAAAAAAAGTCCCGACCTTATGAGCCGGGACCTTAATTTATTATTAAACTAAAAAAAATTATTTTTTCTCGTAACGTGAACGGAATTTATCGATACGTCCAGCAGTATCAACCAATTTCATCTTACCGGTGTAAAACGGGTGAGAGGTGTGTGATATCTCTAATTTTACAAGTGGATATTCGTTACCATCTTCCCATTTAATGCTTTCTTTTGTATCAATGCATGATTTTGTTAAGAAAGAATACTCGTTAGACATGTCTTTAAACACAACTAATCTATAATTTTTGGGATGCAATTCAGCTTTCATCTTCAATACTTTTTAAGAGGTGCAAATATAGTATATATTCTTATTTATTAAAAGTAATTTCAAAATTTATCTGAGCAGACTAAAAAATTACTCTTGAAAGAGAGGAATATGAGCTGAAATTAAGACTTTATCTCCTGACAAAGCTCTATCAAAACCCCATTTGCAGATTTCGGATGCACAAAGCAAACCAACTTATTATCAGCGCCCCTTTTGGGTGTTTCGTTCAATAGATTAAAGCCTTCGTTTTTGAGACGCTCCATCTCTGCAACAATATTATCCACAGCAAATGCAATGTGATGAATCCCTTCCCCACGCTTCTCTATAAATGAAGCAATCGCACTTTTATCAGAACTTGCCTCAAGCAGTTCAATCTTGGTCTCGCCGACTTTAAAAAATTCAGTAATTACCTGTTCTGATTCCACGACTTCCTTTTTATAGCTTTTACAACCCAGAAGACGCTCGTACAATGAACCTGCATCCTTTAAATTTCTGACAGCGATTCCAATGTGTTCAACTTTATCCATCGACTTATTTTATGGCATAAAAATGACCATTTTATCTATACCTGCATAGACAAAATTGATAATTAAGCCAAAAATTATTTTGTATCTTTGCAAGAGATTTAGAAAGATTATAAATAACAGTAAAATGAATTTGCCAATATACTTAGATAATAACGCAACTACTCCGATGGATCCCCGGGTACTCGAGGCGATGCTCCCATATTTCAATGCTAAATTTGGAAATGCTGCGAGCAGAAACCATGCTTTTGGATGGGCTGCAGAAGAAGGTGTTGACTATGCCCGTGAGCAGGTGGCAAAGCTTATAGGGGCAAATGAAAAAGAAATTATTTTCACTTCGGGTGCAACTGAATCAGACAACCTTGCAATTAAAGGTGTGTTTGAAATGTACAAGGACAAGGGAAATCATATCATTACCTGTGTTACTGAACACAAGGCGGTTTTAGATGCATGCAAACATGTTGAGAAACTGGGTGCTGAAGTAACTTATCTGCCTGTTAAATCTGATGGTTTAATAGACCTGACGGCTCTGGAAGCTGCTTTCACTGAGAAAACTATACTTGTTTCAATCATGTATGGAAACAATGAGATTGGTGTAATTCAGCCGATAAAAGAAATTGCTGCTATGACACATAAACACGGAGCACTTTTCATGACTGATGCAACTCAGGCAGTAGGGAAAATACCTGTAGATGTTAATGCAGACGGAATTGACCTGATGGCATTTTCTGCACATAAAATGTATGGCCCTAAGGGAGTGGGTGCACTTTATGTTCGCCGTAAAAATCCAAGAGTTAAGGTAACTGCTCAGATGGATGGTGGTGGCCACGAAAGAGGTATGCGTTCAGGAACATTAAATGTTCCCGGAATCGTGGGATTAGGAAAAGCCTGTGAATTATGCCGTTTGGAAATGGATTCAGAGGCAAAGCGTCTCTCAGCTTTACGCGATAAACTTCAAACTTCCCTGACCGTTCTTGAGGAAAGTTATGTTAACGGAAATACTGAGCATCGCTTACCACATGTAGCAAACATCTCTTTCAAATATGTAGAAGGGGAAGGCTTAATGATGGCAATGAAAGATCTTGCAGTTTCTTCCGGATCAGCGTGTACTTCAGCTTCATTGGAACCTTCTTATGTATTAAAGAGCCTGGGCTTATCTGATGATCTGGCTCATTCTTCAATCCGTTTCGGTTTAGGCCGTTTCACTACAGAAGAAGAAGTTGATTTCGCAATCGAACAAACCAAAAAAGCTGTAAACCACCTCCGCGACCTTTCTCCGCTATGGGAAATGTTCAAGGAAGGAATTGATCTGGATAAGATTGAATGGGCAGAACATTAATGAGCTGTACGTTATAATTGACACCTTAATTAACAACAGTCAACTGATAACAGGTAACAGACAACTGATAACAGATTAAACATTTAGTAAAAAAACATACCCGGGAAACCGGTAAGCACAAAAAGATATGGCATACTCAGAAAAAGTAATCGATCACTACACCCATCCACGTAATGTTGGAACCCTGGACAAAAGCAGCACAGCTGTTGGTACAGGTTTGGTAGGTGCCCCTGAATGTGGCGACGTGATGCGTCTGCAAATTCAGGTAGATGAAAACCACGTAATTACAGATGCTAAATTCAAAACTTTTGGTTGCGGATCAGCTATCGCATCTTCATCACTGGCTACAGAATGGTTAAAAGGTAAAAGCATTGATGATGCTATGAAGATTGATAACATGGATATCGTTGAAGAATTAGCCCTTCCTCCGGTAAAAATCCACTGCTCCGTTTTAGCAGAAGATGCGATCAAAGCAGCGATAAACGATTACCGTGTAAAAAATGGAATGGAAGCATTAGAGCTGCCTAAATCGCATCACTAATAATTTCCCTGCTGAATACAGCAAAATTTTATATAACACTCAAAATGGTAACAGTTACAGATAAAGCGAAAAGCAAGGTTGAACAGCTCATGAATGAAAATGGACTGGATAATACCTATTTTCTTCGCGTCTCTGTTCAGGGAGGTGGTTGTTCAGGTCTGTCCTACAAAATGGACTTCGATAATGAAGAAAAACCCGGCGATCAGTTCTTTGAGGACAAAGGAATCCGCATGGCACTTGACATGAAATCATTTCTTTATCTGGCAGGAACAGAACTGGACTTTTCAGACGGACTCAATGGCAAGGGATTTAATTTTCATAACCCAAATGCTTCCCGCACTTGCGGATGTGGCGAAAGTTTCTCTGTCTGATGGTATAAAAAAATATTTATTACTGAAAACAAAATGCAACAAGGGGCTCTATTCAGGGCCTTTTGTTTTTTTAGCACTATTCTGTTATACTTGTTGATTATATCAATTCATATTCTCAAAAGATGAATCCAATAACAGAATCTACAACTATTCCTGACCTTTTGCGTGATGTGGTTACTCATATTCATGATGAAAACACTACGTTTTTACTTCATAAGGTTAAAGAAAACTGGGTTGAAGTAAGCTATAAGCAGGTTTTGGATACAGCCGATGCCTTATCAGCCTATTTCCTTGAAATGGGCATAAAAAAAGGCGACAGGCTTGCACTTATTATTGAGAATTCTGTGGACTGGGTTTTATATGATCAGGGTTTACAGCAGATCGGTGCGGTCAATGTATCCATCTATCCAACCCTTTCAGAAACAGAAATAGAATATATATTAAATGATTCGGGCGCAAGAGCTATTCTGGTAGGCAATCATTTTCTCTTCCGTAAGATTCTGAAAATTGCCAATAACTGCTCTGATATACAGCGAATTATACCAGTTTTTGACGATTATGAAAAATACACCAAAGATAAATCACTGAATGCCGGAGTGATCAGCTTTAAAGATCTGATTCAGGAAGGAAAACACGTTCTTGATAAATTCAGATCAGAAATAGCAATCGCAAGAGAAGCTATATTACCATCAGATCTTACTTCACTTATCTATACATCAGGTACAACAGGAACCCCAAAGGGTGTGATGCTTACCCACTCAAACTTTGTACAAAACGTAAAGGTTTGTCTGGAACAAATTCCTGTTATTGATAAAAATGACCTTTTCTTATCCTTCCTTCCATTGTCACATGTTTTTGAACGTACCGCAACTTATCATGTATGCAGTGCAGTTGGAAGTAAGATCGCGTTTGCTCAAAGTCTGGAACTGCTCGCCAAAAATATGGCGGAAGTTAAACCTAGTGTCATGAGCTGTGTCCCAAGATTACTGGAGCGTATCCATGACAAAGCCATGAAAACCGGAACCTCAGCAGGAGGAATAAAAGCAAAAATATTCCTCTGGGCCATAGCAACCGGCAAAGAATACCGTGAAGTAAAGGAAACAGGTAAAACTCCGGGTATATTCTTAAGCATCAGCAAAGCCATCGCTGAAAAGCTGGTATTCAGCAAGATCAAGGAAAAGACTGGCGGCCGACTAAAATTCATGATCTCCGGAGGAGCCGCATTACCCAAAAATGTGGGTGAATTCTTTGGCAATCTGGGAATAAAGATCCTTGAAGGATTCGGATTGACGGAAACATCCCCTGTAATGGCGGTAACGGAGTATCACCGTCAGGTTTATGGAACTGTGGGGCGTATCATTCCGGGAATTGAGGTAGCCATTCAGGATGTGGAAAGTAAGGAATTGATTACAGTTCAAACCCATAATTCATTCAACGAAAATTTCGAATGCGCAGAAGGAGAAATTATTGTCAGAGGACATTGCGTAATGAAAGGCTACTGGAATAAACCGCAGGAAACTGCAGAAGTAATTGATAAAGACGGATGGTTCCATACAGGTGATGTAGGCAGGTATTTCAAGGGAAATCTGCAGATCACTGACCGTATCAAAAATATGCTTGTTAATGCCTATGGAAAGAACATCTACCCTACTCCGGTAGAAAACACCTACCTGAAGAGCTCTAAAATTGAACAGATCTTCCTGATTGGCGACAAACGTGAATATGTCACTGCAATTATTATCCCATCCAGAGAAGTACTTCAGGAAACATTCCACCTAAATGAAGAATATTTTCAGGAAAAGGACTCCTTTATCCGCGATCAGAAAATACTCGACTGGCTCAATGAAGATATCCGGAAGTACTCCAATGAACTTGCTAAATTTGAACGAATGAAATCATTTCTTGTAAAACGTAATCCGTTCAGTATTGAAGAAGGCGAAATCACCCCTACGATGAAAGCCAAGCGAAAGGTAATTGAGAGAAAATACGCCGGGGATATCGATGAGATGTATATGCATGCGGTTGAGAATGATTGAAACTCAATGAAATTAAACTCATCGCTATCAACAGATAAGTCATCACAGAGCAAACGCATCATAAATTAATCAATTTTTCCGGATACTGATTATCCCATCTTGTTTAAGCCTTTTCCATTTTAGTCCTACTTTAGCAGTCTTTTCATTTTTGAGTAGATTTAATACTATTTTCAATGTAAGCTTCCCTGAAATTAAAACATTGAGTAATTAAACAAAGTGTTAAATTTCAAATGTCGAATATGCAGAAGCAACAATTCGCAGAAACACAAATTACCACATCCATCAAAAAGCATGAAGGTGCTCGTCAGGAATTGGATGTGTACCGAGTCTACGTTATCAATAAAACCACGCTTTACAACTGCATAAAAAGTGAATTTAGTGAGTGATGCTTTGGTATATGGACAACGAATTGGAAAGGGTTTTAACTAATTTACAAATTGATTCACTTGTCAATTTTCCCTGGCCAGAGTCGATTTGAAATGCTAAAATATTTGATTAAATTGATTTAATGAAAGCAATCTTATCGGGTATTTTTCTTCTTCAACTTCTCTGCGGTTCAATAAATGCTCAACAAACATCTTTAGATACTTTATCTAATCGTTATGATATACGAAACTCAGTAACACCGGAAAAGGTTCACCTTCATTTGGACAAACCTTACTACGCAGCCGGCCAGTCTATCTGGTTTAAAGTATATGTAGTTGATATGGCAAATCAACCGTCGATGCTCAGTAAAATAATATATGTGGATTTGGTAGACAATGAAAGGCGTGTCCATAAATCCCTAAAATTGCCGCTCGCTGCCGGACTGGCATCAGGAGATTTCGCTCTGCCGGATACTTTAAGTGGAGGTAAGTATAGGATTCGCGCTTATACGCAATGGATGCGAAATTATGGTGAGGAAAGCTTTTATGATCATCCTTTTGTTATAGTTAATTCCTGGAAGGCTCAGAAACCGAAAGAAGTTGCCAATCGTGCTTCGGGAAAATTAGCTTTAAAGTTCTTTCCTGAAGGGGGTAATCTGATTGAAGGATTGAGATCACGAGTTGCCTTTAAAGCTATTGGGTCTGATGGCTTGGGAGTAGATGTTACCGGCTATGTAATTGATAACTTGGGCAGTAAAGTAGCCACACTTAAAACAGAACATGCGGGTATGGGCTCCTTTTTGATAACTCCCCTTGCAGGAAATAATTACAGAGTTATTATAGACTCAACTCTAAGTGATCCGTTTACTCTTCCAAATGCAGTCAAAGACGGATATATTATGAACGTAACTGGTAACGGGACACACAGCCTTCTGGTGCGTGTAACAGCCAGTCCATCAATGGTGGGACATGAAAAGGAATTTAAGTTGATTATGACCGCTTTTGACGAGTCAACTTTACAATCAACATTCAAAATGACCAGGCAATTTGCCGATATTAATTTACCGGTCACAGCTGTGCCTGCCGGAATCGCACGCTTAACCTTATTCGATGAGAAAGATCTCCCTGCTGCAGAGCGTCTAGTTTTCATCAGGCCGGATGATCATCTTAAACTTAAATTAGAGACTGAAAAGCCTGTCTATAAGCCAAGAGAAAGGGTTAAAATGACATTGAAGGCTTCAACTGAAAATGATGCAGTTGTAACAGGAAGTTTTTCTATTTCAGTAACTGACATGGACCGAATAATAGTGAATGAGGTCAATGAAAGTACGATACTTTCAGAATTGCTTTTAAAATCTGAACTGAAAGGGTTCATCGAGAAACCCAACTATTATTTTACCAGCACAGTCGAAAGCACAGTAAGGCAACGACATTTAGATAACCTGATGCTTACTCAGGGCTGGCGTCGATTTACCTGGCAGAAAGAAGATCAAAGAATAAAGTATTATCCTGAGAATGGTATTTCAATATCGGGAAGACTTCTACGAGGTGGAAATATTGTCACTGGTGGTAAGGTTACAGTGTTTACACCCGACGCTGGTATACTTATGGACACACTTACTAACGAGCAAGGCCGGTTTATGTTTGACAGGCTGGCTTTCGCTGATAGTATGCGATTTGTAATTCAAGGTCGAAGGGAAAGGTCAAAAGCAAATATAACGATCGAGCTTGACCAGGTACACCATCAGCCTGTAACGATTGATAATTTCCAGCCAGATCTGGAAGCTAAGGAAAGTGAAATCATAAATAGCAAGCTGAAAGGGTTAAAAGAAGAACTATTGGAGCTCCTGAATCAGGGATTGATAAATCCTACCCATATATTGGATGAAGTTGCAGTAAAAGCAGTTAAAGATCCTAAAAAACTTGAAAACTCCAGTAAACTGGGTAATACACCAGCTGATTATGTATTCATGAATGATCAGTTATCCGACAATAATTTAGCTTTTGCATTAAAGGGTAAAGTTTTGGGTCTAGACTATGATATCAACCCAAGAACAGGTGTAGTTACTGCAAAATTATCCCGGAATAACCTAATGAGCGGAGCCCGGAATATGGAGATTTTTGTGGATGGGCTGCATATAGGTGATAACTTCAGTGAATTAAATATGGCGGATATTGCGTACGTAGAAGTTATAAAGGGTCTGGGAGCGAATTCAGCTATTTATGGCGACAAAGGCTTCGGCGGGGTGGTGGTGGTGACTACAAAGGGACATGCCGGAATGCCAAATACCATTCAAACGCTGTCGGAAGGCATTATAAAATATGTTCCGAAAGGTTATAGCCTGAGTCGTGAATTTTATTCGCCGGATTACAGCGTTGCAGGAACAAAAGAACACAAAGATGATTTTCGAAGCACCATCTTTTGGCATCCGGACGTGTTTATTGATGAAGGAAGGGAATCCCACATTGAATTTTTCACTGCCGACACTCCCGGAACATACCGTGTTGTTGTAGAGGGTCTGGACTACAGAGGAAGGCTTGGAAGAAGCAGTCTAACCTTTGTGGTTAGATAGTAAAATTACCATCTGATCCGCTGAAATGTAAACGCCATCTTACTTGCAAACACTAAACTGCTTATGGTTGGTACAGATATTGGTTTAACATAGATCATGTCGGTGTAATGAACTTTCAGAAAAGCTTACATAGGATTAAGCGCACCAAGTATTTGATAAGATATGCTGCCTGTCTTCTGTTTTCAGGGATTGGAGTTCATTGATCTGTTTTACCAATTCCTGATCAAGTTCCTGATCAAAAAGACCGGTAAAATACTCTATTAAAACGCCTGCGAGCAGCCATTTCAATAGACGGTATGACTTCTTCAGACTCAGAAAGACCTATTAACGAGCTTGAATCCCCACATTGAAACCAGTTCACTCAGGTCATCACTGTAACACCTGAAATTCCCGATAAAAAACATATTTTTGCAGAAATTTTTTCTACATGAGTATTGGATTATCTGAACTGGAGATCATGCGCCGTGAGGCCCTGTCGGAACTGCGTAAACTGGGAATAGACCCTTATCCCCCTGAAGCTTTTGAAGTAAATGTAAATGCAGAGGATATAAAGAACAATTACGAGCGCGATAAAACATCCTATAAGAACATCCGGTTTGCTGGAAGAATCATGAGCCGCAGGATTATGGGCAGCGCTTCTTTTGCTGAACTGCAGGACTCAACTGGTCGTATTCAGGCTTATATCAACCGTGATGAAATTTGTCCCGGGGAAGACAAAACCCTTTATAATACCGTATTCAAAAAGCTGCTTGACATTGGCGATTTTGTTGGGGTCAGCGGATATGTTTTTACTACAAAAACCGGCGAGATCTCTATCCATGTCAGTGAAATGAAAATTCTTTCAAAGTCACTTAAACCGCTGCCCGTGGTAAAACGTGATGATGAAGGAAATATCTACGATGGCTTTACTGATCCTGAAATGAGATACCGCCAGCGTTATGTTGATCTGACAGTAAATCCGGAGTACAAGCATATTTTTATGAAGCGCTCCAAAGTGATAAACACCATGCGTTCCTATTTTGATGATCAGGGATGGATGGAAGTTGAAACGCCTATCCTTCAGCCAATTCATGGTGGAGCAGCTGCAAGACCGTTCAAAACCCATCACAATACATTGGATATGCCGCTTTACCTGCGCATTGCCAATGAGTTATATCTTAAACGACTGATCGTTGCAGGCTTCGACGGAGTTTATGAGTTTGGTAAAATGTTCCGTAATGAAGGAATGGACCGCACTCATAACCCTGAATTTACGTCAATGGAAATCTATGTGGCTTATAAGGATTATATCTGGATGATGGCTATGGTGGAAGAGTGCCTTGAAAAAGTAGCAGTAGCAATTCATGGTAAATCTACTGTAAAAGTAGGTGAGCACCTGATTGAATTTGCCGGTCCGTACGAGAAACTATCGATGTACGATTCCATTAAGAAATATACCGGAATTGATGTATCATCGATGGATGAAGGTACCCTTAAAAAAACCTGTAAGGACCTTAATATAGAGATCGATGATTCTATGGGAAGAGGTAAACTGATTGATGAGATCTTTAGCGAAAAAGTTGAAGAACATCTGATCCAGCCTACCTACATTACCGATTATCCGATTGAAATGACACCTCTAGCTAAAAAACACCGCTCGCAGGAAGGTTTGGTAGAACGTTTTGAGTTATTTGTAATGGGCAAGGAAATTGCAAATGCTTATACAGAGCTAAACGATCCTATCGACCAGCGGGAACGCTTTGAGGAGCAATTATTGCTTGCCGGACGAGGAGATGAAGAAGCAATGGCAATGGACGATGATTTCCTGAGAGCCCTTGAATATGGAATGCCCCCTACTTCAGGATTGGGAATTGGAATTGATCGTTTGGTAATGTTAATGACTGATCAGAGTACCATCCAGGAAGTATTATTCTTTCCTCAAATGCGCCCTGAAAAGAAAGCAAAAATTGCTTCTGCCGAAGATTTTACCGCTATTGGCATACCTGCAGAATGGGTACCTGTACTCAATAAAATGGGGTTCAAAACCGTTGATGAACTGAAAGCCGGTAATCCAAACAAGGTGTTTAACGATCTTGGAGGGATGAGAAAGAAAATGAAACTGGAGATTACCATGCCTTCAAAAGAGGCGGTAATGGAATGGTTTAATTGATACAAATCTAACAATTTGATAAAGGCCGCTTTACATACAGCAGAGCGGCCTTTCGTATTTTTGTGTATAAAATTATACACAATGAAAAATTCAATTCTTGAAATTACCGATCAGGAATACCTGATCAAATTAAAAAAGGATGATTTTAATTTATCACTCCTCCGTCAGATCCTGAAGGCTCTTGAATCAGAAGAATATTTTTTGAATCCGCGTCCGGTACTTCAAACCGAAGAGATCAGAAGCAGTTCAATTAATCGCGAACTTGCCCTGCGTTTTGATTGTCTGCAGGATAAATAATCCTTCCTTAGAAGGTTTGACGATACGATCTCTGCTGAACCGTCCTGTCAAGCTGACCCATCTGATCTTTCATCATCTTGATCTGATCAGCAAGTAATTTATTCTTATCCGCTTTCTTAGCCTCCTGTAAATACAGGGCGGCTTCTCTTTTATTTCTTTTTGCCATAGCAATACCTGCAAGACTTAACTTTGCAAGTGCAATATTATGATCCATAGTCATACCCAGACTTATAGCTCTTTTAAAGTATTTTTCAGCCTGCATTGGTGCTTTACGGGACTCGATCAGTCCGATCAATAAATTGTAATATCCATGCTGCCCTGCGAACAACTGCGTTTCATAATTTGAGATCTTGTTCAACCAAACTGCGGCTTTGTCCATATCATCCTTACGGAGATAATACTGAGCAATAAGCATATACTCATTGTAGAAATAAGTTACTGCTATCAAAATAGAGATGAATACCGAAAGTATCCCCCATCCCCAAAATCCAAAAATCATTAATGCTACTGCTGCACCCAATACTATAGCTGCAAATATCAATCTGATGTAATTAGGCATTTCTTCTTATCTTTTAAATTTGTTGCAAATATCCGTTTATTTGAGCGCTTAACCAATATCTATCTTAGAAATTATGTCTATTAAACTTGAAGAAAGCTGGAAAGCAGTACTTGAAGAAGAATTTGAAAAGGATTACATGAAAAAGTTACGGGCTTTTCTCCGGGAAAGAATAAATGCCGGACAAAGCATATATCCTCCTAACAACTTAATTTTCAACGCATTTACACATACCCCGTTTGATAAAGTAAAGGTTGTAATTCTTGGACAGGACCCTTATCATGGAACTAATCAGGCCCACGGCCTTTCCTTTTCTGTTCAAAAGGGCATTCCAATTCCCCCTTCTTTACAGAATATATTTAAGGAATTGCAAAATGAATATCCTGACTTTCAAATACCCGGGCATGGAGACCTTAGTCAGTGGGCTGATCAGGGAGTTCTTTTACTCAATGCGACTTTAACAGTAGAGGCTTCAAAGCCGGGTTCACATCAGAACCAGGGCTGGGAGGAATTCACTAACCGGGTTATTCAAATTTTATCTGAGAAGAGAGAAAACATTGTATTCCTCTTATGGGGGAAATATGCCTCTGCTAAATCAACAATGATAGATCAAACCAGACACACTGTTTTAATTGCTCCTCATCCATCTCCATTTTCTGCACACAGTGGATTCTTCGGATGCAATCACTTCAGAAAAACCAATGAGATCCTGAAGAAAAATGGAATGGAGGAGATTGAATGGAAGATAAAATAAGGATTTATCGTTAAATTAATATTCAAGAGGCACCGCCGGTTCCTTCTTATTGGTAGACATGATCATCATCGTCTGAAAAGTTTTAACTACACTGATCTTACTGATTTTATCCATGATCAAACGCTCATATGCTTTAATGTCCTTCACATAAGCTTTCAGAAGAAAATCGCACTGACCGGTAACATGATGACATTCAGTTATTTCTTTGATAGCTTCAATCTCTTCAAGAAATACTTGTATGGTATTATTCTTGTGAAAATCAAGCTGAATCTGAATAAAAGTCTTAATTCCAAGACCAAGCAATTCTTCATCAACCAGAGCATGATAACTCTTGATATACTTAGACTGTTCAAGTTTTCTTACACGCTCTAAAGTAGGTGCAGGAGACAGACCAACTTCATGTGAAAGCTGCAAATTGGTGATCCTGCCGTTTTCCTGAAGAATTTTTAAAATTCTGAGATCAATTTTGTCCAGTTCTATTGCCATAGTTAGAACAAAAGTAAATTATAAATAGCAATAGCCAAATTTTATTCCTAAAAAGCCCCTTAAAATTTGCAAATATTTTTATTTCAAATTTTAGATTAATCTAAATAAATAATTAGATTTGCTTAACAAACTCATATGCACTCATTTACAGAAGAAAATTATCTGAAGGCTATCTATCATCTGAGTGATGGCAACAGCAAAGCAGTTAGCACGAATCAGATTGCAGAAATGACCAGTACCAAAGCCGCATCTGTGACAGATATGCTTAAAAAACTGGCGGACAAAAAACTAATCAATTACATAAAATATCAGGGTGTTACTTTAAATGAGAGTGGAATCCGTGCAGCAGTTAACATCATCAGAAAGCATCGTTTGTGGGAAGTTTTCCTGGTTGAGAAGCTGGGTTTCAAATGGGATGAGGTACATGATATAGCTGAAGAACTGGAACATATCAATTCTGAACATCTTATCAATCGTCTGGATGATTTTTTAGGCAATCCGGCAACAGACCCCCATGGCGATCCAATTCCCGATCGTTCAGGAACCATTCAGCATAAAAAATTGGTTAAAATTTCTGAAATGAAGCAAAACGACAGCGGAACGATATCTGGTGTTAGTGAACATTCATCTGTATTTCTCAAGCTTCTTGAAAAACTGGGACTAACACTTGGCACAAAAATTACCGTCACCGAATTAATCGAGTTTGACGGATCAATCATGTTATCTGCACAGACAAAAGAACTGACGATAAGTCGTGAAGTAGCAAAAAATATACTGGTTATTTTATGAGCAAACACGATGAATCTTTAGGGGAAGTACACAGTTCAGTAATTACATCCGGAAAAACCGGATGGAGAAAACTGCTGGCATTTGCCGGTCCGGCATATCTGATCAGTGTAGGTTATATGGATCCGGGGAACTGGGCGACCGATATCGCCGGTGGAAGCCAGTTTGGATACACGCTGATCTGGGTCTTACTGATGTCAAATCTGATGGCTTTATTACTGCAGTCGCTGAGTGCCCGTTTAGGGATTGTCAGAGGACTTGATCTGGCTCAGGCATCGCGTAACACTTATCCTCGCTATATCAATTTCCCGCTGTACGTTCTTGCTCAGATTGCAATTGTGGCCTGCGATCTGGCAGAGATCATCGGAATGGCTATTGGATTGAATCTGCTTTTCGGCCTGCCATTAATATGGGGGATTTCAATTACCATTCTTGACACTTTCCTTCTGCTTTTCCTGCTGAATAAAGGAATGAGAATGATGGAAGTATTCATTGTATCGATGGTTTTTATCGTGGGAATCTCCTTCCTGACCGAAATGTTTATTGTGAAACCTGCAATTGAAGAAGTTATTAGCGGTTTTGCCCCTTCCATACTTTCAGGAAAAGCACTTTATATAGCTATTGGTATAATAGGTGCAACTGTGATGCCACATAATCTGTATCTCCATTCATCACTCGTTCAAACCAGAAAAATTGAACGGAGCAGCAAGGGGATCAGGGATTCATTAAAGTACAATCTTATCGATACAGCGGTTGCATTGAATCTGGCTTTTTTCGTTAATGCTGCAATTTTAATCCTGGCAGCCACTGCATTCTACAAAAACGGTCTGTACGAAGTTGCAGCGATTCAGGATGCACATAAATTACTCGAAAACATCTTCGGCTCAGTAGCACCCGCCTTATTTGCAATTGCATTAATTGCATCTGGACAAAGCTCTACTATTACCGGAACACTTGCAGGTCAGATCGTAATGGAAGGGCATTTAAATCTGAGAATTCAGCCCTGGATCAGGAGATTAATTACGCGTTTACTTGCAATCATTCCTGCCTTCTTTACAATTATTTACTTTGGCGAAGAGGCCCTGGGTGGATTACTGGTATTAAGCCAGGTAGCCCTTAGCTTACAACTTGGATTTGCAGTAATCCCGCTGATTCATTTTAATTCAGACCGCAGCAAAATGGGAGAATATACAATCAAACCCTGGGTAAAGGTTCTGGCATGGGTTTGTGCATTCATTATTGTCAGTTTGAATGTTAAGCTTGTTGTTGAAGAGATCAACCTTTGGATACATAGCACCACTGTCGGTATCATGTGGATATACTTTCTGGTAATTCCCTTTGCAATTGGAATTGGCTTATTGCTTCTTTATGTATTCCTTAAGCCACTTTTGAGCAAACATGAAGCCGGTTTATCAAATGTTCCGCATGGCAATGCATTAGAACTGGGAGAAGTGGAACATATTGAATACAAATCAATAGGAATCACAGTTGACTTTTCCAAAAATGACAGAAATACTATTCGCCATGCCTTAATTCAGGGTGGTAAGGATGCTGAATATTATTTAATCCATATCGTAGAAACTGCAGGTGCACGATTTCATGGAGATAAGGTACTTGATCACGAAACCCAAAGCGATCATGACAATATGATAAAGTACAAATTGAATCTGGAAAAACTGGGATTCAGAGTTGAGACCTCTATAGGATATGGCGCACCGGCAAAAGCAATATCTAACCTTGTAAAAAAGAGAGACCTTGATCTCCTTGTTATGGGTGCTCATGGACATTCAGGCATTAGTGACCTGATTTTCGGAACCACAGTAGATAAGGTCAGACACCATCTGAACATACCAATACTGATTATTAAATAAGATAAAAAACTTATCTGATCGTCACCCTGACACCCAAAAACGTACGTAAACCCTGATTGGGTGCATAAACATATCCAGGGTCAAATGTCATGGCATAGGGATTATCCGTGGTCGGGATTACCTGCCCCTGTGCATTCTTAACTATATTTTGATCAAAAGGATCACGGCTGCGAGCTATGATGAACGGCTCACTTTTACCGGGTGTCCAATTCAACAGGTTTTTCACTCCGCCATATATTTCAAGGTTCTTAAATCCACTGTAATTCATCTGAATATTCTGCAGACTCCAGACCGGCGATTTTTCGCTTCTTGGATCCAGATCGCCCAGTACAGGCAATTGCATTGAACCATAAACATTCCCGGTGTAATCAAGATTAACTTGTGTGCCGGGGAATTTATAGGAAATACTCCATGTCCCGGTCCATT
This sequence comes from Daejeonella sp. H1SJ63, assembly GCF_029360775.1. Taxonomy (GTDB): domain Bacteria; phylum Bacteroidota; class Bacteroidia; order Sphingobacteriales; family Sphingobacteriaceae; genus Daejeonella. Next base: position 133,867 of record NZ_JARKMZ010000028.1, on the reverse strand, counting down.
TTTCAGTCAGCAATGGTCTGTTCTTAAACGATGTCTGATTATTTTTCGAGTATACATCAAGAAATGAAGCACCCGCCATCACTTTAAGTCCATTATTTAACTCTAAATCCATGTTCATGCTAAGTCCTCTGGAAACTGCATATCCATCGAGATTACTGTATATAATTTTATCAGGATCAGTCAAATAGTCTGGTATAATCTGATTTGTAAAATGAGTGTACCAGGCAGACGCATCCATACTCAAAAAGCTTCCGCTCATAAAATAGAATTTCCTGTGATAATTCAGGTTGGCATTATAGCTACGCTCAGGTTCAAGTTTTTGAGTCAGTACCACTTCCCTTGATCCGGTTAGTGCGGCATGTTCTTCCGTAAACAAACTTACCACCCGAAATCCCGTACCTGCATTAAACCTCAGAACATTATGATCATTAATATTCCATTTATAGGCAAACCTTGGAGTGAGTATGTGCCTGTGCACTGAATTATAATCATATCGCATTCCTAATAATAGTTTATGAGATTTTGAAAGCGCTATTTCGTCCTGAACGAAAAGCCCGGGAAGCCAAACTTTATCAGCTTTGTTCTGTCCTCCCAAAGAAACTGTTGCGGGAGTATTATCATCATAAAATGTATAACGCAAAGCAGTTCCAATCAAAAGATCATGTTCCTCTATTTTCTTATCCCATGTTAACTGTCCGAATGCAATTTGCTGCCGGGCACCATAAATTGTTGTACCGTAAACAGAATTCTGTTTATGATCATTCACCGAAAATGCAAACATAAGCGGCTCTTTAAACGGCAGCTGATATGAGCCCAGTAACTCCCATCTGTTTGTATAAATACTTTCTGCATATCTGGTTTCTCCCCCTCTGTAAGATCTGTCCCATGAAATATCTCCGCCCCACCTGTCTTCGTAATTATATCTTCCGGCCAGACTGAACACCCGCTTATTTTTACGGTTGAAATTCCATTTCTGAAACAATGAAATCCTGTCCTGTAATGTTACATCCGTAAAATTGTCATTGTTCTTATCTATTCTGTTGCTATACTTGAAATAATTAATTCCGGTTAGCACATCTGCTTTTTTTCCCGCTTTCAGCTTAATTCCAAGATCTGTATTCAGCTCTCCCCATGATGTACTAAACACATCAGCAGATACTGAAGGAGCATTCTGAGGTCTTTTGGTGATGATATTGATTAATCCTCCAACTGCTTCTGAACCGTACAGAGATGATGCCGGACCTTTAACAATTTCTACCCTTTCGATCAGGGCGTTGGGAATACCTGAAAGCCCGTAAACTGAAGACAGACCGCTCACTATTGGCATTCCATCAATCAAGATCATGGTATAAGGCCCTTCCAATCCGTTAATATGAATATCGCCGGTATTACATACATTACAGTTAAGCTGAGGACGAACACCATTTACATTCTGTAAAGCATCAAAAATTGAGGGAGTAGGATTTTTACGAAAAAATGCCGGACTGTAAACTTCAACCGGCACAGGACTGGCCAATCGGGTTATTTCTTTCATAGTTCCACTGACTACCACTTCATCTGCCATTGCATGAGATTCCTTCATCTCAACATCAACATGCAGGGTTTGCCCATTCTTTAAGTTTAAAGGAATATTCTTTTGAGCATAACCCAGAGCCGAAATCACGAGGTTGTATTTTCCGGCAGGCAGCTTATCGAGATAAAATTTCCCTTCCGGATCAGTTGTTGTACCATATCTGCTATTGCTTATTGCAACCGTCGCAAATACGAGTGCTTTCTCTTCTGAACGTACAGTTCCGTGAACCACAGTAGTTTGAGCCCGGAGATTAACAAATACCCCTGCAAGTAAAAGTGTAAACAGAATAGAACGCATCATCTTTAATTTAAATTAGATATACAAAAATACAATTTTAGATTAATCTAAAAAATAAATTAAACAATTCTCATAATTTCAAAAATTCGGGTTATGAAAATTCTTTCGGATATTTGCACTTATGTCGGGTGCAATTACTATTAAGAATAAAAGAGCATACTTTGAGTATCACATACTTGAAACATACACAGCCGGTATCAAGCTTCTTGGTACCGAGATAAAATCAATCCGGCAGGGAAAGGCTGACATCAATGATGCTTTCTGCACTTTTATGGATGGGCATTTGCAGGTAAGAAATATGCAGATCGCAGAGTACTCGCATGGCTCGTTCTACAATCATGAAGCCAAACGCGACAGGGTACTTTTATTAAGAAAGAAAGAGCTGGCTAAGCTAAAGACAAAACTTGAAGAAAAGGGTTTTACAATCATCCCTCTAAAGATATTTACCTCAGAAAGAGGATTTGCGAAGCTCGAAATAGGACTGGCTCAGGGTAAAAAGCTATACGACAAACGTGAAACGCTGAAAGACCGCGATGCAAAACTGGAGATGAGCAGGGCTATGAAAAGGTAAACCTGTTAACTACTATCACTTGTCTGTTGGAGTAAGGAATAAAGAGCTAATAGGCCCGGGATGATGAAATAATGATTTCAGTTTTGCAGCCGTTCTACTGAAAGCTGGCAACAGATAACCAATAACTAACAAAGAAACCGGCAATCACCAGGCCTGCTCCCCCACCAGCGGCACAAACCGGAAGGTATCCAGTTCAAACCGCTCAAACTCATTCTCTCCCACCCGCAATACAGTAATCATCTTTTGAGATTTTTCATCTCCAACCGGAATAACAATGATGCCGCCTATTTTTAATTGTTTAAGCAGTATTTGCGGAACGAGGGGTGCACCGGCAGTAACAATAATCTTATCGTAGGGTGCATGCTTTGCAATACCCTTTGAACCATCACCATAGAAAAATTCGGCATTATAGCCAATATGCGGCAACACCTGGCGGGTGCGGTTATATAAATTCTCCTGCCTTTCAATAGTATAAACTCTGGCACCCAGCTCTAACAAAATGCAGGTCTGATAACCTGAGCCGGTACCAATTTCCAATACTTTATCCCCTGTTTTAATATGTAAAAGTTCAGTCTGATAAGCTACAGTATAGGGCTGTGAAATAGTTTGTCCATCACCTATAGGAAAAGCAATATCCTTATAGGCCTGCTTCCAGAAAGTTTCATCGAAAAAATAATGGCGCGGCACCTTGCCAATAGCACTTAAAACCTTTTCATCTGCTATTCCACGCTCTCTCAGTAATTCAACCAGCTTTTTACGGGCTCCCTTTTCGCGGTAACTATCAACTATCTTATGTGCCATTCTATTCCAAAAATAACCTTAAGAAGGCATTTTCAGAAACTAATATTCAGATAAAATATCAAGTATTTTTAATAAGGATCGACATCAATATGCATGAAAACTCCCTTATTTGCCGGAACAGTCTCAAAATCAACAAGTATCCTTTGAAGCGCTTCTTTAATCTTGTTAATCGACACGCCTTCCTTTTCTACTTTGATCAGGATGGTCTGAATATAGTAATTTCTAATCCTGCTAATCATTGGAGCTTCGGGGCCAAGAATACGATCACCAAACTGAGCCCGCAGAATCTTTGCAAATGACGATGAAATACCATGCAGCTTTGAGATATCCTTATGCTTCACATCGATCTGAATAAGGCGGTACAATGGCGGATAATGAAAATTACGGCGTTCAATAATCTCAGTATTAAACATCTCTTCATAATCATTTCTGATTACCTGGCTGATAATCCTGTGGGTGGTATCATATGCCTGAATAATCACCCTGCCCTGCTTTTCACGGCGGCCCGCCCTTCCGGAAACCTGAGAAAGCATTTGAAAACTACGTTCAAAAGCCCTGAAATCAGGATAATTCAGCATACTGTCTGCACTTATAATCCCAATGGTAGTCACATTCCCAAAATCCAGTCCTTTGGCAACCATTTGCGTTCCAACCAGAATATCAATCTTCCCGTCCTCAAAATCATTCAGCAAAACCTGAAAACTGCTCCTGGTTCGGGTAGAATCCAGATCCATTCTGGCAATTCTTGCATCCTCAAACAAATGCTGCAATTCATCCTCAATTTTTTCGGTACCAAAACCCTTTTGTTCTATACGGGCAGAGCCACAAGCCGGACAAGCAGTAAGAACGTCCTGCTTATAGCCACAATAATGACAATGAAGTTTTGCACTGCTCTTATGAAATGTAAGGCTCACATCACAATTAATGCATTTAGGCGTAAAGCCACAGGTAGTGCAAAGTAAAAGTGGTGTATAGCCTCTGCGATTCTGAAAAAGAATAACCTGCTCCTTTCTGGATAAGGCTCCTGCAATCTCTTTCATCAGAACAGAAGTAAAGTGCGACTGCATCGTCTTTCTTTGAGTCTCTTCTGCAATACTGACAACCTCAATCAGCGGAGATTTAACTCCTCCGTAACGACCCTTTAAACTTACAAGTCCGTATTTGCCGATCTTAGTATTATAAAAGCTCTCCAGGCTTGGTGTTGCCGAGCCTAAAACAATCTGCGCCTTGTGAAGATGTGCCAAATATATTGCTGTATCCCTTGCATGATAACGAGGGGCAGGATCGTACTGTTTATAGGAAGATTCATGTTCCTCATCAACGACTATTAATCCGAGATTCCCAAAAGGCAATAAGACAGAGGAACGGGCACCAAGCACCATTTTATACTCCCCTTTTAAAACCTTCTGCCAGACTTCTGCACGTTCATTATCATTAAATTTCGAATGATAAACCCCCACCTTATCCCCAAAATGCTCACGCAATCTTTCAATAACCTGGGTTGTAAGTGCAATCTCAGGTAACAGATAAAGTATCTGACGGTCCTGCTGAAGCATTTCTTCAATCAGGCGGATATAGATCTGGGTTTTCCCGGACGATGTTTCACCAAACAGCAAAACGACACCCTTTTCATCGAGTTGTTCTTTGGTTTCTTTCAGCGCCAGTTCCTGAGCTTCATTAAGTTTAATATCACGTAAAATTTCAAGATCACCGGCACTTAAACGACTGACAATTTTTTCTTCCTGAATAAAAATTTCCTTATCAAGCAATGCTTTGATAGCTGCAGGTCCGCTTCCAGCTGCTTCCAGAAGATCGGCTTTGCTGATTTCACCTTGCTGCTTTTCAAGCTTAAAGTAGGCCAGTAATAATTCGAGTTGTTTGGGTGCTCTCTCCAGAACCTCAAATAACGCCCTGCGATTCTCAGCCCCGGTAAATTGGGGATGAAGCTTGATAAACGACTTTACACGTGGCTTATATTTTTCGGCAATCTCTTCCGAAATAATAATGACATTCTTTTCAAAAAGTCCCCTTAAAATCGGGAAAACAGTTTTCTGGCTCAATAGCTTACTGACATCGCTCAAACGAAGCTCAGTGTGCAAGTCAAGAGCATCAACTATCAGAAACTCCTTATCTGTAAGCAGTGTCTTATCAATTGATTCTGTATGATTCAGTACAATTCTGGTTTCACTGGCCAGCTTCAGGGCAGCCGGAAGAGCAGCCTGCATTACCTCTCCGATATGGCAGAGATAATATTCCGACATCCAGTTCCATAATTTCAGATTAAATTCATTGATGATTGGCTCCTGATCCAGAATGTCAATGATATACTTGGCTTCGTATAATGCAGGCGGAGTTTCTGATATCCGGCATACAATTGCGGTATAAATCTTACTCTTGCCAAATTGAACCACAACACGTTTTCCTGCAGCAATTTCATCTGCCATTTCAAAAGGTACACGGTAAGTATAGGTTTTAGCAATAGCCAGGGGTAAAATAACCTCTATGAAAATTGTCTTTCTGACAATACCCTCAGATTCATTGAACTCAAGCATTATTTATTCTTTATGGTAGCCAATAACAGACTGATCCAGCCAAGAATAAAAAACAATCCGCCAATCGGAGTGATTGGGCCTAATAAAGATATCTGTGAAAAATGATGAATATCTTTTGTTGAAAGCAGGTACAGCGAACCTGAGAAGAGAATAATACCAAAAGTAAAAAACCAGGAAGCCAGATTTATTGACCTTGTTTTAAATCTTGAAAAACCAGACAAAAACAAAAGGGCAAAAGTATGATAGAACTGATAGTCAACTGCCGTCTTCCAAACTTCCAGATCGGAAGGTTTTAGAAGTGCTTTTAAGGCATGAGCCCCGAATGCCCCTAAAATCACAGCTAACATCCCAAACACTGAAGCGATAATAATGATGCGTTTGTTCATATTGTTAGAATAGATTGCTAATTTAACAAACATGTTTGCAATTCTTCTGCGAAGACTTAAAAATATAAATTTGCTAAAAAGCTGATTGATAAAACCATCATGATTTTGCCAAAACCCGCAGGGGTATGATTATTAAATCATGATCGCCATGCCTGACGGCAAGCAGGCCCGCCTACCGGCAGGTAGGCCTGCTTGCCGCAGGCAGGTTGATCACCTTTAAAAAACAAAAAATAAACAGATGAAAAAAATAATAGGAATTACTACTTTTTTACTATTTGCAGTAATTTCTGTGGCATATTTATACTTTTCAAAACTAAATACGAGAAGCCGGAATAATGACCTCGTCCTATCAGAAATTCCTGCTGATGCATCCATAATTTTTCAGTACCCCAACGACCGTAGTCTATATGAAATATTTAAGGATTACCGTCTGTTTGATACGATCATTGGAAATCAGAGTAAAGATGAAATTCATTGGCTGAAAGACATCTTATTAAGTGACAAAGAACTGGAAATGTTTACAGAAGGACAGAAAGTATTTGTATCTGTACATCCTTCTGCAGGCGATAGTATTGATTTTTTATGGTCATTACCTTTAAAAGAGCCTGTTTCTAATGATGAGCTGCCAGAATTACTTAATAAATCGGGATCAGGTATCAAAGTAATAAAATCGGGTCCAATATTGTCAATCATTGCTCCAAATATAAAGCGCACTTTCTACCTCAGTATCGACAAAGGAATTGCCAGAGGGAGCTTTTCTAAATCCTTATTAGGTATTTGTATTGATGGGGAAGCAAAAAAAATAGAGAAATCATTTGTCAGAGAAATTAGCGAGGGGGTAAAAAGCAATGAAAACGCACTGGCAAACCTGTTCATAAATTATAGAAAACCAGGACTTCTGACTCCATTTTTGCGACAAAATCAGATTGGAAATTTCGAATTATTCAGAAGTTTTTCAGGTTACTCAGGCTTAACTTTAAATTACAAAAGTGATGCACTCATGTTTAACGGCATCACTTCAGGCACTGAGGGGCAAAAGAGCTATATTGATCTTTACCTTCATCAAAAACCAATTAAAAATACCTTAAAAAGAATATTTCCATACAATACTGCTAACTCAGTAACTTATGGCGTTTCTGATTACACTCTTTTTCACAAAGATCTTCAAGAACTGTTTAGTCGAAGAAAATCAACAGACTCGCTGAAGAAAGAAATAGATCTTATTATTTCAGAAAGCGGATTGAATCCTGACAGGGACATTAAAAAATTATGGGGCGATGAAATGAGCATTCTGCAGCTCTCCACGCATGAGAGCCTCGCGATTATTAAAACAACTGACGGCAGTAAGCTGCAATTCTTTCTTGAGCCAGTCAGTTCTGAATATTCTGGCCTGATCAGAAAAGTAAATTATCCGGAACTCTTTTATTATTACTGGGGTGATCCTTTAAAGAGATTTCATAAGCCCTTTTTTGTAATCAGCGACAACCTTATTATTATTTCCAATTCAGCAAACACCTTAAAAAAGTATCTTGATGACTATAATTCTGAAAGGTTCCTGTTTAAAACAACCTCCTTTACACAGTTTGACCAACTGGTAGCCGATCAGGCAAACATTTCATTTGTATTTAATCTGAAAAACTCTGACAGCATCATCAGATCAATATTTAAAAAGAGTTATGCAAATAATTTCAGTAGCCCATCATATGGGATAAAAGATCTTTATGCGGTCTCGTTTCAGTTATCAGGCAATAAGGATCACTTTTTTACAAATTTTTATACCGGATATAAGAACAACATACCTGCAGAAGAACTGTCATTTAACGTAGATAGTATTAAAACAGACGATTAATGCTCCATTCAAAAACTATGATCTGCCGCCGTTTAAGAGATTTTTTTTCTGTTTTAACCCTGATATTTGTATGCAATATGTCCTCTTACGGACAGCAATTCTCATTGTATAACAGCAGAACTTTATATGACAGTTTTGAAAACCCTTCGCAAAAGACATCTCAGGTTGATACCAGCAGAAGGTTTGCATTTAATTTTCTAATACCTACGCTTAGTTTTAATACCAGTTTTTCGGGACCTGCAGAATCAGCTTTCAAATCCTTGATCTACGATGGCGTCTTCAATGGCAGGGATATTACGCTCGGCGAAAATCGGCGAAATGTGCTGACATTCAATTCAAATAACTATATCGCAATGTTCAGGGTATTAAAAGCTGTTAAGAACTATCAGGAAATGGGACTTAGCTGGCAAATACGCAGCGACGGGAGAATGGATATCAGCAATGAAACCTTTGCAATTTTTGATGATTACAGGGTGTTTCAAAATACTGGGAATAAAGACTTATTTAACAATAACGGATATAATCAAAATTACCATCAGTTTAGTTTTGCCTACAGGCAAAATTATTCGAAGCGGCTATCACTGGGCGCAAAATTCAGTTTACTGAGCGGAATAAGCTATTCATCCATTAAAATCAGAGAATCTGAGCTTAACGTGAATGGTCCGGCAGATGTTTTCGATGTTTCCCTCAAAGGCACTTTAAAATCAAGCTTCAAATTTGATAATTTTCAGAATGAGATGCTTAAACCAAACTTTAAAAACCCAGGTATGTCTGTCACCGCAAGTGCAGGATATAAACTGCGTAACGGATGGTCAATCATGGGGAATCTGAAAGACCTGGGTTTTATCAGATGGAGCAAAGATTCTTATGAATATAATTTTGATACGGGTAAGATAATCATTGCAAACGGATCTAATTCAAGCGCAGACAATCGTCTCGCCGACAGTCTTGATCAAAAGATCATCTCAAAATTTGTAAACAAATCTTACATCAGTGCAATCAATGGTAAGGCAGAATTCCTGGTTCATAAAGAATTCGGAGATTATAAACCTAACCTGATCCTTTCCAAAAGTGTATATTACAAGGGAGGGGATATCGCTTTCATTCATAATTATCATTATAAAAATTATGTTTTCACGGCATCAACAGATTACAACACCAATGGGTTTTTACAAATTGGCGGACAGTTTATGATCAAGTCTCCGAATGTTGAATTTTATATAGGAAGTGATCAACTATTTAAGTCGTTTGAAATGTTAAAAAACTCCATTTCTGATCAACGTCCATATTCTTCAGGATATACCGGCGTTTCATTTTATATGGGTTTTGGTCTTAAGTTTGGTACTATTCTTGAGCATATGCACAATGCAACAAGTACTCCCGGTTTCAGAAAAAACCCATTAGAGGGTTTTGTGAAAAAGGTATTTGGGAAGAAAGAATAGCTGCTTATTTTTTTGATTGAGTAAGAAGAAAATCTTTCAGGTAAAAGGGTTCAAAATAGGCCAGGTTTTCTTTTTCATTGTTTAGAAATTTACTACAGGCCAGCAAATTCATATTTGATGCCGAATTGACAAAATCAATAAAGTGAACATTCCTGTAATCGGCAAACATCTCTTCGAATTTCCCTGCCCCATCGCCGAAGAGATAAAGTTGTCTGTCATTGAACTCCACAAAAGAGCCTTCATCTACGATTTTGGCTGAAACGGGTTCAATCGCCTTCATATCCTTTTCAAAAATTCCGGTGTAAACCTCCATTCTGCGGGCATCAATCATAGGAATTAATAAACTATCATCCGGTATCTCCTGCTGTCCTAACATTCCCGAAGCCATAGCTTCAACAGTATCGACACCTATCAATGGGATATCCAACGCATAGCATAAACCTTTTGCAGTAGAAACCCCTATCCGTAGTCCGGTATATGATCCCGGCCCCTTACTGATCGCTACCGCATTGAGATCAGAATACTTTTTCCCGGCCTGCTGCATTACCTCTCCGATAAACAATGTGATATGACTGGCATGAATATTACGCTCATTTACCTCCTTTACAGCAATAATATTTCCATTCTCCGACAGAGCTACAGAGCAGGTACTGGTAGCTGTTTCAATAAGTAAAATCAGTTGATTATTCATTAGTACAAAGGAGCAAAATTATACAGATATAAGCAATTTCATGGCACAGGATCGTGCCCATGGCCTCCCCAGGGGTGACAACGCCCGATTCTTTTTAAAGTAAGCCAGCCTCCTTTAAAGGGTCCGTGTTTATGAATAGCCTGAATGCCATAATGCGAACAGGTAGGGTTAAAACGGCAGGATTGCCCAAGCATAGGAGATATCAGATACTGATAAATTCTGATCAGAAATAAAAAAAATAAAGAAAATGTCTTTTTTATAAGATTAATTAACATGGCTGCTTAGATAAGCCTTCTTTAAACGCTGAAGTGCATCTTTAAATTTCTTTTCCATAAAACTATATTCAGCAATATCATTTCCGATATAATTAATGGCAAGCAATAGATTTACTGAATGTTCTTTTAGGAAAGGATACAGATCTTCAGATTTATGCAAACGATAAAGTTCACGCATTCTCCTTTTGAGAAGATTACGGTCAACAGCTTTTTTGAATTTCTTTTTTGGAACGCTTACAAGTACCTGAGCGGGACTTTCCGACTGGAGTTCTTCAGGAAGCCAGACGATACGGAAGGGATATACTAAAAAAGAAGAACCGTTATGAAAAAGCTTTTCAATAAGCTTTATGCTACATAACCGTTCTTCTTTTTTAAAACTTTGCATTTTGATTGTTATTTAGCCCAAAACAAGCAGATAATGATCTGCACCTTCGTCAGGCTACGAAAATACAACCAAAATTATGCTTTATGGCGACGCTCGTCAGATACAGATAGTCTTTTTCTACCTTTAGCTCTTCTTGACGCTAATACTCTTCTTCCGTTTGCACTGCTCATGCGCTCTCTAAATCCGTGCTTGTTTCTTCTTTTTCTTTGAGAAGGCTGGAATGTTCTTTTCATGACTTATTTATATATTATTGCTCTAAAAAACAGAGGTGCAAATATAAGCTTGATTTTTTACAATTCAAACTATAGATGTAAAAATGTGCACATATTTTATTAAAAATGCAGACAAACAAAGCCTTTGAATATTATCAGGACTAAAATCTGCCTTTAAATCTAAAACAATCCAGCTTTAAATCTGTTGAAAATAATGCGCCAAATACGCTTTATAAAGCAAAACCTGCTTCATTAAAAAATTTTCAGGCTAAATTTAAATTGATTTAACGGGAATTACTTTGTCTGATTTTTCAAGAGATCCCTGATCTCCCGTAAAAGTACTTCTTCGGCTCCGGGTGCAGGTGGTGCTGAAGGCAATTCCTCCTCTTTACGTTTCAGTGCATTCATCATTTTTATGACTGCAAAAATACAGAAAGAAACAATCAGAAACTGAATTACAGAATTAATGAAACTACCATATCTCAAAGCAACCTCTTCAACTTTGTTAACAGTATCTGCATCAACCAGAACTATTTTTTTATCTGAAAAATCAACACCACCCATCAGATAGCCCAGTGGAGGCATCAATACATCATCCACCAGTGAGGTGATGATTTTACCAAATGCCGCACCGATAATCACACCCACAGCAAGATCAATTACATTTCCTTTGGAAATAAATTCTTTAAATTCTTTTACGATAGCCATAATACCATGATTATTGATTTGTTTAACCAAAATAAGCTTAATCTTTCATAAAATCAAAAACATTTCTGCGTCATAATCACGTATATAATTTTATGCATAGCTGTTTCAAAAACTAATATTTGTGTAATTTTACGCGACAAATTATAACATGTTAAGACAAAATCTTCAGCAAAAGCTTCTTCAAAAGCTTTCACCACAACAAATCCAGTTCATCAAGTTATTACAGGTCCCTACTGTTTCGCTTGACACCCGGATTAAGGAAGAGCTTGAAGATAATCCTGCTTTAGAGGATCTGAGTTTAGCTAACATGAATGATCCTGTTGAAGAATATCCTGACAGGGATCCTGATGAAGATTCATTCAATGCTGAAGATGATCATGAAACCGGAGATGAATTTAATGTGGATGATTACCTTCAGGATGACAGTATCAACGACTATGGATCTAAATACGATCAAAACGGAGATGATGATGAAGACCGTAAAGAGATACCAATAGCCGTACAAAGTTCATTTTTTGAGAGTTTGCAGGCTCAGCTTGACCTGGTCCCACTTTCAGATAAAGATTTCAGAATTGGTCAACAAATTATCGGAAGTCTTGATGATGACGGCTACCTCAGAAGGCCGGTAAACTCATTGGTCGACGACCTTGCTTTTTCCCAAAACGTTTTTGCAGAAGAGGATGAAGTTCTGGAAATATTAAAAGTAATCCAGTCATTCGACCCTGCAGGTGTTGGAGCAAGAGATTTGCAGGAATGCCTGCTGATCCAGCTCAGAAAAAGAGAACATAATCCTGTGGTTCAAAAAGCGATTCGTGTAGTTGAAGATTACCTCGACGAGTTCACTAAAAAACATTATGACAAACTGGAACGTTCACTGAACATGGATTCAGAAGAATTGAAGGAAGTCATCGCTGAAATATTAAAATTAAATCCGAAACCTGGCGACTCCAATGCTGTTACCACAAAGCAACTGCAGATTATTCCTGACTTTCACATCAGCAATAATGATGGGGTATTGGTTCTTACACTGAATTCAAAAAATGCTCCTGAACTCCGTGTCAGCCGCTCCTATCAGGAGATGTTTGAACATTATGATAAATCTTCGCAAAAAGATAAAAAGCTAAAGGAAGCAGTACAGTTCGTTAAGCAAAAGCTTGATTCGGCAAAATGGTTTATCGATGCTATCAAGCAGCGTCAGCAAACCTTATTGAAAACGATGAATGCTATCATGCATTATCAGTATGATTATTTTCTGACCGGTGATGATAAAAACCTGAAACCAATGATCCTTAAAGATATCGCCGACCGCATCGGCATGGATATCTCAACAGTTTCGAGGGTTGCCAATTCAAAATACGTACAGACAGAATTTGGAACATTCCTGTTAAAATCATTCTTTTCAGAAGCTATCCAAATGGAAAGTGGCGAAGAGGTTTCAAATAAAGAAGTTAAGAAAATCCTTGAAGAATGTATCGGAAATGAAGATAAAAAGCGTCCGCTTGCTGATGAAAAGCTCACCGAGATTCTAAAGGAAAAGGGTTATAATATCGCCAGAAGAACTGTTGCCAAGTACAGGGAAGCTATGAATATCCCGGTTGCACGACTCAGAAAGGAACTTTAAATTTCAGGATTTCCCCCAACCACATCTCCCTGATAACAGATAACAGACAACAGCCCCTTACCAGCTTTTCTGAGGACAGGTAACTTTATACCGGTTATTCAGAAATAGACCCAGCACAATTTCATGAGAGCCCCTGCTCACAGTATTTAAACCTGAAGTAGTAAAATCATAGGAATATCCGATATTCATCAAAGATCCAATATTAAATCCGGCCATACCGGCAAAGGCATCATCTTTTCTGTAGCTACCGCCAACCCAGAAACGATCTTTATAAGCCAGTTTCAGGTTGGCATCAACAGAGGCCGGAACCGGAGAAACCACTTTCACAAGCAGGGAAGGTATTGCAGCAAAATCGTCGCCCAGGTAAACTTTATACCCGGCGGTTGCAAACAAATGAGGGACCTTTCTTCCCTGACTATAGGCAACAGGATCATCACTAAACCCAATAGGGCTTTTTAAAAGTTGCTGTGCAGAGACCCCTGCAAAATATCTTGGGCCATAAAGCCACAAACCTGCACTAAGATCAGGTTTAAACTGATCATAAGAACCTGTACCAATAGCCTGATCTACAGGATTTTCAAGAATAATCTGTGAACGGTCGAGATAAATTTTAGAAACACCGGCTGCAACACCTACAGAAACATTGATTTGCTCAGTTATACCAATATGATAAGCATAATTGAAATTCAGATCAGTTCGGGTAATAGGGCCGGCCTTATCAGAAACAGCGGTAAACCCTACCCCGTGATGAGGTTCAGATGCCATATAATTCTGAAGATAACTTCTGCTGTTTGGGTTAGTACCTCCTCCCTGAGGGACTGAAGTTGATGTGCCATACAAAAAACTCTTCCCGATCGGTGCGTGAACAGAAAGGTAAGAGGTTTCAGGTGCACCGCTCAAACCCTGCCACTGGTTTCTGTATCCAGCTTTTACATCCACATAGTTCTCAATCCCTGCAATCGCCGGATTCAGAATAAAATTGTTTAAAATATATTGGGTATACTGCGGCCTTTGCTGAGCCGAAACGGCAAAACAAGTTGCAAAAACCGCAATAAATACAAGCAACCTCTTCATTTATTTTCCAATCAACTAATAAGGCTCTCCTTATAATAAAGAAATTTCCTTAAACAATGCAGGGCTTAATTTAAGATTAATGTTTTTAAAATGCTTTATTCTCTCTTATCTTATTATGGTTACCCAGCCTTTGAAGGAAGGCAGACCTGATTTTGGCTCTATCAGATAATAATATATTCCTACAGGTACTTGTACCCCACTGGAAATTGCATTCCATGGATTCAAATAGCCTATAGACCCATAAACCTTAATGCCATATCTGTTATAAATACTTACGATCACGCCGGGATAACTATCGAGGTACTGTATATTCCAGACATCATTAATGCCATCGCCATTCGGACTGAAAGTATTTGGAATTACCGGCATTTCAAGTACTTTAACTAAAATATCATCGGTAAGTACACAACCCTCATCCGAAGTAATAGTCACTGTATATCTTGTATCAACCTGCGGTGATGCAACAGGATTTCTGACATCATCACGATCCAGACCCGTTGAAGGGCTCCATTTATATTTAAGGTTTGTCCCTGTGGCCAGGATGTTAAAACCAAGCATCCCACCCCTTAAAATCACTGTATCCCTTCCCACATTTAAAAAAGGAGTTGAAATACTTAGTTCTTTAATAAGTGTTTGCTCACAGCCGGATTCATTGCTGACTGTCAGGCTGACCTTATAAGTTCCACCGGCTGTATACTGATGGTTTACAGGTGATGAATTTGTTTGTTCAGAAACATTTCCATCCCCGAAGTTCCATTTCCATTTTACAATCCTTCCCTGAATAGTAGTTGAGCGATCGGTAAAGGAAATGCTTGAATTATTACAACCTGGTTTTGACATTTCGAAGTCGGCAGCTGGAGCTTCCTTAAGCTGAATTGTTTTTGGCAATTCCTGAACATTACAACTGGTTGAATTCTGAATTTTCAGAATAACGGTATATTGCCCTGCACGTGCATAGATATGTTTGGGATTCTGTTCAGTTGAGCTGGTTCCGTCACCAAAATCCCATAACCACGAAGTGAGCGGATTACCATTATCATTACTTTGGTCCGTAAAACTTATTTCAGCATTTTCACAATAATTAACCGTGCTGGTAAATGCAGGAACCGGAGGGTTATATATATCGAGTGCATAATCAATTTGCTGTTCATCAAGTGTACAACCTGCTGCAGAAGCAAATCGGGCAATTACCTTAATAATCTTTTTTCCGGCCTGATTGTATCCCAGATTTCTTGGAAAAAGATATTCGTAATAACTGATACCACTTCTCACAACAGTGGTATATGCCGGGTTAGACTGAATAACAGGAGTATCATTCGTATCCAGCTGCCATGACAAACTTGATGCAGGTGCCGTTAACGTGAGTTTGAAATTCATATCCTGATTGGTGCAGGCACTTGTTATTTCCTCAAGTGTAATTTTATTTATTGCTCTTACATACTGGGCAGATGCCAGATTGGTACCTGCTGAATAGGCGTACGATTCCACATCTCCAAATCCATAGGCAATCGCATTAAAGCCTTCTGAAGCAAATAAGTTAAATATCTGGCTGGAATACTGATTCAAATTAAGCTGTAAATACGACATGCCTGGTGAAGAAGGCAGGGGTATAAAATTAGCCGTAGGAGCCTTACCATTTATTCTGAATGAGGCTGCTGCAGAAGTGTTTATGAGAATATTTACATAGTTTTCGCTGATATTTTCCTTATCGGATGAGTATACAGTAATGTTTCTGATGTTGTATTCAACCGGATTCAGAATCACCATATCCGGATCGCTAAAGCCACCTCCTGCGCATGATTGAGTGAGAGAATATTGAGCAACTGCAACAGCTTTATCTGAACTTATGTAAGCCGGTGTATTTAAAGGGTTGGGGGACTGATAATACTGCCCCTCATTGAGTGTAATTTGACTACCGTTGAAATTTACAACGGTATTGTTTTCTTTTGCAAGAATGCGTAAAAAATTGCCTCTGGTTCTTACTGCGGCACCACTTCTGCTTCTTGAACTGAATGGAATAAATCCATATTTGCTTCCCCAGCTTTCAACGGGATAATTTTGTTGATATAATGGATCAGATGATATCTGACCACATCCTGTAGGAACGGTCATTGTAGAATTTGTGGTCCCGGAGAATAGCACAAACCTTTTACATGCCGATGAATTTGGATCAACAAACACTTTAGTACCTGTCAGATCATTTTGAGAAAGATATTCGTATACATCTCCGGGGTTATTCAGCAATATTCCTCCCGGAACAAGATCCCTTCCCCCGTTCTGTATAAAAACTCGTGTATCCGGTTCTGTTGCTACTATTACAATATGATTCTTTCCACCATCATCAGGGATACCAACTTCCTGATTCATACTATAATAGCGCTGACCTATTGATTCTTTAGGTAAAATTAAAGAAGCTGCTGAGCGACGCCCCGCAAAAATATGACCATAAACTACAACTTTAGGTTTTCCCGGATCAACTAATATTTTAATTCCACGATTTGTTAAGATTCTACCAGCCTCAGACTCATTAATATAGGCTTCAGAACGTGGAACTTCAATCTCAATTACAGTATTTGCGACGCTCAGATTAAAACTCTGCGACCATGAACCAACAGAAACTACACCTGAAGAGGGTTGACTTCCTGTTATAAAAACCGAATATTTTGCAGGGAAACTTTGAATAAGAATACCATCTCTGAAATTACCTCCGGGCATATGAGTAGGAAATGCAGCCCAGAATTCTGTCCCCTCGTTTGATGTACTTTGGGCACTGACCTTCCCTTTACAGAAAAGAATTAAACTTAAAATCAGAAAACAAATTAAACCTAACTTTCTGAACATTTCTTTTGGAATCTGCCCCTCATTAATAAGCTGAACATTATGATAAGATACGTTCAGACTGGCTTATTCTGTTATAAAAATATGAATTAAGCGGTATTGAACGGCAGGGAAAGAGAAAATGATCTGAAGTTGATAGCTATACCGAATTAATCATAAAGACCAATCCGGAAAATTACAGATCCCGGCCATTTCCGGTAATGATCTGAATAATGATTTTTACTATAAAAAAAGCCGGCAAGAGTCTTCCTGCCGGCTTCACAATATTTATCAGATTGATTTGATTAAGCTCTTATCGATTTGATAATCTCAAGGGCCTGTTTTGTAGCTTCTGTCAGTTCAGCATACTTCTTATTCTCCATCACGTCCTTGCTCACCAGCTTGCTTCCCATACCTACAGCACAAACACCTGATTTAAACCATCCTTCAATATTCGCTCTGTCTAATTCAACACCACCTGTAGGCATGAACTTAAGATTAGGGAACAATTCCTTAATTGCCGACATAAAGCCAGGGCCCAGGATATTTCCAGGGAATAACTTTACCATCTTAGCTCCTAAAGTCTCAGCTTTAATGATCTCACTTGGAGTCATACAACCCGGTACCCAAAGCATATCATACTTATCTGCAACCTCAGCGACACTTTCAACCAATCCCGGACAAATGATATAATCAGCACCGGCATCAATGAAGGTCTGAGCCATATTACCATCTTTAATAGTTCCAATACCCAGATACATCCCTTTTAACTCAGTATCGATGAACTGACGCATTTTCTTAAAATTATTCAATGCAGCCTCGCCACGGTTTGTATATTCAACTGTACGGATACCTGCATTATATAATGCTTTCAGCAATTCGATGCTGGTTTGTTCATCTTTATTGAAGTATAATGGCAATATTCCCTGCTCCGGTATTAACTTCAAAAGTTCTGCTTTCTTACTCATTGTGATTATTTTCTAATTAAAACTCTGCGCTAATTTAGATAATTTAATAAATATTGAACGAAGAGGGTTTAAATTTCGGTTTATTTAAAGCTTCAGTAACATTTTAAAAGCATATTTAAGATTAAGAAGGGATAAAACTTTTAATTATCCGTCTTTAATGTATTTTTGTTTATCCTAAACTATAGGATTATAATAAACCTTCTTTCAAATAAACTACAAGATAAACCATGGCTAAAAAAGTCGTAACCCTTGGAGAGATAATGTTGAGATTATCAACTCCTGATTTCAAAAGATTTGTACAGAGTGATAGCTTTGATGTTACTTACGGTGGTGGTGAAGCAAACGTTTCTGCAGCACTATGTAACTACGGACTAAACGGAACCTTCGTTTCCAAAGTACCTAACAACCCGATAGGTCAGTCTGCAATCAATCACCTTCGCAGATATGGCGTTGATACTCAATTCGTTGCAAGAGGCGGAAAAAGATTAGGTATCTACTTCCTTGAAACAGGTGCTTCGATGCGTGCCTCTCAGGTAGTATACGATCGTGCTGATGCTTCAATTGCAGATGTGGATGTATCTGAGTTTGATTTCGATGCAATTTTTGAAGGTGCTGACTGGTTCCACACTACTGGTATTACTCCTGCTTTGAGCGATAAAGCTGCTGCTTTAACTGAAGCTGCATTAAAAGCTGCAAAAGCTAAAGGTATCACTACTTCGATCGATCTTAACTACCGTAAAAAATTATGGAGTAAGGAAAAAGCAAGAGAAGTAATGACAAGATTATGCCAGTATGTTGATGTTTGTATCGGTAACGAAGAAGATGCAGATACCACTCTTGGATTTACTTCTAAAGGTACTGACGTAACTAAAGGCGAACTGAACCTTGATGGTTACAAAGATGTATTCCAGCAGATGAAAGCTAAATTCGGCTTTAAATATATTGCTTCAACTTTAAGAGAGAGCCATAGTGCTTCTGATAACGGATGGTCTGCATTGGTTTATGATGGAAATGAATTCTATCACACCAAGCAGTACGAAGTAAGAATCGTTGACCGAGTGGGTAGTGGTGACTCATTTGCAAGTGGATTTATCTACGGACTGGTAACCGGAATGGCAATGGGTGATGCAGCAGAATTCGGTGTTGCGGCATCTGCATTGAAACATACAATTCCGGGCGACTTAAACCACGCTACTTTAGCAGAAGTAAAAGATCTGGTAGGCGGTGACGGTTCAGGACGTGTACAACGCTAAACAAAAATTATCATAGAAAAATCCGCCCCTTAACCAGGCGGATTTTTAATATAAACCCATTTAAACCCTACAGTCATGATTATAGATACCTTAGAAAATGCCGGAAAATACACTTCCATTCATCCACTTTTTGCAAAGGCTTTTGATTTTCTTAACTCAATCGATCTTAAAAATGCAGAAATCGGAAAATTCGACATCAGTGAAGGCTTAAAGTATATCGTTTCTGAAAAAGAAGGTATGACTGCCGCTGAATCTGCAGCTAAGTTCGAATGCCATGATAAAAACATTGATATTCAGCTTTGCATCAGTGGCAAAGAGCAGATAGGCTGGAAACCACGCAGTGCCTGCAAATCACTTAAAGGCGAGTACAATCCTGAAAAGGATGTTTCATTTTACAATGACGAGCCGGAAATGTATTTCCAGCTATCAGACATGCAGTTTGCGATCTTCTTCCCTGAAGATGTGCACGCACCAATGATCGGTGAGGGTGTGATCAAAAAACTGGTTGTTAAAGTAAAAATCTAAATTAAGAATGCCCCGGTTACCGGGGCATTCTTAACTTCAGGATCCGTAAATGATCCTGTTATATTCTTTCGCAAGTGTTCTGGTCACCTCACCAGGCATCCCATCTCCTAAAGTTCTTCCATCAATCTGAACTACCGGCAGAATATTTTTTGTTGTACTGGTAATAAATGCTTCTTTGGCATTTCTGAGTTCGTCCATACTCACATCTCTGGCTTCGGTTTCATACATACCTGCCGATATTTCCAATACATGCTTTCTGGTTATCCCCTTCAGCATTTCTGATCCCGGAGTCAGTACCTTATTATCCTTTGTTATGATGAAAAAATTTGCCCGCGGACATTCCCGAAGCAGGCCATTACTGTGATACAGCACATCATCTGCTTTTTTCTCCTTCAGAACAGGCTGCAGCCAGATGGCCTGGAGATAATCCAGTGTTTTAGCATCGGAGAACTGGCGCTGGTATTCATGAGTGATGATACTGATGCCTTTCTCCAGCATCGCTCTGGGAATCTGAAACTCCTGCTGGGTAATAATCAGGTTAGGCTCAGCAATACTAAAACCATCCGGAGAGAAACCACCTGTAAGTATGATCTTAATACCTGAATCACCCAAATTATTCTTTTTAATCAGCTCCATGATCCTGTTTCTGATTTCATCCCGGCCCTGTTTAACCCCAAGACGCATCAGCACCGCAGAACGAAAGAACCGGTCCAGATGATCCTCCAGAAAGACAGGTTTACCCTCTACGGTCTCAAAAAAATCAAAGATACCGTAGCCTCTTTGTACAGCAAGATCTGAGATATTTACACTGGCCTCTTCAGATGGGATCAAAGAGTCATTGACCCAAACATATAATTTATTCATTTTATAGTCGATTGTATTTTTTCAGAATTGGAATTACCTTATCAAGAGGAAGGGCTTCGATCTTACGCCCATTATGCCCACTAATAGTTCTGGCAGCAAACAGAGAATTAATTACAGCCTCTTCTGTAGCTTCAATAGCCGCCATAAACAGTTGAGAAGTAAAATCATTATGCAGATATCCTGCCTGATTAACCGGCCTTACCGGCTGATGAAGAATCCGAAGCTCTTCGGCAGTGGAAAATGCAATGACATAATCACCACTCCCATTAGAGGCAATGCCCCCCGACTTGCCCAGGCCCAGGAAAGCACGTTTAGCCAAACGTTCCAGATTTCTGGCATCTAATGGAGCATCGGTGGCCACCACAATCATACATGAACCATCCACATTGTTCAGCAGTTTATCACTGAATGAGAATTTACCTAATTCCTCTCCTACCGGAACACCATCAATCTGCAATACCCCGCCGAAATTACTCTGTACCAGAACTCCAACCGTATACCCACCTAAGCTCTGAGGCAATTTTCTGGAAGAAGTCCCGATCCCTCCTTTAAACCCAAAACAAACAGTTCCGGTTCCGGCACCAACATTACCTTCTTCAACCGGTCCGGCAGAAGCTGACCGGATAGCATCAAGCACATCTTCTTTTTTAACGTAACGTCCTCTTATATCATTCAGATTGCCATCATTTGTTTCACCTACAACAACATTCACTGACTGCACTCCTTCATTAGCTTTTTGTGAGAGAGTATGCTCAATTACACCCTGTATTCCTTCTGCCACATTCAGGGTATTGGTTAAGATAATCGGGCTTTCCAGATTTCCCAATTCATCAATCTGGGTACTGCCGCTAAGCTTCCCAAAACCATTTCCGGCAAAGATTGCCGCCGGCACTTTAGATTGAAAGATATTACCATCATGCGGCAGAATGGCTGTTACTCCGGTGCGGACAGACTCTCCGCTGATTAAGGTTTTATGCCCAACCTTAACTCCGGCAACATCTGTAATTGCATTTAGCTTCCCGGAAGGCAAAACCCCGATTTTAATACCCATTTCCCTTGGTCGCGGCTTATCCTGAGCATCCGCAAAATACGGAAGAACACAAAATAGCATAAAATAGATTTTCTTGTGCATACACAATAATAAGCAATAAAATAAGGATTAGCAGCTTTAACAAGCTAAATGAATATGAAATCAGAGCACATTCAGAACAGCGATTATACTTTTATTTATGCCCTCAGAAAGCTAACTTGCATGAAAATAATATCTGCCTCAAAACCCCTCATCTCTTTAAAAAGTGATAAGACATAAAATTAACCCGATGAGCTTTCAATTTTCTATTTCAAAAATGATCCTGAAGACTGTCTTTTTATGTCTCTCGCTAGTGTTTATATTCAATTCAAGTTCTGAGGCTCAGAAACTAACGAAACGAAAAGTTGCCAGGGTATTCAAAAGCTCTGAAGTATTGAAAAATCATGTTACGGGTTTTGCACTTTACAATAACGACAACAATAAGAAGATTTTTGAGCTGGATGCCAATAAACCGTTAATTCCGGCTTCAAACACAAAGCTTTTCACATTATACACAGCACTGAGAATGCTGGGAGATTCTATACCCGGACTGCGTTACATCAGCAAGGGTGATTCACTGATTTTTTGGGGTACCGGCGATCCCTCCTTTCTGCATCCTGACCTGAGATCAACAAGAGTTTATGATTTTCTAAAAAACTCAGGCAAACAACTTTTCTATTCTCATGCTAATGCCAGTGCCGGCTTTAATGGTTCTGCAATATATACCATTGCCATGGTTTCAATGCCCATAGGTGAAAATACGGCACAGGCATATACCGATAAAAATGGCAGACTGCAAATCAAACCTGCTTTCCTGATGAATCATTTAAGGCTTGATACTGCTTTCCATCCAGGGAATTTCACTGTTCGCAGAGATGATAAAACCAATAGTTTCAGCTATCCGGCAATGCCTGTACCGGCAAATTATAAACAAACACTGTATCTGGTACCCGGTGCTGAGCTGACCAGTGCTATGCTGAGTGATACACTTAAATTACCTGTTAATATCAGTAAAATGGCTATGCCGGCAAATGCAAAGACACTTTACAGTGTTCCTTCAGATTCGCTTTACAGAAGAATGATGCTGCCAAGCGATAATTATCTGGCCGAACATATCCTTTACATTTGCTCATCTCTGCTTCCGGGCAAACTGAGTGTAGACTCTGCCATTGCTTACAGCTCCAGAAACTTTCTGAACGACCTGCCTGATAAATTCCAGTGGAGAGATGGTTCAGGATTATCAAGATATAATCTTTTCAGTCCGCGTTCAGTAATTGCCACCCTGATCAAGATTAAAGAAAAAGTTGGGACTGAACAAAGACTACACAATCTTCTGCCTGCGGGAGGTGTAAGCGGCACTCTGAAAAATGCTTATGAAACCGATAATGGTCAGCCATTTGTCTGGGCCAAGACAGGCACTCTTTCCAATGTGCATTTACAGGGAGGATTTTTTGTAACACGGAAAGGGGAAAAATACATATACTCTTTCATTAACAATAATTTCATGATCCCTACTGCTGATATCCGCAAGGAGATGGGCAGGATCATCACTCATTTCCACAACAATTACTAATAATAATCAAATAACATCATGTATAGAATCAAATCAATTACCTTATTATCAATAGTTTGCCTGTTATTCTCAACAGTAACATTTGCTCAAAAGAAGCTTCCACTGGACGGAAAAGTAATCGTTGTTGATCCGGGTCATGGAGGAAGTGCTGCAACCGACAGCTACCGCCAGGCAGCAAGCGGAGAACGTGAAGAATGGATAGACCTGAGAGTAGGATTACAGTTGAAGGAACTACTGGAAGCAAAAGGAGCAAAAGTACTGATGACAAGAAGTACCGATGTGCCCTTTCCTCTGGCTGATCGCGCTAAAATGGCAAATGACAATAAGGCCAATTTGTTTGTTTCCATTCATCATAATGCAACTGCAGACCCGGCAGTAAATTTCCCGATCATCTATTACCACGGACTCTCATCTTCCAATTCGGCAGGTGTAAAACTGGGTAAAATGCTGGGCAAAAATCTCCGGAAATACATGTACAAATCAAAAACACCAGTGAGTGTAGTTTCTGATTATACCATATTCAGCAGTGCTGGTTCTTCAGTATTAAGGGGAACTTATGGAATCCCGGGAATTCTGGCAGAAGCGTCCTTTTTTACCAATCCGGAAGAAGAAACCAGATTAAAGCAAAAAGAGCATAACTATAATGAAGCAGTAGCTTTTGCTAAAGCTATAGAGAAATTCCTGGGAGGAAGCATACCAGTTATCCGCCCTAAAATAGCTTCAGACTTCCCTCCGCTGTTTGCTACTTTGCAGGAAGCAGAACGTATGAGTCCGGTTGCGAAACGCTGGTATCAGGATTATACCGATGCGAAGGCCCTGATGAAAAGCAAGAACAAGGAACAACTTCAAAAAGCCTATGATCTGTTTACACAGTCAGCAAAATCATTCCCTGATTCATACGTAGCAGCAAAATGCCATAAATACCGGGCACAGATACTGCATAAACTGGGCAGAGAGGATGAAGCATTTAAAGAAGAAAACAGAGTAAGCGAATTTTATCCTGAATAAATGGGCACCACAAAAAAGCTTGTAGTTTTTATACTGGCACTGGTTCTTAGCCTTCAGGTACAGGGGCAAAGAAAAAAACAATCAGACTTCAGGATTATAGGATATTATTCCTTAAAAGCGGCCATGACTGCCGATCTGAAAACTGTACCATTTGATAAGCTGACGCATATCAACCTTTCATTTCTGAACCCTGATACGCTGGGCAACTTCAATCAGGATCTTAGCGCGCTCATACCCTTTATTAAAGCGGCCCATAAACATCATGTTAAAGTGCTGCCATCTATTGCAGGCGGAGGGAAACATGAATATTATCATAAACTCTTAAAAGATGAAAACAGGGCAAGATTCATCAATGATCTGCTTTTGATTACCCTTAAGTATGATTTTGACGGTATTGATGTGGATATTGAAGGAAGTGACATCGATGAGAATTATGAGAATTTTGTACTTGGGCTTACCAATGTTCTTAAACCTCATAAAAAGCTTGTTACCGCTGCAATAGCTATTTTCTATAAAGATCAGTTAAGTGACAGGGCACTGGCACAATATGATTTTATGACTCTGATGAGTTATGACCATACGGGCCCATGGAAACCTTCCAAACCGGGTCCGCATTCAACTTATGAGCACGCCCTTGCAGATCTGAATTATTTCAGAACGGAAAGAAATATCCCCAAAGAGAAAATTGTATTGGGTGTTGGTTTTTACGGTTATGGTTTCGGACCTGAATTAACTTCCCCTGCTTCAAGCATGAACTACGGACAGATTGTAAACACCTTTCCGGGAGCCGAAAAAGCAGATCAGATGACCATGCCGGATGGGAAGATGATGTATTATAACGGAGAAGCAACCATGCGTAAGAAAACACTGCTTGCCAAAGAAAATGCTTCAGGAATCATGATCTGGCAGATTTTGGGCGATGCAGCAGGAAAGTTCTCCTTACTGAACCTGATCAATAAGGTTGCTTATTCAAAATAAGGTTTTAGGAGTTTATTGAATAAAAAATGGATGATATTTTGCTTTAAAAGACAAATACGACTTGTGGTTTTCTCAAATTTCTTTTGGTTTTCCAATATCTCCTCCTTTTACTCATTAATTCATACCTATAATTAGGTACTCATGATAGTATTGCCGGTGAATCTTAAATTGTATTTGAAAAATCAATTCTTACGATGGAATCGAATGCCGCAATTATTACTGATGAAGTTGTTATTAGTAAGATTTATATAATCAGGAATACCAAAGTGATGCTGGATAAAGATTTGGCTGAGCTATATCAGGTAACGACAGGGAATTTAAACAAATCTGTTTTCCGAAATAAAACAAGATTCCCGGAGGATTTCATGTTTCAGCTTTATGAAGAAGAGTTTAAAAACTTGATATTCCAGAATGGAATATCAAGTTGGGGCGGTACAAGAAAATTACCCTATGCATTTACAGAACAGGGTGTGGCTATGTTATCAGGAGTATTACGTAGCGAAAGAGCTATTCAGGTAAACATCAGGATCATGAGAATTTTTACCCGAATCAAGCATATTCTGAATAATCACTCCGACCTGAATCTCGAAATTGAAAAAATCAAAAAAAAACTTAACAATCATGACAAAAACTTAGAAATAGTATTTAACTATCTGGATGAACTTATTGGAAAGCAAACAGACCCTAAACACTTACCTGAAATTGGATTTGTAGTGGGTAAAGGTTAAAGGCTCATGTCCTTTTTGAAACTGCTATGTCCTTATGATTAAGGTTTCATAGATAGTTTATCTAATTTAATATTGGTAGTTAAACCTGCCAAAACCGTATTATTATAAATTTTAATTACCCGGATTACCGTTGAATAGGAAGCTCTTATGTAATTACTTTTGTTAGACTAATTTGAACCGGACATACTATTAAAAAACAAATACAATTAGTAGCTGCCTATTTTCTTTAAAGACACAGATAGCCTCGAAGCAACAATCCAGGTCAACTTAAATCAAATTACGTATTTTTTTATATTACCTGTCTTTGTTCATAGGTCGAACTCAGGTTAAAAAATTAAAGTGGATCCAATTATGCTTAGGACTGGAAAATCAATATCCAAAAACATTCGGTACTTCCTGAACTTCTTTATTCAGATCAAGTACATAACCGTTCAATACCGCAATCTCAGGTTTTCCATCTTTGGTTAAAAGAAACTGAGCCGGTTGTCCGATCCCGGCAGCTTTCAGCGGACCGTTTTCCTGATTAGTCAGGTTGATCAGTCTGTCTTTTAAAGGTCCGGCAGGCGAAGCACTATCCGAAAATTTCACAAATAAAAACCCTTCTTTAATCAGCTGAAACTCTTCCACCTTCGTCATTTTATCCCATTCTGCTTTAGTCAGAATTTTTACTTTACCCGGATTGAGACTAAACTGCGATGCATCAATCTCATGGTGACCATAATTCAGTTCCATATCCCCAAGTTCTTCAATACGTCCATTATAAAACATACTCGCATACCCCGGTCCTTTGATCTGATTGAGATTTATACCCAGATTAGTTTTAAACACTGAACCCTCTTTCTGAATACTGACATTTCTGACGATCAGATCATAAAGAGACCGGCTGTTCTCAGGAATAATATCGTATTTGGCCAGATTCTGGCCTTCGTATGATTTTCTGGCGATTGATTCCAGTGCATTCAGAATGGCATAAAAATTAAGCTTACGGATGTATTGTTTTTCAGGATCATTCACAAAGCCGCCCGACTCAATCAAAATAGTAGAAATACCCATTCCCTGAAATGTATCTCCGAAGCATCGTGGATCAAAATCATCATTATATTTAGCCACTTTACCCGGAATACGGGTCTGCAGGGCATCATTCATTTCCAAAATAAGACGGGTAGCCCTCTTCCTGACATCGTTCATGTCTTTTGCATAATTATATGCAGGTGGCAGGAAAGAGATGGTTGCCGATTTATTTGTCGGACCGGCTGCATACAGCGTACTCTGATCATGCAGGTTGAAACCAATTTCGGGTTCAATTTTTTTCGCAATTTCCATCAGGGCCCTCCCTTCAGGACTTACCAGGCGACGGGCATCACGGTTAATATCTATTTCCTGTTCATTTCTTCTTTTCCATTCCTGAGCGCCATCAGGATTCAGCATCGGAACAAAATGTAGTTCAAGATTATCTCTGATCAGTCTTCTTAAAGAGTCAAATTCATCATTCCCCGACAAAAAATTAAACAGATCAAAAAGCGCCATCGTTGCAGTAGATTCATCACCATGCATCTGCGACCACAGCAGAACTTTGGTCCTGCCCCTGCCATAACTCAAATGATTAATGCTGCGCCCCTTAATGGATCTGCCAATCTCTTCACTGGCAAACAAGCCTGAGCTTACATGCTTCTGAATCAACTGCACTACATCATTATGCTTAATAAATCGATTCTTAATACTTGCTTCATGATACAGTTCATAACTATCCCATACCCTGTCGACATCTTTTTTAACCTGCAAAGAGTCCTGAGCAGCAGCAATTTGCACAGCAATAAAAAGCAAAACAGTAAGAAATAAACTTTTCGATTTCATAAGATCTCAAGAAATAAATGAATTAAACCGGCTAAAAATACAAATTATACTATTCCTATATTCGTGCAGACATGCTTATTATTCGGGGGTATTCAAATGTTTACAATGATCATGACCATCCTACTGTCTGTTATACCTGCAGGAAATAAAAATCCAAAGGATATGAAAGAACAGATTCAGGCAGAACTGGCTAAAAACAAGGGAGTTTTTGCACTGGCTTTTAAAGATCTTGCAGATGGAGAAGAAATTCTCATTAATGAAAGAATTACCTTCCATGCTGCCAGCACGATGAAAACCCCGGTTTTGATTGAGGCATACAAACAGGCTGCATCCGGGAAATTTTCAATGGAAGATTCAATTACTGTCAGAAATGATTTTAAAAGTATTATTGACGGCAGTCCCTACTCCCTGAATCCGAAAGACGACAGTGATACCGGCCTCTATGGTAAAGCAGGATCAAAGGTTAAGATCTATGATCTCCTCTATCAAATGATTATTCAAAGCAGCAATCTGGCCACTAATCTGATCATTGACCTGGTGGGGGCTAAAAATACCAATCAAACCATGCATGAAATGGGAGCCAATGATATCCAGGTTTTGAGGGGTGTGGAAGATAGCAAGGCTTTTCGTGCAGGACTGAATAATACCACTACCGCTTATGACCAAATGATTATCTTCAGCAAAATAGCTGAAGGTAAGGCAGTCGACGAGGCTTCATCAGAGGCCATGATCAATATTCTGCTAGATCAGAAATTCAATGATAAAATCCCGGCAAAACTACCTAAGAATGTAAATGTGGCACATAAAACCGGATGGATTACAGGAGTAAATCATGATGCCGGCATTGTGTTGCTTCCTGATGGGAGGAAATATGTTTTAGTCTTATTATCGAAGGAATTGGAAGATGATAAGGCAGCGGTAAAATCGATGGCGAGAGTTTCGAGGATGGTTTATGATTATGTTGTAGGGAAAAGTTAACGTTGTGGCTGATGCGTATGGCGTTTTAAGTTTTACGTGATACCCATTATCGTCCTCGTTTGTAACGAGGATGAGCGAGAACAGCGATTTTATCGCTCCCGGAATAGCATAAAGACATTATAAATATCTATCTCAGCAATCCGCGTTGCAAACCCGGACGATGCAGATTGAGGTATTACCGAAGGCGGGGACTTTGGGCACAAAAGTTCAATTGAAGAACAGAAAGTTGAACCCTGCAAAAATCTCCAATGGAAGACGTTCTATCCCGTTTTTGGCAATACCCCCTCAGTTCGTGTTTTCCTTCCAAACGATGAATGAAAAACAACTATTTCCTCGCACTAATTACGAACGCACTGGCATCTATCAAAACTTTACCTTCAGCATATTTTTGATTCACTAACTGAAAAGTTTCTGATTTAATTTTTTCTTTCATCGCGCTGTCAGCAGTACTTAAAGCACTCACTACCGGACCAACTACTTCTGACACAAAGCTCCAATAGGTTTCGGCAGTCTGGCACTTTAATTTCGTTGGAATTTCGATTTGCGAAATGTCTTTCAATCCCGCTTGTATAAATAAATCGGAAATGAGGCCATCTTTTGCACAACGAAACATTCCGGGTGAGCCAAGCGGGGGAGTTGGTAATTCCATGTTTTGTTTGATTATACCCATTATCCCTGAAAACCAAAAATTTTTATCAGGGCCCGTCCAAACGGATACTGCAATTCTTCCTCCCGGCTTTAACACCCGCACCATTTCCTTTGCAGCCAAAAGCATATCCGGAAAAAACATAAAACCCATTCTACAGCTTATCGCATCAAAAGTGTTATCCGGGAAAGGCAATTCGCATACATCAGATACGCTAAATTCAATGTTTTTAATCCCTGCTTTTTGAGCATTTTCACGTGCAATTACAAGCATATCATCAGCAAGGTCTGTCATGATAACTTTTCCGCTTTTGACTATTGATGCAATTGTTAACCCGGGTTCCCCCGTACCTGCAGCTACATCCAGCACCACATCCGTATCTTTCAAATGCAGATGCTGAATAATTTTATCACCGAATGGTTTTAAAAAATCCATGGTTAAGTCATCCCATTTTTTCCATCCGGGAGACGATTTATTCCACGATGCTTTTTGCTGTTCTCTGATTTCTTCAAATTGTTTTTCCATAGGTCTGATTTTATAGGTTAAACGTTGCTTTTCGTTCATCAGGAATTTCTAACTGATGAATATTTAGTAAACCAAATTGAGTTCAGGATAAGGTGAGAATAATTTACAGGATAACTAATATACAACTATTTGATTATCAATAACTAAGAACGCTTGTTATATTTAAGTGATAAATTTTAAGAACAACAAACTAAGCTTACTTCTAATAAAATTATTGAAATTTTCGTTAAAGTAAACGAATCTGCAAGGAATTTGATGTTGTAATTAACATACCTGCTCGCCATCGTTTGTAATCAGGACAAGCGAGAACAGCGATTTTATCGGCCCCCAGTTGGTATTATCCTTCTTATGACATTAAAGACATTATAAATATCTGTCTCAGGCATCCGCGTTGCAAACACGGACGATGCAGAGCCTTTCAGCAGACAACAACAACCTTCTTCCAGAAATCTTACTTCATCACCCGATGAATCTCGTTTAACAAATATTCCTGCGGATCTGAAAAATACTCCCAGAAGAATATTCCGGCCAGTTTATGTTTACGGATATATTTCGCTTTCTTCCTGATCGAACGTTCATCGTCATAAGTAATGAATACTTTCGTATCCGGATTAAAGAGATAGGGTGCTTTGGCATGACGATCCCAGTGCCTTTTGTATCCATTCTGATTGATAAACTCACTCTTCATTTTGGTATAACCTCCACCCTTTCCGGCCGCAGCTTTTGATCCCGTAACCTGGGGCTGGTTGATTCCATGATTCACGGTACTCTCAGCCTCTCTGCTCCTGCTGTAAAAAGCTGCACCTAATCCTATTTTATGTGCAGGTACTCCGGCCTCCATAAAATCCATCACCGATTTATGGGCTGAACTTGAATTTTCCATTCCTTTTGAAGGGTAAAGATTCGTATGATGAGCGACCGTTTTACCCCCATAATCATAAGTCATGATCAGGATATAATCCAGAATCTTAGCGACTTCAGCCATCTCTGTATTGTTCACAAAAGATTTGGAACCACCCACTGCGGCCGTTAAGAGGTATTTTCTCCCCTTTTCTGCTTCGAGTTTATCCAGCTCAGCACGAATATCCCTGAACATAAGTGTAAAGTTCTGCTTATCCTCAGGGCGATACACATTGCCTTCCTCCCCGCGCATGGCAGGGTATTCCCAGTCGATATCCACCCCATCCAGATCATATTGTCTGACAATATCCACACTGCTCTTTGCAAATAACTTTCTGGAGCTTGGTGTTAATACCGCATCCGAAAAGTTCTCACTCCACGACCAGCCACCGATAGAAATCACAATTTTTAAATCGGGATTGATCTTTTTCAGTCCGTTAAGCAAACGAAAGTTCGTTGAATCGGTCTTCAGATTAGTCAGAAAAGCCGTGCTGTCTTTCACATCCACAAAGGCATAATTGATATGTGTTAGCTTGTCGGCATCAATTTCGTCGACCTTCACAACCCCTCTATATCCTCCAACATAGCCGTTCACAATAAATTTCTTCTTTTGTTGTGAATAGGTATTAGTCAAAGAGCAAGCAACACATAGTGCTGTACAGCAAATCGATAAAATCAGGAATTTCATTTTCATAATCCGGAAGAGTTAAGATTTATTAAAAATATATAAAATAGATGAAGAATATGAAAGGATCAATTCTCTTATATTTGAGAGCAACAAGCCGAAAAATGATTCCGGTTTGTAAGATCTGATTTAAGACCTCTGAAAATGAAATTCAACAAAGTATTATCCTATTTAAGTATGATGCTGCTACTGTGCATCAGCAGCTTCAATCTAATTGCGCAAACCGCTCCCCTTAAGCTGATCGTGCTGGATCCCGGACACGGACATGCCACTTATATGCAGGGAAGAATGTACGAAGGACTGGACGCTGAGGTGCATGTTTATGCCCCAGCCGGACCGGATGTGGAGACTTATTTACGAAGTATTCATTCCATGAATTCCCGCTCCTCCAACCCTACCCAATGGAAAATGGTGGTTTATACAGGTACGGATTATCTGGAAAAGATGCTTGCAGAAAAAAAGGGCAATGCCGTCATTATTTCCGGAAATAACAGTAAAAAAGGAGAATACATGCGTCGCTCCATTGAAGCCGGCATGCATGTTCTGGCAGATAAACCTCTGGCCGTTACGCCTAAGGATTTTGATATGCTGAAAGAAACTTTCAAGCTTGCGGAGAAAAAGAACCTAAAACTTTTCGACCCGATGGATCTGCGCTATGACATCAGCAATATTCTTCAGAAGGAACTGGCTGCCACGCCTGAACTCTTCGGTAAACTAAAAAAAGGAAGCATAGAGGATCCTTCTCTTATTCAGGAGAACCTGCATCATTTCCTGAAATTTTCAGGATCAGAACCTGCACGCCGTCCGGCCTGGTTTTTTGATATTGAGCAACAGGGACATGGCATTACGGATGTGAGTACCCACCTGGTCGATATGTCGCAATGGGCCGGATTCCCGGGAGTGATACTTAACTATCAAAAGGACATCAAAATACTCAGCTCCAGAGAATGGCCTACTAATTTGACTCCTTCGGAATTTAAACGTGTTACCCGTGTAGATTATCCTGATTATCTGAAAAAATACCTGAAAGACAGCATATTATCGGTTATGGCTAATGGCGAAATCAATTATACGATCAAAGGGGTCCATGCTAAAGTTACGGTTAACTGGAAATACAGGGAGCCCTCAGGTTCAGGAGATACCCACTATGCCTTAATGCGTGGTACCAAAGCTGATCTGGAGATCAGACAGGGTGCTGAAGAAAAACATCGGGCTACGCTCTATATACGGGCAGCACCGGGGATTGCTGAAGCCGGATTTACTACGGTCATAGAAAAGGTAAAGGCCGAATTTCAGCAGAAATATCCGGGCTTTGATCTGATCAGAAAAGGCAATGAATGGATTGTAAAACCCGGAACTTTCAAGGGTACAAACTCAGCCGAAATGGCTATCCGCTACATCAGCAATAATGAGATGCCAGCCTGGGAAGTACCGAATATGATTGCTAAATATTATACCACAACTTCTGCGATCAAACAATAAAAGCAGCCGGGAAAGAAATTGATGAGCAAGATCAGGAATTTACATCAAATGCCCTTAGTCTGGATTCTGTTGATCCTGAGCGCCTGCAGTCCGGCGCTACAATCTGAGTCCGGCTTGCAGGCCTACCATATCGAAGGTTTTGCCCAGGGTACGAGCTATCAGATCAGCTATTACGACAATGAAGCAACCATCAGTTCCAAATCCATTGATCTGAAATTCAGTGAACTGGACAGCTCCCTTTCCATTTACAAACCCTATTCCCTGATCAATCAGTTTAATCAGTCGGAAACCGGAATTGAAATGGACGAGCACCTGCACAAAGTGGTGCAGCGTTCTCTGAAGATCTGGAAGGAAAGTAATGGGGTGTTCGACATCGGTATCCTGCCTATTGTGGAAGCATGGGGCTTCGGTGCAAAAAGACATAGCAATCAGCCTTCGGATGAAATGATAGAAAGTGCATTGAAATGTTCCGGTTCCGACAAACTCCGCATCGAAGGAAGAAGACTCATCAAATCCATTCCCTGCCTTAAAATCGATGTAAACGGCATTGCGCAGGGCTATAGTGTGGATGTAATTGCTTCTTATCTGGAGAGCCGGGGCATTGAAAATTACCTGATTGAAATTGGTGGCGAGATCCGGGTAAAGGGACGTAAACAGCCCGGCAATCAGATCATGAAAATCGGGATTGAACAGCCTTCAGAAAACAAAGACGATGATGCCGGTATACAGAAGATCATCGAAATGAAAGGCGGAGCCATCACTACTTCCGGCAATTACCGCAAATTTATTCAGAATGGCGCCAAAAAGCTTTCCCATCTGATGGATCCCAAAACCGGCCGGCCCATCAGCAATGAAATGATCAGCGTAACGGTGAAGACCAAAGATGCCATGAGTGCCGATGGGTATGATAATGTGCTGATTGGAATGGGAATTGAAAAAGCCTTTGCCTTTTTGAAAAAACATAAGGGACTGGAAGCCTATTTCATTTATCAGGATGCGAATGGAGCGGTGAGGGATACGGCGAGTGTGGGGTTTTTCAGGTAATTGGAATGCAGAAGTTTTTTATTGATTGACAATACCTGGTTTGTTGGAGTCAAAGACTCCATTCCATTTAATAATCCTTAGAGGCGCTGCGCTGAAACTAAGGACAGAAGATATAAGCTTTAAGGGCTTTATTTGTATTTATATCTTGCTGTATTTTTGTCTCCATTCTTTTCGATTAAACCATTTTCAACCGCAAATTTCAAATCACGGCTTGCTGTTGCTGATGATATTTCCCTAAAGTTTTTCAGGTATACTTTTCTTGTAAAATAATCATCTTTTACGATTGATTTAAACAAATTAACTCTGTCAATACTGGTTAAACTCGGGTTCTGAATACTCAATAATCCCTCAAGCGATTCAAGAATTATCCCCAGTATGAACTCAATAAATACTGTGGATTCGCCGCTTTGATCGGATTTCCTCAAAGATTCATAATATAGTTCCTGCCGCTCTTTTATTAAGGCTTCAATAGGCAAATACTCAAAAACAGGATAGGAATCTTTTAGTATCAGTGTCTGCCATAGCCTTCCCATTCTTCCATTTCCGTCAATAAATGGGTGGATAAATTCCATTTCGTAGTGAAATACACAACTTTTTAACAGAACTAAATCATCATCATTTTTTAGATAGTCAAATAAATCATGCATTAAAGGTTTAAGCATTTCACCCGGCGGAGCTAGATGTGCAACCTCTGAACCTTTAACTATCCCGACAGACTTTGTTCTGAGTCTTCCGGCTGATTCAATTAGTCCCTTCATCAACATTCCATGTGCTTCACAAAATGATTCAAAATCATATGGATTCAGTCTGTCCATGTCATCATAAACGGCAATTGCATTTTTAACTTCCAGAATGTCCTTTCCGGGACCTGCAACTCTTTTATTCTCAATAATTGCCGTTATCTGTTCAATTGACAAGGTATTCCCTTCAATTTCAAGGGAGGAATGAATCGTTTTAATCCTGTTTTTCTTTCTGAGTTCTGTCGGAGGTTTGTTCAAATGTGCCGCATTCACCTCCCCGATTTTCTCCGAAATTGAAGCAATTAATTTGAGAATCTTTCCGGTGATTTGATAGGGTGGTTTCATTTATTGAATCTTTGATAGTATCAAATGATAGTATCAAAGATAACTCAATTCTGTAAGATGCAGCTAATGAATTGGTAAGATTTGCAGGAAGACTGCCGAGGTATCCTAAATTTCATGAATAGATGAGAATAGACTATTAAAAGCAAGCTTCTGAAGAGTCAAAGACTCCATTCCATTTAATAATCCTTAGAGGTGCTGCGCTGAAACTAAGGACAGAGTGTTTGGGGCTTGGCGTTAGTGTGGGATTTCTGAGCACAAAACTTCAAGTTTGCACCTCAGCCCGACTGACACAAAACCCATGTTATAGCCAGTGCTTATTTTCTTTCTTCATTTTATAATTAATAAGCACAACATCCTTTCTTATATTTTCTTGCTCTTTCACAACGACAAACCCGTTCTTTTCAAAAAAAGTTTTTGCGGTCATACTTACATCGGATGTCAAAACTTGTGTGTTA
The DNA here is from genome assembly GCF_029360775.1 of Daejeonella sp. H1SJ63. Lineage (GTDB taxonomy): Bacteria > Bacteroidota > Bacteroidia > Sphingobacteriales > Sphingobacteriaceae > Daejeonella. Next base: position 97,993 of record NZ_JARKMZ010000028.1, on the reverse strand, counting down.
TAAGACTTAGCCTCACTTTCAATTCGCGACAACAATTCATTTGCGATTCCTCTTCGCTGAAAATCTTTATGAACATAAAAAAAGTCAATGTAGTTTCCTTCTTTTAGAGTTGCAAAACCAACTATTTGATTGTTTATTTCAGCGATAAGCACATATTGCGTACTTATCATTTCTTGCCAACGCTGATCATTTTGAGATGAAGATGACCATGCTATAAGTTGACTTTCATTGTATTGATTTTTGCAAACAGAATGGATTGTATTAACATATAATTGTTTCATTTCGACTAAGTCTTCCTGCCTTGCCACTCTGATATTCATGTCGTTTTGATTTAGGATTGGTTGTAACGTTCCCACGCTTGGCGTTCGTGCGGGATTTCGAAGCGCAAAACTGTCAACCTACTACTAAAGTCCAATTGGAAAACTGAACTTAAATATAAGCACGTCACCCCGCATGACGCCAAACGTGTGTTAGCAGTTCGGGCTTTTTTCATTCGTCTTTGTTGCCTTTACGGTTTAACAATGGTCTATGCTTTTTAATCAAATATTCTTCAAGTTCATAACGTCCGAAGTTAACAGTAAAAACTGTCGACTTGCAACTACTTAAATAGTCAGTTACTTTCTTGTCTTCGCTGTCACTAAAGTATCTTTTCTTTTTGTTAATCTCTTTAAGTTGAAAGCCGAGTATATCAGTTCCTATATGTCTTCTAAGAGCAGAAAAATAAGTTCGTCCGCTGTGAGTTGCAATTCTTTCACCAACGTCTGAACTCTCGCCAATATAAATAAGTCTGTCTGATTTGTCTTTTACCAAATAAAGTCCAGCATTGGATATTGTTGTCAAATTGAACCAAGGCTGAAAAGTCGTTTTGAAGAGTTTAGTTTCTCCTTGTTTTAAAATGTCTGCAAATTCGTTTTGAACACTCAACCATAGACCATTTTGGTTTTTAATTTCAAACTTTTTTCTCTTGTCGAGTTGAAAGCTGTTGAGTTTTGTCGGCAAGTTTACAATGCCAAATTCTTCAATTTCTTTTCTTCCTATTTTGGTAGTTATGAACTGTATTTTAAAATTGTCAATGTCAACAGGTTTAATTAGTTGATTTGTCTTTGAAACTTTTAAGTAATTCTTGTAAAAAGTTGAAGTTGTCGGCTTTGCTTGTTGTTTTACTCTTTTTAAAAGTTCTTTAGCTTCACCAATATAGAATGGTTTTTTGTCAAGGGAAATGAGATAATTGCCAAACCCATTTTCTGTCACGTTTGAGAAGTTGTCAAAAGGTCTTGATTTAAGAGTATAAAGTCCGTCCGATAAAATTTCGTCCGATTGATTTTGAATATTGTCCCAAGTTATTTTACTCATAGTTTCTTTCTTGTTGTGATGTCAAATAGCCTGACTGCTAACTTGTATATAAGGATGATAAAATTACCACAAGCCCACCAAATTCGGGTGTATTGTGGCATGTTTAACCATCCTTGTACTTAAATATATAAATTCTACCCAAACTCCTGACACCCCAGTAACAGATAACCGACAACTACTATTTAAAATACTCCACAATCCCCTCAGCAATCAACGCATGCCCCTTTTCATTCGGATGATTGACCTGAGACATGTAATTTGAAACCGGTTCACCCGAACGTGCCTTTTGGCGGAACAGTCCGTAGCTGTCTACCCATCCTACTTTATGTTTATCGGCCAGGTTTTTAATTTGTGTGGCATGTTGCTCCAGCACATTATTGGCTTCCAGGATATTCACGCGCTGGTCGGGTGAAGGGCTGAGCAGAATCACTTTGATACCCTTGTTCAGGGCAGTACTGATCATCTTCTCCCAGGCTACGCGAGCTCTTTCCAGTCCGATGCCCTGATCATTTAAGGCATAGTCGATAAACAACACATCGGGTTTATGATTTAACACTTCAACTTCAAAGCGTTTGGCACCGCTTTCTGAGTTTTCTCCGCCAATGGAGGTATTGATGATATTAATGACCGCAAAGGGATATTCTGCTTTCAGCGCTCGTAAGACCTGATAAGGATAGGCTTCCAGGGTATTCACCACCGGGGTTTTGAAATATCCCGCAGGAACTGAATGCCCGTGAAACACCAGATTGATGGTTCTGTTTTTAGGCCATTCCTTTTTCATTTCAACTTTCAAATCGTTTAAATAGCTGGCAGGATCTGCGCTTTGAGAAGCTTGAAAGGATAAAAAGAGAGTTGCCAGAAGGATCAGGAGTGATTTTTTCATAGGATTGCCGGTTAGCTGTTGCCTGAGATGATTGTGATATTGGAAGATGAATTACTCAATAGATTCATTACGGTATTGATGTTTAATTTAGTGATTTGGTTGAACAAAGGGAATTTTTATCGGTAGAACAGTTTTGTGGAAGGAGAAATGGATTGGCCTTAGTTAGAAAGTTTCTCAGTCATGCTTCCTTCGACCTGCCTGCGGCAGGCAGGAATGACGGTCAAAAATATACTGTCGCGCCAACCTTTCAGCTTAAAGCTCTATCCAGATGCGTATACCCCCCATCCACATGAATCAATTGCCCGGTGGTATGGGATGATCGTTCTGAAAGTAAAAAGGCAACGGTATCAGCAATTTCATTGGCGGTGGTCATGCGGTTTTCGAGTGGTATTTTTTTAACAATGTCTTTCAGTTTCTCTTCAGGATTGGGAAGTGTATTGATCCAGTTTTCGTAGAGCGGAGTCCAGCATTCGGCTACGATCACGGCATTGACACGAATTCCAAATGGCAGCAATTCAACCGCCCATTCGCGGGTCAGTGCGTTACGGGCACCATTGGCTGCGGCATAGGCTGATGTTCCGCCCTGGCCGGTTTCAGCTGTCTTGGAACTTATATTCAAGATAGCAGCGCCCTTGGATTTTTTCAGCGCCGGCAAAGCATGATGCGCCAGAAGATAATAGTGGATTACATTTTTGTGCAGGCTGGATATAAAGCCTTCATAAGAACCCTTTTCGAGCCCGACGCTATCATTTACCCCTGCATTATTCACCAGTGCATCAATCCTTCCAAATTTCTCCAGCGTGAGTCTGACTACCTTCTCACATTCTTCAGGCAGCGTTAATTCTGCTTTGATCTGGAACCCTCTGGCACCCGAAGCTTCAATAGTCTGAAGTGTTTTCAAATTATCTGCTTCATTTCTGCCGATGATCACCGGGATGGCTCCTTCGGCTGCTAATACCTTTACAATCCCTTCGCCAATTCCCTTAGCACCACCGCTCACCAGAATTACCTTATCTTTTAATTTTAAATCCATTGTATTTGCCTTTTATCAATCATAATGTTGTTTTTAAGAATGTCAATGACAGGAAGCAAAGCTCAATTTACTAAATTATAAAACTGTTCTGCATTCTTTCCCCAAACCAGTTCCTGTTCGGTCATACTTAACTTACTCAGATACTCATCCACCAGACTACAAACCACATCATATTCCCCTGCCAGTTTACATACGGGCCAGTCGCTTCCAAACATCAGGCGTTCGGCGCCAAATGATTCGAAAACTTTATCCATATACGGAAAGATATCTTCCTTTCTCCATGTTTTAAGATGGGCTTCGGTAATCATTCCGGAGAGTTTACAAAAGACATGATCATACCTGGCGATTTCTTTCATTTCGGCATCCCAGGTATCGAAACGGCCATTTTTAATATCCGGTTTAGCCAGATGATCAATAACGAATAATTGCCCGGGATTATCCTGAATCAGCTTAAGGCTTTGAGGAAGATGCTTTGGATAAATTAGTATGTCGTAGGTAAATCCATAGGATTGAAGAGCGGCAATACCGCGTTGAAATTCAGACTTACGTATAAATTCAACAGGCTCTGCCTGCAGAATATGACGGAATCCCCTGAGTTTCGGGAATTGGGAATAATAGTCCAGTCGTTCATTGATCCGGTCTGAGCAGAGATCCACCCAGCCTACAACTCCGCGAATGAAATCATAGTCCCGGGCCAGGCCGAGCAGAAAATTTGTTTCAGCCTCCGACTGATCTGCCTGTACTGCAATACAGCCATGAATACCATTGGCATCCAGCAACGGCTTCAGATCAGAAGGAAGGAAGTCATGACGTATGACTTCCATTTCCTCTGTGATCCAGTTATCTTTTATTGGGTTAAATTTCCAGAAATGCTGATGTGAATCAAGCTTTAACATAGGCTTTAGCTACCTGTCTTGCTACCCCAAGTCCGTCGATACCCAGCTCAATCACATCTCCGTCTTTAAGGAAGATCGGTGGTTTGAAGCCCATGCCCACACCTGCAGGAGTTCCGGTCGAAACGACATCCCCCGGCAGCAAGGTCATGAATTTGCTCACATAAGAAATCAGGAATGGAATATTAAAGATCAGGTCATCGGTATTGCTATCCTGTAAAGTTTTGCCGTTTAGCTTCAGCCATAATCTTAGTTTATGCGGATCAGAAATCTCATCAGCAGTAGCCATAAACGGACCAAGCGGAGCAAATGTATCACAGCCCTTACCTTTATCCCAGGTACCACCGCGCTCCAGCTGCCATTCACGCTCAGAAACATCATTATGAAGCACGTAACCCGCTACATAATCCAAAGCTTCTGCCTCAGAAACATAGCTTGCTTTCTTACCGATCACAAATGCCAGCTCCACTTCCCAGTCAGATTTTACTGAATCCTTAGGAATAATGATATCATCAAATGGGCCGGAAAGTGAGGTAGTCGACTTCATGAACAGAATTGGCTCTGCAGGAATTGCCATACCTGCTTCTGCTGCGTGCTTGGCATAATTCAATCCGATGCAAAGTATCTTGGACGGACGTGCCACAGGTGAACCCAGACGCTCAGAATCAGCAATCTGCTGAAGTTTACCTTCATTGGCTTTCAGGAATGCCGCTAAACGGTTCAATCCGTCATTTTCAAAGAAAGCTTCATTATAATCTTCGCCAAATGCTGAGGTATCGTATTTTACATCCTTGATAATGACTCCTGTTTTTTCCTGTCCGGGTTTCCCCCATCTTATTAATTTCATGGTATTATTGAATTTTTAGTTGGATAATCGTGTTAACCGGATCAAAGTTTAGCTGATCCGTATAAATGAATACGCCTTCCGGCTGTTGTTTAAATTTAAGTTTAGTACCATCGGCGAGCAACGCTGCTGAAAGCACTTTATCTTTTAACCCCGGCATAAAAATATACTCCCTGCCGGGCTGTTTCATAATATGTGCATACAATGATTTCCCTTTTGCTGTTACTACACCCCAATCCTGAGGGGCAATTACATTACCCCGGGTTCCATAAATACTTTCACCGTTCTTCTGCAGCCAGGTACCCATCACTTTCAGCGTATCAGTAAACTCAGGTTGAATCTTTCCATCCGGCATAGGCCCCACATTCAGCAGAAAATTAGCATTCCGGCCTGCAGCATTAACAAGGTAATGAATCAGTTCTTTCGAGGATTTATACTTGCGGTCATTAATGTTAAATCCCCAGCTTCCGTTCATCGTCTCGCAGGTTTCTAAAGCCAGCGAACTGATTGTTTCCGATTTACGGAATCCGGTTTTATTTTCACCAGGAAGATCTTTTTCGAACATCTGTATATCCTCTCCGGCAATAGGTGTGATATGGTGGTTATTGCCTACCAGAGTCCGCGGATTCAGCTTATGAATCAGACTATAGATCTCATCATAATGCCAGTTAGCGGTTGGACGCTGCCAGTGTCCGTCGAACCAGATGCCTCCGATTGATGGATAATTGCTCAGTAACTCGGTCAGCTGCGTCTTCATGAAACGGATGTATGAATTCCAGTCGGTATTTGCAGGGGCACCATTCTCAATCGGTTTTTCAAAGCCATAATCCTTCCTTCCCCAGTCGAGCAGGGAATAGTAGAAATGAAGGCGGATACCCTCTTTCTGACATTCCTCAGCCAGTTCTTTGATCGGGTCCTTTTTATATGGAGTAGCATCCACAATATTATACCCTGAAGCAGTGGTTCTGAACATACTGAATCCATCATGATGACGGGATGTGATGGTGATGTACTTCATGCCTGCTGATTTAGCCAGCTGCACCCATTCCTTCGCATTGAACTCCTGCGGATTGAAGAATCCTGCCAGACGCTGATAATTATCGTACGGAATCCGCTTATTATGCATGATCCATTCCCCATCCCCCAGCACACTGTAAATACCCCAGTGAATAAACATCCCGAATTTCATATCCTGAAACTCGGCACGACTGGCCAGATTTTCAGCTGCAGGAGTATATTCAGGCATCGGGTGCGGATACTGATGCTGAGCTTGCAGTGTACTGATACTAAGTGCAAAAGCAAGGCTAAGAATGAACCGTTTCATAGTAAAAGGATTTTAAATTAACTGTTCAGTTTAATGAATCCTCCGTCGATCGGATAATCATTTCCGGTTACGAAGCTTGCCTCATCTGAGCAAAGGTATAATGCAATTGCTGCGATATCTTCAGGAGTGGCCATTCTGCCAACCGGCTGGGTTTTAGAAAGCTTCTCGAACATTTCTTTTTCCTGACCGGGATAGTTTTTAGCAATAAATCCATCCACAAATGGGGTATGAACCCTTGCCGGAGAGATTGAGTTACAACGGATATTATCTGCCAGATAATCTTTAGCAACAGAAAGTGTCATTGCATAAACGGCGCCCTTACTCATTGAATAAGCGAAACGATCTGCAACACCAACGATAGCTACAATCGATGCCAGATTCAGAATTACACCTCCGCCATTCTTTTTCATCAACGGAATACCTGCAAAAAGGCAGTTGTAAGCACCTTTAACGTTAACATTGTAAATTCTGTCCAAATCGGCTTCAGATGTTGTATCTGCTCTTCCAACATGTGCAATACCTGCATTATTTACCAGAATATCAATTTTTCCGATGCTGTTAAACAATGCCACTACATCTGTTTGTTTCGATACATCACATGCATGTACAGAAGCCTGACCACCGGCATCAGTGATCTCTTTGACTACCGCCAGGCCTGCATCCTGATTCAATTCCACAATTTTGACATCGGCACCCTGCGCTGCAAACACTTTAGCAATACCTTTTCCGATACCGCTTCCGCCCCCCGTAATTACTGCTGTTTTTCCTTTTAAGCTGAACATATATTTTTAGTATTTATTAATTTATAAAGAAACCCCACGTTTCCATGGGATAAAATCATCCTGACCCAGCTGAACTGCTTTTGGCTGTTCCTCACCGCTGGCTACCCTGATTACATAATCCAGAATACGGTGAGCATTTTCCTGTATGGTTTCTGTACCATCGATGATTGTTCCGCAGTTAATATCGATAATATCAGGCATTTTCTGAAATGTTTTTGTATTGGTACTCAGCTTGATAACCGGAGCCACAGGGTTTCCTGTCGGGGTCCCCAAACCGGTAGTGAAGAGCACAATATTAGCTCCGGAAGCCACTTCAGCAGTGGTACTTTCCACATCAGATCCCGGAGTACATAATAAGTTCAGTCCCATACGCTGCACCTTCTCAGGATAATCCAGCACAGCTGTTACCGGAGAAGTACCACCTTTTTTTGCAGCTCCAGCTGATTTAATTGCATCAGTGATCAATCCATCGCGGATGTTTCCCGGAGATGGATTGGCATAAAAACCCGATCCATCAGCCACAGCACGGGCATTATAGGTACGCATCAGATGCATAAAGCGATTGGCGGTATCCACATCCACACAGCGATCGCTGAGCTCCTGCTCCACACCGCAAAGTTCAGGAAATTCAGAAAGCACCACGGCTCCACCCATTGAAACCAGAAGATCAGAAACATAACCCAGAGCCGGATTTGCTGAAATCCCTGAAAACCCGTCAGAACCACCGCATTCAAGTCCGATACATAATTTAGACAATGGCGCCGGCTTACGCGCATTTTTATTTGCTTCAATCAATCCGGCGAAAGTTCTTTTCAGAGCTTCCTGCATCAAATTGGTTTCAGTGCCCAGTGCCTGCTGCTCCAGAATGGCCAGAGGCTTACTGAAATCAGGGTCACGCTTTTTAATTTCGTTCTCCAGAGTACTCGTTTGAGAATGCTGACAGCCCAGACTTAAAACAGTAGCTCCTGCAACATTTGGATGAGTAATGTATCCGGCAATCAGACCGCATAAAGTATCTGCATCAAGCTTTATTCCACCACATCCCATATCATGAGTGATGAATTTAACTCCGTCGATATTAGGGAATAATCTTGTTTTAGAAGCTTCAACCGGTGTAGATTTCAAATCGGCATTTATAATTTCTTCAGTTGACTTCCCGCTACGATATAAAGAAATAAGACTTTCGACCTCATTTTCATAGCTTTTTGCTTTTTTATACCCCAGTTTTTCGTCGAGGGCCTCCTTCAATACATTCACATTCCTGTTCTCACAGAACACCATCGGGATAACCAACCAGTAATTGGAGGTACCAACAGACCCGTCGGCACGATGAAATCCATTAAAAGCTCTCCCCTCAAATGCTGAAGTATCTGGTTTTTCCCAGTTCAGCTTTCTCTCGCCAAGCACAAAATCACTTGAGGCATGATACACATTTCCTGTAGTGAGGGCCTCACCCAAAGCGATAGGTTTAGACGCTTTACCAACCAAAACTCCATACATGGTAATCTGCTCATCAACACCAAAGGGCTTAATGGCAAATTTATGTTTTGAAGCCACATCTGTAATCAGACTGATTGTTTGTCCGCCAAAACTGATCTCTTCCCCTTTTTTAAGATCCTGCAGGGCTACCAGTACATTGTCGGCAGAATGAACCTGCAAGAACCTGTGTACCTTAGCATCTTTACTCGTATTACTCATTATATTATAATTCAAAAATCTTATTCATTAATACCCATTTTGCTCCTGCAGCAACTCCCGGAATGGCCTGCTGATATTTCCACATCAATTCTTCCCATTCCTGCACTTTAAGATTGGCAGCATCTGCAGCCGATTTCTTCTCAAAGCTGAAGCTGTCATTTACCTCCATGATCATGAAAAGCCGGTTAGCAAAACGATAGATCTGCATAGACTCAATGCCCGAGGATCTGATGCTTTCCATAATTTCAGGCCATACCTGTTTATGCCATTCTTCATATTCTGCAATAAGCAGGGGATCATTTTTCAAATCCAGCGCAAGACAATATCTATTCATGAGCAGTACCCGTTTTATAGACCTTATGCCCCTTTAAAGCAAACAAAAGTATAACCCCGAAACAAATCGCACTTACTATATGCCCGTTTTGTATACTACCGGTAAAATCAGCGATAGAGCCAAATACAGGAGGCAAAACGGCCCCACCTACAATGGCCATTACAATCAGACTGCTTCCGAACTTGGTATCCTTTCCCAGCCCTTTAAGTCCTAATGAGAATATAGTCGGGAACATGATCGACATAAAGAATGCAATCCCGATTACGGCATAGATTGCCATAAATCCGGTTGTGAATACCGCCAGAAGACTAAGTACAATGCACAGAACAGAATAGATTGCCAGCAGTTTTTCAGAACTGATAAATTTCATCAGAAATACTCCTACAAAACGGCCTATCATAAAGGCAAGACCACATCCCCAGCCGAGATAATCGGCAGCAATAATTCTATCAATATCAGCAACCTCCACAGCGTACAAAATAAAAAAACTGAACACACATACCTGCGCACCAACGTAAAAAAACTGTGCTGCCACGGCCCAGCGCAGATGCCTGTGTTGTAAAGCCTGGAACACATTTTTGCTTTCAGTTTCATCTTCACTTTCTTCAATCTCGGGTAAACGGGTAAAATAAAAAATGACAGCAACGCTCAGGATCAATGTTCCGAGAATAAGATAAGGTGTTTTAACACTGGCTGCCTCAGCCGCCAGAGCAACCTGACGGGCAGCATCTGTCATAGCATTCAGCTCATCATCAGATGTACCCTGAGTAAGCAAGACTCTGGCCCCAATGATCGGCGCCAGGGTAGCAGCCAGTCCGTTGAACGATTGTGCAAAATTCAACCGGCGGGTAGATGTTGCCGGATCTCCCAGCAATGAAACATAAGGATTCGCGGCTGTTTCCAAAATGGTCAGGCCGCAGGCAATAATGAATAAAGCCCCCAGAAAGTAAACATACTGACCTGTATCAGCGGCAGGGATAAACAAAAAAGATCCAAGAGAAAATAGAAGCAATCCGGTGATGATACCCGATTTATAACCATATTTCTTCATCAGTAAACCTGCCGGAATTGCCATCAACAAATAAGCAATAAACACAGATGAATCAACCATGGATGACTGGAGATTAGTCAGACTGAATGATTTTTTTAAGTGAGGGATCAGGATCGGATCAAGGTTGTGAACAAATCCCCACATAAAAAAAAGGGATGTCACCATTATAAACGGGAAAAAATATTTGTTCTTAGCCATATGATCCTGCTATAGTATGTTCCTTTGCAAGTGTGTTTCCCTTATTCTGAAAAATATTTTTTCAGCTTGAAAGCCGGCATGGCATCAGGATTACATTACAATAATACTAATTCAGGAGGTTTTATTTTATAGTGATTGAGCTTAATGTGAATGATTTTAAAATATTCAGCAATCAGGCATTGCAGCTATAAGGAGCATCCCTGCTTCATATCTGTCCGGAAGAGTACCCTGCACTAAACTTCTGGGTTTTAACAGCCTATAAACAGCATAAAGTATTTATCCGAATTTCACTGAGGTCATAGTCAATGAACCTCCTACAGCTTTATCATTAAAGAAAGAAAGTTCATCTTTATCCGACTGAAGCCCCAGAGTATAAATCAATGGGAGATAATGTTCTGATGTTGGAATAGCTAAATTGATATTCGGACTGATCCTGCTGAAATTGATCAGATCATGATGGTTTCCGGATGAGATCAGAGCTTTGAACTTATCATTCAGATCATGAGCCCAGTCATAACCGTATTCAGGTTCATTCAGTTTATTCCATGCTACCATGCGCAGGTTATGTACCATATTACCGCTGCCAATAATCAGAATACCCTTTTTCCGTAGATTATACAGCTGTTTGGCAAGATCATAGTGGTATTGGGGACCTTTATTATAATCAATACTTAACTGCAGCACGGGAATATCTGCATCGGGATACATGTTACGGACTACAGTCCAGGCACCATGATCAAGTCCCCAGTCATGGTCAAGCTCTGCATGAATATTATTCAGGAGAGCGGCGGTTTCATTAGCAACCTCTACACTACCCGGAGCCGGATACTGAACATCAAATAATGCCTGAGGGAAGCCACCGAAGTCATGAATAGTCCGGGGAAAATCCATAGCTGTAATCCGCGTACCATTACTGAGCCAATGGGCTGAAACTACCAGAACCGCCTTTGGACGGGGAATTTCATGTGCAGTCTGCGCCCAGCGGCGTGAGAACTCATTATCCTCAATACCGTTCATGGGTGATCCGTGACCGACAAAAAGTACCGGCATTAAATAACCGTCTTCCTTTAATTCGCCGGTAAACCTGTTGAATTCGCTGATGCTGTTCATAACCTGATTCCTTTAAAACAAAGATAGCACCGGGAGTTGCCCGGTGCTATTGATTCAGGTTAAAAAATGTATTGACTTATATCAAGTTTATTGAGGTCTTTTAAAACGTCCGCCATACACCGCTTTACCAAGAATATGCCCCTGAATAGCCTGCATTACTTTAGCTCTGGTTTCAAATGGATCATTATTTACTGCAGGAAAATCAAGAATAATGTCCAATGCAAGAATTTCAAACATATAATGGTGCAAAGGGCCATTTGCAGCAGCTCCGGGGCCACGATAAACAGGCCCTGTAACACTGATCTGATAACTTCCATCCGGAAGTTTTGCACCTCTCTGAAGGCCTTCAGGCAAGCCGGTTGCATTGGCAGGAATATTCCAAACCAACCAGTGTACCTGATCGTCGATAGTCTTGTTTCTTACAAAATCAAGATCATGCATGTGCAGAAGAAGGCTTTTGGTTCCTGCAGGTACATTCCCCCAGCTCAAAGCAGGAGATGTTCCTTCTCCGGGAGCAGCCCCCGGCGCTGCCTGACTAAATTTTATTGGAATGATTGACCCATCTTCAAAAGCATTTGTAGTAAGAGTCATAGGTGGTGTTTGAGCATTGGCAAAAAACACCAGATTGCACAATAATGCAACGATCAGGCTTATTCTTTTCATATCTATAGATTTATTGAAAGGCAAATTAATAATTCTGCCGGTCAATTCCATTCAGTGCGACTGTAAAATAAATGATTGATTGAGAAAGGATCAGAAAATAGAAAAAATCAGAAAATAAGACAGTCCGGTTAAGAACATTGCCAGAAAACCCCAGAATACAGTTTTCCTCAAAACGGCACTTCCTACGCCAATAACAATCATAAATTTAACCAGGGTATTTGACAAGGTTGCAATCAGAATGGTGTTTATTGCAAGTACAGAATTACCTCCTGCTTTCGACATTTTTGCCATGGATAAGGTAATAGCATCCACATCTGTAATGCCTGAAATTGCTCCTGCGATATAAGTACCACTGTTGCCAAATTGTTCCCCGCTATACTTTACCAGCCACTGCACCGCAGCATACAACAGTGCAAATTTGATAGCTGTAACAAGATCGAGAGGATTTTTAAGAGTGATCCCATTATGCCCGGGGCTTCCTTTATGTAGTTTGAAGATTAATACAGCCGAGCCGAATCCAGCTAATGAAATCAATGCAATGGGAATCCATAACTGAAGGGCAAGTTCAGCATTGACAACATAAACCTCAAAAAGTACCCGTGGGAACATGATGGTACAGGCGCTGATCACACCCATCGCATAGTAAAAAGAGATATCAGCTGATTTGCTCTCTGTACTTTTACGGGAGAAGGTTAATGACATAGATGTACTGGAAACCAGTCCGCCAACAACCCCTGCAAGTAATGTCCCGCGGTGTCCCATAAATTTTGCGATCATATACCCAATCAGGCTGGTGCCTGTAACCAGAACCACCATTTTCCATATTTCTTTGAGATTCCATAGTTTATAGGGTCCGAAATTAAACGACGGAAGAAAGGGAATAACCAATGCCGACATCACCACGAACAAAATAATTGCCAGCAACTCCTGCCGTTTCAGCTTCTCTACAAACAAATGTAATGTAGGCTTAAAAGTCAGTAAGAGAAGCATGACCACCATAATGATCAGAGCCAGCAATATCATTTCGATGAAGACCATTCCTCCCAAAACAAAGGTAATCACCAGAGCAAATTCTGATGTAGCACCAGAGTTCCCCGGAGTTTTTGACAGGCGTAAATAAGAAATGATCACAAAGGCAAAAACACATCCCAGAGTTAGTCCAAATATCCATGCCCCCATTACCTGTGCCACCGATGCAGCAATAAAACCGAACATGGAAACCATGGTAAAGGTTCGGATACCGGCAAACTGTTCCTGATGTTCAACAGCCTCTTTAGAAAACTGACGCTCCATCCCTATTAGAAAACCAATACCAATACTAATTGCCAGGCCGATCAGCTGATCCGGACTAAAATCAGAAAGTTGGGAAGTCTGAATATCCATTCAGGAGATAATTTTAAGTAAAGATAAGATTTATCTGTTGCCTGTAATCTGTTAACTGTTATCCGGGCAAACGGTTACAAAACGTATTAAGCTTAAAAACCTATAATTTATTACCTGCAACTTAAACAAAAGCCTTCTCAACCATGCTGCATCATAAATCGTTGAACGGATACAATTCTGAAAGTACGTAATCCGACCGGCATTTCCCAATCTACTTCAACACCCGGTCTGTATCCCAGCAGGGCCACCCCTATCGGTGAAAGCAATGAAAGTTTATTTTGCTTCATATCTGCATGTTTAGGTGCCACCAAATCAAAAATATAGACCTGTCCGCTTTGGATATCTTCTATCTGAACTTTTGAATTTTCAGATACTACATCATCAGGCATATCTTCAGGTTTAAGAACTCTGGCTGTTTTTAACTCAATGCTGAGTTTTTTCTTATTGAACTCAGATAGAGTTGTACTGAGCTTAAGATGAGTTTTAAGCAGTTCGAAATCGCTTTTTAAAAGAATCAATTGTGCAAGTTTCATCGTATTGAATTTTTAATTATTTAGACCTGATACCATGGCAAAACAGACAATTGCTGATACAAAAATGCAATCAGCTATTGCCGTGTCCCAATTCAGGCAGGATGATTAAATGAAATAGAAAAAATGACCGCAAATGGCCCCAAACATATAAGTCCGGGGCTTACTGAATAAAGTCCTTACTACTGATCCGGAATGAATATCCTGACGGAGAGATTAAACGACACTGATCAGCACATAGCTTATGTATCGCCATCAATTCTGAGGCAAAACACAATAATGTATCTGTATAATCTGATCTGTACCGTTTCATCATTTTATATAGTTCGAATAAACTATTGATACAAAGATAGGTTTTAAACTTATTGAAAGAAAACTCCGGTCAGAAGGATAATCTATTTAATAGTCGGGAAAATATCGTATTTTTAACAAAAAACCTCTATGTTTCGCCATAAGGGCAAAGGCAGAACCTTTCATCATAACAGACGTCTGGCAGCAATACTTTCATTAACTGCAGGCATAGTTAATATCATCGGAGTACTTTCAATTCAGACTCTTACGACCAATGTAACGGGCCATTTTGCCTTCTTTGCAGAAGAGATTGTCAATGACAGGTATCTCAACTCACTGATCTTTCTGGTTTATATTCTTGCATTTTTATTTGGAGCATTCATTTCTAATCTTCTGATCGAATTAAATTCAAAAAAGAATCCTCTGATTGCACACAGCTTTCCAATGGGCATTGAAATATTTATATTAACACTGATTGGCCTTTACGGATACTCCTGGCTTTCGTACGGATGGAACCCCCATTTTATTGCATACTCACTGTTGTTTGCAATGGGAATGCAAAATGCATTGGTAACAACAATTTCGAGCTCGACGGTGAGAACAACACATCTTACAGGCTTATTCACAGATCTGGGAATTGAGCTTTCCCAGTTATTTTTTTACAGGCAGGAGGATGAAAGAACGAAACTGATTAAAAGTATTCGTTTAAGAATGGTGATCATCGTGTTTTTCTTTTCAGGGTGTATTATCGGTGGTTTCGCCTTTGGAATACTTAATATGCAGGCACTACTGATTGCATCTGTCTGCCTGATCATGGCTCTGATATACGATAATATCCGCTACCGGTTTTACTACCTGAAAAGAAAACTCCGATAATAGCAGGGACGTAAACTATCCCTTGCGATCTCATAAGTTCTCCAACTATCTCCCCAAAGCAAAAGCAACATAGCTGTCTCCCCGGTTTGTTCCGAGCTTGGTTCCTCCGCAGGCAATAACAATATATTGTTTGCCATTAATCTGATAAGTTGACGGGCTTGCGAATCCTGAAGCTGGCAATGGATACTCCCATACCTTTCTCCCTGTCTTTTTATCAAAGGCCCTGAACATATTATCCTTAGTTGCTGCAATGAACACCAATCCGCCGGCTGTAACCAAGGGGCCTCCGTAATTCTCAGTCCCTGTTTGCGGAATACCCTTTTTGCTCAGTTCTTTAAATTCGCCCAGCGGAATTCTCCATAGATGTTCTCCGCTGTTCAAATCAATGGCTGTCAAAGTCCCCCATGGTGGTGTAATTGCCGGATATCCCTTTTCATCCAGAAATTTATTGTATCCGTTGAACCGGTAAGGCACATCAGGAAACTCATCTTTTGCACTCACTACCTCATCATCCTTATCTTCACCAAAAATGTAGGAAATGATTGCCTGTTTTTCGGCAGCAGATATCTGACTAAATCCGGGCATCATCCCCCTTCCATTAGTAATCAGTCCTAAAGTAACCGTTCTGCCGAGCTTCTCTCTGATCCCAAAAAGTGCAGGATATCCGCTTTGCGGAATTCCTGAAAAATCTGCTTTATGACAGGTCTGGCAATAATTAAGGTAGAGTTCCTTTCCCGGATTACCTGACTGGGCACCAGTAGAAGCGCTTTTCTTGCTCAGGCTGAAAAGCCAGGCCATTTCATTTGCATTTACGTACATAATCCCCTCTTTATCAACTGCAGCACCACCCCACTCAGCTCCACCATCGGGACCTGGAAAAATGATTGTCTGATTGAAATCAAGAGGATGAAAAGGACCCTTATTCGCATTTCTGTAAATGCTTAATAAGGAATCACGTTTCTCAGAAAAATGAGATATCTCATCTTCTGTAATAGATTGTCTTGCAAAGGGCTTAGGTAATCTGGGCACAGGTTGTGTTGGCCAGGTCTCTTCGCCAGGCAGATTAGATTTTGGGAATGGCATTTCATCAATAGGAAACAGAGGTTTTCCATTTACCCTGTCAAAAACAAAAACATGACCTGATTTGGTAACCTGTGCTACCGCATCAATCATCTTACCATCTCTTTTAACAGTCAGAAGATTAGGGGTAGCCGGAAGATCCCTGTCCCATATATCATGATGAACCATCTGAAAATGCCAGATATATGCTCCTGTTCTTGCATTCAGGGCAATTAAAGAATTAGCATAAAGATTTTCACCTTTACGGTTTCCACCGTAAAAATCAAAGGAAGCAGAACCGGTTGGAACATATATAATCCCCCTTTTCCTGTCTACCGCCATGCCGGCCCAGCTATTTGCCGCTCCAATTGATGGATTTTTGTAGGCATCAGCAGGCCATGTATTATATCCGCTTTCGCCCGGGTGAGGTATTGTTTTAAATACCCAAACCAGCTTGCCGGTGCGAACATTAAAAGCCTGAATGTATCCCGGGGCAGAGCCAGTGCCTTCACCAAGCCTCAAAGGCATGATAATCAGGTCCTCAAAAATGGTCCCGGGACTTGTTGAAGAAACGAATTTATTGGCAGAAGATTCACCAAGTCCGCTTTTCAGACTTACTCTTCCGCCCTGTCCGAAATTTAAAATGGGTTTGCCTGTTTTAGGATTTATGGCATAAAGCCAGGTCTGAAAAGCATACATAATACGCTGCTCAGCTCCTTTAGACCAAAAAGCAACTCCCCTGTTTACATTAGACGGACCGGTACTTTCAGGACTAAAACGCCATAATTCCTTTCCAGTGGCAGCATCTACCGAAAATAATTTATTCGAAGCGGTTACACCATACAACTGACTGCCAACAATAATCGGATTGCACTGGACCTGACCTGAATCTCCGGAATGATACTCCCATACAGGTTCGAGCCTGGTCACATTTGAAATGTTGATCTGGTTCAAAGGTGAATAGTGATTCCTGTCGCCGCCACCAAGATATTCAGGCCAGTCATTCTGTACATAAAAATAGCCGCTGAAACTAAAAAACAACAAGCTCAAACTTGCCAGAACACTGAAGATATACAGAAATTTTTTCATCCGTTTATTTTTTGTTTTTTAAAGGTGATGAACCTACCTGCCGGTAGGCAGGGCGATCATTATTTAATAATCATACCCCTGCGGGTTTTGGCAAAATCATGATGGTTTCATCCTTAATAAAAGCTTATTTCGAACAAATTATAAAAAATAACAGTTTGAACAATAAAATCCCATGTTCATCCATAAAATTATAAACAAAAACCTGTTTCAGTTCTTATTTCCGGAATACCAGCAGGGGTACAGAGCTCTCCATAGAATAATCGGCAGTACTGCTTGAAAGAAACAGTTTCTCAAAAAAATTCTGATGCTGATTAGTAAACATAACCAGCACAGATGGTTTAATCTTACTTATGACCTGCTTCATATTTGCTACCAGATTCATTGAAATATCGATATTCTCCAGCCTGTAAGTAATATGTTCTTTCGAATACTTGCCTATAGCCTCTTCGATAATATTAGTGTTATTCTGAAAATCAGAAGGATAATTAAAGTGCAGCAATTCTGCCCGCCCCCCCAGTGGTTTTGAAAAAGCAAGAACAGTTTTTATTTCAGCATTCAGGTTGGCAAGATCAGATGCATACAAAACTGAACTGATTTTTTTTCTTCTGTATGTGGAAGGGACAGCAATGACAGGCACTTTGGAATGCATAATCAGGTTTGAAGTATTGGTACCAAAAAGCTTCTTTGCCTTACCGCTACCACTCCTGCTGATACATATAAAATCAAATTCATGATCATCAGCATATTTCATAATATTACTGTCAGTAATAAAGGAACTGCTGATTGCATAATGAATTTTTCCCGGGGCTACATTCATTGATTTATAGACGCTATTCACAAACTGTTCCAGCTTATTCCTGAACTTCAGTATCTCACTCTTCTCAAAGCTGCTGAAGGACTTATGCTCAGCTGTTGCAGACTGCACAATATGGCAGGAATGAAAAAAAGTCAATTCGCAGTTTTCCTGTTCAGACATCTGAACCGCAAATCGGATACCGGCTTTAGAATTTGCCGAAAAATCAGTGGTAACGAGGATCTTTTTCATATACTATTAGTGTATAAGGCGTATTCGTAAAATTATTTCAAACAATTATCAGAATACTGCTCAGTTTAATCATTATGAAAATCTAAGTTACGATTTTGGGAACAGAGGAATGTGATCTGTATCAGATAATATCATCATCTCAATAATTTTACTGCCCTTTATTTTTTGAAAATAATTAAGCATGAACAGAAATTTACAAAAGACAACATTTTTAAATAGTGATATCGCTTGAAATTCATTATTTTAACCAATCATCAGAACCAAACAATTAATTATTTTCAGTGTCAGCAAATCCATTTCCATTTTCTGGTTTAAGCAGCGATGAGGCTGAATTACGCAAAATCAGCAAAGAAAAATCAGGTGCTCAGCAAAGTGAGTTTGCAATTATTTTAAAAGAAACAGTACTGGAGCCCATATTTATTCTGCTCATTGTTTCTTCAGTAGTTTATTTTCTGCTGGGCGAGGTTTCTGAAGCAATATTTTTATTATCAGCGGTTACCCTGGTATCTGCCATTTCCTTCTTTCAAACGTATAGAAGCCGTAAAGCATTATCCTTACTTGAAGTTTTGACTGCTTCAAAAACAAAGGTCATTCGTGATGGAGGGGTCTGGGAAATTAACTCTGAAGACATAGTAAACGACGATCTTCTGATCTCTGAAGAAGGTTCAATACTTGCGGCAGACGGAATTATTATTCATTGTAATGATTTTGCAGTGAATGAATCTGTCCTGACCGGAGAGTCATTTTCAGTCAGCAAAAGTACAAGAGAAGGGCAAAACATTGTTTTTCAGGGCACCCTTGCGGTTTCGGGACTGGCGGTTTACAGAGTAACAGCAACGGGTTCAGAAAGCAGGGCAGCCAAACTTGCTGAACTTGCCAAAGACATCAAAACAGAAAAAGCCCCATTATACCTCCAGATCCTAAACTTTGTTAAGAAGATGACATTGGTGGGGCTAATATGTTTTTTGCTGGTTCTGGGAATCAATTATTATCAGACCCATGAATTCCTTAACAGTCTGCTGAGTGCACTTACCCTGGCAATGTCTATTCTTCCTGAAGAAATCCCGGTTGCCTTCACCACATTTATGGCGCTTGGAGCATGGAAATTAAGCAAAACGGGCATTTTAGTGAAAGGCCTGAACACCGTTGAAACGCTTGGTGCCGCAACAGTAATATGTATTGATAAAACCGGTACAATTACTGAAAACAAAATGGAGCTTGCCTCCATCTTTGATTTGAAAAACAGACAAACTTTCATTGCTCAGGATATCAAAGATCAAACCCGGCTGAATGAAGTTACATCTTATGGAATGTGGGCGAGTGAACCCGTGCCTTTCGACCCGATGGAGATAGCTCTTCATGAAACGTATGGAAGGCAGACATCTTTGGATGAGAGACCGGATTTTAAGATGATTCACGAGTATCCGCTTGACGGACAGCCTCCAATGATGACCCATATTTTTCAGAACAGTGCGGGGAAAAGAATCATTGCAGCCAAAGGTGCACCTGAGGCCCTTCTTGCTGTTTCAAAAGTGAGCCGGGAAGATCTGGAACTTATCCATCATCATATTCGTGAATTTGCCGGGAATGGTTTCAGAGTACTCGCAGTTGCAAAAGCTGAATTTGATGATGACTCATTTCCTGAAAAACAACAGGATTTTTCATTTATATTTTTAGGATTAATTGCGTTTTATGACCCTCCAAAGCACAATATTGAAGAAGTTTTCAAAAAATTCTATGACGCAGGCATATCCGTAAAAATCATCACCGGAGATAATGACCTCACCACTTCGGCAATTGCAAGGCAATGTGGTTTCAGAACCGGTGACAAATGTCTGGACGGTAAACAGCTGATTCAGATGAGCGATGAAGATCTGTTAGAGGCAACAGAGCATGTTAATATATTTACAAGGATGTTCCCGGAAGCCAAGCTCAGAATTATCAATATCCTGAAACAAAAGGGGCATGTAGTTGCCATGACCGGCGACGGGGTAAACGACAGTCTTGCCCTGAAATCTTCCCATATCGGGATTGCAATGGGAAAGCGGGGTTCTGAAGTTGCCCGGCAGGCATCTTCTCTGATTCTGATAGATGATGACCTTTCGCACATGGTAGAAGCAATAGCCATTGGCCGACGGATTTATGAAAATCTGAAAAAAGCAATTCAATACATTATATCAATACATATTCCGATCATATTAATCGTTACAATCCCTTTGCTACTGTTCTGGAAATACACCAATATTTTTTCCCCTGTCCATGTCATTTTCCTGGAGCTGATTATGGGACCAACATGCTCCATTATTTTTGAAAATGAACCTATCGAAGCCAATTCTATGAATAAACCTCCAAGAAAACTGAGTACTACTTTCTTTTCAATTAATGAGTTATCACTCAGCATCATTCAGGGTTTAATGATTACCGCAAGCTGTTTGTGGATGGGTTATTATTATATGCAGAGCAATCACAGTATCGAAGAAGTCAGGACTATAATTTATACCACACTGATTTTAAGCAATGTGTTTCTGACACTGAGTAACCGGTCTTTTTACTATTCTGTGCTCAAAACTATAAGCTATAAAAACAAGCTCATTCCACTGATACTTGGAGTCTCCATTTTGATTTTATTGCTATCGATTTACTATACTCCGCTTCAAACGATATTTCAGTTTGTACATCTGCCATTGGACGAATTATTTTATTGTTTAATGGCAGCATTTGCTGGTGTAATCTGGATAGAATTATTTAAATTTATAAAAAGAAGGACTGTATTAAGGGTTTAGCTCCTTCCGGCGATTTAGTGACAGGGATCACAGGATTTAATAACAACAGTCATTTCGAAAGAATGACTTAGCTCTCATTTTTGGAAGCATGAATAACCTAAGTACCCAAGCCGAACCTGATGCATTAACCCTGTGTTATCACTGCGGCAATGAATGCGATGAAGAGCAGTATCACTTTGAAGATAAAAACTTCTGCTGTATAGGATGTCAGAGTGTTTATAAGATTCTTTCCGAAAATCAACTTTGTAATTATTACGCTTACAACAATACCCCTGGAAAAACCCAGGATGAAGCAAGTTCCCATTACGATTATCTTGACGAACCAAAGATTGCCGCTTCGCTGCTGGATTATGCCGATGATTCAATTAGTATCATTACCCTTTATATTCCTGCCATTCATTGCAGCTCATGCCTCTGGCTGCTTGAGCATCTCTATAAAATCAACGCTTCAATCGTAAATTCAAGAATAGACTTCCTTAAAAAACAGGTTGTTATTACGTTCAAAAATAAAGAGATGTCGCTGCGCGAGCTGGTCATTATGCTAAGCTCTATCGGTTACGAACCTTTAATCAGCTTACAGGATGTGGTTAAAGAACAAAACAAAGTCTCTGACCGTGATCTGATAAAAAAAATTGCTGTAGCCGGATTTTGTTTTGGGAATGTGATGCTCCTGAGCTTCCCTGAATATTTTGGTCTTGCAACATTTGAACAACAGTTCAAATCATTCTTTGGCTGGCTGAATCTTGTTTTTGCACTACCTGTTGTTATTTACAGCGGACGCGACTATTTCATTTCTGCATGGAAAAATCTCAGAAATAAAGTATTAAATCTGGATTTCCCTCTGTCATTGGGTATTGCCATCATGTTCATCAGATCGCTTTATGAGATTGTTAGTGGAACAGGCGCCGGTTTTGTAGACACCCTTTGCGGACTGGTATTCTTTCTTCTAATCGGCAAATGGGTTCAGCAGCGTACTTATCATCACCTTTCATTTGAACGCGATTACCGTTCTTATTTTCCGGTTGCCGTAACTCTGATTAATGAAGAGGGTGAAAAGCCAATTCCTATGGATGAATTAAAGGTTGGCGACCGTATTCTGATCAGGAATAATGAAGTTATTCCTGCAGATACCATTCTGATGAAGGGCGATGCAGTGATTGATTTCAGCTTTGTGACCGGAGAGTCGGCGCCGGTTCAAAAAGTACTTGGCGAGGTGGTCTATGCCGGCGGCCGTCAGATTAATCAGGCCATAGAGCTTGAGGTAATTAAACCTGTATCGCAAAGCTACCTGACAAGCCTATGGAATAATGAGGCTTTTGAAAAGAAAAAGAAAAAGAAAATTGACACATTCAGTGATACTGTCAGCCGCTATTTCAGTATTGTACTGCTGATCGTTGCATTTGGTTCTGCAGGATACTGGATGTTCTCTGACACGGCTAAAGCCTGGCAGTCGTTCACTGCTGTGCTAATCATTGCCTGCCCCTGTGCACTTGCCCTTAGCTCGCCATTTACCCTTTCGGCAGTGCTGAGCATTTTCGACAAGAACAAATTTTATCTGAAGAACACGGCAGTAGTTGAGCAATTAGCCCGTATCAATACACTGGTTTTTGATAAAACCGGTACTATTACAGCACCTGAGGGCTTCAGAATCAGCTTTGAAGGCGATCTGAGTTATGAAGATCAATGCCTGATCAGCTCCGTTGCAAGAAATTCAGGACATCCGCTCAGCCGTGAACTCGTAAAGTGGATGAAGATCAGTGAATACTTCCCTGTTTCAGAGTATCAGGAAATTCCGGGTAAAGGAATCCAGGGAATGGTAAACAATAAGCTGGTAAAAATCGGAAGTGCTTCATTTTTGAATATAAAATCTGAGAAAAAAGATACCGGAACGGTTTATATACAAATTGCTGATCATTATGCCGGATATTTCAGTTTCAGACAAAAATGGCGTAATGGATTAAAAGAACTTTTCGCAACTCTTGGAGCTAAATTAAATATGCATTTATTATCCGGCGATCAGGACAGCGAAAAGGAGTTTCTTATCCCTTCATTCCCATGGGAGGAAAATATGCATTTCAAACAAAGCCCTCAGAATAAACTGGATTATATTCAGAAGCTTCAGCAGGATAAAAATAAAGTTATGATGCTTGGAGATGGCCTGAACGATGCAGGGGCATTAAAACAAAGTGATCTTGGAATTGCTGTAACAGACAATATCAATAATTTTTCGCCGGGTTGCGACGCAATTCTGGACGGCGCCGGATTTGAAAAACTTCCTCAATTTATCCATCAGGCAAAAGATGCAGTAAAGGTTATACACATGAGCTTCGGCATTTCACTGACTTATAATGTAGTAGGTTTATATTTTGCAGTTCAGGGATTATTATCGCCTCTTTTTGCAGCGATACTGATGCCATTGAGTACGGTTACAATAATTTCATTTACCAGTATTGCAACCCATTTGTTTGCAAGAAAAAACAAATTGATATGAATATCTTATATTTTCTTATTGGCTGCAGTGTGCTGCTGGCTCTGATCTTTTTAATGGCCTTTTTCTGGGCAATGAAAAATGGTCAGAATGATGATACCTATACCCCGGGAGTCAGAATATTATTTGATGATGATCTTCCGGAAAAACATGAAAAGTGACGAAGATCAGCTTTTTGAATAAGATATGTCACATCATTGTCACAGGAACAAAATTAGATTTACACCATAAATAAAAACGTACAGTATGCTTGAAAAATTCAATTATGACAACAAAATTGTAAGGAATTTCGCAATAGCCACCGTGGTTTGGGGGATTGTCGGAATGCTTGTCGGTCTGTTGGTAGCAATGCAACTCTTCAAACCGGAGATGAATCTGGGTAACCAGTATACCACTTTTGGCCGCATCCGTCCTTTGCATACCAATGCAGTAATTTTTGCATTTGTTGGAAACGGAATCTTCATGGGTGTGTATTACTCCCTTCAAAGGCTTTTAAAAGCACGAATGTTTAGTGATCTTCTCAGTAAGATACATTTCTGGGGATGGCAGCTAATCATCGTGTCGGCGGCTTTAACACTTCCTTTGGGTTTAACCACATCGCATGAGTATGCCGAACTTGAATGGCCTATTGATATAGCCATCACCCTGATTTGGGTTGTATTTGGTATTAACATGTTCGGAACAATCATTAAGCGACGTGAACGTCATATGTATGTAGCCATCTGGTTCTACATCGCCACATTCGTAACTGTAGCTGTTCTGCATATTGTTAACTCTTTCCAGCTTCCTATTTCAGCATTTAAGAGCTATTATTTATATGCCGGTGTTCAGGATGCGCTTGTGCAATGGTGGTATGGGCATAATGCAGTTGCATTCTTCCTGACAACCCCATATCTGGGAATGATGTATTACTTCCTTCCTAAAATGGCTCAACGTCCGGTTTACTCTTATAAATTGAGTATACTTCACTTCTGGTCGCTGATCTTTATTTATATCTGGGCAGGTCCTCACCACCTTCTATATTCTTCCCTTCCGGGATGGGCACAATCTTTAGGTGTAGCATTTTCTATCATGCTTATCGCACCAAGCTGGGGTGGTATGATCAATGGATTATTAACCCTGAGAGGTGCATGGGATAAGGTTCGTGAAGATACTATTCTGAAATTTATGGTTGTAGGTATTACCTCTTATGGTATGGCTACATTCGAAGGCCCTATGCTTTCTTTAAAGCAGGTTAATGCAATTGCTCACTTTACCGACTGGATAGTAGCACACGTACACGTAGGTGCACTTGGCTGGAATGGTTTCTTAACCTTTGCAATTCTGTACTGGCTGATTCCAAGAATATACAAAACCGAGATCTTCTCCAAGAAGCTGCTTGCATTCCACTTCTGGATAGGTACTTTAGGTATTCTTTTCTATGCCATACCTATGTATCTGTCAGGGTTTACTCAGGGTTTAATGTGGAAAGAATTCACACCTGACGGTATGCTAAGGTATCCTAACTTCCTGGAAACCACCCTGCAGTTATTACCAATGCATATGTTCAGAGCTATTGGCGGTACATTATACTTTGTTGGTGTAATTGTTATGGCCTATAACCTGATCAAAACAGCAGCAAGCGGGTCATTAGTTGAAGATGAGCCGGCAGAAGCAATGGCATTAGCCCCTGCATTTGTTCCCGGTTCTTCAGAAAACACCTGGCACCGTTCACTGGAGCGCAAACCAATGGCCTTCCTTATACTTTCATTGATTGTTATCCTCATTGGAGGAATGGTTGAAATGATGCCAACATTTATGATTTCATCCAATATCCCGACTATTGCAAGTGTAAAACCATATACTCCTCTTGAATTACAGGGCAGGGATCTTTATATCCGCGAGGGTTGTGTCAACTGTCACTCTCAAATGGTCAGACCATTCCGTTCAGAAACCGAACGCTATGGCGAGTACAGTAAAGCCGGAGAGTTTGTTTATGATCACCCATTCCTGTGGGGATCTAAACGTACCGGCCCGGATCTGCACCGTGAGGGTGGTAAGTACTCCAATGCATGGCAGTTTAACCACTTAATGGATCCAACTACCATGTCTCCGGGAAGTATCATGCCTCCATATCCATGGCTTATTGATCAGACACTTGATATTTCAACTACCCCTTCAAAGATCAATGCCATGCGCACTCTTGGAGTTCCGTACGAAGAAGGCTATGATCAGAAAGCCAATGATGACCTGAAAAAGCAGGCGGATGCAATCGCTGCTAATCTGGCGAAAGACAATATCAAAGTCAGCAGCGATAAAGAGATCATCGCAATCATAGCCTATCTGCAGCGTCTGGGTACTGATATCAAAGCAGGTGGAGCAGGAAATCAATAAGCACAGTAAGAATTATTTAAAACGAAAGATATGTTCAAACAATTTATAGATAAATCATTGGGCGCCGACGTCTATCTGATTACATCGCTGGGAATATTTATGGTGTTTTTCATCCTGGTTACTGTGATGTTGTTTACAATGAATAAAAAACACGTTAGCTATATGAGTGAGCTTCCATTAAATGATGATAAAGCATAGAATTATGAAACGTTTGATTTACACCCTCGCAATACTATTTGCTGTATCTCCTGTATGGGCTGCCGAAGCTGCAAAAGGAGGAAGTTCAGGTAATTTATATTCTGAAATAATAATCGTATTATTCCTGATTGTTATTCTGTTACTGATCGTTGCTATAGCACTTCTTAAGACTGTGCAGGTTATGGCTAAGGAAATCAAAAACCCTGGTATCCTGCCATCCGATGAGCCTGCCAGGATGCTGGAATACAGCGAATGGCAAACTAAAGAAAAAAACGGTCCGGGAATATGGGCTAAACTTTTAGGATTAAGGCCAATAGCTGAAGAAAAAGACATGATGCTGGAACATGATTTCGATGGCATCACTGAGCTCGACAACCCTACACCTGTTTGGTTTAATGCCATGTTCTATGGTACTATTCTATTTGCAGTTGTTTACCTTCTAAATTATCATGTTTTCAACTGGAGCCCGCTGCAGGATGAGGAATATGCTATAGAAATGAAATCGGCTGAAACTGACAAAGCAGCATTCCTTGCAAAAGCAGGAAACCTGATCGATGAAAACAGTGTGAAAGCCAGTACTGATGGAGCAGTGATAGCAGCAGGTAAGGCTGTATTTTCCCAGAACTGTATAGCCTGTCACGGGCAGCAGGGAGAGGGTACTGTTGGCCCGAATCTGACCGATGAATTCTGGCTGCATGGAGGGACTGTGAATGCGATCTTCAAAACCATTAAATATGGTGTGCCTGAAAAAGGGATGATTGCATGGGAGAAAACACTGACACCAAAACAAACTTCGGATGTATCTAACTATATCCTGTCTTTAAAAGGAACTAACCCTCCAAATCCAAAGGCACCGCAGGGGACAAAAATGTAAAAACCAATAAAAAACGGCTTCAGAATTCTGAAGCCGTTTTTTTATAAAGAGACTCCTTTTTTCCTCTTTCCGGAACTAACATAGTAGAGTATAAAGCCTGAAAAAATTGTAATCAGACCAAAAACAGAGAAAGCCCTCAGTAAAAAATTTCCGAAATTATCCCTCCCCTGATAGTCCATGGTATGCAGCATCCACATAAAATCAAAAATCCGCCATTTCTTATTCCTGATCTTTTGTACGGTACCCAGTTCTGCTGATACAAATACCGTTGATGCTGATGGATGCTTAAAACTTACCGCATAGGCCGGTAATGGATTTGATCTGTATTCATGATGTGAAGAAGTTTCATTCAGGAGCCTGACCTCAGCCACCCCGGCATTGCCTCTAAATGCAGAGCGTGCGATCTCAACAGCTTCCGACTCTTTAAGCGGCCCCCGTAACTGGCCATTCAGAGCATCAGCAAGCTGTACCTTAAAAGGCATTTTATCAGAGTGCCCTGCATGATTTATGCCCGAAGCCTGCCCCGGAAGATAATGAATTTGATAAAAAGCCCTTCCAAGGATATTGATCAAACGAATATCCTTCACAGAATCTACACCGGCTCCGGTATTTAATTTCAGAAGAACTTCTGAAGGACTTACAAATTGCTGACCTGCAGGGATCAATGGAACAGGATTCCTGTTAAGATCGCCATGAATATCATCCATATTGCTCCAACTGAAATAAATGCCACCAACAGTCCAGAATATAAATTGAATACCCAGAATTAAGCCAAGATAACGGTGTACTTTCCTGACTCTGTAGTGAAAGCTCTTTGCCATAGGTTCTTATTTTTCTGAAAATACTCTATTTTTCTGATTATCAGAATGAAGAACCTAAGAAAACAAATTGGCATTTAGAGGTTCAACATAATAGAAATGATCTGTACCAAGATTTTTGGCAGGAACTGCATAACAAAGCAAGAGTTGCCGTTAAAACAACTAAATGGTTGCTGTTTAATTTTTCATTGCAATTGAAGATGATCGATGTTTCTGAATGGCAAAGGCAGGATGCCATTTTCAGTTTATGAAAACATGACGAAAGGAAATGAAGAATAGTTACCCGGCAAACACACAAAAGCAATCAGGGACGACTACTTTTTATCAGCAATCATCATTTCTGCCAGGCTATCATCACGTTCATAAATATCTTTTCTGAAGTTGATCAGACCCTCCTGATCTACAAAGGCTGTAAAATATGCAACAAAAACAGGAGTACTTTCCTTCAATGTAATTGTCTTTTCTACGCCTGCATTCATTGCTTCATTGATTCTGGCATCATTCCAGTCCTTATCTTCCCTCAGGAGGAACTGTGCAAGTTTGAAAGGCTCACTTATGCGGATACAGCCATGGCTGAAGGCCCTGCTGGTTTCATTGAACAATGATTTTGCCGGGGTATCGTGAAGATAAATATTAAAACTATTGGGAAACAGAAACTTTACCAGACCCAATGAATTTGAAGGCCCGGGTTTTTGCCTGATCTCAGGCAGGCCGTCTCTGTATCCGGTAATCTCCATATTATGCTTTTCAAGATAGTTCCTGTGCTTTCGCATATCTTTAAGCAATTCATTTCGCACAATGCTTTGAGGAACATTCCAGTAAGGGCTGAATACTATATATTTTAACTGGCCGCTGAAAATAACTGTTTTATGAATAGATTTGCCAACCACTACATTACAATCCCATACAGATTTGCCGGCACTGTAAACATGAAGCTTAAATTCAGGGATATTTACAACAAGATAATCACCCTTCGGAGCTTCAGGAAGCCATCTGCTGCGTTCCATATTTACTATAATCTGTTTGATCCTTTGCCCGGCTGGCATATTCAGCTCCGTCATAGTAGCTTTACCTAACACCCCGTCATCTTTGAGTCCATGGCGTAACTGAAACTGTTTAACCGCATTTTCAAGATCAGCATCAAAATGGATATCTGTATTACGCGATTTCAAATCACCCAGTTGATATAGTCTTTGCTTGATCAGAACTATGTTTGATGAACTGTCGCCAAGTTTGTAGCCCTTATTACCCGACTTGATTTCAGTCCAATTACCGCTTTCTTCAAGATCACGATATTTTTTAAGATATGAACGCAAAGCATCGTATTGCCGGTTCACAGGAGCCTTGTTTTCCCTGATCTTTTCGGGACCACTTTCCAGAATATTATCCAGATACTGCTCAAAAGAAAGTCTTTTCCTTGGAAGATACCAGTCAACTTCCTGAGAATATTTTGGATCTAATCCTTCCCAAACTACATCTGCAAAAGCAAAATACTGAGCTGTGAGCATCAATTCCAGCTCCAGTTTGCTTTCTGAAGAACTTTTTTTATTCACTTTATCACTATAAATCAGTGAATCCAGAATGGCTGAATAAGGCAGGGAACCGGCAATTCCATCATACTTCAGGTTCATCACTCTTTCAACAAGATTAGATGCATGCTCAATCATGCCTCTTTTGTCGAACCATGCATAAGCCATTTTTCGATGGCTGTAAAATGTCCTGATGCTTTCAGCATATTTACTGAAGTCTGGGTACTTCTTAAGAAATTTATTGATTTCGAGGCTGTCGAAATTTGCTTTTGACTGGTCACTAAAGCTCCCGGCAATACTCCCGTTCCATACATAGCGTTCAAAATTCAACTGATACTCATCAGCAATTGAAAAACGCTGCCGGGTTTCCTGCCCCGATCCATAAAACGGAAGCAAAAACAGGCAAACCCCCAAAAACAAGCCTATGGAATATTTAAATTTCATATAGTTATTCAACAGCATAATCTATGCCAGATAAAGACTTAAACAATCAATTTGTCCGTTATTTTACAGCTGCCTGCGGCCTTAGTCCGATAATAAAATTAACTGTTACTTCATCATTGGTTTTCAGGGTACCCATCAAAGTTCTTTTAGGTGTGACCTGATATGTACTCAGTTTAAGATTTTGTGATCCGGTAAATACAATGGTACCATCATTGATCAAAGTAGCTACCAGATCCATTTTTACAAGCTGCGTAACACCGCCTATTGTCAAATTACCATTTGCCTTAACCTGATATTGAGCATTATCTTCCATCGGAGTGATCTCTGACTTCAAATGCTGAAATATAATCTTATCGAAAGGATAAACCTTTAGCGATTTATGTGCAATGCGATCCATGTAGGTATTCGGACTGCTGAGATTTTTAACGGCGACAGTAAAATGCAATGAATTTATAACCTTCAGCTGTCTTTTTATAAGAGTTATATTTGACTTACATTCTATACTGTCAGTCTTCAGTTTCCAATTATAATTATTGGTATATCCGCTTACTTCTACCTGTCCGGACTGATATACATAATGCTGCTGTTGTCCAAAAACTAAAGTAAGCGGCATCATTAAACATATAAACATCAATACCCTCATCTGAGCAGTAAAACTTAATCTGAATAATATACCCTTTACAATTTTCATCATTCCATTATTTTCGACGATTCAGCACTATTCCTTCCATTTAAAGCGGGACTCAAATAGCCATCTGAATGGTTTTATCTCTGATTCATGCTTTAAACCATGACGTTTTATACTATTTTCCCTGATGAGTTCAACTGCTTCTTCTATTGAATCAGTTACCAGAAACAGATTCATATCAGATTCCGAGATTGCGCCAACCTCTTTCATCATTTCAGTGTGCTCAACCAGTTTTTTATGAAAGTCTTTACAAAATATAATCACCGGAAAATTTGCAATTTTCCTGGTTTGAATAAGTGTTATAGCCTCAAAATACTCATCGAGAGTACCAAATCCACCCGGCATCACAACAAAGGCAAATGAATACTTTACCAACAGCACCTTACGAACAAAGAAATGCTTTATCTCTACCCATCTGTCAAGATAGGGGTTGTGATGCTGTTCATGAGGAAGTTCTATATTACAGCCAACAGAGCGTCCACCAACATCCTTTGCACCACGATTAGCCGCTTCCATAATCCCCGGACCACCGCCTGTCATGATTGTAAAACCCAGCTTTGCAAATTCTGCAGATGCTTTTCTTGTCAGCTTATAATATTCATGATCTTCATTAAATCGTGCTGAGCCAAATACAGTAATGCAGGGACCAATAAAATGCAGGGCTCTGAACCCCTTAATAAACTGAGTAAGAGTAGATACCGTAAAAAAGAATTCCTTACTTCTGGATTGTGGTCCGCTAAGAAATTTAATTTCAGATTTAGTCATAATTGTTCTTTAAGTGAATTTTAAATTGCTCAGGTCTTACCTGAAGAATATAAAGTTCATCTGTCAGGCCGTTTCTGACCCACTCCAGACTAATCTGATTATTGTAATAATTCTCCAGAATGATACCCCAATTAGCAATAGTAAGGATTTCTTCGTCATTTAAAACAAACTTTCGGCACAGATCAATGGGTGTATTAATAATTTCTCCCTCTTCAGATTTATCATAGCCCATCATCAGATTCTTTTTACCTGTTTTTTTCAGAATAATCGATTTGCCGCCATGAGCTAAATTAGGTTTATATACGATACATTCATCCGGCTCATGAAGCGTTCTTTGTCCGATTCCCCAAACACCTGAAATATGTACTACATCAGGGAAACCGCTTTCAGGATCGGCAGTATATGCCAATCCCGAACTGACATTAAATGAATCAGGAATCAGCTGAACTCCAACTGAAATAGTACTTAAACTACTAAAATATTCTTCTTTCAATGTAATGTCTGAATAAAGGGAGGCAAAACACCTTTGAACAGACTCAATCAAGTGTTTCTCGTCCCTGATATTCCAAATGGTATCTTGCCTGTTCTTAAGCCACAAATTTAATGAATCAGGATTCAGCAAACTGCTTCGCATAACAAGACCAGAACCTGGGTCCAGATCCCGATATTCTTTGATAATACTATCATAAATATCAGCAGGCATTTGAGCTCCAATAATAAGCTCCTGAGCTTTTATAACAGTTTCATAAATAGATTCAGGATTATTTCTGTCAAGATTTTTAATTAATTTTTCAAGAATCCCCTCAAGCTTATTATATCCGATAAAATGCCTGAACGTGCCTGCAGTTATCGCAAAACCATCCGGAACTTTAATATCCTGAAATTGGGAATGATTAAAAATATCCCCCAGAATAGAATTTAATACCCCAACTTCTACCGCATCCGCAACAGAAATGTCTTTGTATTTAATTACATAATCATTCATATTCCGGAAATTATTTTGCAACTGAATCAAACTAATTGAATGAATCTATATAAATTTATAAAAGGATATTCTTACTACACGAAAATGAGATGATTTAATTCTTTTTTTAGTGATGCCTGTTATCAATTATTATGATCTATATCATACTATAAAAGTTATTATATCTCAATTTTTACACCATTGATTAGTGACGAAACTACCTCTGTTTTAAACTTAAAAAGAGGATTTCTTAAATAATTACACATAACATAATGGCTGAAGCAAATAACTTCCGTGATCACCTTCCTTCAATCAGTGACACCGGAAATAAAAGGAAGTGGATATACCCTCAAATTATAAAAGGAAAACTTTTCAGGTACAGGGATAAATTCAGCTATGCCCTGCTTATTCTTCTGTTCAGCGGACCATTTATAAAATTAAACGGGGAACAACTGATCCTTCTTAATGTAATTGAACGAAAATTTGTTTTCTTCGGCGTTATCTTCTGGCCACAGGATTTTTATCTTTTTGTACTGGCGATTTTAACTTTTATGGTTTTCATCGTCATGTTTACAGCAATTTTCGGGCGTGTATGGTGCGGATGGGCCTGCCCTCAAACCATTTTTATGGAAATGGTTTTCAGGAAAGTTGAAAACCTGATTGAAGGAGATTATATTCAGCAGCAAAAACTTGATGCTTCTCCTCTAAGCGCTGAAAAAGTATTAAAAAAGACTGCTAAACATACTATCTTCCTGCTAATCTCCTTTTTGATATCCAATATCTTTTTAGCCTATATCATCGGATCTGATGAACTGATCAAGATCATGACAGAGCCTGTTGGCAATCATGTTACAGGTTTTGTATCAATCTGGATTTTTACATTGGTATTCTATATAGTCTTTTCTTACATCCGCGAACTCGTTTGCACTGTAATTTGTCCGTATGGCCGCTTACAGGGTGTACTTCTTGATAACCAGAGTATCATTGTTGCCTATGATTACGAAAGAGGTGAACCAAGAGGCAAAGTCCAGAAAAACACCAGTCAGGAACACCTTGGCGATTGTATAGACTGCAAACTTTGTGTACACGTTTGTCCTACCGGGATTGACATTCGCAATGGTACTCAGCTTGAATGTGTAAACTGCACCGCATGTATAGACGCATGTGACATGGTTATGGAAAAAATTCACAGGCCAAGCAGACTGATCGGCTTTATGTCTGAAGATCAGATTAAAACAAAATCAGCATTTAAACTGAGCAGAAAAGTATATGCTTATTCTGTGGTACTCTTAATTCTGGTTACGGTATTAAGCTTCTTACTAATCAGCCGCACAAATATTGAAACCACTATTCTCAGAGCTGGAGGAACCTTATACCAGCAAAGGGAAAATGGCACTGTCAGTAATTTATACAATGCAGAGTTTGTTAACAAAACATCAGGCGACATTGAATTTGAGATGAAATCAGATGACCCTGAAACCAGAATCGAATATATTCATAAAGAGAATCTGATCAAAAAAGGAGGTATCATAAAACTTACTTTCTTTGTAATCAGACCGCTAAAAAGCATCAAAAAATACAAATCTGAGATAGAAATCCAGGTATATTCCAAAGGAAAACTGATCGAAGAGATTAATACCAATTTTATAGCACCACCAAACTTATAAAATGAACTGGGGAACAAAACTTGTACTGGGAATGGTCACTTTCATGACTTTCATCATTACTCTTGTAGTACTAATGATGCGAAGCGATTCGGATGATCTTGTAGACCAGAATTATTATCAGAAAGGAATTGAATACGATAAAGATTATATCCGGAAAAGCAGGGTCAATGTGGATAAAGCCGAACCGGAAATCAGTGTTGGTCAAAGCCTGAAAATAACATTCAAAAATCCGGCGAAGGGAAATATCCGCTTTTTACATCCTTCAGATCAAACTAAAGACAGAGTCGTTAGTATGGATTCGGGAATGGGAAATACAGCAGACATTCCATTGAACGAATTTACAGGAGGTCATTGGAAAGTAATGCTGGAATGGGAAAGTTCAGGCAAAGGTTACATGTTTGAAAAGGATATTATAATCCGGTAGATTTTGTATCAGAAGGGTATTATTTAAAGTAATGAGTTATAACGAGCTGGCATTCTTCACCGGATTATTCGGAAGCATCCATTGCATAGGCATGTGCGGCCCCTTAGCATTTGCCGTTCCCAGCTTTCACAAACAGGCCTGGATGATCGTTTTTGACAAACTGATCTATAACCTTGGCAGGACTATGACCTATACCCTGCTTGGGCTGATCATTGGTTTGGCCGGCAGACAGTTATGGCTTGCAGGAATGCAGCAAAGTATCAGCATTTTAACCGGTGTATTTATAGTTTTAGCAGCAAGTTCCAGAATTTTAAAATTATCCATTGGTAAACGCGACTGGCTGTCGGGACTTGTACAACCATTTAACAAAGTACTTACCTACGCACTTCAGCATAAGGCGGGTCATTTAATTACAGGTATTCTGAACGGATTTTTACCCTGTGGATTTGTATATCTTGCTCTGGCAGGTGCTTTAAATACTGGCAACGTACTATCCTCAGCACAATATATGTTCTGGTTTGGAATTGGAACACTTCCGCTGATGATGATTGCGATGGTAAGTACAGGCTTCGCCGGACCGGTAGTTCGAAGACGCATTAACAAGCTTATTCCTTATGCTATGCTTTGCCTTGGAGCCTGGTTCATCCTGAGAGGCATGAATCTGGATATTCCTTATTTGAGTCCGCCCAAAATGGATAATGGGGTCGAAGTTTGTTCCCTCATCCAATCAAAAAATACAAGATTTTGCTAAATTAACAATCAGGCTCAGCTTGAACCGGCCGGCTATCCGGCCATACTGAATAACTGTGTTTCAGGTTGTTCAGCCCACAGACGGGCATCAAGAGCCATACAGATATTTCTCAGAAAACGTTTACCGAGAGGTGTTACAGTCAGGCTGTTTAATCCAATTTCGCAAAGTCCATCTTCTTCCAGAGTCCTTGCCCGTTCAATTCCTGCTTGCAGCGACTCATTTAATGGTTCTGAAGCATCCCACTCCGTTTTGCCTTTACACATCAGATTCAGAATATGTTTGCGGATCAATAAATCTTCCCCGGTAAGCTGATGGCCTTTAAAAACCGGTATCTGACCTTTACCCACCAAATCGAGATATTCTTCTACTTTCTTCACATTCTGAGCAAATGCAAACCAGCTGTCACTGATCGAAGATACTCCCAAACCGATCATCAGTTGAGTATACTGATGGGTATATCCCATGAAATTACGATGTAGCTTTCCTGATTGCTCGGCCAGATAAAGACTATCAGTATTCAGAGCAAAATGATCCATCCCGATTTCTTCATAACCCATGGAGGTAAACATTTCACGACCAAGTTCATATAATCTCTGCTTTTCTGCTACTGAAGGAAGATCATCCTCTGTAAAACTTCTCTGCCCTGGTTTTATCCATGGAACATGCGCATAACTGTAAAATGCAATGCGGTCAGGCATTAGTTTCCCAACCTGTAGAATAGTCTCACTCAGGCCCTCATAAGTTTGTAAAGGCAAACCATAAATCAGATCAAAATTAATCGAGCTATAGCCAATTTCACGTGCCTTTTCGGTAACATGTTTTACCTGTTCAAAACTTTGAATACGGTTAATGATCTTCTGTACTTTAAGATCAAAATCCTGTATGCCCAAACTTAAACGCCTGAAACCAAGATCAAAAAGAGTTTGCAGATGATCATCACTTGTATTATTGGGATGAGCTTCAAAGCTAAATTCGGCATCAGGATGAAGCACTGAATCTGCCATTAAACCATTTATAAGAAGCTTAAGATTATGAGGGGCGAAAAATGTCGGAGTTCCTCCCCCAAGATGAATTTCCCTGATAATTGGCTTCTCAGCAAATACCTGAAGATATAATTTCCACTCTTTAAGAACGGCATGAATATATGGATCTTCAACCTGATGATTCCTGGTTATTCTGGTATTGCAGCCACAATAAGTGCAAAGACTTTCGCAAAAAGGTAAATGAACATATAAACTTATCCCATTACCGGCATTACTTTGTTTGAAGGAAAACGCAACTGATTCTTTCCACTTTTCTATATCCGGAGCAGCTGCATCCCAGTAAGGAACAGTAGGATAACTGGTGTAACGGGGAGCTGCAACATGGTATTTATCTATTAGCTGCTGTATTTTCATAATAACATATTCTATATCAGGCTTTCAGAGAACTCTTCTGGCAGCCATCTGCACATGCACAGGCCTTACCGGAGCATTTTCCGGCTTGCCAGTTATCCAGATTTTTAATAGTCAGATTAGCTACTTCCTGCAAACCTTCCTTTGTCAGAAAGGCCTGATGAGGAGAAATGATTACATTCGGGAAAGACAATAATTCTTCCATCATCGGATGATCTTTAACTCCATCTTTCCTTCGATCCTCAAAAAATAAGCCTCTTTCAAATTCATAGCCATCTAAAGCGAGATAGCCAATTTTTCCATTCCTCAGGGATCTGAGCAAATCAACTGTATTGATCAGTTTACCGCTGCAGGTATTGATCAGCATAACACCCCGCTTCATTTTTGAAAGACTTTGCTGATTAATAATATTCCTGCTCTCATTATTAAGTGGAATATGCAAAGAAATTAGATCAGACTCTTCAAATATTCCATCCAGGCTTTTCTCTTCAACACCATGAAGATGAGCCGGGAATTTAAGATCGTTCCCAAGCACTCTGCAACCCATTGCTTTATAAATAGCTGCAACTGACTGCCCTATATTTCCAAGTCCTATGATACCAACTGTCTTACCAAAAAAATTGAAACCCACATGCTGGTCAACCCTAAAATCAAATTCCCGGCTGCTGTTTACAGTCGGGACAATTTTACGGTTCAAAGAAAGTGCAAGCAAAACCGAATATTCAGCAACTGCCTCAGCAGAAAAAGAAGGAACATTGGCCAGTTTAATATTTCTTAAACCCGCTGCCTCCCTGTTAATATGGTCAACCGCCACTGAACGGGTAGTAATATACCTGATTCCCAAATCAGCGAGTTTTTCAATCACTTCAGCAGAAACGTCATCATTGATACTAACCACAACCGCATCTTTACCTTCGGCATACAATGCCGTCTCCAGACTTAACGGATTGGAAATCAGCGTAATGTCGTGTTGCTTTTGATTCGCACGAACCAGAAACTCCTTTTCAAATTCTTTTATATTGTACGCAACAACCTTCATTACTTCATAATATGACCCAAAAATAGCTTTAGGGTAAGCTATAGGTAATGAGTCATATCATAAAGAAAAATGATCTTTATCAGTTTTTCATTTTCAGAAGCTTGTTCATCGCAAGAATCTGGATCACACTACCCTTCTTTTCGATGATCCCCTCATCCTTAAAATCACTTAGCGTACGACTCACTGTTTCAGTTGCCATACCGGCCATAGAAGCCAGATCTTCACGTGAAATTTTTATCTGAGATTCAGCATCCCCCAGCGAATTTTGTTGTTTGGAAAGCCTGACCAGAATTTCAGCCATGCGTTTTCTTACAGAATGGTAAGCCAGCTGCAGTAATTGCTCCTCTTTCTCGATCAGATTACTTGAAAGCACCTTAATAAATTTCTGGCCTATATCAGTATAATTATCCAGTAACTGTTTAACAGTATCTTTTGGGAGTAAACAGATGGTGGTATCTTCAACCGCTTCTGCCGTTTCATTGTAGTGCTCACCTGAAAGCATAGCCTGAATACCTAAATAATCGTCGGGGCCGTACATTCCTGTTACCAGTTCCCTGCCGTCCTCATTTAGTTTAATGGCTTTCACCCTACCGCTAAGGATCAGATAAATTCCTGAAATTACATCACCTTCATAATAGATAATCTGCTTTTTTCTTACCTGTTTTACCTTACGGTCTGATATAATCTTTTGCAACTCCTCCATACCCTGATTCTGGTTGGCAAGTAACTTCAAACCCTCGAATGACTTACTATAAAAAGCCTCCTGCTTTTCCTTTTTCTGAAATCTTGATTCTATGGTATTCAATAACTCCATATCATCAAAAGGCTTGGTGAGATAATCATCGGCACCCATTTCCATACCCTTTCGCATATCAGTTCTTTCAGCTTTTGCAGTTAAGAATATAAATGGAATATTGGCTGTTTGCTGATTTTTTGATAGAAGATACAAAACTCCGTAGCCATCCAGTTCAGGCATCATAATATCACAAAGGATCATATCAGGCAATTGCTGCTGCGCAATTTCAACACCAATTTTACCATTCTCGGCCTGCAGCACATCATAGCCTGCAAGTTCCAGAATTTCTATTGAGCTTTCCCTGATATCTTCATTATCTTCTATAATTAGGATCTTCTTCTTCATTGGAGTTTATTGTGGAAAATTTAAGGTAAAAACTGTTTTTTGGTTTACGTGACTGCTGAAGTCTACATGCCCGCCCATTAAAGTAGCATAACGCAAAATAATATTCAGCCCAAGTCCGGTACCTGGAATAGTACCAGTATTATTGGCTCTGAAAAATGGCTCAAACAGGTGTTTATGATCTGCTTGAGGAATTCCAATACCATTATCTTTAACAGTTACAATACATTCACTATCAGTTAGTTCTGTGTTGAATTCAATAAATGTATTTTCACCTGAATATTTTATTGCATTCGAAATTAAATTAACGAT
Source organism: Daejeonella sp. H1SJ63 (assembly GCF_029360775.1). Classification (GTDB taxonomy): domain Bacteria; phylum Bacteroidota; class Bacteroidia; order Sphingobacteriales; family Sphingobacteriaceae; genus Daejeonella. Next base: position 58,905 of record NZ_JARKMZ010000028.1, on the reverse strand, counting down.
ACAGTTACGGAGTAAATTCTGATCCAGCAATACGGTGCTATGCAAACCGGTGTGCTGATAAATAATATTCTGATCTCTTTTCGCCATCAGCTGCATTTCTTCTGTAATTTCTTCTGAAAGCTTCACGATATCGAATTTTGTAAAATTTGTTTCGATCTTTCCAGCCTCCAGACGTTCCAGCGACAAGAAATCATCCAAAATTGTAGTCAGGTTACCTACAGAATTTTTGATTTTACTTACATGCTTTGAAACGTTAGTACCATCCCCCTGCTGCATGTACTTTTCAATGAGCGAGGCTGAAAGCTGAATAGAGCTTAGGGGAGTTCTAAACTCGTGCGAAGCCATAGATACAAAGCGGCTTTTCAGCTGATTCAGTTCCTTTTCCTTTTCAAGCGATTTACTGACCGTTTCCTTTGCTGTCTGTAATTCAACAACAGATTGCTGCAGAGAGTTGGTACGTTCCTCAACCAGTTTTTCCAGTTGGGATGCATAATGCAGGATCTGGGCCTCAGCCTCCTTCTCTTTACTCAGGTCGTGTATAAATCCGGCATAAATAGTTCTGCCTGCAGATTTTACTTCATTTACACCAAGCCGAAATGGAAACATTGTACCATCCTTACGCAGACCTTTGACATCTCTGCCCTTACCAATGATATGGGGTTCGCCGGTACGCTGATACCTGGCTATATATTCATCATGTTTATCCTTGTCAGGATGTGGCACCAATACTGAAATATTTTTACCAATCACTTCATCAATGGTGTAACCAAACAGAGCACAAGCGGCCGGATTTATCGACTCGATTAATCCCCTGTCATCAATGGTAATAATACCATCAATAGCATTTTCAATAATTGCATGCAATAATGCACCCTTTTCAGTCATATGGCAAAAATAGTCTTTTAGAAAGAAAAACAGTGTTAATTCTACGTAGTGTCAGGCTCTAAAAGCAAACATTTTGATAAAATTTATGATCACCATAAGTCATTTAGACTTTTGGAAATTACCTTAAAAACCGGAAACTACCTGTTGCAAACTGAATTTGAAAAGATTCAATTCAAAAAACCAAATACAAATAGATCCGGTAAACAAAAATCAGCTGCCTATGAACAGATAAAGTAAGGCCGCAAAGCCCGCTCCCAGCAACGGACCGATAACAGGTATCCAGGAATATGACCAGTCAGATCCTCTCTTTCCTGCAATTGGCAATATGGCATGTATGATCCTGGGACCCAGATCGCGTACCGGGTTAATAGCATATCCGGTTGTACCGCCCAGCGATAATCCAATTGCCCAAACCAGAAGCATCACAGGCATGGCGCCGATTGATCCCAGCCCCACCGGGGTTTTGGTATCTGCAATTTCAGCATTAGTAAAATGAAATATGACGAATATGAGCACAATTGAGCCAATAAACTCACTCATAAAATTCAGAAAAGGATTTCTGATGGCCGGACTGGTACAAAAACAAGCCATTTTCAGGTCAGGGTTTTCTGTAGCATCAAAGTGATCTTTATATTTCAACCAGACCAGAGCTGAGCCAAGCATTGCCCCGAGCAATTGAGCCAGAGCATACGGAGCAACCTGCGACCATTCAAACTTTCCGGCTATAGCCAACCCTACAGAAACAGCAGGATTCAAATGCGCTCCACTGTACGGACCAGCTACAACTACCCCTACAAATACTGCAAGGGCCCATGCAGTGGTAATCACGATCCAGCCTCCACCATTCCCCTTGGTTCCGTTAAGTACCACATTGGCCACTACTCCATTACCCAGAAGGATCAATAATGCTGTTCCAATAAATTCTGCTAAAAAAGGTGTCATATCTGCTTATTAAATTTCAGGATTCAGTATTGGCTTTTGCCGCTTTAACCGCACGGTTCCATCCGGATATCAATTCATCATAGTTATCAAGTTCTGCCGGTTCAAAAATCCGTTCAACCTGCCATTGCTCCGCAATATCCGAAATACTGCTCCAGAATCCGGTGGCAAGTCCGGCAAGATATGCAGCTCCCATAGCCGTCACTTCTGTAACTTTTGGCCTGATTACCCGGCATTTCATTATATCTGCCTGAAACTGCATTAAAATATTATTTGCAGTAGCCCCGCCATCAACGCGCAACTCGCTGATTGAGGTGCCGGCATCGGCCTCCATCGCCTTCAAAACATCCATAGTTTGGTAAGCAATACTTTCAAGTGCTGCACGGGCGAAATGAGCCGAATTAGTGCCTCTTGTAATCCCTGTAATCGTACCCCGGGCATGCTGATCCCAGTGCGGCGCTCCTAATCCGGCAAAAGCCGGAACCATATAAACCCCTCCGGTATCACTCACTTTGGCAGCAAGTTCCTCCACTTCTCCTGAGGTTTTGATCAGTCCAAGCTCATCTCTGAGCCATTGAACAACTGCACCGCCAATAAAAATCCCTCCTTCCAGAGCATAAGTTACTTCCCCGTTGATCTTCCATGCAACAGTAGTGAGGAGGTTATTTTTAGAAATTCTTACTTTTTTGCCAATATTCATCAGCATAAAACAACCTGTGCCATAGGTGTTCTTTACCATTCCTACCTCAGTGCACATCTGACCGAACAATGCAGCCTGCTGATCACCGGCTATACCCCCAATCGGAATTTTGGTTGCCAGAATATTTCCGGCAGTTTCACAAAATATTTCACTTGAAGACCTTACTTCCGGAAGCATCTTTTCAGGAATACTAAATATCCTGAGGAGTTCCTTATCCCATTCCAGGGTATTAATATCAAAAAGCATCGTTCTGGAAGCATTACTCATATCTGTAACATGACTTGTGCCTCCCGAAAGCTTCCATATCAGCCAGCTGTCGACAGTCCCGAAAAGCAATTTGCCCTCCGCTGCACGCTGCCTTGCACCCGGAACATGCTCAAGTATCCATCTGACTTTTGTTGCTGAAAAATAGGAGTCAATAATTAATCCTGTTTTCTGCTGAATTAATTCAGCGTATTCCTTTCTGATGGAATCACAAAAATCTGATGTACGGCGATCCTGCCAGACAATTGCATTATAGACCGGCAAGCCCGTTTCTCTGTCCCAAACTACTGTTGTTTCCCTCTGATTGGTAATTCCAATGGCATGAATATCTTTTGAGTGGATTCCGGCCCTGACAATTGCTTCAGCAGCAACAGCAACCTGAGTTGACCATATCTCAAGCGGATCATGTTCAACCCATCCCGGTTTGGGATAAATCTGCTCAAACTCCTTTTGTGCAATGGCAACAATACTTCCCTTACGGTTAAAAATAATCGCTCTGGAACTGGTCGTTCCCTGATCAAGAGATAATATGTAATCTGCCATAATTGATACTCAGGTTTAAAGGGTCTCTCTAAATATCAGAAAAATATGTAATATTGGAGGTATAGTTCCATTCATAAGATTTATGAAGACTCCGGCAAATTTCCGGGAAGAATATTTGAATTTAAATCAATAAAAAACACCGCTACAAAGCATGAATATCGGAATCATTGGCCTGGGCGACATGGGCTGTATCTATGCTAAATCTTTTGCTAAAGCGGGATATAAGGTTTACGGTTGTGACCTGCCGCATCGCAGAGAGCTGCTGGAAACAGAGCTTGCTCCATTTGGAATTGAAGTAATGGATGATGGCAGAGCTGTATCCCGCATTTCAGACATTATCTTCTATTCAGTTGAAGCTGAACGTATTGCTGAAGTTCTTAGCCTGTATGGTTCTTATACCAAGTACGGTGCGATTGTAGCCGGACAAACGTCTGTTAAGCATCCTGAAATTGAAGCCTTTGAGAAGTATCTTCCCAAAGATGCGCATATTATCACCTGTCATTCATTACATGGACCGGGATTTGACCCTCATGGTCAGAAAATGATCGTCATCCCCCATCGCACAAGTAAGGAAGCCTATCAGCGAATGACAGATGTGCTATCAGCGCTCGGTTCAATCCTAAATGAGATTCCCGACTATCATGAACATGATAAAATCGTGGCCGACACCCAGGCAGTTACTCATATGGGATTTGAAAGTATGGGTACAGCATGGAAAGAAGCAGGATTTTTCCCCTGGGAAAATGCCTCCTACCTTGGCGGGATAGACAATGTGAAAATTCTGATTACTCTAAGAATATTCAGTTATAAAGCACATATTTATGGAGGTCTGGCCATTCTGAACCCATACGCAAGACATCAGATCAAGCGTTATGCAATCTCTGAATCTGAATTATTCAAACTCATGATTCGTGAGGATGCCGATACCTTCAGAAAAAGGCTTTATAAAGCAAGGGATTTTATATTCGGACAGAATCATACGCCTGTAATGCTTAACGAAAAGATTATGCAGGAATTTTCACTTTCTGCGGGATCTGAAAGCCGCAAACCGAATTCCCATCTGAGTTTGCTGAGTATGGTAGATGCATGGTATCATCTGGGAATCAATCCTTATGATAATCTGATTTGCCAGACACCTCCGTTCAGACTAAGGCTGGGTATTGCTGAATATTTGTTTAAAAATGAAGAACTGCTCGAAGAATCTATAGAAACTGCACTGTTCGACAAAACGATCAGAGGCGATGATCTTGAATTTCACTCGGCAGTTCGGGAATGGTCGTCCATTATCGGATATGGTGATATGGAAGGCTATAAACAGCATTTTGAACAGGTTAAGAATTTCTTTGCAGGCCGGCTGGATCAGGGAAGGGAACAAAGTGCAGAATTGATCCGTAAACTTGAAATTGAATAGGAGTTTTGAGATTTTCTTTTAATAAGTGACGTCTGTCATATTTTAAGACGGTTTAATTGTCCTTATTTGTACTTGTGAGTTAATTTATTAATAACATTCATGAGTCATACATTTCATATTCCGGTTCTTGGACTGGCCTATTCGGTTGATACTCCGGTAAAAGTTGCCCGTTATGGCATCAGTTCGGTTGTTTCTATTGTCGATGATATCCTGATCGAAAAGATGAGGCAATTTTATACTGAAAAGAATAATGAGCCTTTTATTCCTATTGATGCAAAAGAAGAAGATTTCAGAAGTAAAAGAATTACTGGCTACCTGAATCTGATCAATAAAATTGTGGACAGTCAGTTCAGAAAACTGAAAGCAGAACCTTTCGGGCCGGGAACAGATATTACACGTTATTTTGAGCTTTTGCCCGAAACCTCTCCCCTTAAAATCAAATACCGGACAATGCTCCTTGAAACAGATCCTGATAAACAACACCGTTTACAGGAAGAACTCCGGGAAGAAATGGTAAAAGGAGAAATCCAGGTTAATATCATGGCAAAAGTTGACAGAATGAATCCGGACTTGAAGGGAGAACAAATTTCTGACGCTCTTGGTGCTTTGAAAGGATTTGCAGAAAGCAGTCTTAATTCAGCAGTAGTGCTTTCAGCGGGAATGAATCCCAGACTTTACAGTTATCTGGAGAATTTCCCTGATTTTCTGCCAAATCAGTTCAGCCATTTCAACAAAACTATCATACTGAAAGTCAGCGACTTCCGTTCTGCATTAATACAGGCAAAGTTCCTGGCAAAAAAAGGGCTCTGGGTATCAGAATTCCGGATTGAATCAGGATTAAATTGCGGAGGACATGCTTTTGCAACAGAAGGATATTTACTGGGTCCTATACTTGAGGAATTTAAGGAAAAGAGACAGGAAATGATCCAGGAATTATATGGCATTTATGCTAAAGCCCTGGAGGAAAAGGGCATCCGGCTCAATCTGATTCCTGAACTTAAAATAAGCGTACAGGGTGGCATTGGTACTGCCGATGAGAATAATTTTCTGATGAATCATTATAACCTGGATGCTACCGGCTGGGGAAGTCCTTTCCTGCTGGTACCGGAAGCTACGAATGTAGACGAGGAAACCCTCGAACTGATATCTACTGCAACTAAAGACGATTTTTATATCAGCGGGTCATCTCCATTGGGAATACCGTTCAATAATTTCAGGAAAAGTACAGCTGAGCGGCAACGTATTGAACGTATAGAAAAAGGAAGACCCGGAAGTCCATGCGTAAAGAAGTTCCTTTCATCGAATACCGAATTTACCGATCAGCCAATCTGTACCGCTTCCAGAGAGTACCAGAACCTCAAACTAAAACAACTGGAAGCTGAGGGTCTTTCCCCTGAAGAATATCAGACAAAATTTGAAGAGATTACCGAAAAATTATGTCTTTGTGAAGGATTAGCTGCACCTGCATTGCTGAAAAACAATATCATAAAGCCAAAAGAAAGTAAGGCCGTTGCAATATGTCCGGGGCCAAACCTTGCCTATTTCAGCGGCAAATTCTCGCTGGATGAAATGGTAAGTCATATTTACGGTAAACTGAATCTGCTTAATGATCCTAATCGACCAAATTTATTTGTAAACGAACTGAATCTTTATGTTGATTATCTGAAAAAAGATATAAGTAAACAGATTCAGGAAATGAATGATAAAAAAGTGAAATACATCAGTAAATTTAAGGAGCAACTGCAAAACGGTATTGAATACTACAAGCAGCTGGTACCAAAAATTACTGATCAAACCGAAGTTTACAGAAAAAAAATGCTGAATGAGCTTCAGGAAATTGAAGAAACACTGAACAATTTAAACCCTGTTGTAAGCCAGGAAATCTGATAAAAACAGTTTCGGATATAAGCCGGTCTTATCAAAAAAGGACCGGCTTATTTTTTGCTTCAAATATCAAGCACACGAATATAAACAACTGATATACAGAACAAAACATTAAAAAAATATTTTCAAAATGTGATTTCAATCATAGTTCAAAAGTGATTTTGTTGGTAAATTGTATAGTATTAAAACCAACAAAATTATGAGAAAGATCTTAATAGCTTCATCAATGATTTGCATGGGCTTGTTCATGAGTTGTGGCAACCAGCAAAAGCAAGCCGGCGAATCACAAACTGAAACCGAAACTGTAGGACAATCAGGTGTTCAGGATGACCAATCACAAAAAAATGTAGTGCAGGTTGCCATTGGCAGTAAAGACCATTCAACTTTAGTTACAGCAATTAAAGCAGCCGAACTTGTAGATGCACTGAGCAATGCCGGACCATTTACGGTATTTGCACCAACCAATGCTGCCTTTGACAAATTACCTGCAGGAACTGTAGATAATTTATTAAAACCTGAAAGTAAAGATGATCTTGCAAACATCCTGCAATACCATGTCTCTGTTGGAGTATTTAAGTCAGAGAGTTTTACCGATGGTCAGACAATCGGACAGGTAAACGGGAATGACATTACGGTCAATGTTAAAGACGGGAAAGTGTCAATTAACGGAGGTGCTGCAAACATTGTTGCATCGGTTCCTGCTTCAAACGGAATTATACATGTTATTGACGGCGTACTACTGCCGCCTAAATAAAAAATAATAACCTGAATTTGAAAGAGAGGGATCTTCCGGAACCGGGAGGTCCTTTTTTATTTATGTTGTTTTTTCATTTTCCCTGATTCACCATTATTCCGTGCACTGCTTTTATAATCCATCAGCTGTACTCTCATGATTTCTGAAATACTCAAAGCCCGTTCTTTAACCAGCCCGGCATTCGGACCTTCAAAAAGTTCGTCCACGGTTGATACAAAAAGTTTATTCCAGCGATCGAAATGAGGTCTTCCAAGAGGGGTAATATGATGCAGATGTTTATGCAGATTAAGAGGATTTCCTTCGTATGAACCAGTATAGAAAATCACATTTTCCCAAAAATTATACATCACAGGAAGATGTGTAACCCAGTTTACCCTTGCCACATCCTGAAAAATAAATCCAAGCAATTTATCCGCCAATACCTTTCTGTAAAAAGTATTAACCATAATTTCAATATCTGCCCGGTTTAAAATATCCTTTTTCAATTAATGATAACTTAAGGTCCTTTTTATGAGTTTCAAGGTTTCTTCCCCGCAATGATCTTGTATTAATGGGAATAATTGTCTCTCTTCTTTACGAACATGTGCCTCCAGAACTTTACCTAAACGATCAAGATGATTGGAAAGTTCATCCTGATCAGATATAGTCTGAAAATATTGATGAAGCTGCTGATGCTCATCCATAATATCCTGAATCAGGATATCCATATCAGAATTTAACCCTTTAATCAAAAGCAATATGCTTTCTTCATTTCTGAAATGCTGAATAAGTTCATTCTTATAATGATCATTGGCATAATCTGCCTTTCCCCTATCATCAGCCGGCAATCCTTTGTATTCGGGAGCACCTTTTTGAAGCAATCTTGCCAGAATGAGGGTTTCATGATGCTCTCTTGATAATGGAATAAGCGCAGGATGTCTTTTCATGTCAGAGATCTTTGGTGTTGAACTTTCGGGTTGAATACCAAACCGGAATTACAATCCAAAACAGTAAAATTAAAAACGAAAATATCAGGCCATTTGTAGCTCCGAAAAACTCTTTGAATACCGCGCCTGTATAACCCATCATTGCAGAAACATCGAGCTGAAGAAGAATCAGGATACGGCTCAGATCAATCGGATTCAAAGCACTCAATCCAATCATTGCCTTCTCCATCGGATAATCTGCAAACTGAAACAGTATGAATAATACAAGTCCGTCGAAAAGCAAAGAAAAATATAACCAAAGCATAATGGATGCCCCGATACCTTTTGCCTTATCCCTGGTTTTTACTGTAGCAAGAAATGCTATGGCAGCAAAAATTACACTTAAAATTATACCTGTCATAATCATTGTAAAGCCAATCATATTAGCCTGATAAATGAGCACAGGTATACCGGCACCGATAAAAAACGCGATGGATAGTGACGATGCCAGTCCGGCAAACAAACTCAGCCAGATTGATCTGCGCTTTAAAGGCTGACTCAGCAGTAATTCAATAAACTCTGCTGAATTATACATATAAATGGTCGAAAAAATAATGCTGACCAATGGAACCACAATCAGTATAATATTCAGCAGGCTCAGCAATCCTTTGCTGCTATTATCCTCCAGACTGAATACACTGAAAGATGCTGCAAGCAGAAATATGGTGTAAACGAGAACGATCCTGTTCCTCAGTATATCTGTGATAACGTATTTGATAATCTTATTCATAATTGCTGATCATTACCTGTGCTATTGACTTTACCAGTTTCTCTTCTCCGGTATCCAGTCTTAACTCTTCAATACTTTTATGGAATATCAGTTTCCCTTCCTGCATATAAATAATTCGGGTTACCAGATCATCCAGGTCACTCAGAATATGGGAAGTGATCAACACCAGTTTTCCTTTATCCTTTTCGGCGATAATTTTCTCTTTGAATAACTCAGATGCTACCGGATCGAGGCCGGCAGTAGGTTCATCAAGTATCAGCACTGAAGGATTAAATAAAAATGCCAGGGCAGCACTCACTTTTTGTATGGTACCACCGGAAAGAGTTCCCATACGCTTATTCATCAGATTCTGAATAGAAAATGCCTTAATCAAATCTTCATCCAGAGCATCTGAGGAATTCCTGATGTCTTTCATCATTCCCAAAACCTGGCCAATGGTCATATTATCAGGGTATCTTCCGATCTGTGGCATATAGCCTATCATTTCACGATATTGCCAGTTGTTGGCAATATCAGTACCCTGAAATTTTATGGATCCGCTATCCGGGATAACCATTCCGAGGATCGCTTTAATCAGTGTAGTTTTACCGCAACCATTTGGACCGATCAGTGCAATACATTCAGATTTATCACAGAATGTGCTGATATTATCCAGAGCCTTTAATTTGCCAAACTGCTTACTAATATTTTCTACGGTAATCATTGTATCTTTCATATTCCTGTAGTCTCTGCATTTTCTTATCAAAATGCTTTATTCATCATAGGGGCACTGTCTTTCAGATTTTCCGGGGTAAGACTGGGAAGTATTTTTTCAGTTTTATCCAACAAGGTTGTTATAAAACTCCTGAACAGAATCATGGCCGGAGGATATTTCTCTACGATCATGGAATACATACTTACAGGCCGGTATGGAATATCCCCTACCTTATCTTTATTCAGATCATATCCTTCATATTTATCCCAGTAGTTATTCTTAAAATAATTGAGAACAAGGGAACCATTGGTTCCGACATCAAAGGTGTTCCCGATAAAATTATTCATCTCCAGTACCACGTCACTGCAGCTCGCCTGAATTTTCAGAGCCCATCCGTTATTCTCAAACACATTACGCTTCATGTATATTCTGTTTGCCCCTTCCATATACACTGCACTGGTATTTTTCATAAAATAGTTTCCCTCCATAAAACCATCGGATATTTCTTTCAGCAAAATCCCATGGGCAGCATCACCCCAGTTCTCTTCAAAATAGTTACTAAACATTTTAATGCGGTTTGAGTACATCACTGAAACTCCGGAACCGTTATTTCTGAACACATTGTTCACATACATATCATCGTTTGAAAACATAAAATGGAGTCCGTAACGAAGATTTGCCTTGGAAATATTCCTCCAGATCACAGAATTCTTAACAAATTCAAAATAAATCCCGTCACGATGACCTGAAATGACATTTCCAATCACCTTCAGACTGTCGCTTTTCCAGCAATGAATTCCATTACCACTTTGCTGCTCTTCCACACTGGATGCCGTTAAGCGGTTATTTTCAACAGTAATATGGATTGTATTTGACAGGTATATTCCGAAGAAGGTGTTCTCCAGAATATTATTCCTGATATTAACTGAACGGCTGTCATAAATTTTTATACCACTAAGATCTTCAAGCGACGAAACGCCGCTGTTAATTAATTTAAACCCGTCTATTACAACTCTGTTAGCTTTGATTGTAATGATCTCATACTTCTTTTCTCCATCGAGAACAGGATGGTCTATCCCTTTCAGAACAAGCCCATGTTTATTGATGACAATGTTTTTCTCTTTATAATGCCCCGCATCAACCAGAATTGTATCGCCATCAACAGCCTTTTCAATGGCTGAACGAATGCTTTTATGAGCTCTCTTCGCCCCAACCCTGATAGTTGAAGCTGAAAGACCTGCATAGAAAAAGAAAAATATAATTAACAGGGTGTATTTCACTTCAACATTTCCTCCCAGGTAATTCCATTACCATAATACTTTGGCAATGCTTTTCCTAAACTATCTTCGTGACTAAAAGCAGCAATATTTCCATTCATCGGGCTTTTTAAGTCAGGACTTTGAAGGAAAAATGCTTTTTCTGCAGGAATCAGGTTATGCGGTTCATTAAAATCAGTAAAATAGACTCCTGCAATATTTTCTCTCTCAAGTTCATCAGCCTTCATGTAAGAAACAAGGCAGTGCTGATCGTCAAACTTAAAAATTTTACTCTTTTTGGTAACAATCTCGGCACCAAAGCGCTTATCGCTGATTGTCATTTTACAGAATTGACAATTATCCTTCCCTAAACGGATAGGTTCGGGGTCTGTATTGCATGAACTTAAGCCAATAGAGATTAAACCGGGCAGCAGCAATTTTAGTGCTGTTCGCTGCTTAAATCTTTTTTCTTTCTTCCAGTCGAGCACAACCACAGTAAGCAAAGCAATTCCAACACCAATAAATATCCATCCGCCTATATCAGGAAAAGAATAGGCTCCAAAATTCAGTAATTGTTTAAATCCAATCAATGGAGGCTGATATGCCATCCCGGGAACAATAATCGCTGCATTGGGATCAAGATTATGTCCGTAGTCATACTCCCATTTCCAGAAATCAACCATAGCCAGTACCCCGAAACTGATAAAAAGGAAAAGCAGTGTTCTCATCATCATCCTGTTTGCCAGTGCAGCCACCAGAACAAAAAGAGCCGCAAAAACTGAAATAATAATCGGAAGTGCCCTAAACTCAATAAAATCTTCTGTATGAAGTGTTTTCATCCCGATATAATGATTCAAGCCATTAATAATGTCAACATTTCCTGCAAGCTTATTGGCATAAATCAAAAGAAATAAACCTTCGGGATATTGAGGAGCTGTAAGATCAATTCGCCAGATAGGAGTAAAAAGAACAACAATCAATGCTAATCCACAAATTAAAAGGATGATTCTGGCCTGGTTGGAAACTTTATTATTACTCATAATAGACATATAAAAAAAGAGAGATATGAAATAGCCTGAGCATATTACATACCTCTCCTTTGTGAGAATTATTTCTTCACTGCACCTGCCTGAGCACCTGCAGCATCATCTTTTGGTAGGTTTGTACCGGTACTGAAACTGATCGGAACATTACTTCCGGCAGGAGATACCCTAACATATCCTGACATTTCCTGGTGCAATGCACTACAAAAGTCTGTACAATACATCGGGAACATTCCTACTCTGTCAGGAATCCACTTCAGAGTGGTAGTTTCTCCGGGCATTACCAGCAATTCTGCATTTAATGCCCCTTTGATTGCAAAACCATGTGGCACATCCCAATCCTGCTCAAGGTTTGTGGTATGGAAGTAAACCTCATCTCCTATCTTAATTCCTTCAATATTATCAGGAGTCAGGTGAGAACGCATCAGGGTCATGTAAACATGTACTTTCTTACCTTCACGAACCACTTTGGTTGCGGCCTCCCCTTTGGCTACATAAGGGTGTTTATTCTCCTCAATCTTAAAGAATTTGGTGGAATTATTTTTAATCAGATCGGCAGAAACAGCCTGTGCATAGTGAGGCTCACCAATTGTTGGGAAATCGAGCAGTAATTGCATCTTTTCTCCGCTGATATCATAAAGTTGTGCGCTTTGTGATAATTCCGGACCGGTGGGTAAATAACGGTCTTTAGTAATCTTGTTGTACGCAACCAGATATTTGGGATTTGGTTTTTTAGTATCGCCACCAGGGATCATCAGGTGACCAACAGAATAGTATGTTGCAACTCTGTCGAGAACTTTAAGATCCTTGATATTCCATTTAACCACCTCACTGGATACAAACATGGAAGTGTATGCGTTTCCTTTACCATCAAATTCTGTGTGCAATGGACCTAAACCCGGCTTTTTAACTTCTCCGTATAATGCAGCTTCATACTTAACTACCGGAATTCCATCATATTCACCGTCAAAAGCTTTGTCGGCAATGGCTTTCTGCAATTTAGTAAAGCTGAATACCGGAATTAATGCCGCCAGTTTACCACTACCTACTATATACTCGCCGGTAGGATCCACGTCGCAACCGTGCGGAGACTTAGGACATGGAATCATGTAAACCAATCCGGGATGCTCCCTGATATCCAAGACAGTGACTTCATTTTTAATTGTAGATTTTGCAGTATGAGTACTTTCATCAAAACGGTTACTGGCATATTTAGCAGCCTGTTTACGGCCTTTCCCTGCTTTAATCAATTCTTCTGCCTTTTTCCAGTTTACCGCCATGATAAAGTCTTTATCACGCTTGGAAGCATTTACTTCAAGAAGAGTATTAGCCTGCTCTGTATTATAGGTGCTAAAGAAGAACCATCCATGAGAATTACCTTTTCCTGCGCGACTCAAGTCAAAGTTAACGCCCGGCCCCTGTAACTGGAATGCAATATCCAAATTACCATTATCCTTGTTCACACTAATAAAGCTGATTGTTCCTTTAAAGTTCTGCTTGTAAGTATTGATCGGAACATCGCCGTTCTTATCATCAGGTGGAACACTAAATCTTGTTCCTGCAACGATATACTCTGAGTTCTCAGTAATGAACGGAGAAGAGTGATTACCTCCACTGTTTGGAAGTTCAAGTATCTCTGCCGTACGGAAAGTTTTAAGATCTATCCGGGCAACACGGGGAGTGTTATTTGCATTCGCAAAAGCCCAGCGTCCGTCACTTTCACCATTGGTTTGCGACATGGAAATATGGTGCAGATCATCCCATGGCACCTCACCATGTGAAGTGTTCAGCATGGGTTTTGTTTCTTCTGAATAACCCCAGCCTTTCTCGGGATCTACTGAAAATACAGGAATCACGCGAAGCAGCCTCCCGCTCGGAAGTCCGTATACTGCCATCTGACCACTAAAACCTCCTGACACAAAATTGTAGAATTCATCATATTTTCCGGGGGCAACATACACCTTTGCAGCAGCATCACCGCTTACCACGGATCCTGCATCTTTTGGCTTGCAAGCATTTACGCTCACTAATAATGCCAGAGCAGCCATTCCCTGTGCATATTTTGTATTTATCTTCATTTTTATTTAGATATGATTTATTATTGGTTACAGTTTATTGGTTTCAATAACATCAGGTTAAACCAAGCATTCATATTTCCCATTGCTTTAAAGGCATCAGATAATGTTTGCCAGGGATCAAGCCTATTTAACTCCATCATTCTTTCTCATCATCTCCAGCAGATTCCTCGCATCCTCGTCAGAAAGATTCTGATTTGGCATACGAACCAGACAAAGCTCAAGCTGTGCCTGCAGCTCCGGATCCTTATCAATCATTACATCAGTATTGGTAATGAAGTTCATGATCCACTCAGGCTTACGACGTGCAGTTACACCCTTCCATCCCGGACCAACAAGTTTTTCGTCAGTCAGTTTATGACAACTGCTGCATTTAACCTGAAATACCTGATCACCAAGATCAGCTTTTGCCGCATCCAGTGAAGCTCCAAGATCAACACTGGTAAATTTTCCTTCACCGCGATGCGGATCATAAGAAGGGTTTCCGCTCTCTGTGGTAGTTGCCGCAGTACTTTCAGAACCTGCTTCTGTTGAACTTTCAGAATTAGTATTCGATCCGCAGGATGCCACAACACCGATAAAGAGGATCACCATACTCAGAACAAGAAGTTTTTTCATAACATATTGATTTAGATAAAGATTTGATTTGCTTGTACAATTTTAGACAAGTAAAAAAAAGTATTTTATGCGTTCAATCATAAGTGATTAAAGTCATATATTTAGGTAAGCAGAGTCACCAATCAGAGAATCTCCACAATCTAAATTTGTTTAACATCTTAATCTTATAAATATGCTTAACATCAATCTGCTATTAGCCTGGGGTGCTACTTATAAGAAAGTTAGTGCCGGTGAAACCATTTTCAGAGAAGGACAATTCTGTAATTACTACTATCAGCTGGTAAGCGGAAATGTCAGATGGATTAATATTGATTCAGATGGACGTGAGTGTATCCATAGCATTATTGAACCCGGAGAATCTTTTGGAGAATTTCCACTGTTTGACGATGGGCCATACGCAGCTTCGGCTATTGCAGACAATGACTGTATGCTCATCAGGCTATATAAACCAACATTTCTTGAGCTTTTAAAAGAAAATCCGGATCTTCTTTTTGGTTTTACCCGATTGCTGACAAAGAGATTAAGATTTAAATATTCACTGATTAAATCCTTTGCATCACATTGCCCTGAAACAAGGATCATTAATCTGATCAATCACCTTAAATCAGAGAATAAAAACTTCTGCCCTGAATGCGATCAGCTCAAACTTACAAGGCAGCAAATTGCTGATATGACTGGTCTTCGGGTTGAGACTGTGATACGAACTATGCGCCAAATGCATGAGAAAGGAGACCTTGTGATAAGCCGTGGGAAAGTATATTGCAAGGATATGATTGAGGTCATAATGACTTAATTTTTCTGAAGTTATTTTTGAAAAAAAAGCATGAAAGATTTTTTAAGAAAATGGCTTAGCATCTCTTTTTTCAATTTACTTCTGGTTGCTGTTCTGGGATTTATTCTGCGCTATAAAATTGCCTTTTATCTCCCCTTTTCTGATCAGAAGTTCATCCTTCACAGTCATTCGCATTTTGCCTTTACAGGATGGCTTAGCCAAACCCTAATGGTATTGATGATCTGGCATCTGAGCAGAAAACTTGGTGATGATATAATTAACAGATACAGGTCGGTTCTTTATGCCAATTTGTTTGCAGCTTATGGCATGCTAATCAGTTTCATTCTCCAGGGATATGCTTTATTCTCCATCAGCTTTTCTACCCTGTCTATACTTGTATCTTATCAGTTCGTCAGGCTTTACTGGTCAGATCTGAACCGCATTAAAGAAAAAGAAGTGAGCCGGCTCTGGTTCAAAGCTGCTTTAATATTTAGTCTGATATCATCCGCCGGAACTTTCTGTCTGGCCTATATGATGTCGGCAAAAATCGTTGATCAGAATCTGTATCTGGCATCTGTTTATTTATTCCTGCATTTCCAGTACAATGGCTGGTTTATGTTTTCCGGATTAGGTCTGCTGAGCGGAAAACTTGAAAAGCTTACCGGGGAACGAAAAAATCAGAAGACTATTTTTATATTATTCTGTATGGCTTGTGTTCCGGGATATTTCTTATCAGTCCTATGGGCTCCCTTTATCGATAATATCTATTTAATTCTGGTAATTGCAGTTCTTGCTCAGCTTGCCGGATGGCTAATGTTATTAAAAATAATATTCAGAAATAAAGAGATTCTGTCAATTCAACTGAATAAATACGGAAAAATTCTACTGATTCTTTCAGCAATAGCTTTCAGTATTAAACTAATTCTGCAAACCGGATCATTACACCCTGCTTTAAGTCAGCTCTCTTATGGTTTCAGACCGATCATTATCGGGTACCTGCATCTTGTACTTCTGGGCGTGACGAGCATTTTCATTCTCGGATACATCATTTCATTTAAACTGATCCCTGTCAATAAACTGCTTATCCGGGGAATATTTGTATTTGTAGCCGGTGTGATTATCAATGAACTGTTCCTGATGATTCAGGGAATAGCTGCATTGAGTTATACCGGTATACCCTATATCAATGAAATGCTGCTGGCTGCTGCGATCATTCTGTTCTCTGGCACTCTTATCATGCTGATTAGTCGTCTCAGCACAACAGAATAATAATGACCACGGAAGAAAACGGATGAACGTTGATCAGGAATTTCATTATACAGAACGGTTCCGGATAGCTGTTGTTCCCTTTAATGCCAGAGGCTCAGTTTTACCCGGCAAGATAATGCCGGCTATATACGGATTGTCTAAAAGCAATCTCGCGTGAAACGTTTGTGGCGAAGATTAAAAAAACAACAGGTAATTTTCCTTCGAAAGCATAAAAACAGTGGAAACAGTCTATCTTATCTTAATTATATTTACTGGACATGCCTTTACAAGAAACTGACATAAAGCTGCTGCTTCATTGCTAACTGATAAGGTATAAATATCCTTTTTGGAGGAAGAATTTAAGAGGGTCGCTTTGCCATCCTTCCCAGACATGGCCCAATACTCCGGCTGATTTTCACGGCATAATCCGCATCCTATACATTTATTACGGTAGTAACTAATTTTATACATTTTCTTCTGAAAGAACTTTATATAATTTATCCCCCTGACACACTTTATGATCTGCAATTTTAAAGGTTAGCAAATCCCCTTTTTGAGCCTCATTTTTATCAATCCCATTTACCCGAAACTGATCCATTTGGTCTTGCAATATCCCGGTTTTAGGGCCTGTTATCATAAATTTATCTCCAACTTTAAGCACTCCGGCTTCAAGTATAAATTCAGCAACATTTATTGCCGGATAATATTTATTCGCCTTGCCGATGTATATTTTCTTTTGAGTTGCATTGTTGCCGGGATTAGTTGTCCATTCTCCGAGTTTCCTGCCCAAATAATAACCTTCCCAAAATCCCCTGTTATAAACCGACTGTAACTCTTTTTTCCAGTGCTCAACCCTTTCCTGATTATAACTTCCATTATTGATCGCTTCAATGGCTTCCCGGTAACATTTAGTTGTTGTATAGACGTAGTCGGCAGATTTTGATCTTCCTTCAATCTTCAACACGCTGACCTCCGACTTTACAATTTGATCAAGAATATCTATAGTACAAAGATCTTTAGCCGACATAATGAATTCGTTATCTACAAGAAGTTCCAGATTATTTTCAGTATCAATCACTTTATAAGGCCTCCGGCAGTTTTGGGCACATGCTCCCCTGTTTGCAGAAGCATTCCGGGTATGCAGGCTGATATAACATTTTCCCGACACTGCCATACAAAGTGCTCCATGAACAAAGACTTCAATTTCCAGCCTTTTCCCTGAGGGACCAGTAATATCCTTTCTTTCAATTTCTTTTGTGATATCTGCAATCTGCTTTAAGGTAAGCTCTCTTGACAGGACAATCAAATCGGCAAATTGTGAATGAAAAACTACCGATTCAATATTGGTAATATTAGCCTGGGTGGAGATGTGAACCGGGATATTTTCCTTCCGACAAAGTTGTATTATAGCATAATCTGAGGCAATTACTGCATCAATTCCACTTTCTCTGGCTTCTTTTATTATTTGATAAGCAAATCTTATGTCGTGATTATAAATTATCGTATTAAGCGTCAGATAACTTTTAATATTATTCTCTTTACATATCTGACTGATTTCTGCAATATGTTCTGTTTGAAAGCCATTTACCGATTTTGCTCTCATATTCAACTGTTCCACACCAAAATAAACAGCATCTGCGTTGGCTTGAATGGCAGCGTATAAGCATTCAAAAGAGCCTGCCGGTGCTAAAATTCGTGGTCTTTTCATTTAATAGAACAAAAAAAAATATGGGACAAAAAAAACGATTCCAAGGTTTAGGAACTATGATCATGGTCACATTTATCATTATTTATTAGAGCAGTATACAGGAAAAAGAGATAAAATATTGTTGTTTTCAATCGATTCTGGTAAGGGGGTCAAATATTACCCCAAATGCAGGTTTCCTTTATCCGAACCCCGATACTATCCATCAGTTTCTTCACCTCTCCGGGGTCGGAAATCTTCATGTAACGATGGAAACACTTCAGACAAACTTTTGAAAAAAAGAATGGGATTGAATATATAGTGTTAATCTGATTTTATTGTTGAAGCATTTTTTACAATTGCCTTTTGACCTCTGGCGCATATTGAGGACGTATTAACCAGCTTTTCTTCTCCTGTTTACGAAAAATGATCCACCAAAAAAAGAAAATACTGGTAATCACTACAGTGATACTCATTGTCCAGGCGGGTATCATAAGACTTAAGTCCAGCAACATACCATCATTTTTAAAGACACCGAAACCAAATAACACAGGCAATCTATACCAATAATAACAGGAAACAGCTGTGGCAGCAAAAATGCCAACTAATTTTGTTTCCTGCTTTTTATCAAAAACCTGCGATAAAAGCCAATACAATACCATAGTAGCTAAACTACCTGCAAGGGGTAATTTGTAAATCTCTGAAAGCTGTGTAAAACTGGTTAAACTGTTATGATCAGGCACATGAAACCATCCCCATACCAAACCAGGAAACCCACCAATAATCAGGAATCCTCCTATTTTATGATATATAGTTTTTTTGGCCGAGCTTGGATGGATACCCGGTGTTGAATCCGGACAGGGAACAACACAGTTCATACATTGATGACAATGGGCATTAGGAACAGATAACAGTACCTTCGTTCCATACAATTTCTCTACCGGATGGATAGGGCATAATCCTGAGCACCAAGCACTCTTCCATTCAAAAATTGTTCCTGTAATCACTGCAAATGTACTTACAGAAATAAGCAGGATGGCTGTTGAAAGACCACTTGTATTAAATAAAGCATGACGCAACGGAACAATTAAATATAAAGCCAGTATGCCAATCAAATTCAATTTTCCCTGGGCGCTTATTGATAGCTTCCGCCTTTTCCGGTTTATAATACGTTTTGGAAATAAACTAATAGTGGCCAGGGGGCAAATGTTTCGCCAAATTCCGGTTGCCACCACTAAAAGTGCAGGTGTAATCGGGATCAGTATATTCCAGAACAGATTGATTCCAATAAGCGGATAAAATATTAAAAAGAAAAGAATAACTGCTCCAATAAGCCATAAAACGCTTTGGATAATTCTCCAGATCAAAACAGATTTAGAGGATAACTGATTCCCGGATTTATATTTAGGTGTTTCCATTATATGTGTAAATTTAATAAATCAGGATATAGCAAAATAGTCAATCCATTTTTTGATCGGTGAATTATTTTAACCGGAAACAGTGATAGACAGATTGACAAATAACAGGATCCGATTTCTAATGCTTACCTTAAGCATTAGATCTGTTTATTATGAAGGCCCATCGCCAAAACCCATACCTTACCTCAGAATCGTCACCGCTCCTGAAATAGGTTTACGCCCCCTGGTTCGCGGATCAACAATATAATAATAGGTCCCGAGAGGGAGGTCAACTCCATTCATCTGACCATTCCATGGCTGGGAATAGCCCTTATCGCTATAATAAACAATTGCTCCATACCTGCTAAAGACTTTTACACTGGCATTAACATAGCTGTCGAGGTACTTAATATTCCAGAGGTCATTTACTCCATCTCCGTTAGGGGTAAAAGCAGTCGGTACTTCAGGTACCTTGAGTACTTTGATAAGGATATTGTCCATCGAAACACAGCCCTGATCAGAAGTTACGGTCAGCGTATAGGTAATATCCTCTGCCGGACTTGCAATCGGATCAGGAACATCATCCCGGCTTAAACCGATTGATGGTGTCCATTTATAGATCAGATTACTTCCTGAAGCAACTCCTTTCAGTCTGGTTTCTCCGCCCTGCAAAATAACAGTATCCCTGCCGGCATTAACCAGGGGTGTTGGCATCACCTTTATATCTCTGGAAAGAGAATCAGCACAGCCGTTAATAGCAGTAAATACATATTTGATAGTATGAATACCAACACCGGCAGCTGCCGGATCAAAAATTCCTGCCAGAGAAACGCCTTTGCCATAAAACTGACCGACACCTGCCTGTGAGTTCTTTTCTGCCGCCTGGGTAATCTTGAAAGGAGAAAGCTCCTGACAAACATCAGAAAGGGCAGAAAAAACAACTTCTGGTGCCGAAAGCAAAGAAATTATTTTTATTTCTTCATCAGCACATGTACCACCGGAATAAGCCAGCATCCTAACCTTAAACAACTTACTTGCAGGCGAGCTGAACAGCGGGTACTGAATTCTGTATTCCTTTCCCGGGACCGGATTTTCATCAACCAGTTTAAAGCTCTGATCACCATCAAAATCGAAATACCATTCAATCTTCCCGATATCGCCGAAATCTACAGTTGAAGTATTTCTGAATACAACTTCCTTATTACTGCAGAGTTGGGTGGCATTCAGAACATCAAATGAAGCGGTTGGAATAGCACCATTCACTGTAAAAGATTTAATCAATGTTGTGGCACAGCCATCTTTTGATGTTACTGTCAGACTTACATTATAAACACCTGCACGTGTATATCTATGCTGAGGGTTTTTTAATATTGAAGTATTCGGATTAGATGTAGTTGAAAGGGCAGCATCACCAAAATTCCATAAATAAGTAAAACTGCCTGATCCATCGGCTATTGAGCTTGAATCTGTGAATGCCGCAAATGCATCTTTAATACATACTTCAGGAACTCCAAAATTTACAAGAGGCACAGGATTTACAATAACCTGACGGCTAAGTATATTTTCGCAACCTTTATCAGTCAGAACCTTCAGGGATGCATTATAAGTACCGGTAGATGCATAGGAATGAGTAAAATTATCTACCGCCGGATATTCCACCGGAGTTGTACCATCACCTGGATCCCATATCCACTTAATAATTTTCCCTTCAGCCGATGTAGAATTATCCTTAAATGTGATGGTTTGCTGAACGCAGTCTGGTGTACTGAAGCTGAAATTAGCTACCGGATTAATATTAACATGAATATTCTGACTAATTACTTCAGATTCACAGCCGGTTTCTCCTTCTACCATTAGCTTTACCACAAAATTACCACCCTTTGTATAGGTATGCGTTGGGTTCTGATCTGTTGATACTGTATTATCTCCAAAATCCCATAACCATTTAACGATTTTTCTGCCATTAGCTGCACTGGTATCTCTGAATGTTACCGGAACATTCAAACATGCCTGACTCAGAGAGTTAATAGCTGCACTCGGAGGGTTGACTGAAGAAAATTGCAGTTCAGTAACTTCTGTACTGCCGCAACCATCAGTTGAGGTTTTATTAGCAGTTACAATAATCTTATAATCTTTAAGTTCACTATAAATTACTTTATTAGGGAACAAATATTCATATAAACCATCAAGTGGATTCGCATCAACCGGAACCGGATTCAAAACCTCCAGGGGAGCAGATCCGTCTCCTAAATCCCAAAGTATCCTGTTAGTTGTTGAATTTAGTTTAACACTTAAATTCAGCTCTTCTTTTACACAAACTGTAGAAACTTGTTTTTTAGTACTGGCTTTTCTGATTTCAACGCCAAGCCCCTTAACATTAGCCCCCGCTGCATAACCATAAGACTCTGCATTACCAAATCCATAAGCAATTGCATTAAATCCTTCGCTGGCTTGCAGATTATGAGTTCCGGCATTTACAGGTATCTGTGCATATGAATATCCGGGCTTATCAGGCACAGATTTAAACAAGGCAGATTGTGAAACACCATCTAACTTGAAACCTGAAACGGCAGTACCCGGAATTACCACATTAATAAAGTGCTTGGTAATCTCATACAGTTTGGTAGAGTACATGGTAATCTGCGAAAGTGTTTGTTCCAATGGATTTAAAAAAATCATTTCCGGATCGCCTACATCTCCCGGCACATTCGTACAGGTAATGGATTTGCCCTGAGTAACCGCATATAATGCCACCTGTATAGGTTTATTAGATTCAATATAGTTTACAGCCTGACTCGGAAACTCATAATAAAAGTTATTGATAAAGCTTGTGGCTGGGATTACAGTCCCATTCAGTTTTACAACCGCATTGGGGTCACTTTTAAAAATACGGTAAACATCGTAATTTCTATCTTTTGAGGGTACGGTAATAAAGGTTTTTCCCCATGAAGCAGTAGGGTATGCCTGCTGAAATAAATTATCAGAAGATCCCGCATATCCGGTCGCATCAAGACATCCTACCGCAATCTTTCCACTTCCTGAGAATACAGCTATCTTCTTGCATGGCTCAGATCCAGTTGAAATGGACTGAATTCTGGTACCTGTAAGATCCCCTCCTTGCGTTGTATACTGCGTTACATTTTGGCCAAGATTATTACGGACAATTTTTGAGATTAAAGAGGCCTGAATACCTAAAACCTGATAAATTTCTCCCTTGTTCAATTTTATAGGTGCTGATTTAACCCCTGCTTTTAGTCCACCCTGTGTATCAACAGAGGGAGTAATTTCAATCTCTGTATTGTCTTCAGTTGCTACCACAAAAAAGAAAGAATGTGAGTTGGGACTGTTGGATATTTGCTGGTAATTCAGCGAATAATAATCTTTACCAAGCGTATTTGTGGGCAATACTAAAGTTGCTCCGGAAACTGCCTGATCATAAATATGAGCATATACAACGATAGGTAAAAGTGAAGTAATATGAATACCCTTGTTACTAATTTTACCCTCTGTATTACCAATATAGGCAGTTTGAGGCACGGTAACATTGGTTATCGCATTAGCTGTAACCTGAAAAGGTATGCTGGTTCCCCCTACCTCCATAACACCGGATGTATTAACATCTGAGGTCACATAAACAACCATTTCCTGGCCAATAGTGTTACCGTACCCTGCCACATGGTTTCCATAGGCTAACCAGAAATCAGTCCCTTTATTCGATGTATTTTGTGCTGAAACAGGGAGAATCAGGCCGAATATGAGAAATAACAAACAGATTAATCCGGAAATTTTGTGTTTCAAAGCAATTAACAAGCAATTATTAAATAAAATGCACTCCGGATTTGAATCCGACATTAAATCTACGTAAAGACAAGGAATGTCAGGTTCAAAAAAATACAGAAAAACCTTGTCTGAATCTTAATCAATTTAATGAATGGGATTAATCCATACTGACAAACTTTACAAAAGACGGTTTATCAATCTGCAACTTCTGTCCGTTTGGCGTAATTAATCCGGTTTCTTTATCTCTTTTAAATACTACAATTTCATTCGTTACCTGACCGGTAGATAATAACCAGTTTCCGGTAGGATCGATTGCAAAAGTCCGTGAGCTTTTACCCTGAGAAGCCTGTTTACCCACCGGATGAAGCATTCCGCTTTTCTGATCAATCGAGAAAATGGAAATCTCATTTAAAGTACTTCGCGTACTTGCATACAAAAATTTACCATCTGCAGACACCTGAATATCAGCACCATGGCTCGGACCTGTATGACCCTCAGGAACCAGGGAAACTGATTGAATCTTAGTTAAATTGCCATTTTTATATCCAAAGGCATAAACGTTTGAATTGATCTCAGTGACTACATAAAAAAAACGTCCATTCGGATGGAAGGTACTGTGTCGGGGGCCAGCTCCCGGATCAAGCAGCACAAAAGGCTGCGCTGCCGGACTTAAAGCTTTAGGCCTATTCAATGGATCGAATTTGTAAATATTAACCTTATCAGTCCCCAGATCAGCTGCCATCACATATTTATTATCAGGCGATACAACGGCTGAATGCACAAATGGTTTTTTCCTTGCAATGCTTTTTCCCTCATGCTTAATATCCTGAATATCGGCACCGAGACTTCCATCTTTTTCAACAGGTAATGCAGTGATCGATCCACCACCATAATTAGCTGCAAATACATACTTCCTGTTTTTGTCAACTGAAATATGTGTTGGGCCATCGCTACCTGAAGGCTGGCTATTGATAAACTTCAACTCGCCTGTTTTTGGCTCAAAAGAATAAGAATTGATCTTGCTGCCCTGTCCTTCTGAAACTGAATAAAGAAATTTCCGATCAGTTGAAAGTGCAAAATAAGAAGGGTTATCGGCGATCACCTTTGATTTATAAGTCAAAGATCCATTTCCAGAATCGAACTCATAAATATAAATACCTTCACTTTTACCGGGAGAGGTATAAGTGCCGATGAGTAAATGATACTTTGTACCCTGAGCAAATAAGGTAGCACTTAGAATAAGGCAAGCTATAAATGAAAAGACTTTTCTATAGTTCATGTTATACAATTTAAGGAACTAAATGTATAAAAAATACGATTCAGAAGAGCACTCATTCTGCGCATTATGATTATTCCGGCAGGACTGATGGTCAACAGGGGATCTTCAATTTATTAAACAGAGCAAAATTCTGCCGGATCTTACTTAAAATTATTTGAATCAGCATACATAATGCATCAATTCAATTGCTAATTGATCTTCCCTCTTTCAGATATGAATTAATTTATTTTATATTTATGGGTACGTACACAATCAATCTATGAGAACAAAATCTATATTGCTGCTTTTCCTTTGTACCGCACTGTCGTATAAAGCTTATTCACAAAAACAGGTAAGAGTTAATCCGCTTCCCGACAAAACCGGCTTTACCGTCGAAACATCAACGCAAAATCTCGGAAATGGATTCTTTGATCATGGGGTTGCCTCTCCTATCAGTAATCACCGCGGTGTAGTATCAACCGTTGACGGGAATGGCAGAAATGTGGTCCTGGTTTGGCTTTTCGATCACAGAGGTGGCTATTCATTGCTCATGATTGATGCAGAGACAGGAAAAAGTGAGGAATTCCCTGTAAAATTTGATCCAAGACAGGATACGCCATATTCTTCAATTCTATCGGGTGATAATAAGTTTTACACTCATTTCAGCGATCATTTTACTGAATTTGATCCGGTAAAAAGGGCCTTCACTTTCACACAAAAAACTATGCCTCAGATGGCTATGTCTATGACTGAAGATGATAAAGGCAGAATATGGTCGGTAACCTATCCAAACAGCGGACTGGTTGCTTTCGATCCTAAAAAACGGGAACTGAAAGACTATGGTTATGTTAATAAAGAAAACTGGAGGCAATATCAGCGCACAATTGTTTCTGATGATGCCGGATGGATTTATTTCGGAATGGGAAATGCCTCAAGCCAGATCGTTTCTTTCGACCCGAATACCGGTCAGGCAAAGGCTATTTTGCCGGCAAATGAACGAAAATTAGGTACTGCCGCGGTTTACCGCGATCAAAATGGAAGAGTTTATGGTCGTGCATTGGAATCAGTTGATAATGAATGGTATGAACTTTATAAAGGTGAATACAAAAAAATAGGTGAATATAAGGACCGTAAACCGGTCAATCAGATTACGGGCTCACAAAGTCTGTTTCACCGAAACTTCCCGGATGGCAGCATACTCAGGAATCTTGATCTGGTAAACAGAATATTGATTACTGAAAATCCAAAGACCAAAGCAACAAAAGAAGTATCGTTCGATTATACCAGCGACGGGGCTATCGTTATGGGTATTGGTACTGCACCTGATGGTACAATCGTGGGTGGAACGGCTTTCCCGATGCGATTTTTTAATTACGACCTAAAGAAAGATAAATGGGTAAACCGTGAGGCTCTTGGTCAGTTCAATGCATTAATTAATCAGAATAAAAAGGTTTATTTCGGGGTGTATGCCGGAGGACATCTGATCGAATGGGATCCTTACAAACCATGGGTTCCTACAAAACTGGATAATCCTGAATCAAACCCGGTTCACCTGACCACAGTTTCTCCCGATCTGATCCGTCCATACCGCATTATTGCACATCCCGATGGCAAAACAATCGTTATGGGCGGCACCCCGCAATATGGTGCTACAGGCGGTGGTTTATTGTTTTATGACAATAAAGCCAAATCAAGAGTCATGCTGAAAGATTATGAGGTAGTAAAAGATCAAACCAGTATGAGTCTGGTTCCTCTTCCGAAGGGAAAACTTCTTGGAGGTACAACTACTTCTCCGGGAACCGGCGGAGAAAAGAGGGCAAAGGAGGCGCTCCTTTACATCATGGACATGGACAGCAAGAAAATTGAATGGCAGGAAGTTGTATTCCCCGGTGTTCAGGAATACAGTGAAATGCGCATGATGCCGGGCGGATTGGTTTATGGAATTACCGACAAAAGAAAGTTTTTTGTATTCGATCCTGCAGCAAAGAAAGTAGTATATACCAAAGACATCTTTGCCGAATTTGGTCCAACCACAGCCGAACAAAGTCCCAGAATATTTGTTGACGGTCCGAAAGGCGAACTATTTATCCTGTTTGCCAAAGGAGCTATTGTTCAGGTTATGCCTGAAACTTATGATACGAAACTGATTGCTACAGCACCCGGGCCAATAAAAGCCGGTGGTGATTATGCTCATGGCCGGATTTTCTTTGTCAGCGGTTCGCATTTAATGAGCTATAAACTAAAATAAACATCAATCATTATCAATCAATTTATGAAGCAGATTCTATATCGTTGTTTAACCATATTATTACTGTCAGTTCTTACGGGCAGTGCTTATTCACAGCGTCAGTACGGCGGATTTTACACCAGGGAAAAAATTCAAAATCTCAGAAATAACTGCGAAAAATACGACTGGGCTAAAGAATTAAAAAACTCAGTACTTAAAAGAGCATCAGTATTCGCAAACAAAAGCGATGAAGATCTCTGGTTCCTGGTACCCGGACAAAATACACCGCGCTGTATCGATGTTACACTGGATCGTATTGCAAAAGGTCCTAAAGTTTTAGGTTGCTTAAAATGTGGACTGGATGTACTTAAATATGGCAATTATCCATACAACCCTGAATTTGAAGACAAGCCCTGGAAATTAACCTGCCCTTCATGTAAGAGTGTTTTCCCTACCAACGATTTTGGTAAATTTTATGAAAGTGCCCTTGATGAACGCGGACAGTTTGATGCTTCAAAAGGCGATAAAAGCCTGCTTTTCAATACAGCACATCCTGATCCTTCTGATCCGATGCATAAATATGGTGTAGATGATGGCTATGGTTTCATTGACCAAAATGGACGTGCTCACCGATTTATCGGATATTATGTATGGAAGAAATGGGATTATATCAGCGATGGACTTGCAGCATTGGCAGAAGCTTATATTTATACCGGAAACAAAATGTATGCCCGCAAAGCTGCAATTCTTTTAGACCGTATTGCTGATGTTTATCCTGAAATGGACTGGAAACCATACGCAGACAAAGGCTGGTACCATTCTGACGGTGGCCGTAACATGGGGAAAATACATGGCCGTATTTGGGAAACAGGCATCATACAATCATTTGCTGATTCCTATGATAAAATTCTAAGTGGAACCACAGATAATCCTGAGTTATACAGCTTCCTTAAAAGGCAATCGGAAAAATACAAAATCGGAACAAAAGGCAGCCGTGCTTTATTTGTTCAAAATGTTGATGATGGTTTGTTGAGAACATCGTTTAAATCGATATTATCCCAGCAAATCAGCGGAAATCAGGGGATGCATCAGCTTACTGCGGTTGTTTGTGCGATGGCTTTGGATTCACAGCCTGAAAGTAATGAATGGATCGACTGGATCTTTGCTTCAGATGGCGGAAATATTCCATCGTTAATGATCTCAACTTTTGACAGGGACGGAACATCAAACGAAGGTGCACCAGGTTATGCACTAATGTGGGGGCGGCTGATTTCACAGGTTGCAGAAAGACTTCAGGAATATCCTGCCTATACCAAACATAACATTATTAAAGAATTCCCTCAATTCAATACAACATTCCTTGTTGCATACCGGATGGCTGCACTGGGAATAGCAATCCCGAATATGGGCGACAGCGGATCTACCGGCCTTGTCAGCAATGGATACGCAGACCCTAATTTCATTACCAAAGGCTTTATTCTGACCCGCGATCCGGAATTTGCCAAAGCAGCCTATATTTCCAATAAAAACTCGGCAGAAAAGCTTGGAAGGAATATTTTTTCAGTTGACCCTGACGCCATCAGCAAGGAAATAAAAAAGATTGCAGAAAGTACCGGAAAAAGAGCTGAAGGTGGATATCTGATGAGCGGCTTTGGTTTGGCTCTGCTTGAAAACGGACGTGGAAACAGTGGAGTGGCAATTGCCAATAACTATGGAAGAACCATCATGCACGCTCATCCTGACCTGATGAACTTCGACCTGCTTGCATTTGGTAAATGGCTTGCTCCTGATCATGGATACCCGGAGTTTGCAACTAATATTCCGAGTAACCGCGACTGGACAGGAAGTACCGTTTCACATAATCTGGTATTTGTGAATGAAAAGCCTCAAAAAGAAGTATGGGGTGGTTATACCAAATTATTTAAACAAATGAAAGGTTTCGGAGTATTCGAAATCGACGGTAAAAAAGCATATCCTGAAACAAAGACCTATCAGAGAACTATGTTCCTGGTAGATGCCGGTGCAGACAGTAATGCATATATAATTGATTTGTTCAAGGTTGAAGGAGGTCAGGATCATCTTTACAGCTTCCATGGTCCTCCGGGAGAAATCACAAGCAATGGACTTAAACTTACTGCCCAACAGAAAGGGACTTATGCCGGTGAGCATATTGAAAAAGGTATTGCAGCCAATGGCTTTCCTCAGGGTTATTCATTCTTTTATAAGGTACAAAGAGATCTGAATCCCCCGTCTCAATTCATGCTCGACTGGAAAGCGGAAACCGGATACCGCGGATTAAACGCAGATGAAAATGTACACCTTAGAATGTATGCGCTTTCAGCTTCAAATGATATTGCACTCGCTGATGGCGACCCTCCGCAAAATAAAGCAGGCAATCCTAAAAAACTGGGCTATGTGCTGATGCACCGCAAAGGCGAAAACCTGAGCAGCACATTCGTTTCAGTATTTGAGCCTTATCGTAAGAATCCTTTCATCAAATCGGTAAAACGTATTGACAATGGTCATGAAGCACAGATCGCACTCGAAATTGAGCATACGAATGGTGCTATCGATTATGTTCTTTACAATCCGGAGTCAGACAAACTGATGAAGCTTCCTGACAACACCTCCATGTCGGGAAATATTGGATTCATCAGAAAACAGAACAATCAGGTTAACAAGGCAATACTTGTGAACGGAACTACATTGAATCATGGAAGCCTTAACCTTAAATCTGGCGGACAGATCAAGGGTAAAATTGTAAAAATGAATAAAAATCCATCAGGCAGCGGATGGGTATTGGTAGATCAGATCCTTCCTGAAAACGGCAGCCTGAACGGTGAGCAGTTGATTATCTCTACCAATGGAGAAAGAGACGCTACCTATACCATCAAAAGCATTAAGCGCGAGGGCAAATACAGCCGCATCGAATGCGGACCAATTACATTTGCGATGGGGTTCAAAGATCCTGAAGTAAATAACCCTAAAGACCCTTACGCTAACTATATCTACGAATTTGAGGAAGGTGCTGCATTCAGCATCACCTCACATACAGAATGGCCATCTAAATAGAAAAAACATGTCAGCAGAAAATTTTAACAGAAGACAATTTGTACGGGCAGCATCATTAAGCTCTCTTGCTGCCTTAAGCATGGGTACCCCGGTACTGGGTGCTGAAATGAGCTCAGAAAACGATGCTGATAAAAAGGAAAAACCTACCTGGAAAAAAGTAGGTAATACTATTTATGGAGCAAAAGCTGATGAAACCGGGCCAATCGGCGGGGGTAAAGGATATAAAAATGTAATTACTTCAGGTGATTATACCGTTGATACACTTGAATCTCTGATCGAAGCTTTGGGAAAAGCCAAATCGGGTCAGGTCGTTTTTATTCCCGGCGATCTGATCATCGATATGACGACTTTTATCTACATCGATAAAATCAAACTGAATATTCCTGAAGGTGTAACTCTGGCAAGCGACAGAGGTCATAATGGTTCTGAAGGCGCTCAGATTACCAGTGATGGAATTGATACACCGGGGATGATTGATATTATGGGTCCAAATGTAAGGATCAGCGGTATCCGTCTTCAGGGACCAAATCCAAAAAGATACCTCGACCACCACAAACGTGCATTCAGTAAAGGCGGACCCGGCCATACCTATTATTATAAATTTCCTACATCAAGAGGTATCCAGTGCAAATTTCCTAACCTGCAGGTAGATAACTGCGAGATTTCTGCATTTTCAGGAGCCGGTATAAGCCTGCAGGCAGGGACAGGACATCATATCCATCATAACTATATTCATCAATGCCAGTATAACGGATTGGGTTATGGAGTTAGTCATGATCAGGCGTCATCTCTGATAGAATTCAACCTTTTAAATGAGAACCGCCACTCTCTGGCCGGTACCGGAAGACCATCCTGCGGATATATTGCCCGCAATAATGTGGAAATGGGCATTTCGCTGAGCCATAACTTCGATATGCACGGCGGGCGCGATCGTAAGGATAATACCAATATCGCCGGAACGACAATGGAAATCTATAACAATACATTCTATGCATCCCAAAGATCAGTTGTGATTCGCGGAGTACCTCAGGATAAATGTGATGTGCACCATAACTGGATGCCAATGCATAAAGATGCAGAAGCAGCGGTAAGAGCTGAGGAAAAAACACATGTAAACAACAACCTGTATGCAGATGGCAAAGTTGCCTGATATTAATCCAAATATGAAAAGCTCTTCCTTTGGCAGGAAGGGCTTT
Source organism: Daejeonella sp. H1SJ63 (assembly GCF_029360775.1). Lineage (GTDB taxonomy): Bacteria > Bacteroidota > Bacteroidia > Sphingobacteriales > Sphingobacteriaceae > Daejeonella. The sequence goes on along the minus strand of NZ_JARKMZ010000028.1, from coordinate 27,510 downwards.
TTAAAATCAGATAATTACATTCGCTGAATTCAATTACTAAATTCTGAGGCATGAAAAAGTCCACAACAATTATTCGCTCCCACCCTGTTTTTATCCTTCTGTTGACTCTGCTGAGTTTCAACAGCTTCGCCCAGGATAAAAAGGAACTTGTGATTGTAACCTTTGGTAACTCTACCACTGCTCCCAGAAAAGGGATTGAAAAAGTATATGCAATCAGGATACACGAAGCATTAAGCGAAGCCGGAATTACAAATAAAGTAATTAATTCAGGAATTGGAGGAAGCCACACAGGTTCAGTTAAAGACAATAACAAAGCAAACATTGAACATGGAATGGATCGCTTTGAAAAAGCGGTATTGGCTCACCATCCTGATTGGGTTACCCTGAACTTTGGTCTGAATGATGCTTATCAGGATCAGGGAGAAGGTACTTCTTCGCGTATTCCATTGGAGACGTATATCGCCAATCTGAGCCATTTCATTACTGAAATTAAAAAGATAAATGGCCGGATCATTCTCCTCACCCCCAATCCCCTGAGTTCAAAACTACCTCCTTTCCGCCATGAAAGATTAAGACTCTATAAAGATGCAATCATTAAACTGGCCAAATCCGAAAATACCGAACTCATCAATTCATGGAAATTGTTTCAGCGCTATGCAAAAAAGAGTCCCGAAGGAATGGAAGGCCTCTTACCTGATGGTACTCACCCTATGGATACTGGTCATAAACTGATTGCAGACGAGATCGTGAAGATCATCAAAAAACATGAGCGCTAAACTCAGAGCTTAAACATCTTCTTCGCGTTATCGTATAAGATCTTTCGCTCTATTGCTTTATTTGCTGAGAGTTTTCTGACAGCTGCGATTGTACCTGCACCCTGACAAGCCGGTCCATGACCCGCATAATCATCACAATCACTGCCATAAAGCAATTTATCCTGATGTTTGCTCAGGAAAGCCCGTGCATGATCTTCATCCCTTGTCATAGAACTTAAACCTGAACCTCCTGAAATATCCCCGTACATATTTGGATAATCACTCATCAGGCGATCAGTTAAACCACCCGGCGTAACTTTACCTCTTGGATATAAAATATTCTGGTCCGGGTGATTCTTGTCAATATTAGCCCAGAAAGTCTGTGAATGTCCAAGGAAGGTTACTTTAGGATATTTCTCAAGCATTTTATGGAAACGTTCAAAGCCGCGGTTATACATATTATACTGCCAGTGCATTAAAACCGGGACATCATATTCCTGAGCAAGCTGATAGATCTTCTGCATTTCAGCAGAATCGCAATCCACGTTAAACTTTAATTCACCAATCATCTTTGCTCCCAACTTCAGATACTTCTCAAGTTCAGGAATTGCTCCCGGAAAATCAGGAACTTCACATGCTCCGAAAAGCATTTCAGGTGCACGGTCTTTAGCGTACTGATAGCAAACCTCATTTCCTCCTGCCCTTACCTGCAAGCCATTACTCACTCCGTAATGTGTTGAGCCATAATTCAAAGGGCGGCCTGCAGGAAGAAGAATCGTGGTGGTTACACCCATCATACGCTGATGTGCCAGCATCTTATCCTGGCTTCTTCCGGCATAGTCTGTATGCTGATGAATATCAATTATTGGTTCTGAGGGCTCTGAAATTGCTCCCTGAAGATTTAAAGCATATCCGGTAAGTAAAATACCTGTTCCGGCAATGAAATGACGACGATTGATTGTATTTTTTGTTTTCATAGCAACGTTTACGTACACAATTTACAAATGAATATTAATAAATCCTATGGCAGAATTTCATATTTTGCTTCATGGCATTAAGTACCTGAAAAATATATCCTGTTGTTTATTATAATTATCATCAACAGTATTTTATAGTATTGAAGTGGTCGAAAACACCTGATCACGGTCATTTTTATCCGAAAAACTAATAAATGGTCTATCCGTATAAGACTATCCTGAATCGCATGAACAAGAATAGCATGCGATATCTTTGTTACCCCATTTATTATGTTAAAATCTTGTATAAATTTGATTTAAAATTTAGTTAATAATATGAAAGCAGTTAAAGCATACGCCGCAAAGAGTGCGGATACTCCTCTTGAGCCCTGGCAGTTAGATCGCCGTGAACCTGGTCCAACTGATGTTGAGATAGAAATTCTTTATTCAGGAGTATGTCATTCAGATATTCACACAGCAAGAAATGAATGGAAAGGTACTGTTTATCCTGCAGTGCCGGGTCATGAAATTGTGGGTAAGGTAACCCGTGTTGGAGAGTCTGTAACACGATTTAAAGCTGGCGATACCGTAGGTGTAGGTTGTTTTGTTGACTCCTGCAGACATTGCAGAAACTGCAATGATGATCTGGAACAATATTGCGAAAACGGTCATACACAAACCTATAACTCTTTATCTCAGGATCGTAAAACAATTACATACGGTGGATATTCAACCCATATCGTTGTTACCGAACATTTTGTATTGAACGTTTCAGATAAATTACCTTTAGCCAATGTAGCTCCCCTGCTTTGTGCGGGTATCACTACTTACTCCCCATTAAAGCACTGGAATGTAAAAAAAGGAGATAAGCTGGCAGTTCTGGGTTTAGGTGGTCTGGGACATATGGCTGTTAAACTGGCTTCTTCCATGGGTGCAGAGGTAACTGTTCTAAGCCGTTCAAAAGGTAAAGAAGCAGATGCACAGCGGCTTGGTGCGAAGTACTTTCAACTTACAACAGACCCTGAAAACATGAAATCAATGGCAGGCAGTTTTAATTACATCATTGATACTGTTTCTGCAGACCACGATTATAATGAATATCTTGCTTTACTACGTACCAATGGCGTGATGATATTGCTTGGAGCTCCGCCAAACCCTGCAGATGTTTCCGCTTTCCAATTGATTGGCGGACGCCGCAGTCTGGTTGGCTCATTAGTTGGAGGCATCAAAGAAACTCAGGAAATGCTCAACTATTGTGCAGAACATAATATTTCTTCAGATATTGAACTAATATCTATGGATCAGATCAATGAAGCTTATGAGCGCACTTTGGCGGGAGACGTTAAATATCGATTTGTAATCGACATGAAGTCATTAAAATAAGCATTGCTTAAACCTGATATAATAATTAATTTGCATCTTAAACCTTCAAAAAACACAGATAAAATGAACAAGAAAATTCCATTCTTTTTAAGTGCTGCTGCAGTAATATTCTCCGCCATCAGCCTTGAGGCCAATGCCTCCACCGGCTTGATATCAGCGCAGGACACTACCAATGCACCAGTTGAAAAATTACCGCCAAACAATAGCTATTCTCCTGCCTTCATAGGTCAAACCAGAATTGCAGGAATAAAGACCCAAACCGCATTGGATATAAAAGTACTTGCAGAAGGTCTTAAAAGACCATGGGGCATTACTGTACTGCCTGATGGACGGCTTCTGATTACTGAAAAAATCGGAACAATGAGAATCATTACTACAACGGGAACAGTAAGTGAGCCAATCACAGGATTCCCTGAAGTAAATTCAGGTGGTCAGGGAGGTTTGCTCGGCCTTACCATTGATCCGGCATTCGCAAAAAACAGAATTGTTTACTGGACTTTCTCAGAAAAATCAGCTGAAGGAAACTTAACAGCCGTAGCAAAAGGAACACTTTCTGCTGATGAGAAAAAAATTGAAAATGTAAACGTAATTTACAGAGCAACTCCTGCACATCCGAGTATGGGACATTATGGCGGCCGTATCCTGGTTGACAAGACCGGAAATTTATTGGTTACAACAGGAGAGCGCTCTTCATTGGAAACCAGACCACAGGCTCAGTTCCTGACATCAGCAAATGGTAAAGTATTGCGCATTACTAAAGATGGAAAACCTGCACCGGGCAATCCGTTTCTTAAAAATGCTGAAGCAAGACCGGAGATCTATTCATACGGTCACAGAAACGTTCAAAATCTTGCATTCCACCCTGTAACAGGCGATATCTGGACCGCTGAATTTGGTCCGATGGGCGGCGATGAGTTAAACCTGGTAAAGCCGGGCAAAAACTATGGCTGGCCAACGATCACTTATGGACTGGAATACAGCGGGGCTAAAGTAGGTGATGGAATTCAGCAAAAAGAAGGTATGGAGCAGCCGGTTTACTACTGGAATCCATCCATTTCTCCAAGCGGAATGTCTTTCTACTCAGGCAATATGATCCCTGAATGGAAAAATAATCTGTTCATAGGTGCACTCAGTGGTAAACATATACTAAGATTGGTGATCAAAAACAATAAGGTTGTTGGCGAAGAAAGATTACTTGCTGATCAGAACCAACGTTTCAGATCAACAATGCAGGGTAAAGACGGAGCACTTTATGCAATTACTGATGAAGGAAGACTTTACAGAATAGCTAAAAAATAAGTAATCATCATTTTTAAACAAAAAAAACCGGACAATGTTCCGGTTTTTTTGTTTTTGGGTATGAATAAGGATATATTTTATCATTAAAATTCATCATATTTATTTTACAATAATATTCAGGAGCATACCAGATACATGAGATCAATTACCCTAATAATTAAAACTGTCTGCATAGGTTTAATATTAATCCCTTCCGCCATTTTTTCTCAGGAAAACAATTTCAGGAATTATACTCAGGAGCTGCAGGGAACAGATCTTAAATTTGACATGATCGCTATTCCCGGTGGTGAGTTTATGATGGGTAGCCCGGCCTCTGAAGCAGGACGTCGTGAAGATGAAGGTCCGCAGCATAAAGTTCAGCTCAGCCCCTTCTGGATGAGCAAATTTGAAGTTACCTGGGATCTTTATGAACCATTTGTTTACAAAAATCAGGAAACAAGGATCAGTAAAACTGCCCTCAGCCAGGAAGTTGATGCGCTGACCCGTCCAACCAAACCCTATGTTGATATGACCTGGGGAATGGGTAAAGAGGGATTCCCTGCAATCGGCATGACGCAATACTCAGCAATACAATTCTGCAAATGGTTATATACCCGAACAGGTGAGTTTTACAGACTCCCAACCGAGGCTGAATGGGAATATGCATGCCGCGCCGGCACCAATAGCCCCTATTCTTTTGACAAGGCGGGAGATATTAATGAATATGCCTGGCACAAATCAAACAGTGATAATAAAACACATCCGGTTGGAGGTAAAAAACCCAATTCATGGGGATTACATGATATGCATGGAAATGTAACCGAATGGACAATTGACCAGTATGTAGCCAAACTATATACTAAGCGGACTAATACAGTGGTTAAAGACCCTGTAGTTCCGACAGAAACTTTATACCCTCATAGTGTTCGTGGCGGATCATATGAAGATGAAGTAAAAGACCTTCGCTCAGCAAGCCGTCGCGGGTCAGACCCGCAATGGAAAGTTATTGACCCCCAAATACCTAAAAGTAACTGGTGGTTAACTGGCGGCACCTTTGTGGGGATTCGCCTCGTCAGACCACTCATCAAACCCTCAAAAGAAGAAATTGAGGCCTATTTTAATCGTGAACCTATAGCTGATTTCTAAAAAATATTCCAATGAACAACAAAAACAACGAACTAAACGAAAGAAGGGATTTCATCAAAACCTCTGCAATTCTTACCGGAGGCGCTCTCTTGAGCAGTATTCCACTTGCCGGAGCTTATGCTTCAGGATCTGACACGATCAAAATTGCACTGATTGGCTGCGGCAGCCGCGGTACAGGTGCGGCATTTCAGGCTTTAAGCACCAAATTCAATCTGAAACTGGTTGCTATGGTCGATGCTTTCCCCGACAAACTGGAGAAGAGTCATAAATCATTACTGGCAAAATTTGGCGCAGAAAAGATCAGTGTTCCTGAAGATAAAAAATTTACAGGGTTTGAGGGTTATAAACAGGCAATGGAAGATGCAGATGTTGTACTTCTGTGTACTCCTCCGGGATTCAGACCCGCCCATTTTGCAGAGGCTGTAAAGCAAAACAAGCAAATCTTTATGGAAAAACCGGTGGCTACCGACTCTCCGGGAATCCGCAGTGTTCTTGCAACCGCTGAAGAAGCCAAACGCAAGAAACTAAATGTGGTTGTAGGCTTACAGCGTCATTACCAAAAAAATTACAGGGAGCTGATCAAAAGAGTACATCAGGGTGAACTTGGGGATATTGTTTCCGGGCAAGTATACTGGAACAGCGGTGGCGTATGGGTAAACCCTCGTCAGCCTAACCAAACCGAAATGGAGTATCAGATGAGAAACTGGTACTATTTTAACTGGCTTTGCGGTGATCATATTGTAGAGCAGCATGTTCATAATATCGATGTTGCCAACTGGGTAAAAAATAAATATCCTGTTTCTGCCTATGGTGCAGGTGGTCGATTCTTACGTACCGGTAAAGATTACGGAGAAATTTTTGACAATCACTCTATCGAATTTGTTTATGATGACGGAAGTGTGATCTCCAGCCAGTGTCGTCATTTTACAGGCGGAGCTAACCGTGTTGATGAAACATTCCAGGGTACTAAGGGTAAGATATTCCTGGATTCAAACAACAGAGGAAAAATCTGGGATCATAAAGGCAAGGTTCTGGTAAATTATGAAGGGAAGACTGATGCTAATCCATATCAGACGGAACACGATGAACTATTTGCTGCCATTACCGCAAATCAGTATAAATTCGCTGATGCTGAAAATGCTGCTAAAAGTACCATGACCGCAATTATGGGACGTTATGCAAGTTATTCAGGCGATGTCATTAAGTGGGATGACGCCTTAAATTCAAACATTAACCTGATGCCCGACAAACTGGCATGGGATGCATTGCCAAAGATATTACCAAATTTTGATGGAACATATCCATACGCTATTCCGGGTGTAACTAAAGTGATCTAGGCTGCTTAAACTTAAGAAAAATGAAACGAAGCGAATTCATAAAAAGCAGTATCATGCTGGGGCTTTCTGCTGCGGCAGGAACATCTGCAACAGCTGCCGGTACCGAAACAAAACCGGCCGCAGAAAAAACCTTCAACCTGAATTATGCTCCTCATGCCGGCATGTTTGCTGCACATGCAGGAGCAGATTTTATTGACCAGATCAAATTCATGCACGATCAGGGCTTCCGCAGTATTGAAGATAATGGATTGATGAAGCGCACAGTTCAGATGCAGGAGCAGATTGGAAGCGCCCTCGAAAAATCAGGGATGACAATGGGGGTTTTTGTGGTCGATAAAGGCGGGAACGGTGCAAATACGCTTGCTGCAGGCAAGAAAGAATATATTGATATCTTTCTGGATGGCTGCCGTAAGGCAGTGGATGTGGCAAAACGTGTAAATGCCAAATGGGCAACTGTTGTCCCGGGAGATTTTGAACGCTCTCTTCCTATCGGTATTCAAACCGGAAATGTGATTGAAGCATTAAGGCGCGGAGCCGAAATTCTGGAGCCGCATGGACTGATCATGGTGCTTGAGCCACTCAGCGATACCCCTGACTTGTTCCTTCGTCATGCCGATCAGACACACCTGATCTGCAAAGGAGTTAAGAGCCCATCCTGCAAAATACTTTACGACATTTACCATATGCAGCGTAATGAGGGTAACCTGATCACTACCATGGAAAAATGCTGGGATGAGATTGCTTATATTCAGATAGGAGATAATCCGGGAAGAAAAGAACCCGGAACCGGAGAGATCAATTACAGAAATATATTTAAATACATTGACGGGAAAGGCTACAAAGGAGTTCTTGGTATGGAACATGGAAATGCAAAACCTGGAAAAGAAGGCGAACTTGCATTGATCAAAGCTTATCGCGAGGCAGATATGTTTAAATAAAGTCTCCTGAACAGGAAATTATAAAAATGAAGGGCCGGGCTTAAATCCGGCCCTTCATTTTTTCAAGATAAGAGAGCACATCATCCTCACTTACATTGTCAAAGTTTTCATAAAAGGAGCCTACACTCTCAAAGTATGGTGGGATATGCAGAACAAGCAATTCATCAACTTTATTTTTAAGCTTGTCAACTGCCTCAATAGACGCTACAGGAACAGCAATCACAATTTTAGCAGGATAACTTTTCCTGAGCAATTGCACAGTGCTTAACAGGGTATTTCCTGTTGCCATTCCATCGTCTATAATTAATACAGTCTTTTCCTTAAGATCTACAGTATCATATTTACCACTGAACTTATCTGCCATCCCCTGCAGTTTCGCTCTGACCAGTTTCAACTCCTGCTCAATGTATTCACGGCTTACTTCATGATGTGGCTCTACAAAATAATCAGTAAGGCTTGCAGCACCAATGGCATATTCCTTATTTGTTGGATGACCAATCTTTTTGGTAAAAATAATCTGCATTGGAAAGTCAAGTTCCTTTGCAACAATGTAAGCAAGTGGCACTCCTCCTTTTGGCACAGCCATTACCACGCCAGGTTCATCTTTGTATTTGCTTAGTTTATTGGCGAGCAATTTCGCTGCTTCAATTCGGTCTTTAAATATCATTGCTGAATTATTACATCATGATAAATGATTACTAAACCAGGAAACTGCCAGCTTTGCCACCTCTGCAAGTTTGCCTTCTTCTTCAAACAGATGTGTTGCACCCTCCACAAGCTCAAGTTGCTTTTCACAGCTTAAGCTCTGCAGTGCAATCAAATTAAGCTCATGAACCTCCTGATCCAGACTTCCCACGATCAGCAAAGTTGGCGCTTGTACATGCGGTAATTCACCCATTGCCAGATCGGGCCTGCCCCCCCTGCTCACTACCGCAAAAATATGCTTCAGCTTTGCGGCGGCTTTTAAAGCTGAAGCAGCCCCGGTACTTGCCCCAAAATAACCAATAGGCAGATTATTTACTTCAGGAATCTTACTCAGCCAGTTACTTGTTGCAATGAGCCTGTCGGTCAGCAGTTCAATATCAAAACGTTTATCGTAATCACGGTCTTCCTCAACAGTTAGTAAATCAAACAGCAAGGTTCCAAATCCATTTTCATTGAGGTAAGAAGCCACGTACTGATTGCGACTGCTTAATCTGCTGCTGCCACTCCCATGAGAGAAAATGACAACTGCTTTACTTTCATGCGGGAGTGTGAGGTCGCCCTTTAAGCTGACATCTTTCAGGGATATAATACATTCTTTTTTAAAGAACTTATTCATGTATCAGGATTTGCTATTTTCCGTGCTCCTCAATTACAGCAGGAAAAGAAGTCTTCAGATTCGTTTCTTAAATTTAAGGATAATCAAATCCAAACAAGCAATAAAGATAAATCAATTTAAGATCAGTAATCTTCAAAATTGTACCTTCAATGGATCTGGCCCCATTATCTGAATTAAAATAATGCACTATCATCACCCTGTTTTTATCCAACAGCACTGGCCAGGCATAGCCAATATCGCTGTTGCCTCCATCTTCATGTAATATAAACTCAGGAGCAATCGCAAAATCAGTACATTCAGCCTTCAAAATACATGCAGGTATACCGTATGACCATAAATGAGCAGAACCCTGTTATCAGGCAATCGCAGGGTATTCATAAACTGCTATGATCTTTTGATTCCACCGTATGCCCCATTCAAAGCATCAACAGATCGGAGAACATTTTAGTAAAAAGGATCAGAATGCCTCCTGATCTTTGATCAATCCGGGATATGAAGAAACTGAAACTCTTTCAGCTAAACAGACTTGAAAAAAGCCCAAGCGCAAGCGGGATAGCAAGAATTAATCCCATGATGAAATAAGATCTGACATGGGCAAAATTCAATGTCCAGCCAATTCCGACCCGCTTTTCGACCCAGACAGAAGGATCATTCGGATTATAATAGATGATCCCAAACCTCCATAGATCATTATTTTGTTTATCGAATTCATTCATATATGAATATACAGATTTTATGTAAAAACTTAATTAAGCACAGCACATTTGCTTTCCGGATACATGTATTCCTGCTTGCTTGTTTCCATTAAAATACGGATATTCAGAAAGATTTGAGTTCAGTGGATTCCGGGTTAATTCATTAATAAATTTATAGCTATGGTCAATCAGACAAATAAATCATTCAAGTGTTTAAATCGGAATTCGCTGAGAACTTTATTGACAATTCTGACCGGAATATTTCTTTTTTCCTGCCGCCAATCCGGATATGATGACCTGCCCGTTAAAGGCCTGCGTGAGCCTGTAGAAATCATACGGGATGAATGGGGAGTAAATCATATTTACGCTGAAAACCAGCATGATCTGTTCTTTGCTCAGGGCTATGCCGCAGCCAAAGACAGACTGTTTCAGTTTGAGATCTGGAGAAGGCAGGCTACCGGCACAGTTGCAGAAATTCTCGGAGAAAGAGAAATTAAGCGTGATATCGGAACCCGGCTTTTCAAATTCAGGGGCGATATGAAGCAGGAAATGAATCATTATCATAAAGATGGTGAAGAGATCATCACGGCCTATGCTGACGGAGTAAATGCTTATATTGAGGAAGCTCTGAAAAACCCGGAGAAGCTGCCTGTAGAATTCAGGTTATTGAACATCAAACCGGAAAAATGGACTCCTGAAATCGTAATTTCAAGGCATCAGGGATTGTTAGGCAATATCGGGCTTGAATTAAAAACCGGACGTGCAGTTGCCCTTCTGGGTTCTGCAGAAGTTAAGAAACTTGCCTCCTATCATCCCAAAGATCCAAATATAGATCTGGATCCTGCAATCAATAAGAATCTGCTGTTTGACAACATCCTTGAACTTTACGATGCTTTCAGGGCAACTTTACGTTTCGAACCTGAAGATATTTTACCTGAATACCGTTCTGATCCAAAACTGTCTGCACGGATTGATATTCAGTCGGCAAATGAAAGCAGGGAAGATCCAAAATCCATCGGAAGCAATAACTGGGTAGTTAAAGGCAAACTGATGGCAGACGGGAATGCATATATGGCAAATGATCCGCACCGAACCATTTCTGTTCCATCACTACGCTATATGGCTCATCTTTCTGCTCCGGGATGGAATGTGATCGGAGGTGGTGAACCTGAGATTCCGGGTATTTCTATCGGACATAATGAGTATGGTGCATGGGGACTAACTATTTTCGGCACCGACAGTGAGGATATGTACGTTTATGATCTGAACCCTTCAAACCTTCGTCAGTACAAATACAAAGGTGAGTGGAAAGATATGAAAGTAATTACTGAATCAATTAGAGTAAAAGGCAAGTCCGATGTAAAAACCGATCTTTTGTATACGGTGCATGGTCCGGTAACTTATGTTGATTCTGCCCATAAAAAAGCCTATGCTATCCGCTGCGGCTGGCTCGAACCGGGAGGAGCTCCCTACCTCGCCTCTCTCCGTATGGATCAGGCTAAGAACTGGGAAGAATTCCGCGATGCCTGTTCATACAGCCATATTCCAAGTTTGAACATGGTCTGGGCAGATAAAAAGGGTAATATCGGCTGGCAGGTTGTTGGTATTTCTCCTGTACGGAAAAAATCAAGCGGCCTGGTACCTGTTCCGGGTGATGGTCGTTTCGAATGGGATGGCTATTTACCGATCAAAGAAAGACCGAACACCTACAATCCTGAAAAAGGCTTCTGGGCCACCGCAAACCAGAATGTCACTCCTCCTGAATATACGCACTGGGATGCCATCGGACATGTCTGGGCTGATCCTTACCGTGGCAACCGCATCAATGAAGTACTTGGAGCAGGGAAAAAACTGACGATGAATGATATGCAGTCTCTTCAGGTAGATTATCTCTCCATACCGGCAAGAACAATAAGTCCGCTGCTTGCCGGATTAAAGCTTGAAGGCAAGACTGCCGAAGCCCGAAACAAACTCAAAAACTGGGATTTTAAACTTAATCCAAACTCTGTAGAAGCGGCTATTTATGTAGCCTGGGAAAGCAGGATCAAGGAAATGGGGAAACAACAATTTGTTCCTGAATCTGTTCAGGATCTGATCAGTCTTCAGACCAGCAAACTGGTCGATTGGATTATGCACCCCGACAGTAAATTTGGTCAGGATCCTAAATCAGGGCGTGACCGTTTCATTACCGAAGCGTTTATTGAAGGCATTAAAGACCTGGAAAACAAACTGGGACCAGACATGAACAAATGGCAATACGGTCAGGAGAAGTACAAACATACTTATATGTCGCATCCTCTCGGATCACTGGTCAGAGACAGTATCAAAGCAAAGCTCGACCTCGGTCCTCTGGCAAGAGGCGGATACGGTGATACACCGGGATCAACCGGTGGAAACCTTCGCCAAAGTACCGGAGCCTCATTCAGGATGATTGTCAATACCGGCGACTGGGATGCAGCGCTGGCTACCAACGGACCGGGACAATCAGGCAATCCTGATAGCCCTTTCTATCGTAATCTTTTTGAACCATGGGCTAAGGATCAGTATTTCCCGATCTATTATTCAAAGGGAAAAATTGAAAAAGCGAGTGTGAGTAAAGTATTATTAAAGCCTGCTGAATAAAAACTATTTATTTAACTTATTTTGAATTCATATTTTCAGATTAAAATCAGTTAAAAAATCTATGAAGAATTTGATCATTGCATTAATCATGCTGGGCTTTTCATCCTGCGGACAAAAAACTGTTGAAGATAAACGTCCGGCAGATCAGATGAATTTTGTAAAATATGTGAAAGAGCTAAGAGACAGGGTAAATGCAGCCGGAGAGGATAAAACTTTGCGGGGAAAAATTCTTGATCAGGGCGTTATTGATGTAAAAGTCTATGTAAAAGATACCCTGAGCCTAAAATTCAACAAGTGGCAGGCAAAAGTTCTCGAGATTAAGCAAAATTCACAAAACCCGGCTTCCACAGATGTGAAATTAGGCATGACTATAGACCCGGATAATCAAAGTGCAGAAAAAGCAATTGTTTTGAGCAGCTCGGTGATTGATGCAGCATTATCAAAAACCATCAAAACATTAAAAACAGGTGATCAGGTAATCGTCAGCGGAGATTACATTGAGAAAAAGGGCTTTATTGATATAGACAGCTACAGCCGTTATAAATTCTCCAAAAATGTATTTGACAATCCTGAGTTTAAAACAAATATTACCGCAGCAGAAAAGCTGTAAGCTTTTCTGACTTTCTTAAAACAGATAAGCGAAGACCCCTTACAATCTGATCTACAAATGAATATCCTGAACAATATCAATGCACTGAACATCGATTACGACAATTTACCAAAACCCGGCGGTTCATATCAGGCTGTTAATATCCGTGGTAAAATTGTCTGGGTTGCCATTCAGTTCCCAATTAAAAACGGACAGTTACAGCATTCTGGTCGTTTAGGAGTGGATATCAGTACTGCTCAGGGCTATGAGGCTGCGGGAATATGTGCCCTGAATATTATTGGTCAGATCCAGAAACATATCGGCTTTGAAAAGATTGAGGGACTTAATCATCTGGATATTTATTTTCAGAATGCTGAAAACTGGAACGAAGGCCCCGCAGTGGCAAACGGAGCATCCGATCTTTTCAATCAGGTATTAGGTGATACCGGAAAACATACCAGAACCATCGTTGGGGTTCATTCCCTCTCCAGAAATTCGTGCATTGCAATAACAAGCTCCTTTACTTTAAAATAAAACTCCCTGCTTTTATCAATGGAGTGCAATGAATAGCTTATCTGAACTATTCAGACTAAAATTTATCTGAACAGAGTGCTGAATCCGGTAAATACTTCCCATTATTGCAGAATGAATCATTTCATATTACGACATATCAAAACGTTTGAAATGATCGGTGTAATCATGCGCATTATAAGCTTTACACTGGTCAGCTGGCTTGGACCTGAAAGCCCTTTTCTATTTGTCTGGATATTTAATACTGCCGATGCCGCACTGCTATCCTGGTGTGCAATTTTAAAAAAAGACAGAGCCTATACCGTATTAAATCTGTTCTGGATCATGGTAGGTATTGTTGGAATGCTAAGAGCCTGGTGACCATTTTTTTAATCAATCACAATTATTTCTACGGTTCCTGGCTTTATTTTAAAACTGAAACTGCTCTGCATCAGAATCAGTTTAAAATGAAAAGCAATAGCAATCAAAAAATATCCAGGCTCAGTTTTTTAAAGCACGGGATTGTATTTTAAAGATGATAAAAATCTCAAACAGTCAGGTAATAATCAAGGCTTTCAAAAATTTCATCCCCGGTACAGAAAATATCATAGCCGCATTTTCCAATTTCACTTAACAATGAAAAACTGATCTTTCCGGCATTGTTCTTCTTATCATTTTTCATAATCTCAAGCAGATCCGTATAACTGGCTTTGTTGAGTTTATAGAAAGGATAAATATTCTTCAATGCTTTTACGATTTCATCCAGTTCTGATGGTTTCAGTCCGTTTTTCCTGACAGACAGCCATGCTTCACAAATAAACCCGATGGCAATAGCCTCCCCATGAAGAAGAGGCATCTTATCATGCCTGAGCGACCAGCTTTCAACCGCATGGCCTATGGTATGCCCGAAATTCAATATTTTACGCAGTCCCTTCTCCAGCGGATCTTCAATAACCACTTCATTCTTAATTTCAACCGAACGGTGTATGATCTGATCATTCAAATCTGCCGGTGTTATATCCCTGAGCATATTGAAAAGGTTTCGGTCATAGATCATTCCATGCTTAATTACTTCGGCATATCCTGAACGCAGTTCCCTTTCACTCAGTGTTTTTAAAAACCCGCTGTAAATGAACACTGCTTTAGGCTGAGTAAAAGTACCGATGATGTTTTTGACATTTTCCATATCAATACCAGTCTTACCACCAACAGAAGCATCCACCTGCGAAAGCAGGGTAGTTGGAACCTGCACAAAATCAATACCCCGCTTAAAGGTTGAAGCGGCAAAGCCCCCCATATCGGTAATCACCCCTCCTCCCAGATTGATCATGATACTGTTGCGGTCTGCTCCGAAATCAAGAAGCATTCTCCAGATACCGATACAGAAATCTATATTCTTATTTTCCTCTCCGGGACTTACTTCTATAAGGTCAAATTCAATGTCGCCAAGGGCATTCTGAAGAATTGGCAGGCAATGAATCTCTGTATTACTGTCTACAAGAACAAATACCTTACTGTAGTTCTTTTCATTTAAAAAATTTCGTAATTCCTGAAGGCTGTCCCCGAAAAAAACCGAATAACTTATACTTTTAATAGGTTTCATTTAACTTTTATTTTTTGGCCCCTGCACTCAACGATATCCCCACGTCTTACTTTCAGACGTTTACGGTAATCAATTTCTCCATTATATTTTACTTCTCCATCTGATACCAGCATTTGCGCTTCGCCACCACTTTGAACAATGTTTGTGGCTTTCAGCAACTGAATCAGAGGTATGAATTCTCCTTCTAATGTAAAATCAAGCATAGTACAAATTTACAATTTTTTTAATGGCATCTTAATCTCTCATTATTTCTAACTTTGTAGCCATAACCAATTATAAAAAGCCTCCCGGCTATGAACCAAAATCTTTCTTTTGACGACACTGAGATTGCTTTTCGTGGTAAAACGAATGCAGATCTGAATCGTGCATACTGGCTGTTCAGGATGATCAACGTCAATTTCCTTACGAAGATAGGTCCTCCAATAACCATTTTCGCCCTTAAGATCGGTTTACCCATCCAATCACTGATCCAATCGACCATTTTTCGTCATTTTTGCGGCGGAGAGAGCATTCAGGATTGTGAAAAAACGGTAAATCAGCTTGATGCAGGCGGTGTTGGGTCGATCCTGGACTATTCTGTGGAAGGCGAAGAAGATGAAGAAATTTTTGATGCCACCTGTGAGGAGATCATGAAAACAATTAAGCGTGCAGATGGAGATGAACGGATTCCATTTACCGTGTTTAAAAGTACCGGACTGGCAAGATTTGCTTTGCTGGAGAAAACAGATACCAAACAAGCTCTGGACACAGGCAAGAACGCAGAGTTTGAGCGGATCAAAAGCAGGATCGACCGGATTTGCGGATATGCATATGACCTGAACGTCAGGGTGATGATCGATGCTGAAGAAAGCTGGATACAGGATACGATTGATTCTCTCGCTTTGGAAATGATGCGCAGATACAATCAGGAAAATGCTATTGTATTCAATACCTATCAGTTATATAGAAATGATAAACTGGATTCACTGAAAGCTGATCATAAAATTGCAAAAAAAGAAGGCTTTTTCCTTGGAGCCAAGCTCGTACGTGGGGCATACATGGAAAAGGAACGTAAACGGGCTGAAGAATTAAATTATCCCTCACCAATAAATAAAGACAAGGAATCGACCGACAGAGATTATAATGACGCTTTGAAATTCTGTCTGGATAATATTGCGAATATTTCATTTATTGCCGGTACGCATAATGAAAATAGTTGTCGCTTATTGGCAGAACTTCTGGACAAAGACGGTATTCCTCACAATCACGGACATGTGTTCTTCTCACAGCTTCTTGGCATGAGTGATAATTTAAGTTTTAACCTCGCTGCTTCTGGCTATAATGTGGCAAAATATGTCCCGTACGGACCAGTAAAAGCGGTGATGCCCTATCTGTTCAGAAGAGCTGAGGAAAACACATCGGTTGCCGGACAAATGAGCAGGGAATTACGCCTGATCAATGCTGAAAAAAAACGTCGTAAACTGGATTAATTTCTAAATTTTCCCTTGCCGTTAAGCAGTTCCCTGAACAGCAGTAAATCTGATAGCAGACCATATAATCAGTGTAATCCGGATTTTATTTTTTGAGTATTCCTGAAGAGTATAGAAAATTTTCCAGGCTTTCATCCTTTGTAAGCAAATGTGTATGCAGACCCAGATTTGCTGCTGTCTTTAAATGCTGGGGACTGTCATCAATGAACAAAGTTTCTGCCGGATCAAGCTGATGTTCCTTTAAAACATATTCAAAAATCTCAGGATTGGGCTTGCGCATTTTCATGAGATGAGAGTAATAATCCTTTTCAAAAAAGATCGCATTTGAGTCGAGATGGTGCTCCCTTCTCAAATAATCGATGATCCAGTTGTAATGAATCTCATTATTATTACTCAGCAGAAAAGTACGGTATTGGTCTTTGACTTTGAGCAGTAAATCATGATTAGGCTCAGGTACTCCGATCAACAGAGAATTCCATGCATTATCAATCTGATCGTCTGTCAGTTCAGGATTTCCGATGATTTTCCGGATGCCCTCCCTGAATTCTTCAGCTGAAATTAAGCCCCGTTCAAACTGATCGAAAATCGGGGCATGCCCTGCATGAGAAAAAAAATGCTCAACATCTTTAATACCCAGATCGGTAAAACTTTGCTGTGCACGCTTAAAATCTATTGTGAATATCACATTGCCATAATCAAAAATTATATTGCTAATCTTATTCATATCTTTAGTGTAAAAACAATTCTGACCTCATCAGACATATTATTGAATGACCTTTAATCCGAACATCTACTCCATCATTCTGATTCTCTGTGGCTTGATCACATTTTATATGTGTTACTGGATCTTTCGCAGATATGAAATTGTGGTTCGCTGGTTTGGATTTATGATGCTTGGCATTGCCATTTGGGCGCTAAGTTATGGATTTGAACTCTCAAGTTCCACTCTGGATGAGATGTTATTCTGGATCAATATTGAATACCTTGGCATCTCATTTATTCCGGCGTTCTGGCTTCTGTTTATCTCCAGATATACTGGAAGAGACAAATGGCTTTCGACCACCAATTTCATCCTTCTGATGAAGGTTCCGGTAATTACCCTGCTTCTGGTCTGGACAAACAATTTGCATCACCTTCATTATAAAAGTGTTTCTGTTGATCGCTCAGGCGACTTCCCCCTGTTAAGTATACAAACCGGTCCATGGTACGTGGTGCATACCGTATATTTTTATTTGCTCCTGGCATGGGGGGTATATCTGCTGATCGATAAGTTCAGAAGATCAGACCCTGTTTTCAAAAAACAGCATTTATCAGTCATGATTGCCGCCTTTATTCCCTGGATTGCAAATATTGCATACCTGATGGGATTCAGACCAATGGGGCATGTTGACAGTACGCCATTTGCATTTATAATTACAGCACTTGCTATCAGCGTCGGATTAGTTAAATTTAAACTGATGGACATTATTCCGGTTGCCCGGGATAAGGTAATTGATGCCATGAACCAGGGATTGATCGTAGCTGATAGCATGGGACGAATCATCGACCTGAACAGGGAATCCAGAAAAATATTTTCATTGAGGGGTGAAAGTATGATCGGCAGAAATATTGACAGCATCTTTGAGGGGCAATCAGAGCTTCTGGAATTCATTCAGAAAAAGAAACCCGGACGGATCAAGATCGAAATTCAAAAAAACGGAAAACCTGTTTTCCTTGAAGTGAATCTGAGTCCCCTATTTGAGGATACACTTATTTACAGCGGCTTAATTTTGCTGGTTAGAGATATTACAGATCAGGTTTATATCGAAAACAAAATCAGAACTCAGTCTGAACAGCTACAGGCAACCAATAAACTAAAAGATCGTCTATTCTCCATCATTTCTCATGATCTGCGCGGACCACTAATCAACCTGAATGATATCATTAAACTACTGAATGAAGGCGCAATCTCTGATGAGGAGTTTCATGCCTTTATTCCTGTTCTGTCACGTAATATCGGATACACCACCGGACTACTAGAAAATCTTCTGTTCTGGTCGAGGAGTCAGCTTCAGGGAGAGATGATCAACCCGGTACATTTCAATTTAAAGGAAGTCTGCGATAACATACTTCATCTTTTTGAGAATGCTATTGCAGAGAAAATGCTGAAGGTTGAGAATAATATTGACGAGAGCTGCATCGTTTATGCCGACAAGGATATGATTCAGCTGGTAATGAGAAACCTGATCTCGAATGCGGCTAAGTTTTCGAAACGTGGCGGAAGTATCATTCTGAGCTCAGGAACTGAAGGTGAATATTCAGTGATCTGCTGCAGAGATACCGGGGTTGGAATATCAGAAGCAAACCAGAAGAAGCTATTTGAGCAGGAAACCTTTACTACCCCGGGTACTGAGAATGAGCAGGGCACCGGACTGGGCCTGTTATTATGCAAAGATTTCGTTGAGAAAAACGGCGGTACCATCCGGGTAGAAAGCGAACTGAATAAAGGCAGTAAATTCTGTATAAAGATCCCAAACCAGCCATTTGTATCAGTTGATCAAGGCGAATTTGAAGAATCTGAGGCTCAGGTACTGGATTAATCTCAGATCCTTAGTTCTACAAATCAATTTATATTCAGGAATTGTTTATTCAAGTAGATAGTTATTTCAGGATGAGAAATGCATAAAAAATAGTTTTCTGAATTCTATTTTTGAATTCCAATGCATTTATATAGATTTGCAACCTCGTTTAACCACCAGAGTTTAATACAGGTGAGAAATACACGAGTCGTCTTAGTTAAAGCTACGGCGGACGAGTCCTGCGCCCATAGCTCAGTTGGTTAGAGTAGAAGACTCATAAAGCAATTTTCGTAATTCTCACCGTTTTTCAGACCATTCAATTCTATCATCAATTTGACGTTATTGTCGCTTAAATGCCTATTTTCCTTATGTTTTCAATTGAGACCTGTTAAATAATTAATTTATAATCTCTGTTCCAAATTCCCTGATTTAACCAAGAATTTGGTTTTTTGTCTCGCGTTTGTCTCTTAAAAAAACCTCCTTTCTGTTTAAATTCTAATTTACAATTCCTTTAGATTAATCCTTCATCTGCAAAACTAAAGTATGCATCTCTTGTCAGGATTATATGATCTAGTACTGGTAGATCTAAAAACTGTCCTGCTGCTTTTAATTTTCTTGTAAGCTCTATATCTGCCTGGCTAGGTTTAAGGTTACCACTGGGATGATTATGGACCAAAATCACTGATGATGCATTGCATTTAAGTGCTGAAACAAATATCACCTTTGGATCAGCTATCGTCCCTGCTGTACCACCTACAGAGATAGGTACAATCCCTAAAACCCTGTTAGCCCTGTTAAGCAGTATAATCTTAAATTCCTCAATGAACTCAATAATTTCAAAGTTCCAGTTCTCTTTCAAAACGGTATAAACTTCAACCGATGAGTTAATCTGCGGTCTGTCAGATGCCTTTACTGATGTCTTGTAGGTTAATTTTACCTCAGCTACCTTTAAATTTTGTTTAGTTTCCATATTTTTTTATTTATATGGAACTCAATCAGCTTTCTATCTCCACTAAATAAAGGAGGAGTGGAATAAATGGACTTGTGCGTGGCATAGTGGGTTTATGCCAAGCTCCTTTTAATGTGTGGAGATTGAAAGATAAATTTGTGGAGATTATTAATAATAAAGTAGTTGAAGTCTTTGTGGTCGTGGCCAAATAAATAAGCGTATTATTGCTCCTTTGTGGTTGTCTAACACTATAGTCAGATTATTTAATTTTCATCCGTAATCGTTCCATTTCATCAACAACTTCATTTAATTTAATAATTTCAGATCCCCTAGCTAGGTTAATGTATAATTCAGGATTTAGCCAAAACCTTGATTTATGATAAAGAATATCACCTAGTCCGGCATCAACAACCAGTGTCGCAGTTGCAGCTTCATTCCAGGCTTCAGCTAAAGTTATGCTCGGTAGATATTCCCCTTTTTCATTCTTTAAGTAATTGTAAGTTTGGATAAAAGCGTGATTTATCAATCCATGTGCTTTGGCTATACTCTGTTTGTTAGCAGCTTTCCTGCCAGAGAAATCTGCTAAAATATCATATGCTAGTGTTAGCAGGGCTGAGATTTCAATTGAACTGGGCATTTATTTATCAGGGAACGATTTACTGAATACTAATCCATAACTTTCATTGCCTTATTAATCGCATCAACGATATAAGGTATAGCAATGACTAAATCCTCTGGGAAATCACTCCAATCAAAATCATGTTTGCTAGATCCTGAACTGTGAATCTGCGTAAATTTTACTTGCAGACCCCCCACTATCCCGTTCCAATGAATTGGCGGTTCCCATGTAAAAGGATTCATGGCTTGATCGGCATCAAGGTAGAAATCATTCTTAATTATTTGACTGTAGCCATCTGGGTATTCTCCGGTAACTTTTGACATAATGCGATTAGTAGTTGTGTATGATGAATGGTGGTTAGGAAACTTGTTGCACACTTGCTGTACTAAAAAAGTAGTCATATATCTTTCTTAGAAACATAACCTCTTCTTTATTCAAACCGGTCTCCTTTGAACCCTCGTGTGCAAGTATATTTCTATGTGAATTGAATATTGTTATCCATTTAAGTTGTTGTTTCGGACCATGTACGCCGTGTCCGACATCAATCGTGAATTCTTTTTCAAAAGTCTTAAACCCTAGTCTATCAGACTCATCTTCAGGAACTTTAGTCCAGTATGATTCTAGTATTTTCTTATAGTCTACGATAGTAAACATCTCTGTCCACTCAACGTTTGATTTTGATAATTGCTCTTTGTAGTTCTTTGTATTCTCATCGCCAGCCCGCTTCATGCAAGCTTGATATATGTCATTTATTTCCAAAGTCCAATTATCCTTGAACAGTAACTTCAGCTTATCGATAACTGCTTTCTTAATATACTTCTCAACAGCGATAATGTATTTTCGTCCTTCATCCTGAAGTTGAACGTCATTTTTCTCTCTCCAGGAGATAAGTTCAGGAGGATTGTATTCTGGATGCCTGATATTTACTAAGGATTGAAAAAAGCTTAACCATTGAGATTCTGCACCAGTTCCAAATATGGATAGTTGTTTTCTCTCCTCTTCAGGTGTGATATTATTCAAACCTTCAAGTAGTGAATGCAAGAATGGTTTAATCGCTTCAAAACGATCATTGCTCTGTGTATCAGGACTGAAATTATTGATT
Organism: Daejeonella sp. H1SJ63; assembly: GCF_029360775.1. Taxonomy (GTDB): domain Bacteria; phylum Bacteroidota; class Bacteroidia; order Sphingobacteriales; family Sphingobacteriaceae; genus Daejeonella. The sequence continues at coordinate 5,680 of NZ_JARKMZ010000028.1, read as the reverse complement.
TCTGAGATATAAGTATTGATTAGCCCTATTAATCTGACGAAAGCAAAAGTTCCTCTTACTGAGACTATAAAGTATTGTGGTCGTTCAAAGATCGCGGGATAATGGTCAGCTACGTATTCGTAACATTGTAATAAAAAGCGAACCACATTTTTTCTAGCCCTCTTCATTTCTACTTCGTGGTTCTGATTGGCGATATTATAAAGGAGCCCTGCGTTCGTTCCATTTGAATATTTATTACCCCTTGCATAAGGGATTAAACCTGATTGGCTTATGGCTGTTATGAAGGCTTTCATAGAAAGAACTGAACCATCCTCACCAATTGTAATTTTGTTAAATAATGGGCTATCCTGTGTATTAGATAATCCCTTTACTATTGAAGATCTCAATGCCTTCATCCTCAATTCTGCTTTAGGTGACAACCAGTAGAGATCTTCTTCTAAGTCGTGTTTTAGGCTAGGGCTAACAGCTTTTTGATTCTGATTAATATCCATGAAAGTCTTTAACTGCTCTTCTGCGGGTAACTTGTTAAAAGCCACAACTGGTATCGTATCAGTATCTTTATATCGAGAATTTGCGTAGCCATATAGTCGGTGTTGTCCATCGATGATATAAGCTATTGCGTAGGCATTTGGTATTTTCAAAGTCCCAAATCTTGAGGAGGAATGCGATAGTTTAGACGAGGGTTCAAATTGTATATCATGTTTCTGTTGACTGAAATTTAAAATTAATGAGTTAGGGAAATACCCGCCCTCATCAATAAATTTGGTTATGCCGCCAAGTCGCTTTGAAACTAATAATCTTTGATATGTTGGTAGCTCCTCTACATTAGCACGAGTTCGATGCATGATGAAGCTCATCTTGAGTAATAATTTAGGCTCAATTGAAAACATGTAATATTTTCTGTCCCCCATATCTCCCTCTACAGCAGGGATTTCTATCCTGTCTTGATTTATGAGTTCATTTTTGAATAATAAACCCAAAAATTGATATGTAGCAACTCCCTTGTAAGCTTTCAGGAGGCTATTGATATAGGTAAAGGTATTATCTCCATAATAAAACGATCCGGAAACTCTCAATCTAAGGTAGTCTACGTCAGTTGGATCTATCCGTAGATTCCTTGTGGCAAAAATATATTTCACTTTACGACCGCGACCAAATGCTTGCTCAATGGTCTTTCGAAATCCATCGAGTTTGATAGGCAAAGATTCAAGAACCTCTTTGAACGAAGGTGCCTTTTGCAATGACTGACTAGACTTGCATTCAATTAATAAAACAGTTTCATTGTCGATCGCAACGACATCGACTTGCTGTTTATTATGAGCACCTTCTGCGTAAGGTATCGTGCATTGTTCATCATAATTCAAGTGCCTATAACCCAATTCATATAACTGACACCATATATCATCTTCAAACTGTGTAGAGTGTGACTTCGGCTTCCTTACTTTGGTTTTCGTAGCCATTTTCTTTCGCTCTACTACAATCTCCCAGCCATCAGCCATCATATCATCTACCCTTGAATGATCTACACTTAATGTGTAATGAGTGCTCTTTTTTGCCTTGTAGATTTTCCCCAAAACTGATAAGTCACTTACTAACTTACTTTTGAATTGGTCTATTTCGTATTGGGGTAAAAAGCTCATAATGTTGAATTTGTTATAATCAATTCACTGTATTGACCTCTAATTGCATTCTTGCCTCCGATGAGACTAGCTCGGTTCATTCTAAAGATCTGATCACCTTCCTTATGAAATATTCTTTCTATTTCATGGTGATCAGCGTTGGTTAGTATGTAGTATGCACCTCTATCCTTTATTTCGTCGATATATTCTGATAGCCTTATTTGCGACTCTAAATCGAATAACTTTTTATTATATTTAATGAATCCGTTGTTGTTATGAGTTACTGTATAAGGTGGGTCAATAAAAACCAAGTCTCCCTTCCCGACAGCTTTTAAACTACTGTGGAAGTCGTTGTGGACAATTTTACGGCCTTGCAGTACAAGGCTTGCAGCAGTTAAGTTCGCTTCGTCTAAGAAATCTTTGTTACGGTAACCGTAAGGGACATTGTATTCACCTTTGAGGTTTACCCGATAGATGCCATTAAATGAAGTTTGATTGAGAAAAATAAAACGAGCCGCTTTCTCAACTTCACTTTGTACCTGAGTATTTCTGAGCTGATAATAGCATTCTTCCGTGTTTTCGTATTGCCTTAACTCCTTAATTACTTGGTCAATATTGTTTTGAACTTGAAGGTAAGTTCCGATTAGCTCCTCGTTCAGATCCGATATTATAGCTTTATTAGGGTGAAGATGAAAATAAATTGAACCTCCACCCACGAAAGGTTCGTGATACTTCACAAAACCCTTAGACGGTAAAAAATTTGCAATATGCTTGGTCAACCAGCTTTTGCCACCAGCCCACCTAAGAAAGGGTTTTGCTACGGTTAACTTCTCCTTCATTGTTAGTAAATGTATAAATATTAATTATTGAGACAAAATTCATAATATGTCGCATATTGATGAGAATAATGAAGCTATAACGATGTGCGAACCGCCTTTGCGAATCGAATGAGGTCACGGGCGTAAAACTCGCAGAGTGAGCCGGTGATATGTTTTCCCTTCAGAAAACACGAGGTTTGGCGGAATTGTTGATTTAATGGATTTGTGGGTTGGAAACTCAATAATTGTGACAGACCGATGCCGAGTGAGGCCGCAGGTTCGCCTACTGGTGAGAAGCGGTTATATTTCTGCCAGGGCTATGGAAGGGAGGAAATATAAGTGAGCTTCTACGTAGCAACCCGCTTGCTCAAAGCATTAAGCATGACAGATATTCTATAAGGTTGGATCCTGGTTGATTAAACCAAGATCTGTGCGATGGGAATATCTGGCGTTCTTGATGCGAGCTTAGTCGTTGCGGAGTGCGTATCTTCCTGAGTCTGACATTCAAAGCTTCCACTGGCTCTTAATAGTACGACTGGTCCGCACGAACCCATAAAGAGAGCACTACCACTGACTTCCCTTAAAACTGAAGACCAAACCATCACTTTCTCCCTGTAAGCAGCAAAGAGAGGAAGGGATGGATTTGGGATGATTAGAAGCCGTCGTTTATGCTAAGGCTATGTAAATATTCGATTTCAGTTTGCATTGTTTGTTCAAACGATGAGTATTTACTTTCCATAGTTGGGAAGAATGCCTTTAATTCGATTATAGTTTTGCAAACCAATAGTTGAACAATCATTAAAAGGTGGTGACTTCTAGTGTTAGCGTCTGAGTGGCGGTAGCCACCATCTTTAATTTGCATTATGCTGATGAACTCACTATGAGAGTAATTAGATTTATATCCGTATAGGTTTTTAAAGAAATGAGTATTAAGATTGCTCTTCTTAATTAGTGCAGCCCATGAATTAAAGAGCCTAGCCTTCTTCCCGTCTAGTATCTCGGTTCTCTGTTTACTAGAATAGGATTTAAATAGGTTCGATTGAGTTATCTGATCCTTAAGGTCTTGGACTTGCTCGCCTTCCTTTATTTGCTTCTCCTTAGCTTTAGATGTATTTATTATATCGAATTCCGATCTTTGTTTTAGACCTGAATAACGATAAACCAATAGCCGAAACACCTTCTCCTCATCGGATATATTATCTATGTATAAGTAGTGGAAGGTTAGATAATTCTCAAGGATTGTTCGTAGTATAATTATTATGCTTGGCTCATCAAGCACTTTAAGAAATGCTCCTTCAAATTTAACAGGTAGTTCTGTGCCGTTAAAAAGATGGATTAACGAACAAGTATGGTAGCAAAACTTAAAGACAATTGGTTCAGACCATGTCTTCCAGCCTGCAATTTTAACAGATTCAGTTGCTAGAGAATCGATTAATTCTAAAAGGACATTAACCTTCTGCAGTACAACTTCCCCATATTGTATATTGGTTGTGCTCTCACTGTCGAAGGTTATTTTAAGAAGAGCTTGAAGCTTGGATATCTCATTATTCGTCATGGTATGAAGTTACAGGATCTGAGGGATTTATAGTCTTTGTAACGTCTCAATCTGCACTTTGTGTCTCTTTCCGTCGATAGTAATTGATATAAAGCTTCGTTGATTTAAGCTCTCATTAGAGCTTATTTTTATTTCATATTGTCTCACTTTTGTCTCACTTTTTGTCTCGCTAATTGAAACTGTAAGGATGTTTACAGGTAAAACTGATGATAGTGAAGGCAGCATGAATCGCAGTAAATTTTAAAGCTGTATCCAGAATTCTACTGATTAAATCCCTTATATATTGCGATTAGTGATCAAATTCGAATAATTCCTAAATTCTATTTTAGAATCCCAAAGCATTTCCGTAAAATTGCAACCTCAAATCATGCTGCCTTTTGGTGGAATGAGCGCCCATAGCTCAGTTGGTTAGAGTAGAAGACTCATAATCTTTTGGTCCCTGGTTCGAGCCCAGGTGGGCGCACAAAAAGCAACTCAATGAGTTGCTTTTTTTTATGCGCACCTTAGCGAGAAGCTTTCCCGACGTCAGGAGGGAAAACAGGTGGGCGCACTGAGTAACCTGAGAGGGTTGCTATTTTTTTATTATAAAAATGGGAAATACCACAAGCTTAACTCCTAAGCATTTTCTTCTTCTGCTTTCTATCGTGATCATCTGGGGCGTTAATTTTGTTGCGGTATTTATCGGTCTCAGGACTTTCCCACCATTTCTGTTAAGTGCTCTTCGCTTTGGTCTTTCAGCCCTGCCCTGGGTTTTCTTTTTACCCAGGCCTAAAGCTCCCTTAAAGCTGGTTGTATATTATGGCGTGCTTAACTTCGCCATGCAATTCGGACTGATCTTCACGGGAATTCATCTCGGAATATCTCCCGGACTTGCCTCGCTCGTTCTCCAGATTCAGGTCTTCTTCTCCATGGGTCTGGCTTTCTTATTTTTTCATGACCGGCCGAGCCCTTTTAAAATCGCCGGCTCATTGATTTCTTTCATTGGAATTGGAATTGTTGCATTTCATGTTGAAGGCGACAGTACCTTTCTGGGTCTGATTCTGATGTTGCTTGCTGCCCTATCCTGGTCTGGAGGGAATATATTCACAAAGAAGATCCATGCTGAGTCGCCCCTGGCTCTTGTAGTTTGGGGAAATCTGTTTGCATTTCCGGTTATGGTTGCGGTTTCCTTGTTTTTTGAAGGACCGGCTGTCATCATGAATTCTCTGAACAATATGTCATGGACCGCCGTAGGAGCTGTCCTTTATATTGTTTACATGTCAACTCATGTTGGATATGGTGCCTGGAGTTTTCTGATGAAGTCTTATTCCACATCGGTTGTCGTTCCATTTACCTTATTGGTTCCGGTGGTAGGATTTGTCAGTTCAGCGATCTATTTAGGTGAACCATTCCCGATGTGGAAGTTTGTAGCCTCTCTGTTTATCCTGGGGGGACTGATCTTTGGCTTGCTCGAAAAGCAGGTGCGCGGACTGATCAGGGGTTTGCAAACAAAGGTTTAGGCTGACATAGCGGCACTAAAAATAAACTTGTGGGCACTGTATTTATTCCCACATACTTCCCCCATTCGGGCTTGGGGAAAGACTAAAATGAATTCTTCTATAAACATGTGACCCCTTCAGGCAATGTCATTAAGTTAAGGGAAAAAGCATAAAAAAGGCCATAAAGAAGATTGCAGTAAGTAGTTTTGA